>NZ_BBBJ01000001.1 GCF_001316005.1 Vulcanisaeta distributa JCM 11217
CAGTGATCACGGGTGTTTAACCTCGGTGGTTAATAAGGCAATGCCAATCATCAACCAGGCAATTAGTAGCAGTACTAGCCCAATTATTATCGGCGTCAGTACGGCACCCACTATATAGAGTGAACCGCCAATTCTGACGTAATCACTACCCGTATATGTATAGGTCCTCCTGGCAATACGGTACATGAACACCGACGAAGCAATTAGTGGTATAGACGCGAAGATGCCCACGGCCATTATCAACTCCATAAACTGTAGAAACTCAGTGAACGGAGTATACACAAACCCAGACACACCATTACGCCCATAATACACACCAGGCACGCCAATGGCGTGGGTTATAATCATAACAAGCATGGAGAAGGTGGGGGTTATGAATGAGGAAGAGCAGGAAAAAGCTAAATTATGAATACGGCGAATGCCACAACGGTTAATATGAACCAGATAATCGCATTATTCCTTAATGAATTATCATGAAGATTATTGGCGACCTCAATAATTCCCACCAGGAATATAACCATACCAACAACACCCAACACGCCATAGCCAAGAAAACCAACACAAGCAAGTATCGCACCAACTCCTGCCATAACCCTGGCACTACCCAAGTCCATGACCATTAATGACACAGCGAGCCATTATTTAAGCAATGCATTAATCATATATTTGATAAGGCTAAAATACATGAAATGCTAAGTAATTAAAATATGGCAATAATAGCTATGCCTAATTGAGATTGCGCGTAGTCCTATCTATATGTAATTGAAATAAAGCCCTGTGTGAGTAGGTGCGGGCGCGCGCATTGGGCTATGGCATAAATACTATATGTATAATTATTGATTAATTAAATAGATTATTTATTGATTAACTAATCGAGAGCCTGAACTGTAATTTCCACGGGATATATAGACCGCAGCCAGATAGAGCGGTTTAGTCGCTCTTAGCTTACTTACACTGTGCTAGGTCTATGAATTCCTCCTTAACTAGTTCCCGGTATATGGTTGCCATGTCACTTAGAAATTTACAGATGAATTCCTTAGCATCATCATCGCTTCTAAATACGCTGAATATACCCTCCCTATCAGGCCCATTATACTGATACCTATGTAATTCAAGGGACGCCAGGGTTAGGTATGGCATCAAGGGATTGAGGGCGCTGAGTATCTTTGATACTTCAAACATCCTAATCGTTGGCATGAAGGCAGCAACATACAGTGCCTCATTAATCCTTTCCCTCAATCCCCCCTAACCTTAACCCTACGCCTATACACCTTGCTCAATTCATTAATTTCGCCTGCAGATATTGCCGCGAGAAATGATTTCCATGCCTGAAATGCCTTACCGGCGGCGTTTCTGACCAATCCCTCTCTAAGCATGCTAATCGCTATCTCAGCCTCGTACTTAGTCTCAAGAAGTCTCGTCCTCCTATAACCATCAACGTCAAACCAGGGCTTTGGAAGCTCCATGGCTAAGCATTAATTAGTCTCATGAACTAATAAACTCTATGCAATGCCAGCAATAGCTAGCACCAGTTATAGTGTCTGATCACTCAATCCGCGTTTATAACCAGGTCCGTAGAAGCCATGAATAATGCACTATAGAGTCCTGGGTCGTACCGGCATTAAGGTTTCGGAGGTTAGCTTTGGCGCCTGGGTCATTGGTACGGGCATGTATGGAGTGCATGACCGCAATCATGACATGTCCCTAATAAGGATGGCCCTAGACCTCGGCATTAATACCTTTGATACCGCGGACATGTACGGCGATGGACTTAGCGAGAAGATACTCGGCGAGGCTCTTAGGGTTATGACGTTAATGTATTCACAAAGGTTGGTTATGAGGTTGGTAAAATAATTAATGGTAGGCACATCCAGAACTTCAGCGTTAATTACATAATCAACGCTGTCAGGGAATCCTTCAATAGGCTGGGTAGGAGGATAACACTCCTTCAACTCCATAACCCACCGATCAATGTAATTAGGGATAGGGAGTTGCATAGGGCTTTGCTAAAGCTTGTGGAGGATGGGTACGTTGAGCACGTGGGCATCGCCCTCGGCCCTGAAACGAACATACTCGATGAAGGCTTGGCAGCTATTGATGAGGGTTATGAATCAATAATGTTCGTATTCAATATTCTGGAGCAGGAACCCGGCAGGACATTGATAAGGCGTGGTGCTGAGAGATCTATTGGCTTAATAACTAGGGTTCCGCATGCCTCAAACGTATTAACGAGTAGGCAGGACATAAACTTCAGGCCAAATGACCATAGAAACCTAAGGGATAGGGGGGGCTGGTTAATTAAGGCACTTAATTTCACGAATACGAGGATTAAGCCCATAGCCCAGTCCCTGGGCATGGACCTGGAGACCCTAGCCATTAAGTACGTGCTTTCTTACCCAATAAGCACGGTAATGATTACAGCAACAAGCATTGAGGAATTGATGAAGTACGTGGGCGCCGCCGACGGCAATTACCTAAATGATGATGCTGTAAGGGCCCTAGAAAGCCTTTACGCGGAATTCACGAAATCGCTCAATGAGTGAGGCATCAAGAACCCAAGTTCCTCATCACTCGCCATCAGTCATGGCGGTCATCTTCACACGGTATATAACCACCGCAGCATTTATATCCATTTCTAGCTGGGATCACGCATTACCACGTATTACGGCATCAACGAATTCCCTAAAGCTAATGGCGTTACTCGTTGACTTAAGCATCTGCTATCCTCAGTCACCAATACCAAGCCCATGCTCTCCGCGGCATATACATAGCTCGCATCGTAAAAAGTCAAACCTCTACTTACTGACAACCTTAGCACCTCGGCAATTGGCGGATCGGCAAGTATGTTAATCTGTCCTAAAATCTCCTGAATCAACTCAGCGGCTTTATCAAGGTCCTTAATGCGCTTGAATATATATGCCTCCTTCCATAGCACATTACCTATTTCATATATTGTTAAGTGCAGTATGTAAATATTCTTAATTATCCCTCCCTGAGAAATAATATCGCCCCCCCGTTGAATCAATAGGAATAAGGCTGAGGCATCGAGTAAGTATTTACCTTGCATCCCTATCCTCCCTTATTAACCTAACAACCTCCTCCTCACTAATACCACTAAGCAATTCCCTAAGCTCATCAGCCATTCTCCTCAACCTCTCCCTCTCCTTCTCCTCAATCGCTTCCTCAAGCGCTCTCTCGACAACCTCCCTAATATTTATACCAAGCCTCTCAGCTCTCTCCTTCAACTCTCTCCTAACCCTAACGGTGAGAATAACGGTAGAGCCCACGTATGTAATACCGAATACCATAATATAAATCTTTCGTAATATTAAATTCGTAATACGAAAACCAACATATTAATCCTCCTCTGAACCACAGATCTCGTCAATCACCTCATTAATGTCACCATTAGTCTCAAAGTCAATAATCTCAGGCTTATCACCACCAAGCAGCGCATAAGCCATGCCGTCACTACTCAGTAACACGTATGTGCAGGACTTAATGAGTATGTAATCACCAAGCTCTACATAACCCATTGTGTAGAGAGCCTTCCTATAATTATCCTCAACAAACCTAATCAACTTCATGAAGGACTCCACATCACCATCCTCAACACCAACCAACAAATCCTCAATCGAGTCCTCCACAGGCTAGGAAACCCAAAACAAAATATAAAACTCACTCTAGAGTCGATGACCAAACATTTAAAGGAAACTAAATGATGAAGGAATTCTAGTAATCATTATCGTATCAATACTCATAGGCATAAACTACGTATTTGCGACGTCGGCTATGTATGTAGGGAAGGGTCCATGGTCACTGAGGGCACGCTTTGGACACCAATTGCATTACTGAATTCCCCCCCATACAATGGATATGCAAGCGTGCAAGGCGCCTACACGGCCACCTACGTATTTAGCTCAGGTCCCCCCCTAATCCTAACAAGTCAGGTCTTGTCTCAATCATTTACGGTTATTTACGCAAGTAATGGTTCAGCAGTTGGTCTCTTCAGGCTGGATAAGTGGGCCATCCATAGTACGAGGATGGTCCCAGTTATTGGTGGTTGGTACGAACCATGCACGTAACAATATGTCGCTCAAGACCTAGGCCCTGTCTTAATAAACAATGCACCATATTATAAAATCATTCCGGTATTACCGCCTGGAACAATCTCAGACCAAAATGAATCACGTCAGGTATATGCAATGATCCTAAACGGAACCGGTTATTACTCGGTGATCTTCAATAATGGCTTCAGTAATAGCAGCGTAATTGATGTAAGGTACATGTGCAATGCCTCATCACAAATAGGTTACTATACGGTAAATTACTACATTAAGTCGCCGATACTATTGATTACGAATATCACAGTACCGATAAATGGGTATGTAAGTAATGGCCTCGCTATAATATGGACGAGCTATACAAAGATCACACTTAATTACACGTTATTACCTGGGTACGTATATGTAATATCGAGGGCAGGTGGTCAGGGGCCGGCATACGCCTTTGCGGCAAAGCCCTGCTCAGGATAAGTGATTACTAGCTATTACTGGGTCATAAAGTTGAGCCGCAATGCTAAATAAGATCAAAGGCTTCATTATCTTGTTCATGGATTCCTCAAGGTTCATAGGGCTTGTGCTGGACTTGCATAATAGGTACGGTAGTGCATTGGGCATTAGTGATGTCTATGCCTACAGCGCCCTGGGCAGGGTGATTAAGGCGGTGGGCACGGTAATAATATCCCCCCCAAACTCACCGATACTCCTCACTAAGACCCCCCCAAGGACGATATCAATGTACCTACTGGGCAATGGCTCAATCCTCGCGTTGGCCGACCTACCAATAAGTGTGGAGGTGCTCAAGAATTGCGTGGGCGAGAGGGTTGAGGTTACGAACGACCTGTATAAACCACCAAGCACCTTAACAGCCATCAACGTTACTAAGTGCCAGGACGCCATATACAGGGCTGTTAAGGATGTTGGTAGGAAGTACGGCATCAACCTAGAGGTTTGGATTACGAGTGAGTTGGGGGGGATGGAGGGCATTAAGGTGGTTTATAGAGGTGGTATCAAGGATTTAAAGCACTTGGTTAGGCTCATCATTTTAATGGCTGCCTTAACGAATGTGAAGAGTGACGGTGATATTGAACCCGTGACTAAGTTAATAGGTGATTTAATGAGGAAGTACTGAATCACCAAACCTCCTTCTCCCTGAGTATATCCTCGATGTTAACTATTGTCGAGCCGTCAGGACCATAGAGCGGGCTCAGGGCTGGCGGCGCCTTTAGGTAGTTGGGCATTTGCTCCGTAATTCTCTCCTCATATGTTGGTACGTACTCATTCTGGTAGAATATGCCAATGGGTATCTTATCACCCCCCCACTCCATGCCCCCCCTAAGGAAGGCTTGCGTGAGCTTCTTCGTAACCTCCTCCTCACTCGGACTCCTAACCACGGGGGGGTCCCAATCCGGCTCATTCTCAAGCTTGTAAATCCTAGCCTCATACCACTCCTTGGTATTCACATCATTATACGTTGGGCACGGCTGCAGTATATCGATGAATGCGGAGCCTTATGCCTAATGGCCTCCCTAATTAGGTATGCGAGGTGCTTAACATCGTAGGCGTAGCCCCCCCTGGCCACGAACGTGAAGCCCACAGAAAGCGCCAAAACCACTGGGTTAATCGCATCATAAATATTCGGCCTGGCAAGGGCCTTAGTCTTAACACCTCTCCTAAGCGTTGGGCTCGCCTGACCCTTAGTCAGGCCGTAGACGCCATTATCGAACATCAGAACCGTCAAATCCACATTACGCCTACCGGCATGCACGAGGTGCTCAGCGCCAATACCCATTAAGTCGCCGTCACCACCAATCACTATGACCTCAAGGTTCGGATTAGCCAATTTAATGCCGGTCGCGTATGGTATGGGCCTACCATGGAGTGTATGGGCACCATTAGCATTGACATAGTGAATCGTCTTAGCAGAACAACCAATACCGGAAACCAGGAACACGTTGTGCGGGTCAAGATTTAAATCGGCCAAGGCTGATAAAGGGCTTGGAGTATTCCATAATCGCCACAGCCAGGGCACCAATCAGGTCTCCTCCTTTTCTCAACGTAGTCCATCGGCGTCCTCTTCACCGTGATCTTGACGGTGTTAGACACGATACAAATGTCAAATGAACCAGCTTATAAAGCTTTTGTGAGGCGCGTAAGATATAGGCTAATTAGTCCTAAACCTGACACTTCCGCTCACCCCCCCACAATACGCAGACCCACCAGACTTTCCACAACCATGCCATACCAATACACCCACTTAGTCATACTGCAATCTTCACCCCCCCCATGCTCTCACCCTTCCCCCCCTAATAATTAACTAAAAACTAAGTGGGTAATCACCCACATATGCATCATTATTTCAACAATAACGCTGCGAAAAGCATTAGATTATTACCCAGTGGGTTAATCCGTGGGTTACTTCTACGGAGTATTCGTTAAGGATTTAGACATAACGCCACTGATTAAGGCATTACCCGTGATACCCATAGAGAGGGATAACATGCACATAACCATTGCATACATTGGCGATAGGAGACCAAGCCAAGAGGTTGATGATAGGGTTGGGATAAGCCTAAGCTCAATACCGTGCTTTCGGGTTAAGCTCGGGCAATTAATGCTGCTGCCAAGCACCCTCAAGCCCAGGTACTGGCTGTGAAGGTGATTAGCAATGGGCAATTGTGTAGGCTTAGGTCGATCATAATTAGCATACTGAGGGATTCAAGCGTCACAATGAGTGACAAGTACTCAGGTGAGTTTAAGCCACACATAACGATAGCCTACATAAAAACAAAGAAGGTGAATCCCCCAGGAAATACTTGAGACGGCCCGTGAAATGGGGGGGATTGAAAGAGAGCTTCAGGATAGGCCACTGCTAATCAACAACGTATCCCTAATACTGGCTAGGGAAAATAATTATAGGGAAATCTCAAGACATGAATTACAGTGCCCATTCCAATATTAAGTCATGAAAGCCTAATCACAGGATCAGCATTGCGAAACCCCACAACCCTAACCACAAGGCGCGTATTAGCCAGTGGACCCAATAAATAACGGCAGTCCTTGAAGGGACAAACACTGGACTTATGCCTCCTCAATTTATCATCACCATAACTCTCAGTCCTAATAAGCAATAAATCCCCCCCATCACGCGTATAAATAACCCTATACGGGTAATGAATAAAGACACCACTCACTGAATCCCTAATCACCAACTCCACGTAGTCAGCCATGGATAAATCAACAAATAACGAAGTATTACTACCCTTAACCTCATCCACGCGGTGCTCCCTAATCACCAGGTTACAATTATTGGCTCCCCTGACCAACCGCATGATTACTCACCAGGGAGACCCTAAATGATTCCCAACCCCCCCTCAACAACTCATTGAATTCTGCGATCAAATTCCTAAGTCTAGCCCTTCGATAAGCCCTCAACTCATACCTCAAATCCTCACTTAGGTAATTTATCCTAGCCCTTATCGAATTAATTATCGAATCCACAATACGCAGAGCATCATTAACGTTCACATATATTGGGTAAACACGAATGAAGGCATTGCCATACCTCGAAAAGACCTCCCTCCACCTATCCACGTTAAAGCACACCTCACGACCAATCCACGCATGGCCATACTTCGCAAAGCACCTCCTAACCTCCCTATGAAACTTCACGGATATACCCACGTCATTAGGAACCCTAAACTCAAGGATATACAACACAACACTACCACCATTACCAGGAGACACCCTACTAATTAATTGGTTAAATAAGGCGGGCAAGAATCTGGCGCCGTCACCACCAATATTAACGTCCACGATGTACGGCCTAGAATTAACGAAGTAACCCTTAACAACGGCATAATCACCACCCATCACCTGAGCTCTAACAACATTACCACCCTCGATAACCCTGACACCTTTGACATCATAAATCGCGATAAACGGCTTGTAAGAACTAAGATAGGGCAGGACAAACTCTACATACTGACCACTCCCCCCCGAACCAACGAGCCCCCCCAACTCCATAGTAAACACAAAGGAAAGGAATAATTTAAGCATAACAAACCGTGCGCACACACGCAAAATACCGTGCGCAGAAAATGCACTAAAAAAGGCGCAATAACAATCCATAAGGGGGGGAGAACCATGATAAGAGCACCAAACACGGTGCATTGAGAAATTAACGAGAACCACCACTTAAAGAGGTTTTAGGCATAATTAATAACGGTGATTGAGCATGTAGCCCTAACATGGCTTAACCGATGCATGAACCGCGAGGGAAATCCCCCCCAGGGTTAAGCCCTGGGGAAACCCTCGTAGGCGATTTAGGCGGTGAGCGACCCCCCCTGAAGTCGGGAGTTGAGTATCGATAAGAAACTAATGAAAATATTACTCGATCTAGGCGATAAGCATTAATGGTGATTGGCCCGCCAAGCTCTGGAAAAACCACGATAATCACTACATTGGGTTTAATGAGGCGTAAGCTCATGGGTTCATCAATAACCTACATGACTCATAAATTATCTGATGCCATTGGGGCTATGGCGAAGCCGCAAATACCCTGGAAATGCGTACGTGACAACCTATTCCTAATACTTGACTCATATGAGGAGCTAAGCACGAGACCTGGAATCTCGCTGTTAGTATCCACAGCATACAGGTTTAGAACCTATAGCAATTACGTTAGGTACCTTAGGTACCTCGCTAGAAACCCACGTAACGCCCACGCACTATGGCTTTTAGAACGAATAGCACTGCTACGCGACATCGTAACCGATCAAGACACTAACAATGAAGTTAGTAAGGTAACCACAATACTAAGTAGTAGGGATATTAAGGGGGGGACATACTTAGCAACTGCTCTAATAATCAACAGCATGTGCCAACAAGGAACAAATAACCTATTAATATTAGACGACATAACAATATTACCCATAAGAGAGGACGTACTACTAAGGGTTACTAGAATGGCGAGAGGCTTTACGAACATTTGGATGGCAATGCACAGCATAGGTAAGCTGAACCTTGAAGACCTAAACACACCAACGATAATAACAAGCCACAGCGGCCCCCCGCTAAATTATTATCGAGATTAAAAGACGTATTAAGCCGAATAAAACCAGGCGAAGCGCTTTACATGGGCGTTAACGAAGAACTGAAAATAAAAATAAACGAAACAAGAGAACTACGCAATAAACTACTTAACGAAAGCAATAACGGCACATAACCGTCACATCCACGGCAGGCGAACCCGTTAAAATCCCCCCCCTTCCTCTTTTCAATCCCCCCCCTATGCAGGGGGGAGGAGGAAGGGAGGATGATGGGCACGAGAAACCGAGCCGTTGGTTCGGTCCTCGGACGCCCTGAGTTCATAATGATGAATCCCCATAAAATGATTAATGATTAAATCGGAGAAGCTGATTAAGCCCATCACCTGGGTACCCGCGGGGGGGCGGGCCGCCCCGCCATCGAACTTAAACGAGGGGGGGCGGTGACTGTGGAAATCCACAGTCCCGCCCCGTGGGTATCTAGGTGATGGGTATGGGTAGGGATGGGGGGGGAAATAAGGATGGGCATGTGCCTGCCGTGGATGTGACGGTTGTCGGTGTTGATGTTGGTGCTAGGCGTTCTGTTGTGGCTTTTGTTGGTGTATGGGCTAAGTTGCTTAATGATTTAGCTGTGGTGTATGCTAGGCAAAATGGTGTTTCGTTAGTGCCGTTGGGTATTTATGATGCCATGACTAGGGCATACGTGGTTGAGGTTAATTATCCCGGAGTTGATAGATATAGAGGCAATGAACTAACAAGCAGCATAATTAGTAAGGCATTGGGTGCCGTGGTTAGGGCTGTCCATAGTGTTCAAAGGGTTCATAATGCGTTGGTTGGCTTGGCGTTTGAGGACCTTAGGTTGTTTAATGAGCGTAAGCGTGACTTGGCTAAGGCTAGGGTGGTTTGGGAATTGATTGTTAATAGGTTTGGTGAGGTTGTGAGTAAATGCCCTGCCGTTAAAACCTCCTGGTTCTGGATAAGCTATAGGGGGGGTGAGGTGGTAGTACCAGTTAGGGATTTCATACCTATAGTGCTTGTTGAGCCTGAGTACACAAGTAGTATGTGCCCACGATGCGGCGCCTATTTAGGTAGGGCTAGGGGGGGTAAAGTGACGTGTAGTTACTGTGGTTTTGAGGGCGATAGGGATGTTATTGGTGCTATGAATGTGGCGTTACGTGGTTTCTTAATACTCGTGAAGTGCGTTAGGGAGGGCGTGATTGGGGTGGCCCGAGAACTTCGGGGGTCGGCTCACCGCCTCTTTAGTTGATCTCCTTACTGGTTTTGTGTGGTGTAGGTTTTGTATGCCCTTGTTAATGCTTCATGTACTGCGTGGGTTATGGCTTTGCCTATCGTTGTTGCCAGCCCTGCATATGGTTCCTTATTGCCGCTGGTTGGCGTTATTATTGCCACCGCGTCTGATGTTGTTCCGTGCATTCTATTTCCAGTTAGCTCTGCCAACGTTAACGCCTTTACCTGCGAGCTTAGTGCAATGGCGTCTATCATTACCTGTAACGTCAATGGCTTACTTATGATTATCGCCATGTTTATTGTTGATTCGTGAAGGCCCCACGTCTCTATATTACCCCCTGTCTATCTTATATGGATTCGTCAATCCTATAGTTATTGATACCTCGATTTCTATGCCGTAAATTGTCTCTCTGTGTATTGTGTGGTTTCTTGGTAACTCTGTGGCTGTTAGGAAGGTTATTGCTTCATTATCGCTTATCAGTAGTTCCCTGTGCGTTTTAATTGCTTCCTTAATTGGGTCGTTATTGAAGTTCCTGGGGGACTTGGTGGTGTATTATGTATTTGATGCCGTTTCTTAGTCCTCCGTCTACGGTGTTGGCTAGTGCCGTTGTTTCCTGGTTTATTGTGATTATTATGTTTCCGTTTAGGTACTTTATGTCCTGTATCATATTATTTGGGAGGGTTTCATAGATTATAATTATTTTTGATTTTGTTACTATTATTGATAATTGTGGATATTTAGGGGGGGCGTGTCATGGTTGTAGACGTTGAGTGTGTTAAGGGTGAATAGGTCTCCATGGTTAATACGGATGCCAATGAGGTCGTTGCTGGGCGTGGTGAGTCTGTGAACTGTGGCATAAATGGGCTTGTTTATGAGGAGTTTTATAGGGCTGTGAACGCGGGCATAAAGGGCGTAAGTAGGAGGTAGGTTTGAAGGGGGGGCGTGAGGTTAAACCTGGTTTCCTAGGCATTATCTGCTCATGAATGGGTCATCACTTCCTCAGCTAACTCTGACCTCTTCACTCGTTTTGTTGCCGGGGGGGCACTTCTTTAAAGGGGGGGTTTTGCCATTAGCGCTTTGTGCTATTAATTAGGGAGTTTGAGATTAATGAGTTGGTTTCGTTTGATGATGCCATAGGGGGGGCTGTGGAGGATGGCTTTAGGTTGTTGGGTAGTGGTGGTGCGGTTAACCTGCCTAGCGTAGGGCCATCGTTAGTGGCGCCGTGCTTCACGTACTTCAGGGCATGGTTCTTGGGAATTATAGGGTTGCTGGGCTTAAGACGTACCTGAGTACGAGGCATGGTACTAGGTTTGTGGTTGTCTTGTTTAGCTCGATAGTGGTGAGTTGTTGGCTGTCATTGAGGCTGATAGGCTTGGACAGCTTAGGACTGGGGCTGCGTCTGCCGTGGCCACCAAGTACATGGCCAGGAGGGGGGGCTCGTCCGTGCTCGGCATCGTCGGCGCTGGTACCCAGGCTAGGGCCCAGTTTGAGGCCTTGAGTAGGGTCTTGAACCTTAAATTGGTTAAGGTCTTTAGTAGGACTCGTGGGCATGCCGAGGAGTTCGCCAGGTTCATAATGTCTAGGGGCTTCGACGCAGTGGTTGCCAGTGATTATGAGGAGGTTTGTAGGGATGTCGATGTCTTGGTCACGGCCACTAATTCGAGGGACCCATTCATACGTGGTTCGTACCTGAGACCTGGGATGCACATTAACGCTATCGGTAGTAATTGGGCTAATAGGCTGAGTTGGCGCCTGATGCGGTGCTTAGGGCAGACGTTATTGCGGTTGATGACGTGAGCCAGGCCAGGGAGGAGGCTGGGGGGGACTTGATAATGGCTGGCGATGCCGCTTGGTCCAGGGTTGTCCCGCTGGCCGACATCGTGGTTGGTAAGATTAAGGGCAGGCGGGGGGGTGATGACTCAGTAACCATCTTCAAGTCCCTGGGCATTGCTGTGGAGGATTTGGTGCTCGCCAAGTTGATCTATGATAGGGCTGTTAGGGAGAGGAGGGGGGGCGTTGAGGTTGAGTTTAGAGGCGTTTTTAGGTAGGAGTGGTTATGTGGTTCATGAGCACTTGCTGGTGCCATATATAGCGTTATACGTACTACCTAAGGGGGGGTAGTTAATTGATAGTTTTGACGGTCCAAGGCGTGCCCAGTTGGTACTCGAGTATGAAGTAAACGACGCTACTAAAAGTACTCTCATGGAGGCCGTAGCATTTAATGCTTTAAACCGCAGCTATGGCTTTCTCGAGCATGAATGTTTTATATGAATTTTCGCTGATTATGATCACTAGGTCGTTCTTACCCGTTGGAGTCTTTAGCGTCCTTGCTTGTTCATTACGACTCATGCATAGCGTCTTATTTGCATAGTTTTAATCAATTGTTATAGTCGAACCATTAGGCGTAGAGGATAGTTCGTTAGGATTAACGAGATTGATCTTACTTGACGGCACTTTCTGTTCTATCAGGTTGTTAATTAATGATTGAGGGCCTATCGTAAAGACGTGAGTGCCTGATAGTAGTGAGAGGCAGGCTGATTAGTACTAGGGATTCGCTATGTCTAAATGTAGGTATGTATTAAAGTAGGTAGCCTCCCTCTGGCCCTATTTCCTCGAGCTCTCCAGTCCTTGGATTCACCTTAAATCCAAGTGATTCTAGGGCGTATACGCCGAGTAATGGTGTTGGCGTCTTTAAGGCGGCTATCATCACCGGCCCTCTTCTGCCCTTGACCTCGGCTTCGCCCACGTATATTCTCGCCTCCTCTCTAGTGCCATTGGCCATTATTAATTCCACGGTGTATGGCGTTTCAACTAGGCCGAGTTCCCTGGCTAGGTCTGGGTCTAGGACTATGTACGTTGAGCCTGTGTCTACGATCATCCTAAGGGTCCTTGAGCCTGCCCTACCCTTGATTGTTACGTCAACGTATACGTGGCCCATATCAAATGTTATTGGTGTAAGTTAAATATAAGTCTTCATGTTGTTGTCTTTCTTTGGCTTTTTCTATTCCCTATGCTTTTTAACCCGGCGCAGGTAATTATTGTTATGCTTAACCGTGGACTTATTAGGTTTGGGCTTATTCTGGAGTTCATAGCTGAGTTCCTGTACTTCATACTCATCCTGTTCCCGAGGTACTTTGGTCTTACTTTCACCCTGTTGATCATGCTGACTTACCTATTGTCGTCAATAATGATGTACCTGGGCTTCAATGAGTATTTCCCCCCCTCGCCGGGTGTTGGGTCTATTGGCGCTGCCTTGTTAATGCTTGGTTCATTAGTAATATTGTTAACGCACGTAGTGTCAACGCCATACTTAATCTCCATGGTTGGTATGGGCATCGCCTTCCTTGGGGGACATCTCTATTTCCCTATTCTTCTGGAGAGCTACGCAGCGAGGGTTCCTCATTAGGGTTGGTGCCGTGCTTAATGCAATCCCAATCATAACGTTCATTGGAAGCCTATTACTGGCTATTGGTATTGACCATGTTGAGGATCCTGGCCAGGTCACTCGCCGTGTCTATGTCGATTAGGACCTCGGGACCACACTCCACAGTGCACACGTCAGCCCTACCCCTCAATATCTCCCTTGCACCAACATCACCGCTTAACCTCATTAATTCCGGGAATAGGGTCCTATGAATCAGCACTGGATTCCCCCTGACGCCATTGTGCGTTGGCACAACGGCACTGCATCCATCGCGGTACGCACTCACTATCTTTGATACCACCTCGTTGGTTATTAGGGGGCATGTCCGCGAGCACTATGAGTACCGCGTCGTAGTCCTGAAAGAAGCGTAGGCCGAGCCTTATTGATGTGCTCATTCCATCTTTATAATGTGGATTATAGATGACGACCTCATTGGATAGGTGGGGGGGCATTAACTCACTGGCGTAGGCTCCAACAA
Organism: Vulcanisaeta distributa JCM 11217; assembly: GCF_001316005.1. Classification (GTDB taxonomy): domain Archaea; phylum Thermoproteota; class Thermoprotei; order Thermoproteales; family Thermocladiaceae; genus Vulcanisaeta; species Vulcanisaeta distributa_B. The sequence continues at coordinate 14,261 of NZ_BBBJ01000001.1, forward strand.
CGACGACCCTCTCAAACCCACTTAACGCCCTCAAAACCCTCAGTATAACTGGCTCACCACCGACCCTAACCAATAATTTATTACCACCAAATCTCCTGCCCTCGCCGGCGGCAAGCACTATGGCGCCAATCCTCATTATTCAATCAATATCATTAATGAGTAAGCAAAATATTGATTTCGCCGTAATTCATGTTCATGAGTTCATTATTTACATCAAAAGCGCCATGATTAACTATGGTGGTTATGATTAGTGAGGCATCGCCGTACTGCTACCGTGCCGTTACTGCCATGATTAGTACCGTGGACGTAATTATATACTTACTGATCCTACATCAGACATTGTGCATGTGGATATGTTAGTTGGCTTAATTGGAACATTGTACGCTTGAATAATACACAGCATACTCCGCACAACCCTTATTAGGGCCTTGCCAGTCTCGTCAACGATGCTTGAGTACGCGTTTAAGGGACATACGGTTATGCCCTGGTGTTTACACTGATGGTTCTTGAGGGTATGTCGCTACCAATACCCAGCGAGGTCGTTATGCCATTGGTTGGTTATTACGCGTCGCTGGGCTTCATAGATCCCGTGCTCGGCGTGTTGATCAGCACGTTTGGAAGTTTGATTGGTTCATTAATTGATTATTACATTGCTTACTACCTCGGGATACCGTTCCTACTTAGGTATGGCAGGTTATTCGGCCTTGATAAGAGGAGACTTAATTCATTGAATAGGTGGTTCAGTAGGTATGGTGCAGCGGCCGTGTTTGGCTTTAGGTTTCTGCCTGGCTTTAGGGCGCTCATATCATTCCCGGCGGGCCTAGCTGGTATGAGGGTTGTGAGTTTCATTGCCGTTACATTCCTCGGGCATTTGATCTGGGACTCAATCCTCGTGTATATTGGTTATGAATTTGCAACTCAGTGGTCGTTAATTATAGGATTAATCGATAAGTATTTGTACGTCGTTGCCATTATGGTGGCGATTATAATAGTAGCGTACATAGCGCTGAAGCTTCGTACAAAGCCAGGGTATAGTGATTCAGCCGAGGTATAACTTGTTATTACAGCCGTTACTCGCCTGACGTTCCAATACTTTCCTCCCTGCCGTGTCTCACAATCCTTATCCTGGTCCTCAATGGCACGTGGAGTCCAACCCTCTCGAGTATTTGGTAGAGTTCGTAATCCTGAAGCTCACTCAACCGGCCATTTAAGTAAAGCTCAACCAACTGCTTGAATACCTGGACCGCGGTGTCACCATATAGTTGCAGGGCGTTGTCTATTATCTCGCCAGCTCTATCACCCTTCGTTATCTCCCTAATCACTTGGATGATTTCATCACGGGTAAGCTCACGCTTGGCAACTTTCTGCTGTGTTTTATTCATTAATTCCATCATCATCTTCATCATTATCCTCCTCCTCTCTGCTTCATCAATATCAATGCTCATCGCGGTCACTAAATTACTTATTGGGCTTAAAAAGCTTGGTTCCTTGCTCATTATCGATAGTTTTATTAATTAATCCTGCATTATCGATGTTGTGGAGCTACTCATTAGTGTTAAGCCCATTAGGGACCTACCCAAATTGAATACGCAGGCGGAGCTCGACATTAGGGGCTTCCCAGACGTTGATAAGTTCCTGCCAGCCCTAGCGGTGGAGCTTGAGGATCTTGGGCTTAGGATTAGCCAGGTTAGGGTTGGTTACCTAAGGAGGAGGGGTGATGCGGAGAGGTTTATGGCATTGCTTGATTACCTTAACGTGGATTCCATGGTAGCCAGGCCCGGCATTAATGATGTCAATACCCTAGCGGAATTACTTGATGAGGCTTCAATGTACGGTGTCAGGGTTATCTGGGAGTTTGGTGTTGGGGGGGACTTCCTGAGGAGTCCCGGTGAGGTCACTGAGCTTGCTAATGAGGTTTCACCACATAGGCTTAGCCTTGCCCTTCACGTGGCTAGGGAGAGGGGGGGTTTGAGGGATTTCGTTAGGAGGTTTGTTGAGTTGAGTGGTTATGTTAAGGCTATTTACTTTAGTAATAAGCGGGGGGGTGGTTCCTTTGGTTTGCCCATATTCGAGGGCTCGATAGACTTCCTGAAGCTAATGAAGGTTCTCCAGGTGCTTAGGTATGACGAGAACGTAGTCCTTCACTACCTACCGAGTTATTACGGCAGGTATGGCGTGGACCTTGAGGTTCTGAACTCCTTCATTAACTCCCTGGGTGGTGGCGGTGCTGATAGGAGGTTGGTCAAGTCGATAGAGAGGATAGTTAGTGAGGTGCTTGGTCAGGGGGGGCAGGAGTAATTCTATCCTCGCTGCTATGACATGAGCGCCTTAACCTGCGCGTTGCGCTTAATTGTTCCTTAACTTATTCTTACTCATTACCGCTTGATTAAAGGCTTAATAACTAACCCGGGGGGGGTTAGTAACTAATGGGGGGGGAGTTAGTCATGCTATTCAGCGTGGAGCCTAAGACAACTAGAAGGGATCTTTATGATAGGGAGGTTGAACTCGATGAACTAAGGAATAGCGTGCTTAGGGGGGGTGATAAGCTCATCGCTGTTTATGGTATTAGGAGGATTGGTAAGACGAGCCTGGTCAGGGCTTTCTTAAGTGATCTCCTTCAACCATACGTACTTGTTGATGTGAGACAGATATACTTCATTGATGGTAATGTTAATGTTGGTAACCTAGTTAGGCATATCCTCAACGGATTTAGGGAATTCATAGAAAGAGGCGAAAGGCTTTGGGAGAGCCTTAAAGACGCGTTGAGGGGCATAAGCTGGGTTAGGGTTGGCGCAGGTGGTATTGAGGTTAGGCTTACCAGGAGGTCGAGAATAGATCTGGCGGGGCTGTTTAACGCAATTGATGAGTGGTGTTGGCGTAATTCCACGAGGTTTATACTGGTGTTTGATGAAGCTCAGTACATGAGGTTTTCAAACGTTAGGTATGATGGTGTGTTGGCGTGGGCTTATGATAACTTAAGTAATATCACTTTTATAGTGACTGGGAGCGAGGTTGGTGTTTTGAGGGATTTCCTGAGAATCGATGATCCGGAGGCACCACTTTATGGTAGGTACATCAGGGAGATTTACGTGGACAGGTTTAGTAGAGAGGTGAGCCTGGACTTCCTAAGGAGAGGCTTTACTGAGTTGGGAATTAACGTTAATGTGGGTGAGTTGGATGAGGTTTATGATAAGTTGGACGGTATTGTTGGTTGGTTGACGTTATACGGTTACTTAAGGGGGGGTATCGATAAGTTGAGCACAGGGAGGCCTTGGACAAGGTATTCAGTGATGGTGTTAAGCTGGTAATCAGTGAGCTTGATGCCGTTGTTAAGCCATCAAGGGCTAGGTACCTGGCCATACTTAATGCTGTGGCTCGTGGGTTAAATACGTGGAGTGAGATTAGGAGGTATGTTGAGGTTAGGACGGGTGAAGTCTCTGATGCAGTGTTTAATAGGCTTGTGAAGAATCTCACTAGGTATGGCTACCTGAGTAAGATCAACGATACGTACGTCATACCTGACCCAGTCGTTGCTAGGGCCGTTATGGAGGTTCGCATCGGTTAGAAGGGTTTTTATGGCTGGAGGGGGGGTTGTAGTTAACTAAAGGGGGGGTTGTAGTCATGCTCCTTGATGAGAGGCCGAAGACGAGTAGGGCTGATCTCTATGATAGGGACGAGGAATTGAATGATATCCTAAGCAACATTGATAAGCCCTTGATTGTGGTTACCGGCATTAGGAGGATTGGCAAGACGTCAGTGATTAATGTGGCGTTGAATGAAGTTGGCGTACCCTATGTATTAATTGATTGTAGATCATTGAGGGATAACTATGGCAGATCTGATCTTTATCGATTAATATCCAATGCCCTATCATCGAGTCTTGATAAACTTATTGATATTCTAAGAAGGATCAGGGGGGGTATTTCAATCATGGGTAATGCCGTCGAGATTAGGTGGAGGGGGGGTAGGGAGCAGATCAACCTCGCTGAGTTATTTGATAGGCTTAATGAGAGGAGGATTGTGATAGCATTTGATGAGGCTCAGAGGTTAAGGGGGGGTCCGTTGTCGGGTGAGGTGCTTAATGCCCTAGCCCACGCCTATGACTTTGATAGGAACATAACGTTTATACTCACGGGTTCCGAGGTTGGCTTGCTTTATGACTTCATCGGTGTTGAGGATCCAAACTCACCATTGTTTGGTAGGTATTTCCATGAGGTGAGGATTGATAGGTTCACCCGTGATGAGTCTATAGACTTCCTGAGGAGGGGATTTAGGGAGTTGAACATCGATGTTCCTATGAGTATTATTGAGGAAATCGTGAATGCGTTTGACGGTATACCCGGTTGGCTTGTTTATGCAGCCAACGCCTACATTAGGGGGTGTTGGGGATCTATCCATGATTAGGGAGGCAGCAATTAATGAGGCCTTAAACGAGCTTGAGAGACTCATAAGGGCTAGGGCGAATTATTCAGTCATTAACGCTAGGAGAACGGCCCTGGTACTTAGGTGCATCGCTAATGGTAGCAATACGTGGTCTAGGGTGACCAAGTGCGTGGAGGATGTTGAGGGTGTAACGGTGTCACCGACATCACTGAGTAATGTAATAAGGACCCTAGAGAGATTAGGCGTAATCAGGGATTACGAATTCCTTGACCCAATGTATAGGGAGGCGGCCATGAGATTAAGCGTCCCTAATTACTAAGGGTTTATTTTTAAATTCGCAATGATGTGAGTGAGTGAGTAGCGGGTGGGTCACGTATTTGTTAGCATTCGCTTTAGGGGGGGTAGGGATGAGTTCACAATGGAGAGGGTGCTAGTGGATACAGGAGCCTCATTCACGGTAATGCCCCTGGAATTGGCTAAGGAACACTTCATAGAGACTCCCTTCGAGGTTGAGGTTAGGCTGGGTGATGATAGGATGGTGAAGGCTAGGGTGTTCATTGCTGAGGCTGAGATTGAGGGTAGGAGGGGGGGCCCGGTCAGGATACTCGCGTTCAGTGGCGCAATGCCCGTGATCGGCGTTGATACCTTGGAGACCCTTGGGCTCAGGGTCGACCCAGTGACTGGTAAAATTGAGAAGACGGAGTACTACATGCTATTTGTATGATGATTTACGTGAGTGCTAGGGTCATCACCATCTAATTTAGGCATTACTTAGGAAGTCCTCCTCGGAGAGAACGTTATTGATTGGTTCACCCTCACGCATTAGGAATTGTATGAGACTTTTATCCCTGGTTAATAACTTTAAATCCCTGGTGACGGCTGTGGCATATAGAAGCAAGTCTATCAAGTCATTGAATCCCCCCCTGCGCTTAAGCTTGAGGGCCTTAATGTAACCATCAATTGTTGGTTCAGTAAGTATGAATTCATCACTTATGATTTTTAACCCTCCTCACCACGGTATCCTAATCATAATTAAGTCTGGAGAGCTTACCCAGGATCTCAATAATGCTGTACTGCGTATAATAAAACTCAGCCCTAAACCTCTTCCTAACCCTTGATAGTGCAATTAATACCTCATCCACACCCTTAACATTAACACCCACAATAGGTAAGAGATAAGTCGTATCAAGAAGTATCCGAATCCCCCCCGCCCCCCCAATACTCATTCTGCAACTCCTCGGACTCCCTTTCAAACTCCTCAAAGGTCACCTCAGCGAACTTTTTAAACTTCAATGCATACTCAAATGGATCCTCAACACGCTCAATGATTATCCTACCACCATCAACCCTTAAAACAACGTAATCACCCTCAGAAATACCCACCGCCTCAGAAATTGCCTTGGGTATGTAAATAGTATTCTTCCTAGAAACCCTAACCCTAACCTCCAGCATACCTTAGCTATTAATAACTTAAGCCTTAAATTATTTCTCACAGAAATAATTAAGTCTCAGGTACTTATTAAGCCCTGTACTGCCCAAGCAACCTCCTTAACTCACTAACCTCCTGTTCTAGCCTCTCGTCCCAGACGTCTAGGAATAACTCCTTAATCGTTAAGACCCAGTTAACGATCTCGGTGATGTCATCCTTAACCTCATCAGGGTCCCTATAATCGACTAAGTTCGGGTCGAAGCCGTTGTAGGAGAATCTATGAAGCATCAATGCGGTTTTTACTATGACTTCCACTTCTATGCCCAGTCTCTTCAGGTCCTTAGAAATACCTACTAACCCAGTGGTTGGTGCCGAGTAACCCACGTCCTCATACCAAGCCCTCCTCCTCTCATCAACCCCCCCCTCTATGATCTTGACGAAATTCTTAACAACCAATGCACTGACTATAGACTTAACGCTCATGAACGCCTTAGCCGAAGCATTCTGAATCATGCCCCTACCCAGCATCTCCAGCGCTAGTCTAGCCTCGGTTAAGCCGTCAAGGACCTTGGCATAGACATATGCCCTGGGGGGTCCCTCTTATAATCTAAGTAACCAACCTCCACATTGAAAACACCGCAAATTACTTAATAACGCTTTTTAGAAATTCTATCCCTAAACACCCTATAATACACATGATCCAAGTCGGACTCACCCAGAATCCTCACGTACATGTGGGCGATCAACCTACGTGCTAGCTCCCAATCAATGGCGTAAATGGGCACGCCATCCCTTAAAACCACGTACACCAACTCATTGGGTGCCCTGCCTAGGTCTACGAGGTCCACCTTATCCACAGGTACACCGAGCGCGTCAGCTAAATCCTTGACCAAGCCAACAACCTCCTCATGGTTAAGCGGGTTCTTTGCGAGAACCGCAATATCGTAATCACTATCCTCCCTAGCGCTACCCCCCCTGGCGCGACTACCAAAGAGAATCGCCAACACCACGCCATACTTAACGAAGACCCTATTAAGTAACTCATTAAGTGTTGGCGGGTCAATACCACTCCTATCAATTAACGATAACAACTGATTCACCAAAGTGGGTATATTCCTAAGAACCAAGCCCTCAAACCCAGCAGTTCATCCCTGCTAAAGGACCTATATGCATGGGCAAGCATATTCCTATTAACGGCGACACCCTTAATTAACTCCCTAACCTCATCACTTATTAACCCACGCTCATAAAGGACATCAGCCAAGCCAGCATAGCTAGGGGGGGCTTCCTAAGACCAAGCTCGGCAACCACCATGGCTAGCACGTCAAGCACATCCTGATGCACCGCGTAGAGCAACCACCTAATGGCATACTCCTGAAAAACATCGTTAACTTCAGCTAACCTACTCAAGTCATTCAACTCCTCAGAAATTCTGGAGATCAAAGCCCTAATCTCCATGTTAGATTATTAAGCCACGGACCAGGTAATAAATACTTCATATCATAATGCTAGTTTAAGGAGTCTAAGGTTTATAGGCTATGAGTCCTAAGTCAACTCGCAGCATAATTAACTAAGGGAGATTAAGAGTATCTATGAAAACCTGTATTTTATTTTACTTAAGGTTATTGCCTCCATGGTTCTACTAAGCCAAACCTAAGGTATCTCCAAAACGCATTTGATAACATTAATTTTAAGCTTAAAATGGGAAAAATTATTTATTTTTTAAGGTAATAATCTGAGTGAGCGTTGAACAATGATGATAATCTCGAATTAGCCCTGGTAGTTAATGTAGGTGGTGGCCCAATTAGCGTAATCGCCTTTTTCTGTTTCGGCTTCAATGCCAAAGGCGTACAATTGATTTGGGGGGGTGAAGTAATAGCTCGTTAATTGATAACTGAAGTAGGATTCCTGGCCATTATTGAGGTCGATGGCGTAACCAATAAAGGTCTTGTTGCTCGGGTAGTAAGTGACGCAGATGAGTATGTAATCACCAGGGCTGGGCTTTACAACACCGGTACCCGTTAAGACATGGGATTTTATGTTTCCATCCCACTCCTGGATAACGTATACAACCCATTGATGGGGATTTCCCTGGGGTGTCCATTGAATGACAACGTAGTAATTACTCACACCGCCGATTACCGGGTTCAGCATGCCATACAGTGTTGGGCCGGTATTCCCCCCCGCTATAGTTCCTGACTTAAATGACGTATTCTTGCTTGTATAATTAACTGGATGCCAATTCTTTGATGCCGTGTTATTTTCCATTACGAAGAAGTATGTGTAATAGCCCGTACCTGGTGGTGAAGTACCTGAACTATACGTGCCCAGTATGGTTATGGTCACGGGATTACCCGCGTAAGTTTCGTTCCAAAACATACCAGCAGCAACGTCAGGTGTTGTCGGGGGGGTTAAATCAAGCACTGGTTGAGTGATACTGCTCGTACTACCCCCCCAGTAATTACTTGTGCTCCCTGGCCCGTAATAAGTGGGGGGGTAACCCTTCGTATTAGTCACGTAATAATGCGTGACGTGCCAAGTCTGCTGTCCATTTAGTAGGTTCATTACGTTTGATGTGGGTGGGTTTATGGTTTCTGTGAATCTGTAGTAATAAGTAACCCCACTGGTTGGTGAGTAGCTGTATTGACCGTTGAGTGTGATGGTGCTCGTTACCGGACTACTTAGCACGAGCTTCTGTATTAGCAGGTTTTGACCAGTCCTTAGGTTTATGCTTCCCTGGCCTGGGTATATCTGTGTGCCATTAATGTAGTCGTAGCTCACAATGGTGTTTGTGCTGAGGGTCATGGTTATGTTACCTGCCGTGCTCGCATTTAGTACCACAAGTGGTGTGGTCAATACGTAACCACTCGTTGTGCTCATGGTATACGCGGTTATTGTGGAGGAAAATCCGCTTGAAGTTGGGCCCCCCATGACACACTACCACATGGATTTGAGCTGCTCAATGCAGTTATTGGGGATTTTATGGGAGTTGCACGTACGGAGTTATTGTATAATACTATTACGTCGGCGAGTACTGACATACTCAGTATAAGTGATAGTAATATTATTACTAAGGTCAATGGCACTTTCGTGGAAAGGGCGTTATTCCTCCTCATACTCACTCGCCTGAGACATTATTGGTGAATTCCTCAACCCGGTCCTAACCAACTCCGCGATAGCATCCTCAATGCTAACCTCCCTCCTCTCTATCGACTTACCATTAGTCTTTATCAGGACTAACTTACCATCATCCATAAGTACCCGTGCATTACCAACGCTTAAGCTACTATCTTCCTCAACGTAATAAACACCGACGCTCCTCAATATAGCCTTAACCGTGATTAATGGATTCTCATTAAGTGCATGCCTATGCCTCACCATAATTACTACCTGTAGATCGAGCCAATGGGCCCTAGTTACCGCGTTCATGATTGTTAATGCCATAAATATTAACAGTAAGTATAGCGGAGGTCCCCATATAACCCTGTATGGTATTAAGACGTAGTCATAGCCATTTGGCGTCGGAATTATCATGTACCCACGAAACACTAAGTATCTCTCCTGGAACATAAATGTGGCAATTAGGAGGGTAATCACGATAACCAGGAATACCAGGGATAAATAAAGGGAATACACAGTCCTTCTATGAATAATGGGGGGTGACCGTGCTTGCGAGCGTGAACGCTACCACACCCCCCAAGTTAGCGGCAGCGGAATTAATGAAGATTCGCCGAATAAAGTTGTTACGAAACCCCCCCAGGGCATTAATCTCATTGAGTAATTAAGACCCTTCAGTGCCCAAATCGGTGTGAAAAACCACAGGGCGATGAAGGCAATCCCAAGCACCAGTGTTATTAGGACCTCAAGTCTCATTAACCATCACCCTGCATAATCGCATTACCTAATTGCACGTATTGCGTGATATTTCCACTTGGAAATACGTAAGTTAAGATGCTGGGCATGTAAAGCACGTAAATAAATCCCTGCTTAAGGTTACAGGAATGTACTTGATTTGTGTATTTCCTAATTGGTATCGTAATGTTGATGGTGCCGATACCCTGAGGTATGTAGATGGTAATGTTTGGATTTACGGCATCGAACACTAGGTAGCCAGGTATGGTATTTTTTGTGAACATGGAAATTGATTGAGGTTTGATTATGGCTGGGGGTCAATGTTGAGTAATTAATACCTATTGTTAAGTTGCAATCCTCATAATGTGCATAGGCAATAGTTACATTATTAACAACGTGGATCGGTGTAACGTCAAAGAACGCGATGTAGGCAGGATTACCATTGAGGTATCCCCTGATTAAACCCCTAACACCCGTACCCGATAAGGATAGGTACTGTGGGATTAATGGGAATTGAATAATTATTGTTCCATTATTGGCTATTGTCAAATTACCCACCTGCCCGGTACCGAGTAGTTCCACCCAACCATTAATTGGTGTGAAGTCCCAATTGCCAGGATCAATAATTTTAATGATCACCGTCACACCACTCGCCTGCGCATTTATTGATTCAACCTTAGCATATGGGGGGGCATCCTCCAACGTCCTATAATGCACTAGGGATGGGGCTAGCTGAGACGTGCCCCCCCAAATTAGGATTAGGGCAAGGATGATAGAGAGTATGGAGATAAGGAGGAAGATTTTAAAGGGTGATTTTAAAGCCACAACATGATCACCTTACGGTACCGGTACGGTGGCGTTGGATATTACGTTGTAACCAAGTAACACGTTAACAGTCTCGCTTGTTGTGCTTGTTATTGGGGCGTTGGGTATTACGTACATACTAATGCCATAGTTAGTATTAGCGCTTAATGAGCATGGAGCATTACTACTTGGCGTGCTGCCTGGCGCCACGTAACCATTGTAGTAATACGCTGTCCAGGTACCAGTGCTTGTTGAGTACGTAAGTACTATGGTACAGACTATGGCGCTGCTGCTCGTGATGTCCGTGTTATTTAGGTATATGTATAGCGAACTTATTGCTGAGGAGCCCGTGCTCGATACTGCATTACCACTAAGTGTTGATGGAACGTATAAGTACCCACTTGCAAGTGCTTTAGTACGCCAATATTCACGAAGTACGCACCACTTGAGTTGGTGAGCTTTATGTTAACCTGAAAACCCGCATAGTACGGGCTACTACCTGACGTTAATGGTAGGTCATTACCCGTGAAGGTTACGTAGGAGTTATTACCGTTAGGTCCTGTCAGGAATTTCAGTGGCACAGTTTGTGAGACATTTATCTGGCCCTGATAAACAAACACAACATCAGCCAGCGCCACGCCTGTCACTATGGCGAACGCTATTATTGCTAGCATTGCTATTCTCCTCTTCTGCATTCTACTCCCTAACTTCATACCTTTCTCTATTTTTTAATTCTGTTTAAAAGCCTTTCTTTCAATCTAAAATAATAACCCACACGAATTATTTTATCAATGAGGAAAGAATTAATGAGGTAATTAACCAATTATCTAAGAAATGCCGTGTAAATCCTCGTAATGAAGATCGTTAGGTTATCCAAGTTATAGGTGTACTTTAAGACAAAGCTTAAAATGCCCAGGTTGTAGTGGGTCCTGTGGTCATAAAGATTAAGCCACCAAGGGGGGGAACGCTTGCCGAGGACATTATTTATCATGCGAAGGCATTAATCACGGGTTTTAAGGAGGCTGTGGAACCGAATAGATTGACGATACAATACCCGCGCGAGATTAGGTGGGTTCCTGAGAGGTTTAGGGGTTGGATAATGCTGGATATTAAGAAGTGCATAAGCTGCTTCCAGTGCGCCTGGGCCTGTCCCGTGAACGCAATCCAAATGTATAGAGCTCCTAACGGTAAGTTTTACCCAGGTATTAGGTATACGGAGTGCATACTGTGTCACTTCTGTGTTGATGCGTGCCCAGTCGGTGCCCTGATCCCCCCCACGCCTATTCATGACATTGCCTACGTCGACTTTGATGAGGTTAAGTTTAAGCCCGAGGATATGTCTAGGCCTCCTGAGTATGTCTTTGATGAGTCTGAGAGGATTATTAAGTATGAGATTAAGAATGGCAAGTTGCTAAAGATAGCCCTTCCCAAGGATGAGATTAAGAAGAGACTTGAAGAGCTTGATAAGGTTATTGAGCAGTCTGGCGGTGCTACCGCCGCGGCTGAGTCATCAGCGTGATCAATGCATCGCCCCCAGTTTAGAGAGTAATTAGTTAATACCTTGTTTTTTATTTTCTCAATTAATGAGTATTAAGGTTAGGGTTGGTATTAGGGTTCCCAAGTTCCCCCAGCGTCATTAGTGGTGGTATTCGTATACTCAGTGAGTATAACTTTGACTTTGGTGTTCAGCTTGATAGGGCTAAGCTCCTCAAGCTCATTGCCTTTGGTGTGGCTAGCCCTACGGAGCTTATTAGGAGGTTGAACATGCCCAGGGCCAGGGTTTTCAGGTACTTAAACGCCCTCATTAGGCGTGGTTGGTTGGTTAGGAAGGATGGTGGTTATTACCTGGCGGCCACGATATTCCTAGTCTACAGGGTTAAGGAGCTTGGTGATTACGCGGTTCTCGAGGTTCTCAATGATAAGGGGGGCAATTGTTGATCAGAGGGCTGGGCTTGTAATTATTAATGGTAAGGAGTCACCAAGGGCCTGCCCAAGGTGCCCATTACTCCAGGAATGCACCAATAATATTAAGAGTATTAGCAGGTCGTTGGGCGTTACCATCAAGTCCATAACGCCTGCCGATGCGTACCTCGAGTTAATTAGTACAATAATTAATGAGGGTCTTGTTAAGATTCTTCTGAATGATTATATTGATCTTCACGTTAATAGTGATTCAACGTAGTTTTTATTTGATAAATATGGTAACTTAGTGTGTTTTAACGTATGTACTGCTTGATTAGTTTAACGACTTCGGTGGGCGTCTTGGCAACGGGGACGTTAACCTCCTGGAATGCCTTAACCTTGCTTTCGTAGGACCCCCCCATTCCCATGCTAACGATGGCTCCAGCATGCCCCCCCATCCTCTTACCTGGTGGTGCTGTCCTGCCCGATATGTAGGCCACCACAGGCTTCGTGACCTTCCCAGACCCTATGTACTGAGCGAGTCTCTCCTCCATTGTCCCGCCTATCTCGCCAATGACCACTATGTACTTCGTCTCCGGGTCCTCCTCGAACATCTTCACGACTTCAAGCATGTCCGTGCCAATTATTGGGTCTCCGCCGATACCGACGACAGTTGACTGCCCAATCCCCGCCTGGGTTAGGTGGTAGGATATCTCGTAGGTTAGGGTGCCGCTCCTCGATACGATACCGACGGGCCCAGACTTCGTGTATATGTGGTTTGGTAGTATCCCAACCTTAGACCTTAGTGGGCTTACAACTCCTGGGCAGTTGGGCCCTATTATCGTGACTCCCTTCCTTTTTGCGTAGTTTACGAATTTCAAGGCATCATGTATTGGTATGTGCTCTGTAATAATCACTATTAGCTTAATTCCAGCGTCAATTGCCTCATAGACGGAGTCAGCCGCGAATTGTGCTGGTACGAAGATTATTGACGTGTTTATGTCGGGGGGGAACTTCCTCAGTGCCTCCTCAACTGTGTCGAAAACAGGTACTCCGTGGACCGTCTGACCACCCTTACCTGGTGTGACTCCAGCCACAACCTTAGTGCCATACTGAAGCATGTACTGCGTATGTCTTGAGCCCTCCCTACCTGTTATTCCCTGGACCAGTACCTTCGTATTCTCATTCACGAGTATTGCCATGCCCATCACCTCGCCAGCGCCTTTGATAATGCATCCATCGCCTCCTCAGCGGTTTCATAGGTTTTAAGCCCTATCTCAGCCAGTATCCTCCTGCCCTCCTCCTCATTAGTGCCCTTTAGCCTAATGAATATTGGCTTGTTAGTCTTAACTTCATTCAATGCCTCAACAACTCCCCCTGGCAACCTCGTCGCACCTAGTTATTCCGCCAAATATGTTTATTAAAACGGCCTTTATCCTGTCGTCAGTTAATAGCATCTTCAACCCCTCCCTAACCGAGTCCTTACTAGCTCCACCACCAACATCAAGGAAGTCGGCTGGTTCATGGCCGAACTCCTTAACTAGGTCCATGGTTGCCATCGTTAAGCCAGCGCCATTGGCCATGATCCCCCCCACGTAGCCTGTCAACTCCACGTAGTGTAACCCGTACTTCCTTGCCTCAAGCTCCTCCGTCGTGTAGTCACTATCTTCAACGCTAATGTCCGGATGCCTATAGAGTGAGTTATCATCGATCATGACCTTAACATCTAAAGCCACTAGCTGGCCATCGGTTGTTAGTGCGAGTGGGTTTATCTCCACGAGCTCAGCATCGTATTCCGTAAATACCCTGTACATGGCCTTAGCTACTGTTACAAAGTCTTGGGCGGCGGAACCCTCCAAACCAAGCTTCTGAGCTACTCCCCTGATCATGTAGTCCCTAAGTCCCTCGTAATCATCTATGTAAAGCCTAATTATCTTCTCAGGGCTTCTCCTGGCCACCTCCTCAATATCAATACCACCCTCTGTGGACGCAAGCATTAGATAGCCCCCCCTATTCTCCCTGTCCAGGGTTATGGATACGTAGAGTTCCTTGGCCACGTTAACCCCCCCCTCCTCAAACAAGACCTTCCTAATTGGGTAGTCTTGAATCACCTTACCCAGGTAATCCCTGGCGGCGTTCTCCGCATCCTTAATTGTATCAACTCTCCTCACTAAACCCATCTTGGCTCTTCCTGCAAAGGGTACCTGGGCCTTGGCGAATAATGGGAATTTAAGGGTATTGAGTATGTCTATATCGTCAAGGCTCCTAACTATAGCACCCCCCCTGGGTATCTTAACGCCGTATTTATTCAGTAATTCCTTACCCTTATACTCAAGGAGTCTCACGTTAAACTACGCAAAATAGCCTTAATTTAAGCATTTACATTATTTATAAACGTGACTGAGAATTATGATTTCCTAATTAATTTCATAAACCTCGTGAACGCCTCATCAACCTCATCCCTCTTAGGTACGGCAATCACAATGGAAATTCCAGGCATTGAAAGGGCGGCATTCCTTGCCTTACTTAGATCCGTGAAATCAATTACATTACTGCCGTGTATTACGAATACCTTACCACCAAACCTGTTGGGGGGGTCCATGTATCTATTGACGTACTCCTTAATCGCGTCCTCGAGCCTACCCATGGCTATACATCAATCATTACTAGCTTAATTTTTATTTTACCTCAAAGCTTCATTAATTTAATGAGCTCAATGAATGAGTTAGTAAAGGAGTTAAGGGTTAATGAGATAATCAATGCATTAATAATGGCGTTCAGAGCAGGCAATAGGGATTACATATCATATACCGCAGAACTCCTACATGAGGAATTCACATATACGGTCTCGGAATCAACGGAGCTGAAAGGTGATATCCTCAAACGCGCGTCCACACTTCACGCACTATACTGCTTAGGCCTTGGCCTTCTCAGGTTAATGAGCAATGAGGCCTTAACCGCAAACCCAGGTGAGTTATTGAGGGTGGCTGTGAATGACGGAGATTTAACAAGCCTAACACAGTCATTAATTACCGCGTCAGCCCTGCTCGTTAAGGGCGATACGTCATGGATTAGGGACTTCAATGAATTAACCCAGGGAATCAATAATGAATTGTTCAGAGGCATACTCTCGTCATTTCTCGAAGTAATTAATAGCGTTAAGGCTGTAGGTCCCTGATCAACGTGACCATGTTCTTACCCTCAACCTTAGTGATCCTGACAAGGCCTAAGTCCTCAAGTCTTCTGACGCTCCTCCACACGGTAGTCCTTGGCATGCTAGTCCCTGGAAATGTCAATCTCAAATGCAGAGCCGCCCCCCCTGGACTTTAAGTACTCTAATATTGATAATTCGTAATCATTAAGATTTAGTGCCATTTGAGGTGTGGGTCCCTTCTTCGTAATCCTTCTTCGCCCCATCACTAATACGTATGATGCGGATGCAATTATGATAATGGCAATGATAATTGCCGTAATGACTTCGAAATTAACAGCATGAGTCGTCACGGTCATCATATGCTTTGTCGCGGGCATCGGCATTATTGTATATAGGAATTCGCCTGGTCCCCTAGCCGTTATTATTAATTCATTATCCACCATACTCATGCTAATTAACGACAATGTTATGTTGGCTATGAGTATGTTGCTAGGTATGACTATCTCAACCGTGGAGTTGCCCACGCTCATTCCGACAAAGTTGTTTTTCACGAATACCTTGGGTACATAAACTATGGACACATTCGCAGTGCCTAGGACTGGTATTATGATTGACGTACCATTAATCATGTACGCAGTTATGGAACCATTAACGAGAACCTCGACGTATGATTGAGGTTGCACGGGTAGTTGTAGTGTTACGAATTCGCCGGTTAACGTGGTATTTAGGCTAACGGTTGATGTACCATTGCTATACAGCGTTATTATCCAGATTAGCATTAATGGTGTTACTACCATTTTAATCAACGGTTTGATTAATACCCTATAAAAGTTTTTTCCTTATTAGCCTATGTACCGAGACCCCAACTACTTATGTAGCGCCTCTGCTCCTCGGTTAATTGGTCAATCCTTATGCCCATGGTCTCAAGCTTAAGCCTTGCAACCTCCATGTCGAGTTCGTCGGGTAACTTATGAACACCAAGCTGCAGCTTACCCCCCCTATTCTTGACTATATACTCAACGGCGAGCGCCTGATTACTGAAGGACATGTCCATGACCTCGCTTGGGTGCCCCCCCTCCGCAGCAACCAGATTGACGAGCCTACCCTCAGCGAGTAAGTAAACGCGCTTACCGTTTGGTAACCTATACTCAACCACGTAATCCCTAATCCTCCTCTTCTCGGCTGCAACCCTCTCGAGACCCGCTACGTCGATCTCCACATTGAAGTGACCGGCGTTGGCTAGGACAGCCCCATCCTTCATCTTAAGTATGTGATCCAGGGTTATTGCATTTATGTCGCCGGTGGCCGTTATGAATATGTCACCTATCTCGGCAGCCTCGCCCATCGGCATTACCTCAAACCCGTCAAAGACGGCCTCAAGCGCCCTTACGGGATTTACCTCAGTGACTATGACCCTACGTGCACCAAGCCCCCCCTTAGCCCTCATGGCTATTCCACGGCCAACCCAGCCATAACCCGCGACGACTACGACCTTACCCGCAACCAGGATGTTCGTAGCCCTAAGTATCCCATCCCAAGTTGATTGGCCTGTCCCATACCTATTATCGAATAGGTACTTGGTGTATGAGTCATTAACGGCAATTATTGGGTACCTAAGAGTTCCCTCTTTAGCCATTGCCCTCAACCTGATGACGCCGGTTGTCGTCTCCTCAGTACCGCCGTAAACACCGCTTATTAATTTAGCGAAGTCCCTGTCACCAGCCGTCTCCAACGCGTAACTTACCTCATTGCTCTTAACACCAAGAGCCAACTTATGTAGTGTCACTGTTAGGTCGGCACCATCATCCATTGTAACAACAGGCTCCTGGGATATCGCAAAACCAATTGCATTATAGTACTCCTTCTCATTCATTCCCTTCCACGCATACACGTGAACACCATCCTCAGCCAATGCGGCCGCCACCTCGTCCTGAGTGGAGAGTGGGTTTGATGGCACTAGGGTTACCGTGGCCCCACCAGCAATTAATGTCCTGACTAAAACGGCGGTTTCCTTAGTCACGTGTAGGCTAGCTGATATCCTAATGCCATCGAGTGGCTTCTCCCTGGCGAACCTCTCTCTAATCTTCATCAGAACTGGCATGTGTTTCTCAGCCCACTCAATAAGTAGGCGTCCCTTCTCGGCGAGTGATATGTCCTTAACCTTATACGTCATTCAGGTCAATACGTTGACTCACTGAAGTATTAAAATTTTAACAAAAGTTATTAACCATATAGTAACTTCTCTGTTTGCTTATCGAATATCTTCATCTTACGTGAATTGAAGTATACATGCACTGGCTCACCAAGCTCGAAGCTCGTTGACGAGACCACCTTAATCTCAGTACTTTGCAGCTTAACCATCACGTTGAACTTACCACCAGCAAACTCCGAGATCTCCACAATACCCTTGCCAACATAGGTAAGGTCATTATTGTTAATGACCTCCTTAGATAGCACTACATCCTCAGGCCTTATACCGAGAATTACACTCTCATTACCCTGTATGCCAATGTTCTGTGGTAATTGAACCTTCACATCACCCCCCCCATCGAAGTAGGTCTCATTACCCTTACCAACTATTGAGCCATCGAATAGGTTTATGTCACCTATGAAGTTCGCCACAAATACGTTGGCTGGCTTATCATAAATCTCATTGGGTAAGCCTATCTGCTGAATAACGCCTCTTCTAAGCACGGCAATCCTATCGGCTAGTGTCAATGCGTCGGCTGGATCGTGGGTCACGAGTATCGTGGTTATCCCGAGCTTCCTCTGGATGTCCTTCACAAACGCCCTAGCCGTAACCCTAATCCTAGCGTCTAAGTTACTGAATGGCTCATCCATGAGGAGCACCTGCGGCTCCTTAACCAACGCTCTCGCAATAGCAACTCTCTGTTGTTGGCCTCCGGATAGTTGCCTTGGATACCTATCCAGCGTTTCAGCAATGCCAAGGACCTCGGCTATCTCCCTAACCTTCTTCTCAATCTCGTTCTTCGGCATCTTCTTAATCCTGAGTGGAAAGGCTATATTATCAAAGACCTTCATGTGCGGGTAAAGGGCCCAGTTCTGGAATACCATGCCAACATTCCTATCCTTTGGGGGGGTATGAAGATGCCCTTCCTTGGCGATGCAACGAGGGTATCGCCAATCCAGACCTCACCATCCGTCGGCTCCTCAAGGCCAGCCACGACTCTAAGTAGCGTTGTTTTTCCATGGCCTGATGGACCCATTACAACCATGAACTCGCCAGACCTTACCTCAAGCTCCACCTTATCCAATGCCACTACACTCTTTCCGAATATCTTCGTAACCTCATGCAGGTAAACCCTCACCATGCCCCCTACAGTATTACTGGACTATTTAAGCAAAAATAAATTTTTCCAATAAGGCCGGGTATAACGGGTGCTAACTTCAATAATGGGTTGACTCATCATTACTTATTGTCAAGAGAACTTATTAAAAATGCTCAAATGAGTATGCCCTGAGCTGGGATGAGTCACGTTAGTAAACGATTTGAGCATGCGGCTAAGATGTGGGGGGGTAGGGATGTGGATAAGTTCGTTGAGTCGGCAATTAATGGGTTTGGGAGTTCCATGTTCATAATGGGTCTGTATTACAGGAGGCCTAATTGGGCCTGGCCGAGGTGGTTAAGACAACAGCTAGAGCCCGTGGGTAGGGGGGGCTTTGAACCTGCCCAGTTAATGCCGTTTAGGAACATTCACTTTAAGGATTGGGGGATGATTGGTACTGTTCAGGGTGTTAATGAGGCCGTAATAGACCCTGCCATGTTATTCGTTACGAGGAGAAATACGGCATTTGAGGTGTGGATTTACGATGGATCGAGATTATACACTCCAGGCCTGCACGGATCGTTTAGGCAATACCTCGAAAGACCTGGCTACCCAGTGATAATTAATGAGTGGGATTTAGGCGCTGTAAGGGTTGTTACTAGGTCGGTGGTCGCCAGTAAATCGGGGGGTTGACGTGTTAGTTACTGATCTCAGGCTGGTTGGATTACCAGGTAGTTACATTGTTTACCTTGTTACGAGGCCCTACAATGTTGATCACATGGTTGAGGTGAGAAACGCGGGTGTTGAGGGTGATGGATGGTTCATAACGGTAGATGGTGAATTGGCCCTAACTACAGATAGGGAGCCGACACAGTTTGGTTCGTACGATGCAAATAAGGATGCGAGTGAGGATGCGGCCCTTGGTAGGCTTAACGGCGAGCTTTACGTCAATGATGAATTGGGCTGGGCCCATGCAGCCCTTGGTTTTAATGCCATTATTAATGAGAGTAATGAGTGGAGACTCAGGATTAAGGCACCGATGGACCCCCTCAGGAATACCCCCGCATAATAGGGCCTTAGTCAAGGCCGTCAGCGATGATGACGTAGTTGCGGAATTACGTAATTGGGACTCAATAAATGGGAGGTCATTCTCGGTATTAATAAACGGTAGTGTCATTGGCGATATTCTCCGCCAATCAATCGCGAACCTGGTAATGCTTTGGGATGGGGGGTAAGATAACGCCGGGTCCATTGATATATCACCTCTTCTGGATAAGGGATGGTTCGTACATGGCCACAGCCCTCGCAATGTCGAACCTAGCAGACATGGGCAAAGCGTTATCGAGGAATTACTAAGGAGAGTTGACGCAAGTGGTTATTTCAGGGCTGTGGATTTCGAGGTGAGGGAGTATGATGCCAACGGGCAGGTCTTATGGGCTGCGAGTAAGTATGTACAGCTAACGAAGGATTACGATGCATTGAGGAGGTGGTACCCAGTGATTAGGCGTGGGGGGGTTGAGTGGTTGGAGACGAATAGGGAGATGGCTGGCGATGATTCGATAAGGGGGGGCTTGTTACCGCCATCCTGGTCTGCTGAGGACACAGGGCCCATGGACCACCATTACTGGGATGATATGTGGGCCATAGCTGGGTTGAGGGAGTTGGGCAGGGTGCTTAGGGATGCGGGGTCATGAGGATTATGAGTGGGTTGAGAAGTTGCATAGGGAGTTCGTGGATGCATTGATTAATTCGATAAATGTTGTTAGGGCGAGGCTCGGCGTTGATTACGTAGTGCCTGCGCCAGAGAGGGTTGCTGATTCGGCAATGACTAGGGTTATAGCGGTTGTGTGGCCAACAATGGCATTACCACTCGATAACCCATTGGTCAGGAGAACGCTTGAGGTCACTGAGGAGTTGTATGGGCTAAATGGTGGTCTAGTGAATACCCACCAGTGGGGGGGTACCTACGGTAGTTACCTAACGATGAACCTAGCGCACTCCTGGGCAATATTTGGTGATAGGGAGCGGGTGGGTAAGTACTTAACATGGATTGTTAATCATGCATCACCAACCTACGGCTGGGCTGAGGGAATATCAATAATAACCGAGAGGGGGGTGGGCAGGGCGATGCACCACATGGCTGGGCTGCGGCGGACTTCATAATGCTAATCAGGGACTTAATAATAAATGACTTGTTTGAAGCACCAATACTACTCAGGGGCATGCCCGCGGATTTACTAAGGCGTGGAGTTACGGCTAGCAATATATTGACAATACATGGGTTGGTTAAGAACGTGAGTGCATTAATGAAGGGTAAGGAGTTCGTAATTAATTACGAAGGACCAGGTAAGCCCATTGGGAATGGGCAGTACGAATTATTAATTGATTCACCAATTACACCCAGGGAGGTTCAATGCGGTGACTGTAGGTATGAAATGATATCAAGCAACACTATTAGGGTTATGCATAGTGGTAAATTCACCATTAAAGTAATAGGTCCATAGCGGTATTTCGCTCACTTTTTCGAAGAAACCTTTATTAAATTAGCTGTTGACGTCTTGGTGGGTTCCTTGACCTGGTTCAATCGGGATGTCATAAGCGTGTTAGATTTCGGTAGGGAGGATTTTGAGGCTTTGTTTTCTGAGGCTCTTAACATGGAGAGGTATGCCAAGTCTAGGCTTGACATCCTCAGTGATAAGGTCCTTGCCCTGGCCTTCTTCGAGCCGAGCACTAGGACTAGGCTTAGCTTTGAGACCGCCATGCT
This sequence comes from Vulcanisaeta distributa JCM 11217, assembly GCF_001316005.1. Classification (GTDB taxonomy): domain Archaea; phylum Thermoproteota; class Thermoprotei; order Thermoproteales; family Thermocladiaceae; genus Vulcanisaeta; species Vulcanisaeta distributa_B. Next base: position 35,836 of record NZ_BBBJ01000001.1, read on the forward strand.
TAGGCTTGGTGGTAGGGTAATTGGCTTCAGCGGTACTGAGGCTACGTCAATGGCTAAGGGCGAGAACCTGGCTGACACGATTAGGATGCTTGATTCTTACGCAAACGCCATAGTGATTAGGCATAGCCTTGAGGGTGCTGCTAAGTTCGCGGCTGAGGTTGCGGAGTCGCCGGTGATTAATGCCGGTGATGGTTCCCAGAACCACCCAACTCAGGCAATGCTTGATCTGTACACTATTTGGCGGGAGTTTAAGGTTATTGATGGCCTATCCATCGGGATACTCGGCGACCTTAGGTATGCTAGGGTCGTCAACTCCCTGGTCCAGGCCCTGTCCTACTACAGGGTTAAGCTTCACTTGATATCGCCAGAACTACTCAAGCCTAGGCAGGAGCTTGTTGAGTTCATGAATTCTAGGGGGTATGAAGTATGACTGGACTGATGACCCGTACAGCGTGATTAATGACTTAGACGTGCTTTACGTCGTCAGGATTCAGAGGGAGAGGTTCCCTGACCCAATGGAGTACGAGAAGGTTAAAGGCGCCTACAAGGTAACACCTAAGTTAATCGAGAAAGGAAAGCCAAACCTAGTAATCCTCCACCCGCTACCAAGGGTTGATGAGGTTGACTTCGCCGTCGATAACATGCCGCAGGCCAGGTACTTCAAACAAGCCAGCCTAGGTGTTCCCCCCCTGCGCATGGCATTGTTAAAGCTCGTGCTTGCGGGTGATAAATCATGAGTAGTAAGAGGGAGTTGATAATTAGTAAGATTAGGGATGGCGTGGTGATCGACCACATACCAGCCGGTAGGGCACTTTTGGTGCTTCGGCTGCTGGGCATAAGTGGTCGTGAGGGGGGGTTTAGGGTGGCGTTGGTTATGAATGTGGAGAGTAGGAAGCTGGGCATTAAGGATATCGTTAAGATCGAGGGCAGGGAATTAACTAAGGATGAGCTTAATCTAGTGGCTCTTGTCGCACCGACGGCCACCGTGAATATAATAAGGGATTACGAGGTAATCAGCAAGTTTAAGGTGGCGATACCGGACGTTATTGAGGGATTACTCAAGTGCAAGAACCCGAGGTGTATAACGAATCAACAAAGGGAGCCAATAAGGAGTAGGTTCCGGGTACTGTCTAGGGAGCCACTAAAGCTTGTATGTGATTACTGCGGCACAATACACGAACTCAACGACATCGAGAAGTACTTTGGACTGGCGTGATGGCGATGCCAAGCGATGAATTGGCAATAGGTCTTTACAGGATAGGCGCAATCAAGTTCGGGCGATTCAAATTAACCAGCGGTATTGAGAGCCCATTCTATATTGACTTAAGGCTTGCAATAACCCACCCAGGCATTTATAAGCAGTTGGTTAGGTCTATGGCTAATTTACTATCGGGCTTCAACATTGATGCTGTGGCGGGTATAGAAACGGCGGGTATACCCTGGGCCTCGATGGTTGCTTATGAGCTTGGTAAGGGCGTGATATACGTTAGGAAGGAGGCTAAGGAGCATGGTATGGCGAGGCTTGTTGAGGGCGATTTGAGGCAGGGTATGAGGGTTGCCGTAATCGATGACGTAGTGACCACGGGAGGCTCGATAATTAGGGCTATTAGGGCTGTTAGGAGTCACGGTGGTGATGTGGTTGTGGCGGCAGCCTTCATTGATAGGGAGCAGGGCGGGCTTGATGCAATCAGGAGAGAGGGTGTTAACGCTGTTGCCCTACTTCGGATTACAGAGGTGATTGACATCCTCGTTAAGAATGGACTAATCAGTGATGAGTTACGTAATTCAATAATCAATTACCTGGTGAGCACGCGTGTTAATCCGGGTACTCAAACTACTTAATTACCTGCCTCCTGAGCTCACTTACGAGACCTCACATGCACTCATTAGGAGTGGTATTGTTAATTACCGTGGTTATGAACTTGAAATGCCCGTTGAGGTTAATGGTAAGTCCATTAAGAATCCGCTAGGGCTTGGTGCGGGTATTGACAAGGATGGATTTCTAGCTCCATGGATTGCGCGGGTAGGTATTGGCTTCATAACCATTGGCTCAATCACGCTTAAGCCACGCCCTGGTAATCCCAAGCCGCGCATCGTTAAGTACCCTAGTTTTAAGGCAATGGTTAATGCCATGGGTTTACCATCGAGGGGCTTCATAGACTTCATAAGTCGATTACCGAGTATTCTCAATAGGCTGCGCGGACTCGGTACTTACGTAATTATTAGCCTGGCGGGATTCTCAATTGGTGAGTTTATGTACATGCTTAACAATTTGAGGGGGGTATGGTGTTGACGCCGTGGAATTAAATATTAGTAGCCCTACTTACCGTGGCTCATGGATATCGGATAGGGAGTACCTAGGTGAATTGCTTAGGGGTGTTGAGGCATTTCCAGGTACGTTGTTCATAAAACTGCCCCCCCTTGGGGTTAATATTGAGTTTTACAGGTGGATTGTGAACATGGCTGGTAAGCGTGGGTTTGGATTAACGATAGCCAATACCCTGCCAACTAAGGAGCCTGGGATTTCCGTTGGCTATGGCGGATTAAGTGGCTATCCAATCTACCCAATTGTTAAGTCATTGATTGTTAAGGTTAGGAGGTGGGGGGGCTTTAGGAACCCGATCATTGGGCTTGGCGGCGTCTTTCATGGGTGGCAAGTGATCGATTTAATGAGGAGTGGTGCGAACATTGTTGGTGTGGTTACGGCATTTGCGTACGAGGGTCCCTTCGTGTTTAATAGATTGTTTAAAGAGGTATTGATGGGTCTGAGTGAAAGACTTTAATAATTATTTAGTCAGTACGTTTCGATGGGCCTTAATTACTATTGGGGGGGTGGTGGTTATGGAGTGCCGTTTAGGCCGTATAGACATGAGGTTAGGGATATCGTGGTTGCCTTAGTTGCAATGACGATAGCATTCGCACTACTCTTTAATACGTTACTTAGTATTGGCGGTTTAGTGGCGACATTTATCGCAGTGTTGACTGGATTCCTCGGCCATGAGCTAATGCATAGGGAGGTGGCGAGGAGGTTGGGTTACATAGCCTATTTCAGGGCTTGGTGGATAGGCTTATTGCTGGCTCTCGTTACGGCTTTAACGAGGTTCTTCATAATAGCCACGCCTGGCGCCACGGTAATAGGCCCAAAGGTTTGGGGGGGTTACCCATCAAGGAGTGATGAGTTGAAGATAGCCCTTGCCGGTCCAGCCACAAACATAGCCTTCGCAGTGGTATTCCTGCCACTTTGGTTATTACTACCCAGCCCCCCCTTCTCCTTCTATGCCAACATAATATACGCGACTAATGCATGGCTCGGCTTCTTTAACATGCTACCGCTCGCGCTACCGGGTATTATGCTTGATGGTTTTAGGGTGTTTAGGAGGGACATTAGGGTTTGGGTCATAGCCTTTATAATATCTGTTGCGTTATTGATACCCAGCTTTATCCTGTAATGCCATGGCAAGGATTATACCTAGCTCACTGTTGCGGTAACTGTGAAGTTTAATTATGAAGTAATTAATGAGGAATCCAACATAGCCATCGTAACCCTCTGGAGCAGTGTAAACCAGGTTAAGGGGCTTCTCGGTGATTCAATAAGCCTTGTTGGTGTTATAGGCAATCTATACACGCCAGTCGGCATCAATTACATGATAGCCACCCTAGCCAGGATGAATTGGATCGATACGTTGATAGTCTATGGCCTTGATTATAATGGCGTTGGTGATTTATTAATTCGTTTCTTTAGGGATGGTGCATTAGACGTACTGCTTGTGAGTAAGGATGTTGCGGATAGTGTTAGGTCTACGGTGAGGGTGATAGACCTTAGGGAGGCATTTAAGGTGCGTAACGCCGACTTATTAATAAGGATCGTCCATGAAAACTATAGGTCTGGGCGTAGGCCTGTTAGACCATTGATGAACGTGGAGGTTCGTGAAAATGAGCATGGTGGTGGTTGGGTGTTACCGTTGGTCGGCGGTTTCATTTATGAGAGGGACACCTATAGGTCCTGGGTTAAGCTCGTTGATTTAGTATTAAATTATGGCTTTGATAAGGGTGATTATAGGGAGTTGATAACGCCGCTCGTGGTCATAGATTCGATGGGTAAGCCGCACCCATTCAGGAGACTCAACGAGGCTGGGCTTAGGGGGGGTTTTGAGCCTCCTGCCGAGGTGGTTGATGCCATGGTCAGGGAGTTGAGGATTAATCCGTATTCGATCAACGCTGTTTATTACGGAAGTGATTACTTGGTTCAGGGTGTTATAAGTGGCGACTATTATAATCAAGTGGTTTATTTGAGGAGTGTGGACGTGCTCAATGACTGGTGCAGGCAGTTATATAGGTGGTGGTCTCTTGCGAGGAGAATCGTCGAGACCCTGAATAGCGAGTTCAATGCCTGGTATAGCGTGGGTTCCATAGCCGTAATGCCGTTCTCAGCCAGGATATACGCCAAAGACCTAAGTAGGGCTGAGGAGTTCGTGAGGAGAAACGCCAATGTGTTCAGCGAGTTCGTCGAGGATCCAAGGGGTAACTTCCTGGTTATGAGGGAGGGCGAGTCCGTGGTTGTTGAACATAGGTTGCCAATCACTAACTCACTACATAGGAGATTCTCGTTTAAATCCCTTGAGGAGGCATATAACACGCTCAAGAACAGCAATCACTTCACTAATTACTCACACGCAATGTACCTCGGCAAGGAGTTGGCGAGGGCGTTCCTTCTCAGGAATTATGAGCAGGATAAGTTATGAGAGAAAAGTTAATCCGTACCTATGCAACGATGAGAATATGGTTAGGAAGAAGCCATACCCGCATAACAATGACATACTAAATGCAATGCTTAGGGTGTTTTCCAGGGAACCCTTCGTAAAGCCGATAGACTTTCCGGACAAGGTCCGTGAGGAACTTGAGAAGGAGGGCTTCTACGTAGGCCTTGTTTCTACAAAACGCATCTGGAGGATTTATGAGGAGGCGGTCAGGAGGGGGGGCTTAATCTATGACTATCTAGGCGTGGTAATTGGCTATGGTGAGTACTGGGAGGAATAGGTATTACGGTGATGCCGTGTTAATAGCCATGGTTAGAAATTTCTAAGTGAGGGCTAGGCGATGTGTTGTTTCATGGGCGTGATTTAAACGTAATCATCTCTATTGACCTTATTCATGGGCGTCTCTCCCCCCCTAAGGTACCTAATTACGTTCTCCACGGCCCTAATCATCGCGTACTCAGCAATCTCCCTCTGAGCCCCCCCACCAGCTATGTGTGGTGTACCCAGGAAATTAGGTAATGCCGTCAATGGCGTCCTCGGTGGTATTTCCTCATGCCCATCATGTACCCACCAAACATCAGTGCCAAACCTAATGTCCTGCCTCTCCTTAAGAACCCTGTATAGGTCCTCCTCCTTAACCACGTCACCGCGGCCGACATTCACAACAATGGCGCCACGCTTTAATGCCCTAAGCTCCCTCTCGCCTATTAAGCCTTCGTATGCTTATTCAGTGGTAACGCTATTGCACTATGTCAGCTCTTGGCAGTACATCGAGTAATTTACTCGTTGGGTAGACCTCATCAAAGTATTCGGCTGGTCTACCGCTTCTATTAATTCCGATATTGTAGGTCCTGAACCCCCCCTCCTTACCGATCCTCGCAATCTCCCTACCAATACCGCCAGTGCCGAGGACGAGCAGTGTTGACTCAATGATTTTGCGCGGGCTCGTTAATTCATTACTTAGGTACTCCCTGGCATTTAGTACGGGCTTGTGCAATCCCTTGGCAAGCGTTAGTATCATGGCCCATGCATGCTCAGCAACGGGCACCGAGTAAGCCCCCCCTGCGTTGCTATAGATCTCTACATTGCTTGGTATTGCGGTGAATGGTAGGTGGTCAACACCTGCTGAGAACGTCTGTATCACCCTTAGCCTAGGCATGGATTTAATGTTACTAGTCAGGTCAAACTCCCTACCGCACCAGCACATTAGTATCTCGGCGCTGGATAACGCGCTTGATTGTTCGTCCTTACCCAACTTCGGTAGTTCGTAGAGGTTGACATTATAACTCCTTAGCATTTCCCTAGCCTTTTCAGGTAATTCCACCGTACTGACTATCGTTGTTGTCATTTAAATTGAGGCAGATTGCTAACTATTTAATTTTTCACGGGCAAAAATACTTTTAACTGGGCTTTCTTCCGGTAACGCGAATGGCGAAGATAAAGCCACCTAAGGAGCGTAAGTATGGGAGGGCCGTAATTAGGTGTCAAAGATGTGGTACTCATGAGGCTGTCATTAGGAAGTACGGGCTTTACTTATGCAGGAGGTGCTTCAGGGAGGTGGCACCGCAACTAGGGTTTAAGAAGTATTACTGAGTATTCATACTCATTACGATTGCTTAGGGATTATAAGCACCAATGCGACTAATTAACTATGGCTAGGATACCCGCAACACTTAACCTGGACAAAATTATCGAAGTAGCCAAGGCACTGGCATCGCTGGACCTGCGCAGGTCCAACGCCTTCGATCCAAGGTTTTACCCGCCTAAGGATGCGGATATTGAGGCCACGTACAATTACTTCCTGGCGATGGTGGCGATCGACCATAGGACGAATATTGGAGATTGGCAATTCATTAGGCGAGTTGGCGATGAGGTTTTCACGGGCTCCGACCTACTTTGGAGGTTGGGTATGGAGATGTTTAGTAGGGATAGTTCCTTCTTCAGCCCAGCCAGCCTAAGGAGGCTTGATCCCACGGTGGTTAAGGACTGGCTCGTTGGTGATTATGGACCCGTTTGGGATTATGGTGTTAGGGCTTACCTACTTAGGGATGTGGGTTCTTACGTGCTTAGGAATTATGGTACAACGATTAGGCTTTTCCATGTCTCAAACGTTGAGGAGTTGATTGATAGGTTATCCGGTATGGCAGCCTATGAGGACCCCCCCGTAAAGAAGAAGGCTTACCTATTGATTAAGTTCTTGGTGCTACGTGGGTTGCTGAAGGCCAAGCCGCAGGAAATTAAGCTACCAATTGATAATCACCTCACGAGGATTGCCTATAGGCTCGGCATCGTAAGGCTTGAGGATTGGGTTCTCGAGTTAATGAGACGTGATGTGCACTTTAGTAGGGAGCTTGACGTTGAACTTAGGTTGACAGTTCGTGATGCTTGGGACGCGGTGATTAGGATTGGTAAGCTAGACCCAATAGCGTTGGATGACTTCCTATGGAGGTTTGGAAGGACTGTATGCATTAGGGACAAGCCGCAGTGCGATAAGTGCCCATTGAAGGATGTTTGTAATGCGTATGCAAGGGGGGGTTCGTTTATTAACGAGCACAATCACTACCTAACATATTATTACTAATTAATGACAATACTTAAATGAGAATAGGCCACTGCTAAGTTAATGATTATTCGCGCAGTTACGTTGTTTTATCCCGTGGAGAATGGCAGGGTTAATGCCGATGAGCTTAGGCAGGAACTGGTTAAGCTACGTAATGTGGTAAGCAATGTTAGTGGCAGGAGGGGGGATTGAGATAAGGACCTGGAGGGTTACACTACCCTTCACCGAGCCGTCCTGGGACTTCGAGGAATTATCAACAATAATGCATAAGGTAAGTGCCGACCTTGGGTACATTCATGCATCGCTAAATATAGCCATGGAGTCAAGGTTCGAGTTAAATAAGTTGGTTAATGCATTCATTGAGTCGGGGAGTTACCTGAGTATTTGGGTTGGTAATTTCAATGAATTGAATGAGTACAACACTGAGTTATTTACGAACGTGCTTAAGAAACTTGTGGAGCTAAATCAATGGGCTCTATCCAGAAGGATCGCCGCATTAATCGGCGATGCGATACTCACGCCGTACTACCCAGACTCAATAAACCTCGGCAATAACCATGGTATAGCCCTATCAATACTATACCCGAGCGAATTAAGTAATGAGCGTAATCTACGCAATGACCTCACCAGGGTATTTAGGACTGCCGAGGACATTGGTAAGGAAATTGCAAGTGAATTGGGCATTGATTACCTGGGTATCGACGTCTCACTATCACCCTGGGGGGGTGAGGAGTCCGTTGTCAATGCCATTGAGAGGATTTATGGGATTAGGTTCGGCGGGCCTGGCACGTTAAGTGCCATTTATAAATTGAACAAGGCCATTTGGGAAGCATCCAATCAATTTAAGGTAACAGGATTTAACGAGGTGATGCTGCCGCTTGCTGAGGATGAGCAGTTGAAGGCGAGGGCTAGGGAGGGCTTAATCACATTCTCCAAGCTTGTTAAGTACACGATGACCTGCGTAGCCGGTGTTGACATGGTACCAATACCAAGCAGTCAATTATCGCTCATTAAGGCTTAATCAATGATTTACATGCGATAGTCAGTATTAAGCGCAGGTCGATTGGGCTTAGGTTAATACCATACCCAGGCAGTGAGGCTGAGGTTGACCTTGGAGACTTCGGTAAGACACCGGTACTTGACATGGTGAGGTGATTTTCATGCCAATACACCTAAGGGTTAATCCTGGGGGGGATATTGCCGAGAGGGTGGTAATAGTCGGTGACCCAGAGAGGGCGAGACAATTAAGTGAGTTACTCGTTGGTGCGAGGCTCGTTAATGAGAATAGGGGGGTTAATAACGTACACAGGCAAGTACAATGGTGTCGACATCACGGTGGCGACCCACGGAATCGGAGCCCCCATCGGCCGCCATAGTGATTGAGGAGTTGATAAGCATGGGCGCCAGATTCATTGTTCGCCTTGGAACCGCAGGGGGGGCGCTTAGGAGGGAGATAGGCATTGGCGATGTGGTTGTACCCACAGGCTCTGCATACAACTACGGAGGAATATACACGCAGTACCTGGGCAGTTTCATAGCTACCCAGCAATACCTGATTACCACCTAATGAGTGAGTTAGTGAGAAGTCTCGAATCGATGAATATAAAGCCCTGGGTTGGTCCGGTGTATAGTAGCGACGCATTCTATGCGGAGGAGGATCTAGTCAACGTACTTGGTTCGAGGGGCTTCCTGGGCGTTGAAATGGAGACCGCAATACTATTCCTACTGGGCCTTATGAGGGGGGGCGTAAAGACGGCGGCCGTGCTCATAGTAAGTAACAACCTGACCGAGGGCAGGGCTGGAAGGTTCTTAATAGCGAGTGAGTTAAGGGATGCCGTGCTCAGGGTTGGTAGGGCTGTGTTAAATGCGTTAATTATGGTTAAGGATTAAGCACGGTATCATAGTACTGAGTAAGTCTTGGCTTAAAGTCCAGGAACTCCCTAATAGTCTTAACTTCAAAGTCAACCCTTCTTTCTGGATCCCTATCAAAGATCAAGACACCCTTGCTCACAACTTCATACGCCAGTAACAACGGCGCTTTATTAAGATGTACGAGATCAACTCTCAACCCTAACGAGTCCTCTAGGTCCATTGCCATGCTCACGAGTTCCTTCCAACTTAATTCCCTGCTAGTGAATATGGCGATATCCACGTCACTCCCTGGGGGGGACGGCTTACCAATTACCCATGAACCAAATACGTAGGCGAATAGCACAGAGTTAGATCTCTCTAGTACCTGCCTAGCCCTATTAATTATGTTAATAAATCCTCTATCGCTGGTAATAAATTGATTATTATCGGGATCTATTGACCTATCCCTGACAAAATTACTAATCTCATTAATTACCCTATCTAACTCATCGATTTCATTTAAAGCCTCAATCAATCTCTCGGGATCTATCACGGCATAGCCGTGGACAAGCACATTCCTAAAGCTAATCCACAACTCGAATAACTTACCAGTTTCATCACTAAGGACATTGGCGCTCACCAATATTCTCGCAACATCCCTATACCTCTCGGGTTTACTAAGATTAAGAATTGAGCACAGTCTCATACCAACATCAATGAGGGATTCAACGGCTAAGTGTAGGTAACGCTCAACGGCACCCCTAAGCACCAAATCCCTACTTAAATCATCAACAGTCCTCGCTCTATCCCTAATCGACCTTAGAATATTTACATAACTCCTAGCCATCGCCAATTTATCATTAATTATCACACTACCACGCCAAAATTGTACACTCCTTACCCAAACTAAAAACCTTGCACATATTACCTACAAGGACTTAACGAAGACGCATCAGCGCGCAGGTCTTGGGTCCTCACCCATCAGATCCGTCCCCCCCGCTTAACATCATCAAAGCATGGTCTACTAACTTGTTAATAACCCTTAACATGTAATAGGAAACCGCGGGTTAGGGCTACAAGCCCTTTTCATTGGGCCAACCAGCCATTTTCATTACATGCTGTGCCTTATCGCTAGCCGTACACATACTATGGCGGTTCTTAGGGACTTAATTTTATAATGGCTTCTGTAATTAAACCGTGAACATAATGAACAATTCCAGCGTCATTGACCTACTGATTAGCGCTAATCCCGTGGAGTTAGAGAAGGATTTCGACTCCAGGGTAATTACTAACATTGTTAAGCCGCCGATAGTCGTTAGGCTTGATGGGGGGGCCGGCTTTGGTAAGGCACTTAGGGACTTTAACTGGCCCAGGGATGAGAGGGTTCATAGGGCATTGATTAAGGCTGCCGTTGAGTTAATGAGGGTCTTCTCCGGTGAGTACGCGCTCGTGATTAGCGATGAGATTAATGTCTTCCTCCTTAGTTATGTGCCGTTTAATGGGCGTGAGTATAAGCTAATTAGTTCAATGGCTGGCCTCGCATCGGCCATTGTTAGTAATGCCCTTGGTAGAGTCCTCTACTTTGATGCCAGGGTTATTCCGCTTAATGATGATTGCCGTGATGTTGCCAGGTACATGCTTTACCGCGTTAGGGTTGGTTTCAATAATTATCACGTTGAGGTAGCCCAAAGGAGTAGGGTGGTCCCGCCAGAGAGTACTCCGCACATAGGTGACGTAATAAAGGCCTTGGGCGGTCCAAGGCTTACCTGGGAATCCCTTGGTACATGCCTGGTTAGGACTAGGGTTGAGCTTGAGGGCATTGACAGGAGGAGTGGTGAAAGGATTAAGTATGTTAGGAAGAGGATTGTTGAGAGGAACCCAATCGATGTCATTAACGAACTTAGCAGGTGCGGTCCTAATGCTCAATAAACTTGTTAATAATATTTAATAACCAGATAATTGCGAAATTAAGCATATGGTCAATACCCACGAGAAGCTCAGGGAATTAGTGGGTGACTTATGGAGTAAATATACTAGGCATGAATTCGTTGAGAGGCTCAGATGGTTCATTACCAATGGACGTCTTTAGGTATTACCTAATTCAGGACACGAAGTACGTGAGAGAAATGCAGAAGGCCGTGATTGAGGCTGCGAGTAAGGCTCCGCTTAATGAGGCCATTGACGTGTTAACAGCGGTATTCAGCAATGTGGAGAGGGGTGCGGAAGTTCATGAGAGGTTATTCCGTGACTTATCAATAACGGAGGAGGAAGTTAACAATACAGGGTTCAACCTAGTTAATTACGCGTACACTAGGCATCTACATTACTACGCATCATTGGGCTGGCCCCAGTTCCTCGCGGCATGGGCACCATGCATGTGGGGGGGCTACCACGAGATTGGTAAGTACGTTGTTGGTACTGGCAACGCCATATTCAATGCATGGGCCGAGTTCTACGCATCGAGCGATTACTGGTCTAGGGTTGAGGCCATCCTAAGGACGCTGGATAAGTACGGGGGGGTAACGCCTGATATGGAGAGGGCATTTAAGGACAGCGTTAATTTCGAGATAATGTTCTGGGAAGCCTCGCTCAGGAAGGACCCAACAATACTTTACTAAATGCCCACGTCACGGGGCATAATCAATTACGTGCTTCACATATTGATTACCACCTAACGATTTCACTAATGTATCATCAGCCGTGTACATAACTGTGTTAAGTCTCATGGCTAAGTCCACGTATATTGGCGTCGTATATCGAAATGCCGTACTTAATGGATAGTTCGCTTGCACTAATTATGGATTCCCACGTAATGCCATAGATATTTAATAGGCTATCCTTCAGTAGGTTTAATGCCCTCCTTAAGTAATCCTCACTTATCAACCCACGTAGGTAATACTTCCTTAGGGCATCAGCCACTTCGGCAATCGCTATTGATGGAATAACAACCGTAATACGACCATTGAGGCAATCAATACGTATTCTCTCAGCGTAGTCGCTGTAATCCTCCTTAATAACCCACTTAACTATAACGCTTACGTCACATACGATCTGCCTACCTGGCATTCCTATTCTCCCTAATGAATTCTACGGCAAGGTTACCCCCCCTTATCAGCGGTGAATCCCTTAAAAGCTCCTCATACCTAGCCTCAAGCCTCTTCGCCAATTCCTCACGAACCCTCCTCTCAAGGAATTCTCTAATCTCCCTCGAGTAGTCAATACCAAGCCTGTCCAACTCCTCCTTCAACCACCTGGGTATCCTAACGGACAGTACTACGCTCATTGTAAACTATTAATCGAATACAATTATAAGCTTACTGTAAATAAATACTGCAGATATATTCGTTATTCAAAACGCACTAAAAATAAGGTTTAAAATTAAAGCTTAAGGCCAACTTAATGAGTATGGACCTAAGCGAGTTAATGAGCCTACTCCTCAGTAAGGGTGTGGACTACGTTATTGCTCAATTACCCAATTGGATTAGTAGGAAGGAGGTCTCGAGGGAGGATGCGGAGTTAATACTCATGTATGCAATGATGAATAAGCTTGACGAAATGAGTAAGAAAATTGATGATTTACGCAAAGAAGTAGATAGTATGCATAAAGAGATGATTGATAGGCTCGACTTCATAAGTAATCAGTTGAGGGTCCTGAACTCAAACATAGCCGCAACATACGAATTGACGTCAAAGGTAATGACCAAGTTAATGGAGAGCAGTATCGCACCTGCACGTACATAATGCATAAGACGAGTATTAACCACCGTAGAGCTGGTTCACGTATTGGTTCTTAAAGCCCATTACCTGGACTCCGGAGCTTAGGAAACCGCTGGGATGTTTTGTGTTGGTTGTTTATTGTTGTTTTTGAGTGTGGGTTTCGTGGTTATTGCGTAGGCTGTGTGGTTAAGTAAGGATAAACTTGTTGGTGAGGTTTGTTCGTTGAAGTTATTGTTGTAAAGGGCTATGCTATGCACAGAGACACGGCCAGATCCATGATTACCAAACACCCTCACTGAAACGTGAAAACCTACTAATGTATTAAACCTAAACAAAGCAACTAACATGAACATTGATTAAATAATTATTGTTCAATACTAATCCATAAACCTGTTGAAAATGATGCGCTTTGCATATTCAGTAAAGCGATCAACGTTATTATTAGGACCATGCCGATGGCAACGAGTACCGCGGTTAGGTCCTTAATGCTCATATCAACTTGTAGTTTATGGTTAAACTTGGTATAAGTTTATTTCTTGCTGACTATATCCTTATTAACGTTAACGTTTTTATTGTTGGTCGTGACTTAATTTTATTAAGAATAATGTTTATTAAGGGGGGGAATTGAAACTTAATAAACACGATGAGTGAGGGGTTGAGCGATACAATAACGACAATAATACTCGTGGTAGTGGCAATAACATTAACCATAGCAATAGTAATTTGGGTATTTGGGATAGCCGGCAATGCATCAAGGTCATTTGGCGTTAGAGTAATGATAGAAGGCCCAAGCATGTCACAGAATAACGCGACATTTATAATCATTAATTCAGGCACGGAGTACGTAGAACTGGCGTACATAGTAATCAACAATGCCGAGTTCACGCCAAACAATAGATGCGTCATACCGCCTGGGAACTCAGCGTTATTAACCATAATTAGTAATGGGACGCATTACGTAGGTGCGGTGCTGAGGGTTGGGAATTGTACCGTGAATTACAACGGCGATTCGAGGATCTACGGTATAAATACTGCAGAGGTTGTATTCACAAACGGTCAGCGGGTTCTTTACGAAACACTGAACTTACAGGGTCAATAAGGCTCGCTAGGCCCTTAACTGCGATATTAAGACGCCAGTGAGCGTTATCGCCGAGCCTATTACCTCCATCTCCGTGGGTACCTTACCAAGTATTAATAAGGCGAATAAGTATGCAGATGCGGGTACAAGTATTGATATTGAGCTCGCCGTTACGGGACCGAGGTCCCTAACACCTAGGAACCAAAGTAGGAAGCCCATCACCTGGGCCACCAACGCGACGGTTATGCCCCCCACGCAACGGCATTCAATGTTAATTCCATGTGTGGGTTTATGATGAGTGTTGGTGCTGCTATTAGAGTCGATATTACTGCCATGGAGGCATTCAACTTAATGAGATCCTCATGAACAAGGTTCCTCCTGTAGTAATGAGTGCCTAACGCCCAAATGAAACCACCAAGTATCGCAATGGCATCACCAACGTCAAAGCTGTACACGCCAACCGCAATCAGCAATCCGATAAATGCCATTGCGATACCAATTACCTGCAAAATGGTTGGTTTCTCACCGTAAAGCACTATCGAGAGTATTAGTACAAAGATTGGTTGTGTATAGACGAGTACGGAGACCAGGGCTGGGTTTGAACTATACTTAATGGCGAGGTTTAGGAAGACCACGAATAAGGTCCCATTAAGTAATGCGTTTATTACGTACTTACGATTTATCACTAAGCCCCCCCTACCGATTAGGTACAGCAGTAAACCGCCAAAGCCGAACCTATACATCGTGAGTACGAAGGGGGGGGACATGTAATACATGGCAACCTTAGAGATGGAGTAGGATGAGCCCCCCCAGGCGGCTAGGACGCCAATCATTGCTAGGTAACCGCGGAGTTTACTATTCATAACCTGCCACGTGGTTAAGTATGGAGTGTTATAAGGATTACTATGTGCAACTTATTTAATTTAAGGAATTTAAGTATGCCTCAGGGGTGCATTTGTAGTATGGATGTGGATACGAAGATGCTTAATAGGCTTGTTTGGTTTTATGTTGGTTTTGTTATCGTGAATTTTGCGTCATTGCTATGGCTTTTCATAACTAGTTACCTAACCATATACACGGACATACCGCTGCCATACTTCATGCTATACATACCCAGCAACATAGCCATACTAGCCCTAATAACCCTGGCATTAATACTGGGCCTATACACTTACCTAGGTATTGTACTCATACGCGACGGCCTTGAGAGGGGGGGCTACGTACCTGCAGCTTTTGTAGCCGCGATAATCATCGGCATAGTCCTACTATTCACTAAGCAGTTTATGGCCTCAGTGATATTCCTAATAATTGCCCTGGCACTCATGGTCGGCGTATACGCAGTGCTAACGAGCATTGCAACGCATAGGGCATCGAGGTACATGTGGTTAGCAAGTGCCTTGCTCATCATAGTGGCCGTGATATTGGCATTTGTAAGTAGGCTGGTCGTAAACTACGTGGGAGCTACAATACAGTCACTGTCAATACTCGCCTGCGCAATTGAGGTGTGGTCAATAATGGGTAAGCCAAGCAAAGGGCAGGGATCCTAATGCCCACCGTGGAGGTAATAGTCGTTGGGCCTCTTGAAACCAACTGCTACCTTGTATGCAATGGTGACTCCTGCGTAATAATTGACCCTGGGGGGATGAGGCTAAGACCATACTAAATGCCCTAGGCAGTAGGAGGGCCTTAGCCGTAGTTGCAACGCACCTACACTTTGATCATGTGGGCGCAGTTAAGGAGTTAACCGAGCACTTAGGCGTTCCATTCATGGCGCATAAGCTTGATTGGGAATTGAAGGAATTATTTAATGAATTAGCCTCAGGGTGGGGGGGATTCGCGAAACCGGAGTTGCCGGAGCCCGTGTTCGTTGATGAGGGGGGGTCACAATTACCGCTTAACCTGAGGGTTATGCACACTCCAGGGCATACGCCGGGCTCAATATCGATAATCGGTGACGGCTTTGTAATCACGGGAGATACGCTCTTCGCGGGTAGCGTCGGTAGGACAGACCTACCTGGAGGTGACATGGATAGGCTCAGGGATTCCGTGTGCAGGCTATACAGGGAACTACCCGATAACTTCATTGTCTATCCAGCCATGGGCCATCAACCACGATTGGCGAAGAGAAGATAAGCAACGTAGTGATTCCAATGGAGGCTTGCCCGAATGAGGCAGGGCGCATTAGTTATGAAAAGCCGAAGTAAAAAAGCCCATGATTAAGGTAACCACTATGCCCAGGCAGGTAGGCAGAGCACGCATAATCACCCTGGCAATACTCTCAATAGCGGTCCTCTCAATAGCCCTAGCAGTCCTAGCCCAAACACAGGCCCAGCCAAAGCCATTCATGACAATCACGGGCGAGGGATCACGCATAGATTACTACAACGTGAGTAGCACCACAGCACCGGCACTAGTAATACGCGCATACCTAAATAACACGCCCGTACCAGTGACGGTGAGCCTATTCGCATTCGCACCAACGAAGATATACACCGTGGGTTATTACTACGGAATAGGCATGGTAAGTATAAACCTAACAAGCCCCTTAATCAAGGAAATAGCCGGAGAATGGCAAGTGACTGGACTATGGCCATCACTACTGGCATTCATCACGTACACGTCCAATGAGACGCGCACGATTAGGTTCATAATACTGGCAATACCCTACAACCCAAGGTGGATAACAAGCAATGAGCACATAGCGATAATAGCAACAGTAAACCTAACAATGGCAAGGCAACTACCAATACCGAGAAACCTAACGAAATCAACAACCACACAAATAACCAATACTAAGATAAACGTAACAGATCTATACGGATACACCTATGTGGGTTCATGTATGGGAAATAATGTTGTTCTAAATAATCCGCCGGGACTACCTGGTGCATCATCGTGGCAATTAGAGAGTTGTTATGAATTTAATGGACCGGTACCATTTTTCTTCATAAGTTGGGGCTCGGGAGTGTGGAATAATGGCGTTACTAGTATCGGCTTTGTTATTGAAAATGCCATAGCTCAGGCAAATAGCGGACTTTACGCGACGTACGCAATATATAATTACTCAAATGATAACTATATAACTACGATAACATCCGCATCGCCTACAATTATATTCTCAAATCAAATAAACATGGTACTTAGTAATTCATACTGTGGCGTGGTAGGTGGAGTTGAGGTTAAGTATGGTTCATCATTAAGTATTGGTTGTTCCTCTAACGATATTATATATTACGTACCTGGTAGTTCTGGTACAGTGTTTGTAGGGCCCGTTGATAATATTGCTGCTGTTACATTTTACGACTGCTTATATCAAAGTGGTTCTTGTATACCAATTTATGTGGCTAATGGTACTATGGTACTAAGTCTAAGTGGATTATCGTCAAGTTCCTTAGTTATTTATCCGTTCATTGATTTAGGTAATGGCTCAATAACAAATACATTAACATTACTAATAAATCAAGGTTTAGCAGGTGAAGCATTCACAGTACTCGATGGCCAATATTTTTCGTATAATCCATCCACCGGGTCAGTGTCATATTCATCTGCTTGTAGTAATTCACCAACCCCCCCAGCAAGTGTGGAACCTTATAGGGTAGCTTATTATCTCAGTAATGTAATTACAACTTATAAAGCCGTCTTACCTGGTTGGGCACCAGATGTTGGTAGTGCAATTGCTGAGATAATAGCTGATTTTATCACTGATGATCCGATAATCTCACACTTCATTGGTTTTGGCATATCCTATTTGCTTCAACAATATGCCTCAAGCAGTAGTATTTACCAGTCATACATAGTGGGAATTGAAACTAATGATAACGTTGCATGGCAACTCTACACAACATTTGTGGGTACACCAGCTATAGAAACTACACAAGATGTTGAATCTTACTGGCCAATGGGTATTGTGATTAATGGTAGTGGTTATTACCTGGATTATCTGCCCTATCTATATCCATGGCCTGGTGCTACCGTGTGCCAGGGCTGAGCATTACTGAGTAGGTTCATTGTCTGATTAAAACGTTCTGAGTAATTCCTTAACCTTACTTATTACCTCTTCAATGTTGGTTACTGAGCCCTGGCTTAGGATTAGCCATAACTCCTTCACCATCGGTAGTTTATCTGATAACCGCATTACGGCGCTCGTCACTAACCGACCTGTTCAACGACCTATCCTCACTGCATCCTAAACCTCAGGTAGCCCTCCCCTAATTGCCAATGCCTTAACTGCATAGTTGAATGCACTCCTTAAATTATCAATTGAATAGGCGCTAGTCCTCGCCATGTCCAGCTCGTGCTTCGCATTGAGTATTAGCGCGTCTGCGTCGCTGCTGCGCTGAGATACTTTGTGGTTGAGCTGTAAGCGAGTAGTAACCTATAGACATTGGGTAAACGTAAATACTTTAAGTATGTATATAATCCTTAGATTGAGTTTAATGCTTGATAAATCAATAATTGGCAAGTTGAGGATGTTTTCATGGGGGGGTAGCTACGGTATTTACTATGCGGTTCTCTTTGGTTCCATAGTTAGGAGGGGGGGTTTTGGTGAGGATGTTGATATTGCGGTGGAGTTCATGGGAGGCCTTGACCTAGGTAGGTATTCACGGTTACTCTTTGACCTGTTTGATTACCTGGGTACGGATAAGGTGGATTTGGTGCCCATTGGTGACAATACTGATTGTTACCTGATTCATGAGGTTTTTAGTGATGGTGTGATACTGTACATGGCCGGTGATGATGCTTGGTTGAGGATGCATAGGAGGGCTTCTATTTGTGAGGACTTCCTTATTGATGCCAGGAAGTTGGACCTAGTGGTTAATGCGGGTAAGGCGTTGGTGATGAGATGGCGATCCTAAATAAGTTGCTTAGCATTATTGAGGATATGACTAGGAAGCTCGATGAATTGGTCGACCATGGCTATGACCTAAACAATTGGCGAGACCAACTGGCATCAATACATGCACTCCAGGTTCAGGCCCAGGCCTTCATTGACCTGTGCCAGCGATTATTATCAAACATGGGTATTGCAGTTGAAGCTACTCGGGAATTGCCAAGAAGTTAAGGGAGAAGGGCTTAGTGACGGGTGAGGAAGAGGCCCTAGTTAAGTCGTTGGTGGCTTTAGGAACGTGGTGGTTCACGGTTACGCCAACTTAGACCTCAACGTGGTCGATAAGATACTCAAGTCGAGGGATTATAGGAAGGTCCTCGAACTAGCCCTGGCACTTAGGGATAGGGCTAGGCAGTACTGGGACCCTTAACCTCAGGGTATTGCATTTAAGGCATTGCCAAATCACTGATTAATGCGTTGGTGGGAACTCACCTGGCCTGAGTTCGAGAAGGTGGATAAAACAGTGGCCTTACTACCGACGGGTATTGTCGAGGCTCACGGACCACACCTACCACTGGGCACTGACGCGTTAATGGCTACCTACATAGCCGAGGAAGCCGCCAAGAGGGCCAACGCACTCCTACTACCCACTGTTTGGTATGGGAATACGTACGTACTCGATAAGTTCCCCGGCACAATATCCATAAGCAATGAAACACTCTATATGCTATACAGGGATATATTCAGGGAAGTTGCCAGAAACGGCATTAAGTACCTAGTCGTCATTAACGGGCATGGAGGAAACACGGACGCCCTAAACATGGCGGCTAAGGACGTGGCTAAGGAGACGAACCTAGTCATAATAATCATAAACTGGTGGATAGACCTGGCCAAGGAAGCCAGGAAAAAGGTTTTGGAAACGCCGGAAGGCCACGCTGCCGAGGATGAGACAAGCGAGGTCTGGGCAGCATACCCAGACCTAGTCAAGTGGATACCCAGGGATGGCTCTGCTGATGAGTGGGTTGAGGCGAGGTTCAGGGTATATGGTAAGGAGCCTACGCAATGGAGTACACGAAGGCCGTACAGGGATACCCATCAAGAGCAAGCCAGGAAAAGGGCAGGACAATACTGGAGGCAGCAATAAGCGAGGTCGTTCAATTGATAAATGACCTAAGGAATGGGAAACTACCAATAACAAAGATTAAGTGAAGGTAACTTACGAATAGTATCGATTGCCTTTAAACCAATCATCCTGACCGTGAAATGAATACCACGCTTTTAGTTAGTAAGTCATTAATTAATCAATGGCCTATAAGCGTTAAACCGTGAAGGTAACCCTACCTGCTCGTTTCACTCCTCTTAATACCCAAAGAAAGAAAAATCTGTGGATAAGAGGTTATGTGAGGATTATGGGTCTGGGTTTGAGGTGGTTGGTGGCTGTGTTGGTTGTGGCGGCTCTGGTTGTTTCTTTCCTTGTTATTAAGTTTGTCCTTATTGGGCATAGCCACGCGTCTGTTGGTGCAAGCTCTTCGAGGCATTTACCCGCACTTCCCGTTCCTCAGTTCATTTATTATGGTGGGTTAGCGTGTAATGGTGGTGTTGTAATTCCAGGCAACTCACTCATTGTGCTTGTTTATCATGTTCATGGAAACATGATTATCAATTACGTAAACATACCCATTGATGTACCACTCACAGTAATCAACTACTCACTGCCAGGCCCGTCACAGCCTGGCATGGTTATGGGTATGGGTGTTTACTTAAACGGCACCTTAATAGCCACGAGCACAGCCTCGCCAACACTGACAATAGCCACCATCGTAAACACGGCATACCCACTCGGCAATAAGACCCTAACCTTCTGGCAGTATGCCAAGGCTATGAATTGGTCGGTAGTGCACACAGGCTTTGTGGCTGTGTTCCCACCAATTAATGCCACGCCAAGCGACGTGATAGAGGTCGCCATATACTCATCAATACCATACATCCTACCATCATGCAACGTGAGCAGTGAGGGTGAGGAGGTTGGGTTAATGGTTAATAATGATTGGATTGGGTTCGTACCCCCCAAACCGAATGCAACGCCAACCGCGGAACAGCTTTACATGGAGGGTACTTACATAACCGAGGAGCCAATAATCTACATAGCCATGGCCCAGGGGGGGCTACCCAGGGTTATAAACATGAACAACTTAACAATATTCATGAAAAACACAGCACCAGACTACATAATATCACGCTACTGGTAATTAACGTAGTGATTAGGGACCTGAAAGTAGCAATAGTGAACCAAAACCTCAAGCCCTGAACAAAAATCCCAAACATCCAGGAAACAGAAAGCACTATAATTCACTACCGAAGCAATCATAAATTAATCCCAAGCCAACGATCATGCAAAGAGACAAAACCCACAAAACAAACCCCCCCAAATCATAACAAGGATCAATACCCTGATGGTGCCCCCCCGGCCGGGATTTGAACCCGGGACCTACCGGTCTTCAGCCGGTCGCTCTCCCAGAGCTGAGCTACCGGGGGGTCGTTTTTTGTTCTTCTTGTCGGGGGGGGATTTAAGTTTTTTGTCCTGCTTTATGATTTTGGTAGATCGTTGATTTTTCTTGGGTTGGTTTTGGTTGTTATTGATATGTTTGCGTATTTTTGTTACGTGTCTGTGCTTATTTGTGTCATGTTAATATTAGATTAATGACCATTATCTTCTATCTAGCATATTTCTTAAGAATATTATATTATTAATAGAGATTCTGAGGAAAGCTAAGGAGAGTGGTTATCTGTAAGTGAATTGATCTCAGCTTCAGCAGCAAGTCTCTTAAGCCTTTGCCACTTTTCAAAAGAAAGTATATCCAATAAATCTTTCATTAATGGTGGTATCGCTTCAATAATTCTTTTAGTGAGAATTGCTGCATTACCTCTAAATACTATTGTGTCGCCCTCTTCCTTCCAGCCATTCAGCTCTTTTAGTACACTTACCCACCACTTACGTTTAGATTTTGCGACAAGGTATATCGTTTTTTCCTTTTCTATTTTCTTAACAGTACCATCGCCTAAGATTCCACCGAATAACGTTAAAAGAATGGTCTTCTCATCATTCGTGTTAAGGACGGCATCTTTTAATGAGCAATACTGCGTCGTGTGTAATCACATAGTTAATGTGATATTCGTTTTATTTAAGTTAATACTTTGTAATGTTATGTGTATTGAACCAGGATATAACAGAGACCATATTAACCACTGCCAAGGTTGTGTACTTGCCATATATGGGTAGCATTTAATCCTTCCTTCATCAGAATGCGCAAAACCATACCTAATTGGTATTATTTCATTATCATTGAATAGTGCTGGCACACTAAGATCAACTCCTCCAAATCCTCTAAATGAAATCTTTAATATACTGCCTTTTCTTAGTTTTTGCTCTCTGAAAACAAAGTTTTCGGTATAGATTGATACTACGGTATTGCTATATTTTATTTGCAATATATTAGAACGCTCTTCGATATGCTTTATAAGGAAATTCATCCCATCATTAAGATATTGTAAAATATCATTGATTATTTCACTAACCTGCTGTAATTGTGAATTTCTAGCATTGATATTAAGTCTATATCTCCAAAGTTCATTTTTATATTTATTAAATGTATTAATAATATTATCAAGGTTTAAATTTAATCTTTTGATGATTTCTTCTGTTATCTTTTCTTCGTTTAAAGTAACAATCGTATTATTAAATGGCTTAATCAACATCTTACTAGCCTTGTTATTCTCTGGGCTATATAGGCTTCCCGTTATCGAAATCAAATACTAAGGTCATATTACATTATGGTGTATGTTAATTTAGTTCTTAATTTCAGTTGTCTAATCTTAAGGTGAGAAGGTTAATGGGTTCCTACTATTTAACGTATTGTATGTTTTAGCTAGACAATGTTTTTAATAATCATTTTGCTTATCCTTGTCCTTATTGCTTCAATCAGTTTCCTAATGTCTATTAGTGCGTCTTCATCGTTTCTGTATATGGATGGTGCTTCCTCTGGGTCTGGTCCGTTGTGCTGATACCTATGGAGTTCCAGCGCCAGTAACGTGTTTGTGTATGTGCCGGGGGGGTGCCTTGTTTCGATTATTCTGGCTATTTCCCTCATCCTAGTGGTTGATATTAGGGCTATTACATAATCGACCTCCTTAATTACCCTATTCTCAAGCTCGACATCTCTATTAAACACCTTGGCCAGTTCATCCCTAGTATCAACGGCTAGGGCCCAAGCAGCGCCTTCCATGCTTGGAACGCCTTACCTGCGGCATTCCTTATGAGCCCAATTCCATGAATTTCTCAGCCAGTTCGACCTCGGCGGTTGCCTCCTTGATCCTGACCTCCCTGTACCTGTTTAAGTCGATCCAGGGCTTAGCCACCGGATTTAATACCTCATCAAGCCTTAAATACTTGCCTTAACTCATTAATTTGGTGATTTGGATCTCGAGTGCTGAGTGCCGTGATGATGGCTCGCAAAGATGATCTCCTCATACCCTGCTGGTTACGTAGCCGTATTGCAGCGCCTTCCTGTTTATCCACACGGCGAGCATGGTCAGTGGCACCAGGCTTATCTTTACCGAGAGCTGTGAAGCCATCAATAGTAGCAGTACGTTGTTTGGCACAACGCCGTAGAAGGCGATTGGTATGAATACCAGGGTGTCGATGGTCATCGCCACCGGGTCCGAGTAACCAACCCTCCTAAGCACACCACCCCCTAGCCTACTCACGAGGAATACGTCGTAGGTTTCCGAGATTAGGAAGGCAGTTATTGAGGCTATGGCAATCCTCGCTGACTGACCCATTATGCTCGTGAAGGCACCCTGCAAGTTCCAGAATGGGGGGGCTGGTGGGTACACTATGACCAGCCAGTTTATGATGAATACCAACGCCTGCAGGTAGGCAGCGAGCCTCACAATCCAATAACCAACCCTCCTACCGAACCTAAGCGTTAGGAAGTCGAGCATGGCAACGCTGGCGCTGTATGTGAAGACGCCCATGGGTATCACCAATGGCCCCACGAACGCGCCGATCTTCGATGCCGTGTATTGGCTAATTGTGAGGAGGAGCATATAATTCATTGCAGCAACAGGGAGTAGCAAGTCATCCCTACCAAACCTATGCAGCAACCACAGCACACCGGCGATGGCTATGTACGTTAATAGGGCATAGCCATAAAGCTCAGGCATGCCTGTCAGGTTATTCAGAATCATACAGGTTATTCCTGACTGGCAGGTATTAAAGCAATACCACAATGCACCAAATTAAGTGCGTTGCCGGGTTTGATTTATTGGGGGGGGATTGATCGGTTGACCTCATCATGATTAATACGGCACTACCCAACGTTGTTTAGATAAACACTTTTATATCCGTGCGGAGGTTAGTTTACTGTTGAGTAACGGGGTCTGTGATTGGTCCAGTCATTGATAGGGCTTTAGATGCTGTAATGAAGAAGGTGGAGAGTGGTAAGAAGTTAACGACTGAGGACTTAGTGGTGCTGATGCTAGGCATGTTCAGGGAGACCAACAAGAGGATTGATGACTTAAATAGGAGGGTTGACACATTATTCGAAGCGCTCAGTAAGAGGATCGATGTGCTGGAGAATGAGATTAATGAGAGGTTCAATGCGTATGATGAGAAAATAGTGGCACTCGATAAGAAGATTGATGATAGATTCGCAATACTTGATAAGAAGATAGACGAGAAATTTGCAATATTAGATAATAGAATTAATGAATTGAATAAAAAGGTTTATGAGAAGGTTAGTGAGCTGATGAGGAGGATTGATGAGATGGATGGTAAGGCTGAGTCACGTAGTAACTCATTAAGTGCTAGGATTGACTCAGTAAATGCCAGGATTGACGCAATATATAGTGAGTTGAGTAGACGCATGAACGAGTTGAGTGATAAGATGGATGCCGGCAATAAGGCGTTAGGCGAGAGAATCGATAGGCTTTATGAGTTGTTGGGCAAGATATACGAGACCCCAATTAAGCAGGCAAGTAATGCATAAAGTCAATACAGCATCTCCCGTGGATCACAATTACTTCTTGCTGTTGAGTCGAGCCTTTAGCTCGCTAAGTAGTGGTATTTCCCTGAGCATTTCGTTCGTGACGAAATCCCAGTAAATACCGCGTGGCTTGGGATCAACCCTCTTAACCCTAATCACCCTACCTGGAGTGACTATTACGTCTACAGGTAGGTCAAAGGGTTCCTTAGGTATCTCATCACTCACCAATTGTAGTTCGTGAACGGTGGTTACCACCGGTGTATCCTCATTAACCTTACCCAGGGCGCTGGCTATTCCCCACTCAATCTCCGCATAACCATGTGACTTACCCAGCCTACGCCCATTGCTTGGGTTGACGGCTACCGAACCTATTATGACAAGGTCTATGTTAGGCATATCCCAGGCTTAATCGGCAAACCCCCCCACTTAAACGCGCCTCTTATGGTCGAAGCCTCGCCATAGTACTGCCTCGGTATTCTACTCGGATCAAGCATTAGGAAGCCCTCCTTAATCCTAGGCGTGGGCATTATCAGTAACTTCCCATTGATCAACGTTAACTCCCTACACCGGCGTTGTGGGCTGTCAGGGTTTATCTTTACTACGCGGGCCTTAACGAACTCAGTAAGCGCTGTCATTAACTCGCAGGCCTTATCCGCACCTACGAAGTTAGGTATCCTGCCATAGACAGGCCTTGGGAATGACGCTATGTTCTTCTCCTCAAGCAATCTCCAGATTCGCTCCCTAATTAATTGCTTTGTATCCTTAATGCTCTTGTTCATAATTATTGTTATTTGTTTTCGGGGGGTGTTTTATTTATTTAAGCAATAAGGTTATTTATGAACAATACCATGAGTAGGCAGTATCTGCATTATAACTATGTATTCGTGATTTATGTCAACGGCACGGCTATTTTAATGAGCTATTTAATCAGTGGTACATTCATTGTGGCTCATCATGTCAATGGCGTCTTCGGTTTTATAGACAATATTTACTATGATAATTGCCTAGGCATTACGCCACTTGGTTTTAATAACGATAGTGTCGTCCTAACGAGCCCATTAATTGGTTCATTGCTTAGAGTGAGTAAGTATGTTGGTTTGAATAATTCAATTGTTCAATTAATGAATGAGGTTGTTTCTGAGTATCGTTAAGTATATGGGGGGGAATTTGGTTTTTATAGGGATTTGTTTTTGATATCGATTGTGCCTAATTGGGATAGGGATGTTTGGTTGCTTCTTGTCTCTAGGGGGGGATTGAGGAGTGTGGCTGGTGGTGCGCTTGGTGTGGTGACGGGCTTTACCTGTATTATTACCTGCACCTAACATTAACTGATGTTGGCGTTTTCTTCGGTGTTGGTGCATTCACGGCACCCCCCCTTCTTTCGCTATTGTTTGGTAGGTTGGGTGATAAGTATAGTAGGAAGGCGGTTCTATTACTGACGCTTGCCTTTCTGCCGATAGCCACGGCAATACTCCTAATCACTAAGTATTACCCATTGCTCCTACTTGCAGCCGCATTAGGCGGTTTCGGTACCGCTGGGACGTTAGCCAGTGGTAGTGTTGGTGCTGTGGCTGCACCAGTCCAAACGGCGATATTGGCTGATAAGACGGAGGACATGGATAGTCCATAGTATACGCAATATTCAACTTGGTATCTGGAACGGCATCGGCAATCGGGGCATTACTGGCTAACCTCAGCTATCGAGACGCATTCTACGCGGCCCTTGCATTATCAGCGGTTAGCCTATTCGTGGTATTACCAATTAGGGAGGAGCATAGACCCAAACAACGCGTTAATGATGATCCAAACACTAATTCTAAGGCCATAGCCCAAAAGGTAAGGAGGGATTTAACGTACATAAAGAGGTTCGCGATTGTTGGTGCATTAAATGGCACAGCCCAGGGATTAATAACGCCATTTCTACCTATAATATTTAAGATGGTCCTCCACGTGAGTAATGGCGTTGTTGGCGACATATTCTTCATCGGCGGTCTTGCAGCAGCCTTCGCATCGCTCACGGCGCCAGTCCTCTCGAGGATTTTCGGGCTTAGGGATGCCATAATTATTCCAAGGGTAATATCGACGATCGCCTTAATCCTCATACCATTCTCAACAACCCTTTACCTAGCCGCAATAACGTATGTTGTTTACGTGATGTTTAGGGTATCATCACTGGCTCCACAGCAAGCCTTAATGATGGAGCTCGTGGGCAGGGGGCAGTAGGTCAACGGTCTCTGGGGGTTAACCAAGCGGCGCGATTGTTGCCATCGGCAACGGCGACGATGGCGGCAGGCCCAATGCTCGACTACCTACCAATCCCCCCCGTACCGTTTACCATAGCCTTCATCGTGAATGTTATAAACATAGCCCTTTACAGGAGGTTCTTCCCTAACCCAAAGCCAACGCGTGGAGGAGTAACGGTAATTGAGTAATGACTAAACAACTTCAGAAGCCCTAACCTCAACACCCAACTCCCTAGCCAACTCAAGAGCCCTCCTCCTAATTACCGGACCAACAATGAGCAACCTCGGCTTCACCTTATTAACCCTCTCGTAGAGGACTCCCTCCCTATATAGTTCAGCCACGTCACCACGGTCAATACTCGCCTTATACTCAACGAGTACGTGCTCATTATCCCTAACGAGAACATCTACATCAATAACCGAGGGGTGACCGAGTACTACGCCGTCATTGTCGTAGTACGTCCAACGCCTAACCTCATAAACCTTAAGCAGGTCACTGACGAGGTACTTAATGGACTCCCTGAAGGCTTTTTCCGCGAAAAGCCCATACCTATAGCCCAACGCCGTTACTGAGGATGTTAACTTCTCAATGCTGGTCTGCATAACGATTATGACCTCACCATGCCTCCTAACGTCTTCACTCAACGTCTCTACAATCTTCTTAAGCTCATCATGAGATTTAACAAGTGCCTCCACGGCTTTCCTTAATTCGCCTATCTCCTCGCCCTGCCTGGCAACGATATTCTTCAAATCAGATATGGCCTTAACTAGGTTGTCCACTGAGGACTTAAGGTCGCTAATGCCCAATAGTCCCATTACCGCATACCTGAATTCCTCATCCTCCTTAAGTAACCTCAAGAGTTCCTTCCTTAGATCAAGGCCCATAACCTATTTGAAGTTCGCACCTAATTATTTAAATCCACCCATGGCAATGCTTTATTAGGGGGTTTGAAGCTTATCCTTAGGATGGTTTCGTGGGAACTCGTGTTTAGAGCCTCGGTGTTTATTGCTGAGGAGATGGGCGTTGCTCTGCGTAGGTCGGCCTTCTCACCAAACATACGTGAGAGGATGGATCACAGCTGTGCGATAACGGATTCGGAGGGTAACATTGTGGCTCAGGCGGAGCACATACCGGTGCACCTGGGCTCATTCAGGGTGGGCGTTAAGAATTTACTCAATTGGCTTAGTAATGAGGGTGTTGAGCTTAGCCCTGGCGATGTAGTGATTCTCAATGACCCATACATATCCGGTACGCACTTAAATGATGTCATGGTCATGGAACCGATATACGTAGGTAATAGGCTCATTGGCTACGTCGTTAATAAGGCTCACCATGTGGACGTTGGCGGGCCTGTGCCGGGTAGTATTAACCCCCCCAGCGCTAAGACGATTTATGAAGAGGGTTTGGTAATACCACCGGTTAAGGTTGCGATTAGGGGTGAGTTACAGCGTGACATACTAAATATGATACTCAGTAACTTCAAGACCCCGGAGACCGCGATTGGTGACATAACGGCTCAACTCGCCGCGAACAGAGTTGGAGTTGCCAGGGTTAGGGAGTTGGTGGAGAAGTACGGCGTTGATAACGTCGTTAATGCGTGGAGAGAGGGTATTGAGTACGGCAGGAAGTTAGCCCTGATGGAGATTGGCAAGTGGCCCAGGGGGGGCATTTACGACGCCGTGGACTACATGGAGCTTGGTGATGAGTTATTACCAATTAAGGTGTCTATTGAGATAGGCGAGGAGGGTGTTAAGGCCGACTTCAGTGGTACGCATGAACAGGTCGAGGCGCCAATAAACGCTGTTTATGGCGTGACATTCTCAGCCGTATCATTTGCGATAAGATCATTGATGCAAAGTGACATACCAACCAACGAGGGCTTCTATAGCGTTATAAGCGTCATGGCGCCCGAGGGCACGCTCGTTAACCCAAGGAAGCCCGCACCAGTGAGTGGCGGTAATGTCGAGACGACGCAGAGAATTGCGGACGTGGTCTTTAAGGCATTGGCTAAGGCACTACCTAATAGAGTACCGGCGGCTGGGTCTGGCACTATGATGAATGTAATGATAGGCGGGACATTGCCCAATGGCGGTTACTGGGCATACTACGAAACAATTGGCGGCGGGACTGGCGGTAGGCCAGGCAAGCCTGGTGTGAGTGGTGTTCATGTGAACATGACGAATACGTTAAATACCCCCATTGAAATCGCCGAGAGACAGTACCCACTGCTATTCACGGGTTATAGGATTAGGGAGGGGGGGAGTGGTGGTGATGGACTATACCGAGGCGGTGATGGCATTATTAGGTCATTTAAGGTGCTGACTAAGGCGAGGCTATCGATAATGGCTGAGAGGTTTAGGACAAGGCCGTGGGGGGGTCTATGGGGGGGCGGTGGTGATGGAGCGCCAGGTAGAGTCACTATTAGGAGGGGGGGTAATGCTGTGGTCATTAATTTACCGAGTAAGGCGACAATAGACCTGGAGCCAGGTGATGAGGTAATAATTGAAACGCCGGGGGGGGTGGGGGGGGATACGGCTCAAGAAGGTGATTTTTATTAAATTCTTAGTGAAAAAAATTGTTAAATAAAGTAAATGAGCACCAGGGAGGAAATCAATACGCTAATTAGGAGGGCCAGGGACTTCTTAAGGACGGCAAATTTTCAGATGGAAAATGAGATGTATGACTTAGCCGTTTTCAACCTTGAACAAGCCCTTCAATTATTCTTAAAAGCGAAGATTCTTGAGTATGGTGCTCAGTATCCACGGACACACAGTGTGCGCTACTTACTTAAGTTTTTACGTGATGTCGTGCCAGGTGATAAAAAAGCAAATTGTAAGTGAGTTGTTAGACAGGTATTTATTTGAACTAGGCGTGCTTGAAGATGCTTATATTGGTGCTAGGTATGTGCCAAGGGAATATACGAAGGAGGAGGCTGAAAGGTTAATTAAGGTTGTTAGTGAAATAATGAGCAGTGAATTATGATTACTTAATTGAGGATGCCAGGAGGAGACAGGATGTATTTAGGAATCTCAATAAATACTTACGCATTATTAAGGAGGTTATTAAGTCCTTAGATCCTAATGCCGAGGTTTATTTATTCGGTTCTGTTGCTGAAAATAAGTACGCATTATCGAGCGATATTGATGTTTTGGTGATAACCAGTGTTGATCCAGGGATTGTTCTCGAGAGACTGTGGAGAGCAGGTATTGGACCTCCCTTTGAGATCCATGTGAGAATGCCGGATAAGCTGGCTTATTATAAGAGGTTCAGTAAGTTGATTAGGGTGTGAATACTTCATTCCGCATAATATCTACTTTTATCCTTATTCATGAATAAGGTTCCTGTGTTCTTAGATAAATTAAGGCCATTAGTATTTTGAATGGGTGCTATCTTTAAAAGTTCAGGGATAAGAACTTAACTAGGAATGAGGTTTCTTATGAATACGGGTTATGGTTTACGGCAGTTATTAATTGTCTCAGCAATTACCGTAATAATCATTAGCGTTTTATTCATCATAACCCTACCGAGATCATGTACAAAACCTTCAATGGCAAATGCAATTAATAATACGAGAAACATAAAATTAATAATCAATGCTCAGGGGATTAACGAGCCATCAATGGAAGTTATTAAATCCCTTAATTTCACGTTATCATTAACTGAAGGGCAGATAACAAAAGACCCAAGCGATTTATGTTCTTACCTGGGCTTTGTGCTTCTGGGACCTACGAATCGACCAATTAATTTTAATGGTACGTATATAATCATTTATGGTCAACATGGTTACAGCGACTCACTTGGTAATGTTGTGGTTGATTTTTGTCTCATATGGAATGGATTAGTCTATAGAGATTTGAATGGTTTCTCAGTGGGTTATGCTCAGCTTTATAGTGTGGTTGTATATGTTCCAGGGTCCGGCGCGTATATTAAATACTTAGAGTTGTTCCAAGATGCCTACGCCTCATACGTGGCTTATGAATATGAGATGAATAAGATAAGCGCTTCGCAATTACCTGGAGATGTTAAATGGGTAGTAAGTGGTAATAATTATAGTGTGGGTTACTGGACGATTGATTATTATACGCCATACCCAATGCAGTGCATGGCGGTAAAGAAGTATAGGACCACCTTAACCCTAGGCTATGCAATCCAAGCGCCCTCGATCTCCTCTACATATTATTGTTCACAAAACACAATATCATTATCAGTAAAGGCATCTAGCGTAATAACGCCGTTGAATTTCGCCGTGTATAATATAACATGGGTCTTTAAGCCCATGAGTAGGTATTGGGCATCTCAGGAAGTAATGTATGGTGTTGAGAGTGAGGGTTATACGTATATGGGTCCTGCCAATAACCCGCAATCATTGATGTACGTGATTCCTGTGGGTGTCTCGGTTGTTGCCTATAAGCCGTTTGGGTGTACGTACTACTTGCTCGGCTTCATACCAATACCTGGCGTATTAGTTGGTCATATTGTTTACGATGTTGATTGGTACATATGGGTGAACTCTAATGGATCAATGGGCATTCAAAGCCACGGCATGTACATACCACCGCCAGGTATAAACAAGGACTGGAAAGAAAGCCAAAGCCCATACATGGGACTCCAGGGATTTTATTACACAACGCAATGTCAACCAATCTGGTGGCTATGGTGGTAAGCATTGTTAAATGCGGGATTATTTATTTTATTTGTTTTCTTAATTAATGGCTCATAGTAATTCAATCATTGATAATGTATAGTAGGTTTGGGTTTATTGATAGGCCGTTGAATCCAAGTGGAGTTCCGCCTATTGAGCGTAGGTACTCGCCGGTGGGTTTTGAGGGTGAGCTTGAGAGGGTTAAAGCTGCGATCAATGCTTTCCTTAGGGGGGGTAGTGATAATATTGCGGTTGTCATTGTTGGGCAGTATGGTTGGGGGGGTAAGAGTGAGTTGCTCGATGCCGTGGAGGCCGTGGCGCAGGGCCTTGGGCTCAAGGTTCTTAGGCTACCGCTTACCTTTGGTCTTGACATTAACGTGGTCATAAACTCACTGCTTAAGGCGCGTGGCAATTCTAATGAGCCTCTGCTCCTGCTTATTGATGAGGCTGATGAGGTTAGTAGGGCTGTTGAGCTTAGTAATGCGCTTAGCCCTGGTGATGCTGGTAAGGTTAGGGACTTGGTCATTAGGCTCGGCTCACTAATTAGGGCCTTGATTGAGCCCAGGAATTATAGGGATGTTCTTGGTGTTGATCCA
The DNA here is from genome assembly GCF_001316005.1 of Vulcanisaeta distributa JCM 11217. Lineage (GTDB taxonomy): Archaea > Thermoproteota > Thermoprotei > Thermoproteales > Thermocladiaceae > Vulcanisaeta > Vulcanisaeta distributa_B. The sequence continues at coordinate 68,153 of NZ_BBBJ01000001.1, forward strand.
AGAGGCTTGGCAAGGTTATGATGGTCCTAGCCTTCACACCGCAACTCTACTATAACATACTCAAGAACATGGTGCCTGACGTATTCGACATAACGAGGGGGGGTAGGGTATACATGGAGATAGTGCTTGATGAGAGGATGCCCCCCCTATGGCTCTACGAGGCAATGCTACTGCAGCGCTTCAATGCCTACTCCACGGATGAAAGGCTTGACTTAGTAAGAAAGGGCTTGATAAATGGCCTTCACCCACTGAGGCGTGAGTACCTGGCCACGCTTTATGAGTTAGTGGCTAACACTGAGGGTGGTAAGGCTTCGCCGAGGGCCTTGGTTAAGTTCACGTCTAAACTCCTTGATATGGTTGTGGAGAGGGGTAAGGAGCTTAATTACGAGTTATTTGAGGAGTTCCTGAAGAGCGAGGTCTCCAGCGGTGAGTTGAAGGCATACCTTGACGTGATTAATGAGGGACCTAATGATGAGAGAGGATCCAGGGTATTTAAGGCATTGTTACTATCAGGCATACCAAGAGGTATTGGTGATTTAAGTTCAGAGCTTGGGTTTGATGTTACATCGTATATCAATGCGATGGTTAAGGCTGGGTTAGTTGAGGAGGTTCAAGTCGCTAGGTTTAGGCTTGATAATGATGGATTAGGTAGGGTCAATAATGAACTGATTAAGCTAAGCATGGCGCCTATTGAGGGTGATCTTAGGGATATATCGATAAGCTACGGCTCGTATTACACGGCGTATGAGGGTGAGCCCATAATCTACGTGGTATTTCCAAGTAATGCTAAGGTTTCATCAACCACAAGCATAACTAAGGCATACCAGGTATCGCCCAGGTTACATAGGATGCTCGTTTTTGGTAAGGAGCCTGAGGAGGTCATTAGGGCTAAGGAGGAGGTTGGTAAGGCCATAGGCATTGTTAATGCGTTTCGTGAGGACTTGGCAATGGAGATAGTTAGGGCTGCGCTTGGTTCGCAAGTAACGCTTTATCCATTATCAGGTGCTTTGTTTGGCGTTATTGAGAATCCGCTCGATGTTAGGATTGGTGTTATTGTGAGTATGGATGGAGAACCCAATCAACTCATTAAATTGTTGAGTAAGGTTGTTAATGAGGGCATAATTACGGTTAATGGTCAGGAGAGGGTTATTGACTCGTTATTAGTCATTGTAATATCCAGGACTTTACTCACCAATGATATAGCGAAGAACGTTGTTGAGCCTATCAGTAAGTTATCCTGGAAGCTCGTGCTTGGTCCAGCGACTGACTTTACGTACTTCTCCATATTTGGTTCTGATAGGATTGATGAGCTTAGGTCCATAGTAATTGGTTCCAGGCTTGAGAGGTTGGATAGGGTTCCTAGGGAGTACTCGGTCTTTCTCGAGAGACTTAATGACTATAGGGATGAGGTGTTGGCGTTTAGGGATAGGGTTAGGCAGAGGGTTCTTCAGTACACGATGGCCATTAGGCGCGGCGCTAAGGAGTCAAAGGATGCCGTGATCAGGCATATCGTTGAGGCTTGGGTTAAGGGTGAAGGTCTTGAGGATCAGCCTGAGGTTTTTAGGGATGAGAGTGGTAAGGCTAGGGTTAGTCCTGTTGAGTCGAGCTTCATAAATTACCTAAGGTCATTGGGTAAGCAGAGCTTTACGGTGAAGGAGCTTGAGTATCTCATAAGGAGGTTATACCCTACGCACCTGTGGAGGGAGTTTAAGGAGGGCGATTTAATTAAGTTACTAAGTCTTAGGGGATTATTATTGCCAGTTAATGATAACCTGACTGAGTATGCCCCCCCATACTCACCCGAACTCGTGCCTAAGGTACTAACCATACTCAGTGAGCATATGGGGAGACTTAGTGAGTCTCTCCGTAAGCCATTATCGATAAGCATTGATGAGTTGAATATGAGTATTGAGGTTCAACTTGGGATCAATGTTCAGGATAGCGAATGCGAAAGGGCATTTACATTGTTGAAAGCCGTGCCTGAGACATCAAGCGAGTTCCTAAGGAGGTATTCATTATTTATGCTATGTATTGATAGGTTGGAGGGTGAGGTTGATCAGAGACTTGAGGAATTGAATAAGGAATTATCGGCGTTATCATTATCATTAAACAATACGATTAAGGACATATTGAGTAAATTAGGCAGTGCAGGAAGGGCATTAATGAGTATTTACCTGGGCTTTCAAACGAAATTGACTCAAGAATTAACAACTTAATCGAGAGGGTTAAGTCATATATTTTGAGACTCAATGGTCTTGAGTTGGAGAATATTAAGGAGAGCTTACCAACAATACTCGAGACAATTAACTCCGAGGTTAATGGCATGATTGAGCTAATGAATATTCTGAGAGGTATTGAGGATAGGATTAAGGAGTACGTAGAATTAACGGGCATATTAAGAAATGCATCAGTCATAGTGGGTAAGGGCATTCCTGAAATGACCATTGAGGACTTTGTAAACGACTTGTTACCATTAATAAGGCATGGTTCATTGGACCTATTGAATAATTACTTAAACGAACTAACGCGCATCGTTGAGTTAAGGCGTAAAGAGCTTAGTGAGGTTCTGGGCAATGTTAATGCGTTGATTGATAAGTACGCTAGGATAACTGCATGGCTTAAGAAGAGAATCAGCAATAAATTGGTTAGCAAGTTATTAGGTGATAGTGTTCCCGAGATTCCAAGCCCATCACCCACATTCGACAATGCTAAATATATCAGCGATGCAATTAGGAGCATCGATGAGGTAATTAGTGGGATTGGTAAGGAGCTTAACATACCCAGGGACTTACTCATTAAGGTTGCATCGCTGGGACCTAATGTGGGTATTGACGAGGAGTCCATAGCCAGGGAGCTCAATATTGATACTTCCACGGTTAATAAGTACCTGGAGAGTATGTGGAGGGCAGGTCTAATTGATAGGAGGTATGTAACGTGAGGTGGTGCTCATGAAGATTGCGATTCTCGGGCTAGGGAGGAATTGCATACCCAATGAAGTATTTAGTTGCGAAGATACTAACGATGCGACTGTAATCATTGACTTAATCGGTGGTCTTAGGTCATTGAATGTTAAGGCTCAGTTAATAGTCTCATCGAACCCTGAACCTCTCGTACCGGTTAAGAGGCGTGTGTTGATGAGATTGCGATTGGTAATTCCGTGTTACGGACTTTAATAGGTCTTGGAGAGCTCGATGGTGATGCCGTTATTAAGGGTGTTAGGGGGTGAGGTATTTGGTGTTTCAGTGAGTGGTAAGGTCGTACTCTTCGCAAGGCCATTACTCATATACCTAATTCATGACCCTGAACCATTTATTAATGAGCTGAAGTTACTGCTTAGTAATGCACCACCTAGTGTTAGTATTGAGGATGTGGTTAAGGAGTTGGCGTCCTTAATAATTTCTGAGAGACGTAGTAAGAAGGTTTCGCGCACGTTGGCTTACCTGGAGGAGTTTCTCCAAGACAACGATGTCGGTAAGTTACCGCCATACATACTCGACTTACTGACTAGCGTTGGTGCTGTGCAGGGTGATAGGGTTAATAGGGAATTGATTGAGAGAATAATAAGCGAGGTGAAGGCCAGGATATACCGAGGAGGGGGGCTAGGATGTTTAACGACGTAATAGTAGACATGCTCGAGCTCATTGAGACCAGGATAGCCCAAATGAGGGATAGGGCCCTAGAACTACTTAACAATGCCGGTAATTACATGGACTACGTAATTGAGGTTGCACCTAACAGGGAGTTCACGAGGTTCATAGCCGTTGATTCTGGTTTCACCGAGATAACGTACTTAGGTTTTAGAATAGCCGTTATCAACGTGGCCCTATTAATGAATGTTGATGGTAAAGGACACGTAATAAATAGGTTCGACGCATTACTTGGAATTTCCAGTGAGGAATTGGAGAGAATGGCGCTGGACATGGAGGCTCAATACGCCTTGGAATACTCAAGGTCCTTTCCCGTGGATATCGTATTGCTTGATGGAGCGTTAATAGGGAGGAACTACGTAAATAGATTCACCATTCCAATACTTGCTCATGCTAAGGATGTTAAGGTCAATAGGTATTCGCAGGGAATAACCAACGATGAGTTTAGGAATTATGTTGATAGGGCGTTGCAGATAATGGAGGAACCGTTGGTGATGCATATGATTATGGAGACTTACAGGGCGAGGAATAAGTCGGTTAATGCTCTGATCACCAAGCCTTATGTTGTTGGTAAAGTTGGTGATAATGAGGTTTATGGGTTCTACGTTCAATACCTGCCAGCGACATTGCCAATATACACCGAGTACATGGGTGAGCCTGGCATGATTCGGCATGTGATATCGCGTATAGCCCCCATTATCGACAATGCCGAGACTTGGTTATCCAGCCCCCCCACTGTACATTGTTGATAGGGTTGCTAAGGTGAATGCGGACTTCAGGGGATGGTTAGGTTAATAATGGAGAAGTTGGGCGGTGAGGTCTTGAGCGAGTTAAGGGGTATGTACTTAAGGATTGGGCTTAATGAGTATGTGAAGAGTAAGTGATGAAGTTACTTAATGCCGTGGTGAGGATTGTCATCCCGGGTTCATCTCATCAAAGCAGGTGCTCAGCAGCGTCCTAGACCTAATCATCAAATGTGATGTATTTTTCCAGTAATTTAACTCTTTATTTCCACAATGACCATTAAGCAAATAAAGTGCTAAAGGCTTTGTTTGTTGGATGTTGATTTACATTGTGCGAGCCATGAATGAGCTTAGGAGGTGCCTAGCTCTCTATGACGAGTTTGAGTGTTCGGCATACCTTAATAGGACATATGGCACATGGATGGTTAGGCTTAGTAGTGATGAGGCCAATTCAATACTTAACGAGGCATCGAAGGCATGCACGCAGGTTGAGAGCAGCTTTCTATACTGTATATTTTGTGTTGGCTCACAGTGCAGTATGGAGCCCTCGGAATCCGTGACCAAGTACATAATTGACTGCTCGATAAGCTCAACATAAAGCAGGGTGTAAAGGATGCACTGAGGAGCATGCTTAATAAGGCTGTGGAGATTAATTCCGAGGTCGCCTGCACCGGTGAGTAGCTAATGCTTAAGCAGGTGATCTTTGGAGGAATCTTTGATAAATTGCCACAGGACGTTTACAGGAGGTGGTTTGTTTACCAAATGAGGGTTTCTCAGGCGTTATTAATAATCTCCATGGCATCCTTCATAATTGGTTCAGCAGTTTTGGCGCTGAGGTATGGTCGCTTACATGGGGGGGATTTAATGCTCGGTGGCTTGGTATTGTTCTACATAGGCATAATGTTTAGTCAACACCCTGGCTTCACGAGGGTTATGCCAAGCCCATTTGCGTCAATATTAATTGGTTTATTAGCCATTGCCTGGTTCGTGATTTACGCATTGGGGGGGATGTGGTTCAGCTGGGTAGTGGGCATTATCCTAGCATTATACTATGCATTACTGTTAATTATCAGGGGGTGGCTTAGGCAGGAAGCCCCCCCTTTACTGGCCCAACACGTTTTTCCTGAGCGGTTTGATTAGCTTAATGATTGCCCTATACCTGGGTGGCTTTAGACTGGTGGTATTCCCCGTGGCGTCAATTACAAGTCTCATGAGACGTGTTGAGAGTAGGCAAAGACCCATCTACGTCATTGATGTGCCATACGCGGTCCTACTCCCTGTGATGACGTACTACCTCAATAACCCCCCCATAGACCTGGCGATTCTCTCACTACTCACGTTAATAGTCATTGGTGTACCCAGGAAATTCGGACCCGCGTTTAAGACTATATACTCAAGGGCATACCCAATCGGTTCATCGCTTGGCAGGGCAATGCTAATAATTACCGCAATCCTGGCATTAATTGGAGTTCCGCTGGGTGATGCCATTCACGCACTTTTCATAGGTTTCATAGCCGTAATAATGTCCTCACTATGCATACCAATGCTTAACCCAGGCATTCTCTGGTTCTCAATGAGGCGCTATGGCATTGTTGGCTTCGAAATACCAATGCTCCTCTTCATATCAGCCATATTAAGGGCAATCTACTACCTGGTTGGCCCACAACTAATTGCTGCATCCCTAATCCTCGCATTCATAGTATATATCGAGGTCGCGGCATCATACCTAAGCGGTGAGAGAGTCAAGGTGCTCTAACGTAGTTAAGTAGTGCATTCGCTATCAACCTTGCAACCCTAATTGGCTCAGGTCTCTTACCCTCCTTAACGAACTTCCTAATTATCGTCCTAGCCGTCCTATAGTCAATCCCGGTAAACCTCACGTAAATCCTCAAACCACCGGGTAGCAGCATTTCCTTAGGCTTACCCAACTTCTCATAAAGCCTCACCCTCACGTCCGAATCGCTCGGAAACAACTTCCTCAGCGCATTTACGACATCACCCTCAGGCTCCTCAAAGGTCAGGCACATTATGGGTAGGCCCAACTCATTCGCTAGTCTCTCCAGGTCAATTATGTTGTACCAAGATATTATACAGCCATCAATCATCAACAACTGAATATCATTCCTGTTAAATGACCTGTATAGGCTTATTACGGCATCAGTAGCGTCCAAACCACCAACCGTAGTCCTACCCAGCGATACACCATCAATAACGCCATCACTCCTCATGACAACGCCAACCAATATCGAGTACTTAAGGTCAAGCCTAAAGCTCTCGGCTATACCAAGGGCCCTCACGCCAGACTTACTAACAAGAGAGTCAGTACCCATACTGATCTAATCACGTAATGTTCCATAGTTTAAATTATAATACTTAACACTCACTATGAATTAATTGATCCCTGGAATTACAGTGTTGTGGTAGTAAACCTGATATGCGTCGGTACTAATCGTTAATATCGGCTTGGGTTCAGCGACGGAATAAATGTACTTAGTGCAATGAGTATGATAATGGCAGTAATTGATATAGCAAACACCGTTATCGCAATATCCCTCCTATTGATATTCATGGATGTTAAATAATCATTAATTGCCAAGATTTTATACTTCGGGTATTCTTAAAGGATAAATCAAGCTAAATTGAATGAAAGTCTTAAATTTAATGACATTATACCCTGGGCTTTAGTCCCAACCTTATTAATCCATCCCTGAGCCTCTGCACCTCTGAATCACTCAGTGGCCTTAGGTATGGTTCCTTAACGGTTCCGAAGTCATAACGCAGCAGATGCACGAGTTTATAGTAGCCATCAACCCCCCCTGGATACTCCTTAATCAACTCCCTAACCCTGGCTATTAAGTCCTGCTTCTCCATGGCCGATTGAAGCTACCGGCCCTGAAGTCATTGAACATTTCCCTCATGACCTCCGGAAGCACGTTGCCATCGCCGAGATACAACCCTTTGCCCCAACCATGAGCGCCGGCAGTATTGTGGAGTCTGCTCCATTGAGCACCGTTATGCCTAGCCTAACGTGGCCCATTATCTGCGTTATATCGCCAGTACTATCCTTAACACCGGCTATTTTAACGCCATCACTGAGAAGCCTCGCTATTAGGTCTGGCGTTACGTTGAAGCCCGTGTTCTGCGGTATGTTGTAAATGAATATTGGTAACTTCGTTAACTGGGATAGCTTCTCGTAGTATCTCCTCAGAGTCTCATAATCTGGCCTGTAATAGATTGGTGGTATTGACGAGATAGCCACTGCACCATACCTCTCGGCAAGTCTCACAGTCTCCACCACATCCTGCCAATCAAATGAGAAGACATGAACCATCAACTGCTTATTCGTATTCCTCGAAATAACCTCCAAGGCCTCCCTCCTCTCCTCAAGCGTTAGGTACGGTCCCTGGCTAGTCGTACCAAATGGGTAGAAACCATCAACGCCGGCCTTCGTTAGCGAGTCAACGTGCCTCGCAAGGGACTCCTCATCCAATTTACCGTTTTTAAAGGGTATTGCCAAGGCTACGAATATTCCCTCCATCGAGGTTATTCGGCATAAAGCCTTAATAAAACTATTTACTTACATATCATAATTAATTCAGTTCACTGGACAATCCTCCTCTCATTACCCTCCTTGACAAGCCTAATAACACTATACTTAACATTAGCCTCCTCGGCCGCCTTCACTATGTCATTAACCAAATCCTCTGATTGAGTCGTGATTATTACCTGACCAACCAAGCCCTCATTAACGAACCTGGTTAATAACGCCGCGAAGGCCCTCCTAATGTTCACGTCAACGTACGGTATTGGTTCATCCATTAGTAGGAAGTCAACATTGTGGTTAGTGGCTCTATAGACACTTAGCAGGAATGAGAGGGCTATCGTCAGTCTCTGTCCATCGCTCAACCTGGATATTGTAACCTTCCTACCGCCAGGCCTAATTGCATAGAGTGTGTATTCACTGACTACTCCGACAACGCCCCTATCCCTAACCGTAACCTCAATACCCGCACCCTCAAGGTCATTGTATGGGTATAGTAGCTTGAATATTGAACCAACGTTATCCCTAACAATCCTAATCATTTCATCCCTAACCCTGGCCTGAACCTCCCTGATACCAGCCCTAATCCTGACCAACCTGTTGTAGAAGTCCTCAAGGAAGTCAAGTCTCCTCCTGAGCACTGAGGGGGGGTCCTCCTTATCAAAGCCAAGACTTGACAGTGCAAGTTCAAGCCTACTTAGCTCCGCCGAGTCATCACTCAACCTAGCCCTAACCTGAGACAACCTCTCATCAAGATACTTAATTTGGTCTTCAATACTCGTTACAGCCCTCGTATCAACACCAAGACTACTGAGTTGTTGCCTAAACTCCTCCTCCTGCTGTTTCAGGGAGTTAAGTTCCCTATACTTTCTTAGGTATGAAATCGCCTTATCAACATCGTCAATTTCAGCCCTAAACTCGTCAATAAACCTCGTAAGTACCTGAATTCTCCTATCAATATCCCTAATGGACTTCTCAATAGTCTCAAGCTTCGAGACCACAGCCTCAAACCTAGACCTAACATCACGTGCACGTTCAACGGTGGTCTCATAATCATTAACGATGGGCAATAATGTCTCCATATTAGTTAAGGCCTTCTCCAGTTCATTCAGTTTATTCCTCATCTCCTCAATTTCGTCACTACGACCCCCCCTCGATAATTCCTCAATCCTTCTCTTAATGTTTTCATAATCCTCCTCACTCAACGGCCTATTACAGACAGGGCACCTCTCCTCATGATTGCTCAGTATGTATTGTAAAACGTTTAGTAATGATACCCTAAAGCTCTCCTCAGAACTTAACTTCTCAAGCCTACTCTTTAATTCCTCAATGTCCTTCCTAACCTTAATTGGCTCACCATACTTATCAACTAACGCCCTATACTCCCTAACCCTGGGCTCCTCCTGGGAAAGTCTCGTCTCCAGCTCCTTAAGTGATGCCTTTAGTGACTCGACCTGGATCTCGAGGTCATTACGAACATTACTAAGGTACTCCCTATCCTCAACCAGCTTATCCTTAAGTTTTGTGAGTCCCTCGAAGGCTTTGTATATATTCTCGCAGCCTCAGCCATGTTATCATTAGTTATCACTAACTTACTAACCTCATCAGCCTCCTTAACAAGTGCGTACTCCTCAAGCTTCTCAACCAATGAATCCCTAAGCCTCTCAAGCCTAAGCCTAATGCTCGTCTCATTAACCTCCTTAATGCCCGCCCTCTCAAGCTCCTGCTCAAGACTCTCCCTCCTAATCCTAGTAGCGATATAGTTACTGTATACCTCCTCAACACCCCCCCCTGAAGTTCTTCAGTATTTCCTCCCTCTTTCTCAATAAGTCATTATACGCGTTACCGAGTTCCTCCTCCTCCTTCCTCAATTTATCAATTTCCTCCCTCAACTCCCTAACCTTTTCCCGCGCCTTCTCAATGGAGCCATACTTAACAATTATTTCAGGAAGCTCCTTAACACTGGCGAGTCTCTGCCTAAGTCTATTAATCAATTCCTCAAGCTGGGACATGGGCAACGACTTATTTAAATTATCGAGAACCTCAAGCCCAAACAACTTATCAATGAATAAACTCCTCTTCGTGATACTACCATAGACTAGCGCCTCAAGGGTCCTATGCGTAACTAGTACAAACCTCTCGAAGTCGTCATCGTCAACGCCCAGGAACTCTATGACCTTAGGATTGACATCATCACCCTTATACCTAGTGCCTTCAATCATGGCAGTAGGACTCTCCCTTGCAGTTTCACCAGACCTCTTAAGCTCCCTAGTAATTTCAATACCATCAGTAAGCACTAGCCTAACGAGTGAGGAATTCGAATCCTCATTTATTAGGTCAGCCAACTTTGAAACCCTCTCCTTAACCTCTAACTGAGTTCCATAGAGCGCATACTCAATTGCCTGAACAATACTCGTCTTTCCAGAACCAACAGGACCGTGTATAACATTAATACCATCACCAAAGACAACCCTATGCTCACCTCTAAATCCCCCCCTGAAGTCCCTAATGATTAGCTCATTAATCCTAACCTTCACCCTCACTCACCTCAACGCCAACATTACTCAACTCCTCATTAATCGCCTTAATAACGCCCCCCCTCCTACCACCCTCCTTATAAGCCATGTAAAGCTTAATAGCCAATTCAGCATCCTGCCCAAGCCTCTCCCTCAGGAACTTAATTATTAACTCATCAAGTTCACCCATTCCCACCACCCCCCTCCTTCTCAATACCTCAATCCATGGATTATTACTGAGGAAGTCGGGTAGCTCATTACCAATTGTCGAGCCCTCCTGCACGGCGGTATTAGGCGTTCTTGCGCCCTGCAGTCCAACGCTTTCGAGCCTATTGACACGTTCAATTAATTCATTAATTGTTTGTTCAATCCTCATCACCCTATCCCTCAACTCATTAATGTCCTTGGCCAATGGCTGAATGTTGATGCCCGATAAGGAATTCCTCACATCATTAATTGCCTTCTCGAGGTCATCAATCCTCTTCTTAATACTCTCATCAACACCCTGCTGTAGCTGTATTGGTATGCTTGGTATTAACTCCTCCACGGCCCTTTCAGGATCACTTGATGATAGGTCGTATATGTAGACACCAACCCTATTACTCCTGAATAATTTGCCATTGATTAATCCCCCCCTGGCGCTCTGCGGAAATGCTATATATGCCTTATTGTAATTAAACCTATTCCTCATGACATTACTAAGCTCATCAATTATGTAGGACTCCGTTGGGAACTCCTCAGTGGATATTCTGAGGTAAACCGTGTTATTACCCTCCATGAGCACGATCTCCCTCTCACTCAATTTATCCACTACCCTGAAGCCCCTCTGTAATAGCCACTCCTCAAGAAGCTTCCTCGCAATTTCAATACTCATTACACCTACACATTACTAATTAACAACTCACTTTTTAACCTAATTGAATCATAAGATTAGAATGAAAGGGGGGGTCTATTGATGAAGGTAATACCAACCCTCCTTAGTCCTCTCATTCCACTTCACGTTACTGGGCAGCGCATAGCCGTATATAATGGCCCCCCCTTCCAAACACTAAACTGTGGATCCTTAACAATGCTAATACTTAGCTTGCTTGCCAGGTCAGGCAACCTCTCAGAGACCATTAATCTAATCTTATCCACACTATTAACAGCCACATCCTCGAGACCAGGCGGCACAGACCAATTAAATGCACCACCACTAAGTATTATCGTGCTCATTATCTTATCCTGAATCTCCACAGGAACCTTCCTAATACTCGTTATTAACGCCTCCGCAATATCCATCTCGCCATAAAACACCATATCACCAACCGTGGCATCCTCAATCACGAGCCTACCCTGCTGAATGTAGCTGGTGAATATGTCATGCCTTGGGTTAAAAACAACCTCACCAATTAGGAACCTCATCCACGCGGTATCCCTCAACTCAACCTCAACCAGTGGGTTAACCCTAACCTTAACTGCAAACCTATCTGGGTCCTCCCTAGCCTTTTTAATCGCTTCATCAAGATTCTTGGGCACCAAGCCCACAGCCCTCTTCACGACCTCAACCACATACTCATCCTTGGCGAGGTCACCATAGCCCGAGTCCTTAAGGACCTCCCTAGTAACTGTATTGGCCTCGGCACCACCCCCCCTATTGAGCGCCACAATTCCCTCCCTAATGTCCGTAGCTTATTGGCACGAGTTGTATATTGCCATGCCCAGCCTCAATCACGGTGCATGTTACGGCCTTCTCAGCAATTGCAACGGCGAATGGCTGGTCTATTATGGTCACTGCCTGAAGCAATTTACCGCCAAACTCCTCATCAACCTCCTTATGAACCTCAATCATCCTATCCCTCATGTAGTCAGGCGCCAAAGCCGATAAGGCAACCACTAGGAAGAACCCCTTAAAGTCAGGCCTTCTAGTGAAGTCTGAAAAGAATTGTGAGAACCGTACCTAGCGAGCTCCTTAATTATCTTCCAGGAATCCTCATCCTCCTTCCTAATAACGCCATCCTTAAGTGGGTATCGCAGATTCCTAATGGCATCCCTAATCGAGCTTAAGTACTTAGGTATGTCGTCGCCAACCACGACACCTCTCTCAAGAACTTCCCTGGGAACGAGCAACTTAATACTCTCAGGTAAATCTCTTAGGAATAACCCACGGCTCTGTATCATGTATGGCTTATCCCTCAGGGTTATCGGACCATACTTAAAATACCCAGTGCCAAAGTCCTCCGCATACACGTAGTTAAGCTTATACTTACTCTCATCAATCATGCCGAATCACCAGATCGCCTTAATCGTAATGAACTCATTATTAAACATTATTACGTACGTATCATCAAAAGACTTAACCCTAGGTTTCAGGTAATCCCTTAACTTATCGGGTAATGAGTTAATGGTCTCGTTAATGCAATTAAGCACTTGATCGAGAACTCCCTTCAAGTGCTCATTCGTGGTCTCCACATAGTACATAGCCTGATACTTAACTCCATTGTCTATGGCTATGAACTTAAGGTTAAGACTACTTAATATGCATGTTATGAACTTACGCCCCCCCTCCCTAACCACATCATCCTCACTCTTTATCTCGCCAACCTTACATTCTTGACAGCTCACATGATTTTATTAGCAATAAGGTTTATAAGGAGATTGCGCCTCTTGTGGCGAGATTATAAGGTGCATAGTATTATGGAGAGTGAGTTAATCCTTGAGGTTAAGGATCTTGGAAACATCGTAGTTAGGTTAGAGCCAGCCCTATCCCCCCCACTGACGTATGCCAGGTTAGGTAAATCATTACCAATTAGATCAAATGCAATTAAGTACAGCCAAGTCATACTAATACCCCTGGATTTGGGCCTCGTCAGTGAGGGCAAGAGGACTAGCCTAAAGCCATATGAAGTTGGCTACTGGGTTAAGAAGAGAAGCTTAGTAATTGCACTGGGTAATGTTGATCTTGGTGAGCAGGTAAACGTACTTGGTTACGTGGTTAATGGTGCCGAGCTTCTTAGTAAATTGAATGGTGGTTACTCCATAAAACTCTCGATTAGGTAACTAGGATTAAGCTTTTAAAGGGTTGGGGGGGAGGTACCGAATACGGCGAAAGAGGTATGAGCACGCCACAGCAGGAGACCACAATACTAGTTGGTAAAAAACCAACCACAAGCTACGTAATAGCGACGGTAATGAGCTTCAACGCAGGAGCCAAGAAGGTAATACTAAAGGCTAGGGGGGGCGGTGCAATAGCTAGGGCGGTCTCAACAGCAGTAATGATAAGGGATAGGTTCCTACCAAACCAGGTAAGGATAAGCGACATAAAGCTACTAACCGACAAAGTAACTGGCCAGGGAGGAAAGGAGAGGTCTGTGGCCGCTATTGAGATAGTGCTTGAGAGGGTATAAGCAAATAGCACATAAGCTGCTTCAAAAATTAAGTAAAATAATTACAATATCAATTATTTATTACCGTAACCTAGACATCTCAATAAGATAACTCCTAATTTCCTCAAGTAAGGTAACGAGAACGAATAATGCGCTCCTCCTGTTAGTGGCTATTAATGGCATGACCTTAACCTCATAGGGAACCTTCAAAATACTCTTAATGGTTGGTATGTCCACTGCGGTGGGTACGTCCTGCTTATTCGCAGCAACAACGTGGGGTGTTGATGGGAAGTTCTCCCTAAAGAAGTTATACATGCCCAAGGCCTCCTTAACCCTCTCCTCACTTGAACTATCAACTATGAATAAATAACCATGCATGCCCCTGGCAATTATCTTCCACATGAAGCTAAATCTTTCCTGGCCAGGTATGCCGAATAGATGCACGACAAGATCCTCTCTAACCTTCATTCTGCCATAATCAAAGGCCACTGTCGTACTTTTCTTACCATCAATGGAACTCTTCATTATAGGTACATCAGTCTCAATGGGTAATACCTCACTTAACGTTTTAACGAAGGTTGTTTTTCCAGCACCATATGGTCCAGCTATCACAATCTTTATGGTCTTTATCGGCATCGTCCTCACCCTACATGACGGCCTTACTCTTTATGAAATTGATCACATCCTCAATGTCCTTAGGCGTTATCTCAACATTAATAACCTCTATAACCTCCTCCTCACTAACGCTGAGTAGCTTTCTCAATAAGTCATACAGTCTATCGGTATACTTCTCGAGTATTATCCTTATCAAGCCTATTGATGCCTCAGAATTAATTATAACCATAATATAGCCTGCATCCCTAATATTCATTAATTGAATAATTCCATCAACACCCTGCATTAATATGTAATTAACATCGCCAATGGGTAATGTAGATACCAACCCCCCCTTCAATGATGATATAAACCTCGGGGGGGCAGCGAAAAATGTATTTCCCGCATTGATTAGGATTGTGTTTGTGACGTATGTAATTACCGTGCCTTCCCGATCCATTATATAAACAGCCCTTATCTGATCTGGACTTTCCGAAATAATCTCCTCAGCCGATGAACGAACCTCATTTATGATTCTTTGAATATCACTATTCACAGTCCTTTCTATTTATTATAATTTTTAAATCTTTCGATTTCTCTTATACAGATAAGGGTGATCGGTATTTCAACTCCGTTAGCATTCACACCTAAGTGCATAATAAGTTTTTTAAATGCATGATGTGGATTAATACGGATGATAACAATAAAGGGATACGTGGTAAGTAAGACGTTGGTTAATGATCCTACGGGCGGTAGAATGATAGCAATACAGATTGTTGAGGAGAGGGAGACACCAGGCCCCCCCGTCATTACTGGCACTGATGAGACGTCACAGATGATGAGGGATGTAATGCCCCCCCTTGTGCAGCAGTTGCTTAGGTCGATGCCCATGGTTGGTCCATTAATGAGCGGTAAGGTTCCAATACCCAGACTCCTGATTTGGCTTAATGAGGATGAGGCCGAGGCATTAGGCCCTAAGTTAGATGTTGGTGATGCTGTGGAGATTAGGATAGATAATGGGAAGTTGGAGTTGATCAAGGTTTAATGGTCATATTTTAACATCAAATTCCTTACTTAAATTAAGTAGATCCTTAAGCCTAATCCTTACATGCTTCCCATTTGGCAATGTCCTAACTATAATGAATGGGAGCAATCCCCCCCTACGAACCTCCTCCATTGCTATGTCTATTGGGTCATACGTACCTAATTCCTGCGGATTAATGAGTGGCTGAGCACCCATTGCCAATTGCTTTGCCCTAGCCGCCACTATCCTGGCAAGTTCATACTTAGTTATCCTGGGTGGATAAGTCAATTTACCCTTAACCAAATCATTAATGGTATTTAGAATACCGGCTAGCGCGTCCTCCTTAAGGATTGAATTTGAGGCTTGATTTGATGATGACATTGGAGAATACGGAAATAAAATCGTTTAAAAATCTAACTATATGAACGCCAAAATTTATTATTCAGACTTTGATTCGCTCTCCTCGCCACCGCCCTCAGTCTTTGACTTACCGGTGCCGCCTGTCTTTGTTTGGGCTGCAGCCACGATATCGTCAATCCTAAGTATCATTATCGCAGCCTCAGCTGCGCTCCTAATCACGTGGGTCTTAACAAGTAGTGGATCAACGACGTTTATCTTAGTCATATTCGCAACCTTGCCGCTCAGCACGTCAACGCCTGCATCAACCTCACCAGCATCATGTCTCCTCCTTAGCTCAGCAATTGCGTCGACCGGGTCTAGACCAGCGGTTAGGGCTAGTATGGTTGGTATGTGCTCAAGGGCCTCAGCGAACTTAAGCACTGCAAGCTGTTCCTTGCCAGGTAACTTCCTACCCCCAGTCCCTGAGCTTTCTCGCTATCTCCATCTCAAAGGCTCCACCGCCAGGCACAATCTTAGGCTCCCTGTATAGGTCCCTAATTACATGGAGCGCGTCCTGCATTGACCTCTCAGCTTCATCAAGTATCCTATCCGCCGCGCCCCCTGAGCAGTATGGTGACTGCCCTTGGGTTGGGGGGGCACTGCTCAACAAAAACCATCTTCTCCTCACCAACCTTCCTCTCCTCAACGAGTCCAGCAGTACCAAGGTCCTCGGGTCTCATGTCCTTAATGCTCGTGACTATCTTAGCCCCCCCAGTGGCCTTGGCGAGCTTCTCAATGTCGCTCCTCTTAACCCTCCTAACGGCCATAATGCCCTTCTTAGCCAGGTAGTGCTGGGCAACCTCATCAATGCCCTTCTGCGTTATAACAACGTTTGCACCAACCTCAGCAAGCTTATCAACGTAGGACTTCAGTATGTTTGACTCCTCCTCGAGGAATGCCTTTATCTGCTGTGGTGATGAGACTGATATCTTCGTGGTCCACTCGGGCTTCTCAATCTCCAGCGGTGCGTCTAGGACTGCGATCTTGGCGTTAACAACCCTCTTGGGCATTCCTGGATGCACCACCTCCTTATCAAGTACGATACCCTGTATCAACTGAGTCTCAAAGAGTGACTGTCCCTTCTTCTTCTCGATCTTAATCCAGTCCAGGTCAAGGTTATACTTGTCGCCCACTTTCTCGACGGCTATGGCTGAGGCGTCAACAGCTATCTTGGCGAGGTAATCCCTCGCCTCAGCGACGATCTTACTACTTAGTGAGTTCATTGCGACAAGCGCCAGTTGATTCTTATCCTCAACATTTATTGGCTGGGCGATCTCATTAGCGACTTGTATTGCGTAGTCCATGGCCTTCTTGTAACCGTCAATAATTATTGTTGGGTGAATGCCCTCATCCAGTAGCTCCTCAGCAAGCTCCAGCAACCTACCGGCGAGCACAACGGCTGTTGTTGTTCCATCACCGACCTCAGCGTCCTGAGCCTTGGCAACCTCAATGAGTAACTTAGCGGCTGGATGCTGAACCTCCATCTCCTTGAGTATTGCAGCTCCATCGCCGGTAATCGTTACATCGCCGAAGGCGTCAATGAGCATCTTATCCATTCCCCCCCTAGGTCCCAGGCTTGTTGATAGTATTTCTGCAATCACCTTAGCAGCCATTATGTTGCTCCTCCTGGCATCAGCGCCAGTTGTTCTTTGTGAACCCTCCTTAAGGACCATTACTGGTACTCCTCCCCCCCTTTGCTGTGTACCGCTGCTCATCGGCGACTCCGTAAAGCACTTCTATAAAAACCTTTCTTCAAATGATGTGAGTAAAAAATAAGTACTACAGTGATCTTGCCGATCTAATGAACGTGATACACGTATTAGCCATGCTTATAATAACGTCATTATTCGTAATACCGTGGGCAGTCGTTAGCTCATACTCCATGGAACCAACGCTTGAAGTGGGGGGGATTTAGTCGTAATGATACCGCCAAGTCAACCCTGCAGTTCATTACTGAATCACGTAGCAATATACTACTCACCCGAATTTAATGATTACATAGTACATAGGGTGATCGCCATTAACAATGTGCAGGGATGCACGTACGTCTTTAAGGGTGATGCAAATCCAGTGCCTGACCCGTACCCAGTACCTTATGGCAATGTTGTTGGTGTCGTTATTTTCGTAATACCCCCCCAACTGGGCCTCCTAAGTCTTTCCTATAGAACATTCACTGCGGCCTTATACATACTGGGTCTCATTATCCTGGTAATTATTCCAGCATACATACTTGATAAGTAATTACTCCTTATGAGGAAAAATGTATTAAGTCTCATGAGTCAGGTCTTTAGATGAGTGAGGAGGTTCGGGACATAACGACTAAGTTAAGCGGTCGTGAGTATATAAGGGGTAAGGACGGTAGGGTATTTGTGCTTAGAGAGTTTGAGATAACGGACTTAAATACTGTGGTAATGATAAATAGGAGGGTACTGCCTGAGAACTATCCTGAGTTTTTCTTCGTGGAACACTATAGAAGCTTCCCCAAGGCCTTCATAGTGGCTGAGCTTAATGGCAATGTGGTTGGTTATATGATGAATAGGGTTGAGTTTGGCTGGAGCTACATCTGGAGAGGTAAACCAACCAGGAAGGGTCATGTAATATCCATTGGCGTACTACCTGAGGCCAGGAGGTTGGGCATTGCGTATAACATGATGATTAGGGGGGGTATGAGAGCTATGAAGCACTTCTACGGCGCTGAGGAGGTTTACCTTGAGGTTAGGGTTTCCAACACGCCCGCTATTAACCTTTACAAGAAACTGAATTATAAAATAGTTGACTTAATAAAGGGTTACTACCATGACGGGGGGGAGGATGCATATATAATGGCCAGGTCACTTGAGGATTTTGAATAATGAGGTCTTACTCACCAAACTTCTCAAGAGTACCCAGGTAATTAGCTATAATATTCATCACATCAATACCCCCCCTAATCCTACTCCAAAAGCCCTTAGCGCAAGCCCTCTCACTGAATTGGGCAACATCATCCTTCATAACGTCAGGCCCCCACGCCATGAATGGTACTGGGTCACCCGTGTGATCCTTAACCGTTATTGGTGTTGCATGGTCACAGGTTATGAATATGTAAGTATCGCTGGGTGCCTCCTCAAGGAACCTCCTAATGCCAGCATCAACTCTCTCAATAATCATTGCCTTACCCCGGGCATCGCCATCATGTGACATTGAGTCTGTGGGCTTTACATGGACGAACACAAAATCATAGTTATTTAAGGCCCTAGCCGCTGCCTGGAATGCTGCCGTGAAATCATCATCCTTAGAGCCTATGTAGTTATCAACACTAATAACGTCCATACCCAATGCCCTACCAATACCCCCCCTAATTAACGCGACCCCCCCAGCATTATCGCTGGCTTAATCCTATACTTAGTACTCAATGGTTCGAAGTTCCTCAGAGAGCCAGCACCCCCCCTGAGGAGGACCATGTTTATTGGGCCCTTACCTTCCCTTCTCCTCCTCTCATTGAATTCTGCCTTGCTTAGTTTTTCATAAACGAGTTTTGTGAATTCATTGATGTAATCAGCCGTGGTCCTGGCGTCATCGCTCAAAGCCCTAGCCTCTAAAACCTTAACGCCGGTGGCGTGTGGATCGGTATCGCTGACATGTGGCGATACATTGCCTCTAAGGACTAGGGTACCCCTATGCTCACAGTCTGCTTATAAACAGCCTCAAATGCCATACTTACTCCTTAATATGGGCAACACCTCGTTATTAATTATATTCTCTATTTCCCTAACCTCATCGGGATTTATGTACCTGCCACCCCTCCTATCAATGACCACTAAGTCATTATTGACGGTGGCTACGTTCGTCCTAAAGGCAACATCCCCGGGATTAAGTGTTAATCCTGCGCCCAATGCCTCAAACGGTCCCCCCCTGCCAGGGTAATATTTATACGGGTCGTAGCCAAAGATTGCTAGGTGAGCCGTGTCACTACCTGGCCTAATGCCTGGCGATATTACGTCCATAAGACCACAGGACCCCCCCTCAGCAACTAACCTATCAATTGTGGGTTTAACGGCAAATTCCAACGGAGTCTTTCCACCAAGCTCCTTAACTGGTCGGTCAGCACAGCCGTCTAAAATAACCAGTAATGCCCTAGGCATAGGACTAAAGCAATACTGAGGCGTTAAAAGTATTTGCCTTAAGTGGAGTTAACTTCGGTTCAGCGTTTCATCAATCCACCTTAAGTACTCATCAAAGCCACCAATTATTGGCAATGCAATGATCTCAGGGACCTTATATGGATGCTTCTCCCTGATTGATCTTATCAATTCACTAAGTTTATCTCTCCTCGATTTGATGATGAGTAATGCCTCATTATCCTCCTCAACCCTCCCCCCCTCCCAATAATAAATACTCCTTAACCCATTAACTATGTTTATGCAAGCAGCTAACTTATTGTTAATAAGAGACCTAGCTATTTCAACACCAACGTCGCTGTTAGGCACAGTAACGAGGACTACTATGTAATTATCTTCAATCATAACCCCCCCACCCACACCTAAGAATTTGGGTACTAAAAAGTGTTATTCCTGCTACGAGTTAAGTCAACGAGTGATGAACATCATAATAATGCTTAAATGTGAGGTTTAACGCCCCCTCTTGATGGAGTACATAAACCTTGGCAAGACCGAGCTGAAAATTTCAAGGATAGGCCTTGGTGCATGGCAATTTGGTGGTGATGCATGGGGGGGTCCTTATGAATATGGTGTTGCTAAGGAGGTTATAGCCAAGGCGATTGAGCTCGGTATAAACTTCATAGATACTGCAGCTGTCTATGGGCGTGGACGTAGTGAGGAGTTTGTGGGTAGGGCAATTAAGGAGTTGGGGGGGATTAGGGACCATGTTGTTATTGCCACCAAGATACCTGGTGATTGGCATAGGTATGATGATGTCCTCAAGGCAGCAAGGCGTAGTAGGGAGAGGCTTGGTGTGGATGTTATTGATCTCCTTCAACTTCATTGGCCGGCCTGTTGGCATAATGTACCAATTTGCGAGACTATGAGGGCGATGGAGAGGTTGGTTGATGACGGCGTAATTAGGTACATTGGCGTTAGTAATTATCCACTTCAGCTCCTTGAGGCTGCCCGTTCGTGCCTTAAGAAAAATGATATAGTTAGTTCCCAGAATAGGTATAACCTAATTGAGAGGGATGTTGAGAAGGAGTTATTGCCGTATTTACAACGTGAGGGAATCACGCTCATTGCATGGAGTCCACTGGCAAAGGGTGCGGTCACCGGTAAGTATAGCCCAGAGAATAGGCCCAGGGGGGGTGACTTGAGGGAGAATGAGCCGGTGTTTTATCCCGACAACCTTAAAGAGATAAGTACGAAGTTAACACCAGTGATTAAGGAGTTGGCGAGTAAGTACGGCAAGACGCCAGCCCAAATAGCGCTTAATTGGCTCATAATGCATGGTAACGTCGTACCAATACCAGGAGCTAAGAACGCGGCGCAAGTCGTAGAAAATGCCGGTGCGGCCGGTTGGAGATTAAGCGAGGAGGACTTTAGAAGACTTGATGAGGTTAGTAGGTCCTTGGTCATAACGTATGTTACTTGGTAATTAGCTAAAACGGTTAATGAATTTAATTTTATTAGTACTTAAAATGGGTATATCAATGTATGAAACTCCCCAGGGGGGGAATCTACGGAATAACGGATACCAGCTACACCATAAAAAATCACGTGGAGGCAGCCAGGGCATTCCTTGAGGGTGGAGTTAGAATTGTTCAGTATAGGCGTAAGGAGGGTAGCATTAGGGTCATGCTTGAGGAGGCCAGGGCTATTAGGAGACTTTGTAATGAGTATGGGGCCGTATTTATCGTTGACGATAGAGTTGACATAGCCGTATTAAGTGACGCAGACGGAGTTCACGTAGGGCTTGATGACGCACCTGTGGATGAGATTAGGCGGAGGTTTGGCGGTTTAATAATTGGTGCGAGTGCGAGTACGGTTGATGAGGCATTACAAGGCGAGAGAGCGGGTGCCAACTACATAGGCGCTGGCTCTGTATTCCCAAGTCCCACAAGGCCTGATTATAGAATAACTGGTCTGGATGGGTTAAGGAACATCGTTAAGTCGGTCAATATACCGGTTTATGCCATAGGTGGTATAACGCTTGAGAGTATACCAGCAATTAAGGCAACAGGTGCCTGGGGGGGTGCCGCAGTTATCTCGGGAATACTCGCCGCCAAGGATCCTGTTAAAATGGCTAAGGCATTCGTTGAAGCTTGGGAGAATGCCTAAGTTCTTTCTATACAGGTAATTCTATGCTTAATACATGAAAATTTACACTGGAAATAATTTAGGTAATGCTTATTAATACTTGATATTTAGCAAATAAAACGTGGCAACTACTACACCTGAAATGAGTAAGAAGGAGATTGCTAGGCATTACGCCAATGCCATAGTTAAGCTCGTGATATACATAGTGGTATACGTTATAGTGGCAGCAATAATTCACTGGATAATAGTATCATTATTACCGATGTTCCACGTGAATATTAAACCATATGAGGGCTATGTAAATGTACTACTCGCACTGGCCTTTGGCTACTTAATTGTGTCGGCCTTTGCAGACGTTATTTACTGGTCAATGAGGTTTAGGTACGATCACCCAACTGCCCGAGCAATGAGAAACGTATTTCTACTAATTGGTATTGGCGCGTTAGTTGCGGGTATCGCAGGCGCTATTGGAGGTGGAATTGCTGGTGTGGCTGTTGGTGGCTTCCTCGGTATTGTAATTGGCTTCGCCGTGCAGCAGGTTCTTGGGCAGGCAGTGGCTGGCCTATTCCTACTATTGGCTAGGCCATTTAGGATACGTGATCATGTGAATCTACTTGGTGAGGATGGTATTGTGAATGACGTAGCCATACTATTTACTGAGGTTCTTAAAAGCGATGGTAGTAAGGTGCTAATTCCGAATAATGCGATAATTGGCAATAAGATATACTTATTGCCCAAGCAACAACCCCCCCAGACTCAGCAGCAACAACAGAAGTAATTACGATTAATTACAATTTAAAATTAAATTTTAATATATGGTTATATTTCATTATTCCCGTGCCATTACAGAGCCATGTTCAGATTGGTATTGTTGGTAAGCCTAATGTTGGTAAGTCCACGTTCTTCGCTGCAGCGACTATGATTGACGTTAAGATTGCGCCATACCCATTCACCACCATTGAGCCTAATGTGGGTATTGGTTATGTTAGGATACCCTGCGTATGCAGGGACTTAGGTGTTAAGGATAATCCTAGGAATTCGATATGTATTGAGGGTAATAGGTTCATACCAGTGGAGTTAATTGATGTTGCTGGCTTGGTCCCTGGAGCCTGGCAGGGTAGGGGCTTGGGTAATCAATTCCTTGATCACTTGAGGAGGGCCCCCCCGGTGCTCATTCACGTGGTTGACATGGCTGGTGCTACGGATGAGGAGGGTAGGCTTGTTAAGCCTGGTTCTCATGATCCATTGGTTGATATTGAATTCCTTAGTAATGAGGTCACCATGTGGATGGTTCAGATGCTCAGTAAGGATTGGGATAAGCTGGTTAGGCTTGTGGATTACGCAAAGAAGCCGATACTGGATGTATTATATGATAGGTTCAGTGGGCTTGGTATAACCCAGGCTCAGATAAGCGATGCCTTAACTAAGCTGAGCCTCGATAAGAAGCCACTCAGTAAGTGGGGGGGCGATGATGATATTAAGGGCTTCGTATCAATGCTCAGGGAGTTAAGTAAGCCCATGGTCATCGCAGCAAATAAGATGGACATCCCCCCGAAGCCGAGGATAATTATAAGAGGGTCGTTAAGGAGGTTGGTAGTAAGTATAGGGTTATTCCCGTAAGTGCTGATTACGAACTTGCACTTAGAAGAGCTGCTAAGGCAAATTTAATTAAGTACATACCTGGTGATGACGACTTCGAGATCACCTCAAACAACTTAACGAAGGCCCAGAGGGACGCCCTGGAGAGGATCAGGGACTTCATGCATAGGTGGGGGGCGGTACCGGAGTCATTAAGGCATTAAATACTGCTGTGTTTGATGTCCTAGGCATGATCGCGGTTTACCCAGTGGCTGATGAGAGAAGGTTTACCGATACAGAGGGTAATGTGCTACCGGATGTCTTATTACTACCTAAGGATGCCACTGTATTAGACTTAGCCAGGGAAATCCATAGTGAGATTGCCGAGAAGGCCGTCACGGGCGTTGATGCCATTACCGGTAGAAGGCTTGGTGTTAATTCAAAGCTTTGGCATAGGGCTGTCGTGAAGATTTACATATCAAAGTAATGTAATCCTTCACATCCTCCTTAATCTAGGTATTCCAAGTATGTCCATGGCATTACCAAGCACTACTCTCACGGCATTCACAAGGTTTATCCTAAACTCCCTAATTCCAGGCTCGGCATTTAGCACGGGGTACTTCTCATAATAACTATTGAACACTAGGGATAGCCTATTCACGTACTCAATAATATTCTCAAGCCTTAACTCCTGGGCGGCCCTAGCGATTACCTCGGGATACTCACCGAGCAATAGTATTAATTCCCTCTCCTCATTGGCGATGCTGTCAGGTATTTGCGTAAGTTTAGGAATCTCCCCCCCAGCCTTTTCGAGTATTCCATTTGTTCTAACGTATGTGTACTGAACAAAGGGACCGCTATTCTGTCTTAAGTTCAGCACTTTATCCCACGAGAATGTTAATGGCTTATTCGGGCTTACTGAGAGGAATGAGTATCTAATCGCGCCAACAGCCACGGCCTCTGCCACCTTACCTGCCTCGTCAGGTGAGAACCTGCCTTTCACTATCTCCATAACCCTATCCCTAGCCTCATTTAATAATTCATCAAGTGATACGTAAACCCCCCCCTTTCTACCACTCATCTTCATTCCAGCCAGGTTAACCATTTCATAGGAGTAATGAATGAGCTTCCTAGCCAGGTCCTGATACCCCCCCATTGCATATAGCGCCAGCCTAAGTTGAGCCTGGGGGATGAGCCTGCTCAGAGCCAATAACCCTTATCAACTTATCGAACTTAAAGTTATCCCAGAACCAGAGGGCGTAGGCAATGTCTCTCGTTAGGTATAAACTCGTTCCATCACTCCTAAGAAGTGTGGCCTTTGGTATGTACCTGGGCAGCTTGAGTTCATCCCAAAGCCCAAGGTCCTGGGCATACTTATCGGATCTAAACACTAACGCTCCATTATCCCTCTCAACATATTGCGGAGCCTTCCTAAGTAATTCATTAATCACCCTGGACACGCCACCATTATCAACGGCAACCTCGCTCTCAAAATCCCATGAATCAAAGCTTATGCCAAGCCTATCAAGGGTTATCCTAAAGCCCTTGAGCACGATATCCACGGCTTCCCTAATGACCTTCCTAACGAATTCATCACCCTCCTCATAAGCCCTAGACCACTGCTTAACCATTAATGGAAGATCCTCGAACTTACCCAACCCCTTAAGTAAGGCCTCGGTTAATTCCTTGTCCCTTTCCATGAAGTTATTGATTACGGAGACCCACTCATCCCTCTCATTAATTAGCTTATTAGCATCCTCATACTTGCCCTCATTCTTAAGTTGCTCAATTTGCTTGCTCAATCTCTTAATCTCGCTTACCGCATATGTTACTGAGTAAATAATGCCCATCACATCATCAGGTTTCCAACCACCATTAATCCTACTTAATACCAGGTCCTTAGCCACGTAATAACCAATACCAACGTATGGCATTTGATCTCCGCAATCATTAACGTAGAAATGAACCTTAACAGAGGCACCGCAGAACCTTAATAGCCTAGCCAGTGAATCACCAAGTACGGCATTTCTACCATGGCCTATATGCATGGGTTTAGCAGGGTTTGCGCTAGTATGTTCTATTATGTAACTGCCCGTTGGGCACTTATTACTAAGCCCATACTTATCGCCTAAATTAGTAATTGATGATAATACCATACCGGCATAGCTCTTTATATTAATATCAATATTCAAATAGCCATTAACTAATGTGGCCTTATTTATTAATTTTAATTGATGTATTATTTTACTATTTATTATCTCATCGATATTTCCATGCTCCCTTATAATGCCGTGCATTGGAATTGCTAAGTAACCGTACTGCGGTGGCGCCCTTATTACCTCACTAACGTACTTGGTCACGTCAGTTCCAATTTCCATACTTAAAAGTTCAAGGAGTCTCTGAATGTCCTTAATTACCTCATCATATGGATTACTCATTCAAGAATTGCTTTAACTCCTAGATTATTAAATGTTTTAATGCTGTTGATTATGTATCGGTGTAAGGCTTATATAGCCTTATGATGAGTGTAGTGCCGTGAGTTCAGGAAGTAGGAGGAGGAAGACTGAGGAGCGCTTTAGGAGAATTCTTGAGCATGAGTATATGCCTAAGGCCGAGATCGTACCTAAGGAGGAGGTTAAGGAAATACTTAGGCAATTGAATGCTAAGGTTTTTCAGCTCCCATGGATTAGGGCGAGTGACCCATTGGCTAGGGCTATAGGCGCCAAGCCTGGCAATGTAATTAGGATAATTAGGAAGTCAGACACGGCCGGAGAGTTCGTCACGTACAGATTCGTGGTTCCAGGCTAATATACAAAGCAATTTAAATAGGCCCTTTATAAGAGGGTAAGAACCATGATTATTCAATCTATGGACGGGTATCCTGGAAAAAAGAGTTTAAATATTGATTTTGCATGGGGGGGTGATTAATCATGCCAATGGATAATCCTGACATTGAGCATGGCAAGATGCTGGACTCAGTGTCAATACCAATCCTAAGGTCTAAGAGGGCATACACGGCATTTCCATCATCAGACGACAGGTGGGAGCTGGTAAGGGCATTCATTAGGGAGGGCGGCCTTGTTAGGCATCAGATTGACTCATTCAATGACTTCGTTGAGAAGAAGCTGCAGGAGATAGTTAATGAGAATAACATAATTGAGACGGAGGTTAAGGGCCTCTACATAAAGCTTGAGAGGATCGAGGTTGGGAAGCCAAGGGTTAGGGAGCAGACGCCAGTGAGCACATTCTATACCCAATGGAGGCCAGGCTCAGGAATCTGACCTACGCGGCGCCGCTTTACCTAACAATGGTGCTTTACGTAAATGATGAGGAGGTTGATAGGCAGAAGGTCTACATAGGCGACTTACCAATAATGGTCAGGTCCAAGTTCTGTAACTTATACGGACTAAAGCGGCAGGAATTAATTAGTAAGCTTGAGGATCCGGACGACCCAGGCGGTTACTTCATAATTAATGGTAGTGAAAGGGTCATCGTGTCCCAGGAGGATCTAGCCCCGAATAAGCCATTTTACGATAAGGGCGACAAGGCCAGCATTACTCACGTGGCTAAGGTAATATCGATTGGCGCTGGGTATAAGACCACGGTCACTGTTGAGAGGCATAAGGATGGAATTATATACGTGACATTCCCAGCAATAGCCACTAGGATACCATTCCCAATAGTGATGAGGGCGCTTGGCCTAGAGACGGATGAGGACATAGTGCTTGCGGTGAGTGATGATCCTGACATACAGAATGAGTTATTGCCATCACTACAGTTCTCCGTGCAGATAGCTAGCACTGTTGATGATGCATTGGACTTTATAGGTAGTAAGGTGGCTATTGGCCAACCCAGAGAGGTTAGGATTGAGAGGGCTAAGCAGGTGCTTGATAAGTACTTCCTACCTCACCTAGGCACTACCGAGGATGCCAGGATAAAGAAGGCCTTAATGGTTGGGCAGATGGTTAAGGGCGTTATTGAGATGTACCTTGGGCGTAGGCAGCCGGATGATAAGGACCACATAGCTAACAAGAGGGTTAGGCTCGTTGGTGACCTAATGGCTCAATTATTCAGGGCTGTGTTTAGGCAGGTGCTTCAGGACATTAGGCAGCAATTGGAGAGGCATTACTCGAGGGGGGGTAAGATACCGAGTCTTGTCACGTTGGTTAGGGCCGACATAATAACTGAGAGGATTAGGCATGCCTTGGCCACAGGTAATTGGATAGGTGGTAGGACGGGGGGGGTATCGCAGATGCTTGATAGGACCAACATTATGTCGACATTAAGCCACTTAAGGAGGGTCGTGTCAAACCTAAGCAGGACACAACCTCATTTCGAGGCCAGGGACCTACACCCAACCCAGTGGGGTAGGCTTTGTGCAATTGAGACTCCAGAGGGTCAGAATTGCGGCTTGGTGAAGAACCTGGCATTACTTGCTACGATTACAGTCGGCGTCGATGAAAATGAGGTAGAGAAGATGCTCTATGACCTGGGTGTTGTGCCGATATTAAAGGCTAGGAAGGAAGGCGTTAAGGTACCGAGGTTTACTTAAATGGTAGATTAATAGGAATACATACCGACCCAGACAAGCTAGTAAGTACCATTAGGGAGATGAGGAGGAGGGGCCAAATTAATCACGAAATTAATGTTGCTAGGATAAGGAATGGCTACCTTGATGAGGTCAGGGTTAACTGTGACGGCGGTAGGCTTAGGAGACCGCTAATTATTATTGAGAACGGAAAGCCAAAGCTAAGGCCGGAGCATATTGAGAAGTTGAGGAAAGGCGAGTGGACTTGGAATGACTTAATTAGCAATGGCATAATTGAGTATCTTGATGGCGATGAGGAGGAGAATGCACTGGTGGCTATTAACCCTGAGGAGGACATGAGCAGGTACACGCACATGGAGGTCATACCATCAGTCATGATCGGTGCCGTGGCCTCAATAATACCATACGCAGAGCATAACCAATCACCTAGGAACATATATGAGGCCGCAATGGCAAAGCAAAGCCTTGGATTCCCAGCAGCCAACTATAGGTTTAGGATGGACAGTAGAGGCCACCTACTTATTTATCCTGAGAGGCCGTTGGTAATAACGAGAGGAATAGAACTTAACGGCTACCTTGAGAGACCCGCTGGACAGAACGCGGTGGTTGCATTATTAACATACACAGGTTATAACATGGAAGACGCGGTCATCCTAAATAAATCAGCCATTGAGAGGGGGGGTATGTATAGGAGTGTATTCTTTAGGACGTACGAGACAGAGCAAATGAGGTATCCTGGCGGTGAGGAGGATAGGATAGAGATACCATCGGCTGAGGTTAGGGGCTATAAAGGACCTGAGGCCTATGCGCACCTGGACGAGGATGGTATTGTATCCCCTGAGGTATTTGTATCGGGTGGTGAGGTATTGATAGGTAAGACGTCACCACCAAGGTTCTATGGAGTATATACAGAAACAGTGGTGTCCAGCGCCAGGAGGGATTCATCAATAACCGTTAGGCGTGGTGAGAAGGGCATTGTTGATAGTGTGGTGGTTACGGAGACTAATGAGGGTTATAAACTCGTTAAGGTTAAGGTCAGGGAGTTGAGAGTGCCAGAGCTTGGTGATAAGTTCGCCAGTAGGCATGGCAGAAGGGCGTCATGGGGGGGATGATGATACCAATGCAAGACATGCCATTCACGGAGGACGGAATAACGCCAGACATAATTGTTAATCCGCATGCATTACCGAGTAGAATGACTGTTGGTCAATTACTCGAGTCCATGGCAGGTAAAGTCGCAGCGTTGAGGGGCGTGATGATTGACGCAACACCATTTGAGGGCGTAACCGAGGAGGAGCTCAGGGACTTACTCATTAAGTCTGGTTTTAGGTGGGATGGTAAGGAAGTGATGTATAGTGGGTTAACTGGTAGGAAGCTTGAGGCTGACATATTCATTGGCATTGTTTATTACCAGAAGCTTCATCATATGGTTGCTGATAAGATCCATGCTAGGGCGAGGGGGGGTCCAGTGCAAATATTGACCAGGCAACCAACGGAGGGTAGGTCTAGGGAGGGTGGTCTCAGGCTTGGTGAGATGGAGAGGGACGTGTTGATAGCTCATGGCGCAGCAGCCTACTTAGGGAGAGGCTTGTTGAGTCTAGTGATAAGTACGTTATGTATGTCTGTGAGGATTGCGGAATGATTGCTTGGTACGACTCCAATAAGGGTAAGCCTGTCTGTCCAATACATGGTGATAAGGGCAGGATAGTTAGGGTTACTGTGCCATATGCATTTAAGTTGTTGCTTCAGGAGTTAATGAGCCTTGGCATTTATCCAAGGATTGAGGTGGGTGATCTAATTGAGGAGAGGAGGGCCTGATAAGGTTTATTTAATGGTTGGTCAGGGAGGTGGTGAGGGATGGTAGCCCAGACCGAGAAGGTATCCGTTAAGGAGGAGGAAATACCGCTTAAGGCTATAAAGGCCATTAAGTTCTCAATTCTTTCACCAGACGTCATAAGGTCGATGTCTGTCATGGAGATAACGACATCGGAGACCTACGATGAGGCAGGTAGGCCAATGGTCGGTGGGTTAATGGATAGGAGATTGGGCGTCGTTGAGCCTGGCGCTAGGTGTGAGACCTGCGGCAATCCACCTGATAAGTGCCCTGGTCATTTCGGTAGGATAGAGCTTGCAAGGCCGGTAATACATGTTGAGTATGCCAAGTACATCCATGACCTACTCAGGACGACCTGTAGGGAGTGTGGTAGGATATTATTAACGGATGAGGAGATTGAGAAATATAGTAAGAGGTTGGCTAGGTTGAGGGTTAGGTGGAAGTTACTTGCTGATAGGCTTATTGAGAGGATTAGGAAGAAGGCCATGGAGAGGACGGTGTGCCCGCACTGCGGTGCTAAGCAGTATAAGATTAGGTTTGAGAGGCCGTACACCTTCTATGAGGAGAAGGAGAATGGTGTATTGGAGAAGCTTGATCCAATGAAGATTAGGGAGAGGCTTGAGAAGATTCCGGATAGTGACCTGGAGTTATTGGGCTGGGACCCGAAGTTTGCAAGGCCTGAGTGGGCCGTTTTAACGGTGTTACCAGTACCGCCACCGCAGGTTAGACCCTCAATACAACTGGAGACTGGGCAGAGGAGTGAGGATGACTTAACGCATAAGTTAGTTGATATTGTTAGGGTTAATGAGAAGCTTAGAACGGCCATTGACTCGGGCGCACCAAGTAGCGTGGTTGACCAATTATGGGACCTACTTCAGTATCACGTGGCCACCTACTTCAATAATGAATTACCGAACCTACCACCTGTTAAGCATAGGAGTGGTAGGCCTCTGAAGACCCTAGCCCAGAGGCTTAAGGGTAAGGAGGGTAGGTTCAGGGGAAGTCTATCAGGTAAGAGGGTTGACTTCTCATCAAGGACTGTGATCAGCCCAGACCCTAACCTAAGCATTAATGAGGTTGGCGTTCCAATTGATGTTGCTAAGATACTGACGGTACCAATGACGGTTACTGAGTGGAACCTTGAGTTGGCGAGGCAGTTGGTACTTAATGGACCTGAGGTGTGGCCGGGCGCTAATTACGTGATTTACCCGGATGGTAGGAGGGTCGACCTTAGGTACTTCAGGGATAGGCGTGAGTTGGCCAATAAGTTAGCCCCAGGATTTGTCGTTGAGAGGCATTTAATGAATGGTGACATTGTATTGTTCAATAGGCAGCCAAGCCTTCATAGGATGTCTATGATGGGTCACATAGTTAGGGTATTACCTGGCAGGACATTTAGGCTTCACTTAGCGGTTTGCCCACCGTATAACGCTGATTTTGATGGGGGGGATGAGATGAACCTACATGTGCCTCAGAATGAGGAGGCCAGGGCAGAGGCAAAGACGTTAATGCTTGTCCAGAATCACATAATAACGCCTAGGTACGGTGGTCCAATAATAGGCGCTAGGCAGGACTACATAACGGGTGGTTACCTACTTACTAGGAAGGATACGTTCATAAACAGGGAATTGCTCATGTACTTATTAGCCGCGGCTAACTATGACGGTGAAATAGATGAACCAGCCATAATGCATCCGAAGGAGCTTTGGACTGGCAAGCAGGTAATATCGATGCTCCTACCCAAGGACCTAAACTGGGTTCAAGCGACGGCAATTAAGGAGAGCTGTAAAGATCCCTATAACTGCTACACTGATGAGTACATAGTCGTGGTTAACGGTTATATGGCAACTGGAGTCCTTGATAAGAAGTCCATAGGTGCTGAGCAGGTTGACTCGCTATGGCACGTGATAGTTAAGAGATACGGCAATGACTATGCAAGGAGGTGGGTTGACTCGATATTAAGGGCGCTGCTTAGGTTCCTAGACCTTAGGGGATTCTCAATGGGTATTGATTCGTTGGAGATGCCACCCGACAGTTATAAGGAGCTTGAGAAGCTGTATGAGGAGAGTGAGAAGAAGGTCCTTGATTACATACAGAGGTTTAGGGAGGGTAAGCTCGAGGCTGAGCCTGGCTTAACTGTTGAGGAGACGTTGGAAAATGATGTAACGATTGAGTTAAGCCGCGTGAGGGAGGCCGCGGCCCGTGTTGCGGAGAGGTACATTAATAAGGATGGTGAGGCCTACATAATGGCGAAGACCGGCGCTAGGGGGGGTAGTATCGTTAATATAACGCAGATGGTCGCCATGATTGGGCAACAGACAATAAGGGGGGGTGAGCGCTTCAAGAGAGGATTCATTGGAAGGACTACGGCGCACTTCGAACCTGGTGATCTCGGCCCAATAGCTAAGGGATTCGTTAGGAGCAACTTCAAGGTTGGTCTCTCACCACTTGAGTTCTTCTTCCATGCGGCCGGCGGTAGGGATGGCCTAGTGGATACTGCCGTAAGGACTGCCCAAAGTGGTTACATGCAGAGGAGGCTCATTAATGCGTTGCAGGATATTTACGTTGCTTATGATGGGACAGTTAGGAATGCCTCAGGCTCCATAATACAGACTAAGTACGCTGAGGATGGCATTGACGTTAGTAAGAGTGATCACGGCAGGCTTAATCTAGATGAAATATTTAGGAGGGCGGGTATAAGTAGGTGATGGTTATGTCCGAGGTGAATAACGTAGTATCACAGGAGGAATTAAATAACGTATTAGTTCAATTAGCCAATATATTACCTCCAAGGATTATTGATGAACTAAAGAGTAAGCTATCGGGTATGAAAATAACTAGGGAGCAATTAGCGAATCTAGTCAAGATACTAGTCGATGAGTACTATAAAATGCTTATTGATCCTGGGGGGGCGATAGGCATAGTCACAGCGCAGTCCGTTGGTGAGCCAAGTACTCAGATGATCCTCAGGTCATTCCACTTCGCGGGGGGGCTTAGGGAGTTCTCAATGGCGCTTGGCTTACCAAGAATGATAGAGCTGGTTGACGCCAGGAGGAAGCCCTCGGTACCCATGATGACGATATACCTAGATGAGGAGCATAGAAGCGATCCGAATAAGGCTCAGGAGGTTGCCTACAAGATTCAGTTAACAACAATAGAAAATGTAGCTAAGAGTGTTGAAGTTGATTACATCAATTCTCAAATAGTCATTGAGATTGACGAGGATGAGCTCAAGCAAAGGGGGGGTTTAAGCATGGAGGATGTTAGGAAGGTCGTTGAGAGGATCAAAGGTAAGGGTGCCCAGGTGGAGATTGAGGGTAATGTCATTAGGATTACGTTGGAGGAGGCCGACATAATAAAGCTCAGGAGGATTAGGGATAAGGTAATGCAGACGAGACTAGCGGGCATTAAGAATGTTAAGAAGACGTTGGTTAGGTATAAGGATGGCGAGTGGATAATAGAGACTGAGGGCACAAACCTGGAGGCCGTCCTCACGATAGACGGTGTTGATTATAGGAGGACGATATCTAACGATATTCATGAGGTTGCCGAGGTATTAGGAATTGAGGCTGCCAGGACCGTCATAATGAGAGAGTTAAAGAAGGTCCTTGACCAACAGGGTCTGGACACAGACATTAGGCACTTAATGCTCATTTCTGACGTAATGACGTGGACCGGTAGAGTCAGGCAGGTTGGTAGACATGGTGTTGTTGGTGAGAAGGAGAGTCCATTGGCCAGGGCTGCCTTTGAGGTTACGGTTAAGAATCTCGTTGAGGCTTCAATTAAGGGTGAGTTGGAGAACTTCAGGGGAGTTGTTGAGAGTGTTCTTGCTGGTAAGTACATACCAATTGGCACTGGTATTGTTCAGTTGCTAATGGAATTTGAGTAAAATAATACTTAAGCCTATCGTTGGCATTAGGTTTAAATAGGGTTTTTTCAGGGCTGTCTTGAATGATTGATATTTCACGAGAACTACAGGTAGCGTTAAACACGGGTAAGGTGACCCTTGGTTATAGGGAATCACTTAAGGCAGTAATTGATGGATCAGCAAAACTAGTAATATTGGCATCTAATGCGCCGGCTGAGGTCATGAACACCATACAGTACTACGCAAAGATTTCAAACGTGCCAGTGTATGTGTTTCAAGGATCAAGTTGGGACCTTGGTGCAGCCGTTAGAAAGCCCTTCAAGATCTCAACAATAGCCATAATTGATCCAGGAGAAAGCAATATATTGGCTTTAGCAGCACAACGTACTGGGTGATCATAATGCCTAGCATTAGATTAACAGAAGAGGAAATTAGATACGTGGCATTGTTTGAAAAGATAACTGGAATAACACCGAGAGATACAGTAATTGATCCTCAGTATAATAGGATAATATTCATCGTTGATAAGAATTTCGCGCCGCTCGCCGTTGGTAAGAATGGCGTTAACATTAGAAAGCTTAAGGAATTAACAGGTAAGGATGTTGAGGTTGTGGAGTATGGAGAGACTCCCGAGGAACTTATTAAGAATAGTCTATATCCGGCGAGGGTTCTTTCCGTGAAAATAACAAAATTACCTAATAATGGTAGTATAGCCATAGCCACTGTGCATAACGAGGATAAGGCAATAGCAATAGGTAGACAGGGAAGGAACATTAATAGGGCTAAATTACTGGCTAAGCGGTACTTCGATATTGATAAGATAAAGATAGTATCGCCAGAACAAAGCCAGTGACGTGAGGAAAAAGTAAATAAGCACTTAAATCAACGGTGATAACGATGCCCGGTAAAAAATCACCGCTTGGCATGTTCGCTGCCAGGGGGGGATTGAGAGAGAAGAGGAAGAAGTTTAGATGGAGTGACACGTATTATAAGAGGAGGATGCTAGGCATAGCCAAGAAATTCGACCCACTTGAAGGAGCGCCAATGGCTAGAGGAATAGTCCTTGAGAAGGTCGGTGTTGAGGCAAGAAAACCAAACGCAGCCGTGAGGAAGTGCGTCAGGGTCCAAATAACTAAGAATGGTAAGGTGGTTACGGCATTCGTGCCATGGGACGGCGGGTTAAACATAATAAATGAGCATGATGAGGTTATAATCGAGAGGATAGGCGGTCCTGAGGGTAGGGCTTATGGAGACCTACCCGGCGTTAGGTTTAGAGTCATAATGGTTAATGGCGTTAGCTTAAAGGCCATTTTGCAAGGTAAGAAGCAGAAACCCGTTAGGTAATTTTAACTTAAGATTTAGGACTAATTAATTAATCCTCAGATCCTTGGCTATCATCATTACCCTGATTGTTATTACCTTCATGTTCTTTCTCATGCTCACCAACGGGCTTTATCGTTATTAATGGCTTATTAATGACATTGGGTGGCCCCCCCTTAGGGTTAGGCTTGACCGTGTAGTAAACGGTTATTGATACTGTGTAATTACCTGGTGTTAAGTACACGGTATACTCGTCCCTATGTAGGTTAAGCGTTACTGTTTGATTGCCAATGGTAATAATAACCGTGAAATTACTAAAGACATCATCCAAGCCTTCATGGTGAAGTTTAACCTTGAAGTATCCCGAGGAGTTAACGTATAGATATGCCGTGGCCTTAGCGGTGCCGCTCATTCCTGGCGTCAGGTTACCGAGGTTTATGTAGGCAGCAACGGTACTGTATGTAGGAGGTGGTGGCAGGATTAGGTGATAGCTTAAGTAGGCGAGTATGCCATTCATGTTGGCGGCAACAGCCATTCCACTGAGTCCTGCTAGGAAGGCCAGTGCTATTAGTAGCCACGTCTTCATATTAAAAAGAGGAATTGATCGCTAATTAATAAAAGTTGCGCGACATAAGTATTTAAAGAGTAGTGTCTCGGCATATTTTTAAGTGATGTAAAGGTTTCCGGCCTGACAAATTGATGACATCACCCCCCCTTACTGACATTGAACTAACCAACCCTATAATCCCTTAACTCATCATTAAATATCCTATTAAATACGTTGAATGCCTCATCGCCATAAAGGCAAATAATTATCCTCCTCACACTCTTAAGGCCCAATGCCTCTCTCTTAATTGCCCGCGCCATTATCCTCGCCGCATCCTCATATGGACACCCAAATATACCAGTACTAATTGCCGGGAAGGCTATACTAGCCAGCCCTAATTCCTCAGCCTTCCTAAGCGAATTTGTTACTGCATCATCGAGTTTCTCAATGGGTTCAACGCCGCATCTGGGTCCAACGGCGTGAATCACGTATTTAGCCTTTAACTTACCTGCACCGGTAACGGCAACGCCACCAACTGGAACAGGGCCATACTTCCTAACCCACTCCCTGGACTCCTCCTGAATAACCCAACCACCCTTCCTAACGATGGCTCCGGCAACACCACCGCCGTGTTCAAGATATGAATTAGCGGCATTAACAATAGCATCAGCTTCAATTTCTGTTATATCGCCCTTAGTTAGCTCCACAGTGACTCCATTGGGAAATCTGAAGCTGGGCATATACAATGTTTAATTCAATAAAGCATCCTTATATGCATTAAAGTGTAAACTTTATAACTGGCTACCTACCCAGTTACTGTAGGTAGCCAGTGCTCTTTGATCCGAAGCCTAAGGAAAGAAGGAGGATTTGTTTGATCGGGATGATGAATTGAACAAGCTCAGGACTGGGCTTGGTTATCCGGTCACTTTATTGCTTGGTATAAGGAGGAGTGGTAAGTCGTCATTAATTAAGGTGCTTATGAGTGAGGAGAAGGACGTAATATGGATATACCTTGACCTGAGGAAGTATGAAGGCTATGCATACATAACCTATAAACATCTATTGAACGAATTTGAGAGGGCATTAAATACTTGGCCGAAATTCCTGAGGGAATTACTGCGTGGAATTCGTGGGGGGGTGATTATTTCAGGGTCTGGGTTTGAGATTAAATTAAGTTGGAGTAAGGATAGAGTTGAGCTTGCTGATTTATTTGATAAGTTGTCTAGCATTAGTGAGCGTGAAGGCCGTAGAATTGTAATCGTGTTTGATGAGTCCCAGGAGCTTAGGAAGCTGAAGGGGTTTAATATATTGTATCCACTTGCCTATGCATACGATAATCTTAAATTGAGCTTCATATTTACTGGGTCTCAAATCGGCATGGTTTACAGGTTTTTAAGACTTAAGGATCCAAGTTCGCCATTGTTTGGGAGAGCGATGTTTGAGGTTCGCGTAAATCCATTTACGAGAGAGCAATCGATTGAGTTTCTTAGGACCGGGTTTAGGGAGGTTGGTATTTCCGTAAGTAATAACTTACTTGAAAGTGTATATGATGAGTTGGGTGGTATACCTGGTTGGTTAACATACTACGGCTTTAATTATCTGCAATTCGGCGATCATGAGGAGGCGATAAAGAGGACACTGGAGTATGCGGTACAACTTATTAGGCAGGAATTTGAAAACTTCCTGAGGGGGGGTAGGGAGGAGGCTAGGGAACGTTACTACGCATAATGGGTCTATGCAAGAATGGATGCAGGTGGAGCGATGTTAAGAGAATGCTGGAGGCTAAGGAGGGCTATCGCATTGATGATAAGAAGGTAACGGAGTTACTACAAAACCTAGTGGATTCATCATTTCTGGTTAAGGATGGTGACATCTATAAGCCAAGTGACCCATTAATTACTAGGGCATTTTAATTCATTCATCCAAATAGAGGTACCTTGGTGCGCTTCGGTGGCTTGGGCACGGCAATCCATAAAGCACCTGATATAAATGCTAGTATAAGCACTATTAGCAGGGCGTGTTCTAGGGCGCCGATCTCGCCATAAATGGGCACGTAGTACTGCGCGAGCAATCCCGTTATTAATGAGCCAAGGACATTACCACCTGTAACCGCGCCATTCCAGACAATAGACGTCGCCCAACTAACCTGTTCCCTCGGGAATAAGTCTCCAAGTACAGCCATTATCAATGGGAAGTTACTGAGTACGAATAGTATGGCGAAGAATGCGAAGATTAGGTTGCCAGTGTATATGAAGGCTATGAATAATATTGCAAAGGCAAACGTAGATAAAGATGCAATGAGTCTCCTGCCTACCTTATCGCTTAACCAGCCAAGTACTGGCTGACCCACTATGGCTGAGGCGAGCAATACTGATAATACCTCGCCATAAGTTACACTAAGCTTTATGCCAAGCACCTTATTTATGTATATCCCGAGGAACGTCTGTATACCCTGACCAGCCGTGTTTCTTAGGAGTGTTATCAGGAATAGAAGTGCGATTAGCATTATTGATGCCTTAAGAGCCCTAGAATTACTAGGTGGGTCACCCTTATTTTTCCTCTCGTAGGCATTAACATCAAATATGTAAATTCCGTATAACAATACCACAAGACCCACGATAAACGTTACCAAGGCTAATATCCATAGGTTGAAAACGGCACTCACCGCGCCTGCAAAGACAAGTACCGACCCAATGAGTGGATAAAGAGTCCTACCTAGACTCCCAAATGCGCCATTTATACCTAGGGCTGAGCCAGCCGTTCCGCCGTAAGTTGCTGATAATAATGCACTGCCTATTGGATGATAATAGGCGGCACCGACGCCAGCTAATACCACGCTTATGTATACTAGGTATAAGTCATGTATTAGAAAACCTATTGAGGTGAGTCCAATGGCGAATGCCCATAGGAACATGCCGAGCGCCATGGCTCTCATGTGACCGCCAAGCCACCTAATACTAAGTGGTACTAGGGGGCTTGCTATTGCTGATATAGCTGCGTAGAGTGCGGATAGTAGGCCTATTATTGCGTAGTTAACACCCATTTGATTTAATACTGGGAGTATTATTCCGGGTATTAGCCACATATTTCCATCATTAATGAAGTGGCCAATCGATGTTAATCCAAGTATTGTCGCCCTATCTTTGCTCCTTTCTCCCTGTATCATTAGCGTTAGGGCTACCCTAATGCTTTTTAAACCAATCGCGCCTAACAAGAATTCATGAAATGATTAATGAATCACCAACAGGCGCGAAATGCTCATAAATTAAGCATAGCGTTAAGCGCGATGGCGAAGGTAGTCTTCCTAATAATGAGTGATGACGTTAAGATGGATTTAGCACTAACAATGGCTGCAAACACCGTCGGCACAAATAGGTATGAGGACTTCAAAGTCATATTCTGGGGTCCTGCCCAGGAAAGGCTATTGAGGCTTGAGGGTCCTGCCAGAGATAATTTCGAGAAATTGCTAAGGGCGGGTGCAATTGATAGTGCATGCATTAATTATGCGAGGAATAAGGGAATAGAGCAAGAGCTAACCAAGATAGGTATTAAGTTACATCCTGCCGGTGATAGGGTTGCGTACTACATAAATAATGGGTATCAAGTGTTGGTGTTTTGAATTTAATCAGAAAATGAAAGGGTAAATTTCTCAAACTTTCCTTAACCTCTCAGTTACT
This sequence comes from Vulcanisaeta distributa JCM 11217, assembly GCF_001316005.1. Classification (GTDB taxonomy): domain Archaea; phylum Thermoproteota; class Thermoprotei; order Thermoproteales; family Thermocladiaceae; genus Vulcanisaeta; species Vulcanisaeta distributa_B. The sequence goes on from NZ_BBBJ01000001.1 coordinate 107,597, forward strand.
AAGTTTAGAAATAAGTGCTAATTACTGGTATTAAATGACTTAATCAATACCAATTTTTACCAATTGTTAACGGGATGAGACCTACCAATTAATTGATCCTTGAGATCAGGTAATTCTAATGGCGTTAAGTATTGAATTCTTAATGCAGCAATCCTATTGCCTAAATCGCAGGAATCAGCAGGGCTTAGGCCGTACATGATGCCCGCTATGTAGGCTGCATTAAATGCATCGCCAGCGCCTATCGTCGTCACAATATTACTCACGTTATAGGGCTGGCATTGTTGAATCTCGCCATTATTCACTAGGGCAGCGCCATTACTGCCTAGCTTTACTACGGCAATGACGTTAGTGCCGTATATAGCATTTCTCAAACCATTCATATTGCTAAATAATCTCTTCATCTCCTCCTCATTCATGAGAACAGTATCCACGGACTTAACCAGGTTAATTATGAGGTCCCTATTGCTGATGGAGGGACCCGTATCGAGGAATATTTGGATTGAATATTCGCGGGCAATTTTAATTAACTCAGTAAATGTGTTAATGATATCCCTCGTAAACGATGCGTAAAAACCATTAATGAATATAGCCCTTGAATTCCTAATGATACCTTCATCAATATCATTAATCACTAACTCCCTACCAACGCCTAGATAACCCATGAAGGCATGGCCATTGATGCCGATTATGTTGTTGGATATTGTTACGAATCCACGCACTCTCTTCATAAACCCTGTGTGCGCGCCGGCGTCGTTAAGGTATTTAATGAGCGCGTCAGAGAACGGGTCGTCGCCTACCCTATCAATGACGGCGACCTTAAGGCCCAGTTTACGGGCTATTAAGGCCGTGGTGCACGCACCACCTGGTGATAACGCGATTATATCGGATACCGAAACGTCACCAGCCCTAATTGGTAATTCCCTAACCCTATAATAAATATCCAATACACAGTCAGAGATTATTACCAGGTCAAATTTATCCTCATTACTTCTCATGCTCCCACGCACTAATGCTAATTCCCTTACCAGTCTCAACACCGATCAAGTACCAAGCAAGGGAGGCTGCGAAACCAACACCGAATATCGTAACCGCCAATGCTAGATATAAACTCACTGGCAGGTAAGACGACAGGAATATCACCGGTATTGAACCACCCAACGACATAACCCTAACAGCCGCGGTATAGGAACCCCCCCTGCGCCTCGTAACCCAATACTCAGATTTTAGCGTATCTTCAGTTAGGAAGTACGTATTTACGAGCATTGAGAATAATATGAAGAGCACCCAAAAGATGTATTGGTCATTTACGAGACTACTAATTAATGATAGTATAAGTACTGAGATAACCAGGGATCCTAACGATGAGATGAGCAATAGCAATTTCCTGCTAACCTTGTCAGCGAACATACTTACTGGTATTCCGGAGATGAAGGATGCTGCCGAGAAGGCGAAGATAAGCCAATTGGTGAGACTGGGGAAGTAGTAGGGCCCGAAGGTTAATACCATTAATGTGAAACCGGCGGTATACGACCAGCCAATTAAGCCCCCCCAATCACTACCCTAACTGGTAATGGTGGTAACCTTATGGATGCTCGATTACCTTCCTTTAAATTAAGTCTCTGATCCTCAGTAATTGTTCTCCTAGCCCTGAGCCAGTATGGTGATTCGGGAATTAATGACCTAAGTAGGTAAAGCACTGGGATTATTACGAGTATCGTCAATCCAAGCGCAAGTTTTTGAAGCGTCACTGACGTTATGCTGGCCAGGGCCAAGGCCGCGGCTAAAACGCCGCCGAAGTTTGTGAAGTTAAGTATTAAGTAGACAGCACGGCTCCTAACACCGCTTGGGAAGTATTCATGGGATGAAATCATAACCGTATTATACTCACCACCAACGGCGAGCATTAATATGGCTATGGAAAATAGCAAGAATGCATAGTTAATACTAAGTATTAGACTCAGGGAACCTACTACGTACATAATCAACGATAAGTAAAGGCTCCTTCTCCTACCAATGGCGTCCGATATGGGTCCCATTATAGCGCCGCCGATTAGTAGCCATAGAGGTGGCAGATGGATAGTAGGGCAATTAGGGTCCTCGGTACTGAGACCCAGTTGGAGGCTATGTAGGCTATGGAGTATATGTAAGCCTCAATCGTGGTGCTTATGGAAAATACCGTGAAAATCAACGCATGCACCCTATCCCATTTTTCGTTATTCATCATGATAGGATATCCATCCTATTTATAAAGAATTCCTATCATGAACCCACGAATGAATTAAAGCATGATTTGCGCAAGGAATATTAACTAATCACGATCATTAATAAATGATGGATTTATCGTTAATTTTGGGTATTATTGGGCCTATAGTTACTATAGTCACGATTTTGGGTACGACGCTTTACTGGCTCGGTGGCAAGTTTAAGGAGATTGACATGAGGTTTAAGCAGATGGATGAAAGGTTCAAACAAATCGATGAGAGGTTTAAGCAAATCGACGAAAGGTTCGAGCAAATTGACAGAAGGTTCGAGGAAATAGATAAGAGATTCGAAAAGATAGATGAACGCTTTAATGAAATAGATAAGAGGTTTGACGTACTCGAGAGAGATTTAAAGGGTTACGTGGACACCAGGTTTGGTGAACTCAAGGGTTATGTTGATTTAAGGATTAATGAGTTTAGGAATTATATGGATGGACGATTTAATAGGCTCATTAATGTTATTTCCGGCCAGAATGAGTTCATCACAGAGTTTCTCGGTTTTAGGGGTGTTCTTGATAGTAAGGATGTAAGTTTCGTTAAGGCTACGCTGCGCAGTATGATTACAATGGCTACTAATCCACTTACAGAGACTGAGAAGAAGAGGTTGCTTGAGCTCATTGATAAGGATGAGTTAACGCTTGAGGAGGCCGATGAATTACTGCAATTGGCTAGGAAGTTCGTCATAGAGTATGGTGATAAAGGGCCTGATGTTTGGAAGTTATTATGGTATGCGGCGGCAATGCACGGTATAACGCTTAGGAAACTTGAAGAGAAGAAGGCGAGGGAGGGTCAGGGAAGGGGGGGTTCCAGTGAATAGTTAGGGTTTTAATTGCCTGGGTTCGTTGGTTCTCTCGTGAAGATTAATCTTGGTAAGGATTGGATCGACTTCGTGGTTGAGAATGAGGATGACCTATACGTAATTTACCTATTGATTGATCCTGGCGATATTCTTTATGGCTGGACTGTTAGGGAGTTTAGGGGGGGTAAGGAGGGTTCCAGGGGGGGCGAGAGAGTTAGGATTTACGTTGGTCTTAGGGTTGAGGGACTTGAGTACCACGCCTTCAGGGGGGGTACGCTTATTAGGGGGGGGCGTGCTTATTGAGGTTCCTGAGTGGTTTGAGGGTGCCCGGGGGGGTAGTCACCACACGATGGAGTTGTCCTATGGGCTTGAGTATAGGTTGGTTAAGCCTAATGGGATTGATAGGGAGTTCATTGGCAAGGTTCTGGATATGTTCAGTGGGGGGGCTTCAATAAGTGTGCTACTGGTTTCGGTTTCCATGGAGGAGGTCGCTGTTGCTCATATTCGTAGGTTTGGTAGGGAGTTGCTTGGGACGATACCAATACAGGGCAGTGGTAAGGAGGGTGAGGATTCGCTTGATAGGTTTAGGAGGTCGCTTAGGAATGCGCTTACTCAGGTTAAGCAGTGGGTGCAGGTTAGGAGGCCGACGCACATTGTGGTTGTTGGTAATCATATGACGCTTTCAATTGCTAAGGACATTATTAACGATGAACTGAACAAATTAGGCATATCGATTATTTACCATGAGCAGGGTGAGGGTGGTTTGGCAGGTGTTTATGAGTTTGAGAGGGTTGGCGTTGATGTTCTTAGGAAGTTGAACATAAGTCTTGGACAGGAATATGTGGATGAAGTATTCAGTAGATTAGGTATGAATAATGGATTAGTCGCAGTGGGCATTGACGAGGTTAGGAAGGCACTTGAGTTTGGTGCCGTTGAGACGATGATAGTCCTTGATGAGACGTATAAGGAGAGGGTGATGAAATGAGGAATTTAATAAGCATGGTGCTTAGGACCAGGGCGAACCTCGTAATAATACCGTCAAGTACCGAGGGTGGTGAGAAGTTGAGGAGTATTGGTGGTATTGCCGCACTACTTAGATTCCCTATTTCTTCTCAGCCTTAGTGCTGGTTCCTGGCGATCCCTGGTTTATTATCTGCGTTATCTTGTCGTAAGCCTCTAGGATAAGAACCATGGACTTGACGAGTTCATTTATCCTATCTATGTCCTTAGTCTCCTTAAGCTCGTTATTGATCATCACCAACCTCTCATAGAGCGTGTCCCTAATGTCCATGAGACCGTACTTAATCATGACCTCCTTCTCCTCAGCATCAGACCTAACAATCACAACAGGCCTGTCACAGTTAGCGCAGTAATACTCGCCAGTCTTGAGTCTAAGCAGTGGAGTACCGCAGACCGGGCATGTGTAACTAGTCAGCGTCGCCCCCCCAGCCCTAATTAACTGAGCCATCTTCTTGGCAACCAAGTCCCTACTACTGACACTCACGTTGCTAAGCTAATGCTACCTGCTTATAAACCCAACGAAGCAATGCCCAAGTTAAGTATTTTAAAGCCTTGATTAGGTTCTTCGCTAAGTGATGAGTGACATGCCATGTGACTGGTGATCGATCCTGGGGGGGTACCTGATTACATTTACACTAAGAAATAAGGTTAATAGAGTCTGAATGCATGCGGCATCCGTGGAATATAGGGTATTTAGTAAGACCGGCGTTAAGATATCCATAATAGGCATGGGAACGTATTATGACCCAGGCTGGATAATACTATCAAGACTCGGTATAAGACCTGGCTACGCGAGAAAGCTCAGGCTTTAAAGGTTGGCCTGGAGGGGGGGGCATTAACTTCATAGATACGGCAGAGATTTACGGCTCAGAACCACTGGTCGGCGAGGCTATCAAGGATTTCAATAGGGAGGAATTGTTCATAGCCACTAAGGTCTGGCCAACGCATCTCAAGTACGACGCCGTCATTAAGGCTGCGAAAAGAAGCCTTGAGAGACTGGGTGTTAAGTACATAGACCTATACCAAATACACTTCCCAAATAGGAGAGTTCCAATTACGGAGACCATGAGGGCCATGGAGTACTTAGTCGATAATGGATTAATAAGGTTCATAGGACTTAGCAACTTCAGTCTTGAACAAATTATTGAAGCTCAGAACGCATTGAAGAAGCACGAGATCGTTTCCATTCAAATGCCCTATAGCCTAATGGATAGGAGAATTGAGAATGATATAATACCATACGCGAAGAAGAATGGTATAGCTGTGATAGCGTATTACCCACTTGGTCATGGAAAGCTCATTAGTAGATTTCCAAGAGATGCCCTGGAAATGATAAGTAGAAACCATGGTACAAAGACCGCGGCCCAAATAGTGCTTAATTGGATAATTAGTAAGCATGAGCATGTATTCCCAATACCTAGAGCCTCGAACCCCCCCAATCACGTCAGAGAAAACCTTGGCGTTGCAGGTTGGAGATTAACTGATGAAGAAATTAGGTATCTTGAGGGTATTAGATTTTCTTGAGTTACAGTCTTCGAATCAGCGCTGGCAATAATTAATTAAACAATTGATTCAGTGAGTCATGGAAGGTGCATAATAATCATATAAGTATTTCATGAGTACCTTGGTTCAGTAAGGTTATACGATAATGAGAAAAGGACCTTTAAGCTAAAGTTTTGATACGGTGCTTACGAGCAAGCCTTGAAAATTGCGCCATTATTAGGGAGTTGAGGCCTATGCAGTTAGATTATGGTAATTATTAGGATAGTTGTCGTTAATTCTCCTAAAGGTACCTAATAACTTTATAATTAGCACTATTTTTAATCCCTAGTAGTAATTACGTATATTCAATGCCGACAATGGCCTTTAAGGTGTTTTATGATGGATCATTATTTAGTGGATTTACCGGCAGTACTAACTCCATTGAGTATTACCTGAGGAGGGCCATTAGGTACTTCATTAAGGACTTTAAGTTAAGTAAGGCCTCAAGGACTGACCCAGGGGGGGTTAGTGCCATCGGTAACGTAATCTCAATAAAATATGGCGATAGTATTAGGTTAGTACCTGGTATGTTAAATTCTAGGTTGCCGAATGGAATTAGGATATGGGCCTGGGCTAAGGTTGGTGATGATTTTCGTGCAAGGGCTGCGGTGTCTAGGACCTATGTCTATGTAATGCCCTGGCTCTATGAGGATGTTGATTTAATGAGGAAGGCGGCGGAATTATTTGTGGGTGTTCATGATCTAGCTAATTTCCAGGTTAGGGAGAGGGGGGGTGTGCCGACCACGGTAATGGTAAATAGCGTTAACGTTGAGAGGCTTGGTGATTATTTGGTTTTTACCGTTGTTGGTCGTGGGTTTAGGAATAAGATGATTAGGAAGATTGTCAACGCCCTTAGAATGGTTGGTTCTAATGTATTGACTATTGATGAATTACGGGACTTAATAGAGATGAGGATTAGAAGACCAATACCGCCTGCGCCACCCTATGGATTATTATTGCTGAATGTGAGTTATGGCGATAGGGAGCCAGCCTGGATCTCTAGTATTAATGATGTTTCCTACGTAGTTAATTACTTGGTAAGTAGGTGGTATAATTCATTATCTAGTTCCTTTGTTATTTCAAAAATTCTTCATGATTTTATGGATATAAATAAATTATTTAGCCGTATTTAAACATAACATGGACCAAATGTTTAAATAATAAATAAAATAATATGCATACGGGAGTTTTGTGACATATTTCGACATTGATATAGCATGCAGGGAGGGTTTTGGCGAACGTAAGCTAGTCTCCATGATTCAACAGCGGATTAACTCCCTACCCTGGGATTTGGATCTTAACGAGCAGGATTTCCTGACAGATTATGCCTATCAGGATTTGAGGTATTACTTATTGTATAAGTTTGGATTGTTTAATTTGAGTAATGAGGATGCATCGTATGAATTGTGCAGGAGGATTTTAAGGAATGAGGAGCAGGTGACGAGGATCGTTAATGAGTGGTTTAATTGGTGGGTTATTAAGTGGAGACAGAGGGTTAAGCTTGTCTTTAGTGAGAATGAGCAACTGAGTAATGAGAGTAATAACAATGCCAATCCTCAGGCTGATGCTGATGAAATACTTAAGAGTATTCCCAAGAACTTAGTTGATAAGTTACGTAGGGAGATAATCGTGGAATTAATAAGGCAGAATGAGGTTTGCAGCCTTGATGTGGTTTCAGATTTCATATTAAGGACAACACTTAGTGAGTTGATTAATGAATATGGGAAAGATGGCACGTTGAAATTAATGTCGACGAATATAACGAGCATACGCTTAAGGCTATTAAAGAAGATAATGGAAATAAGAGATTCCAATCAACCACTTGTGATTCTCAGGGTTAGAATTAGTCCATCACAGCCATACCAGGGAATCTCATAACGCCAATGAACGCGTACCAAAAGTCCTACAGGAAGGGAATGATTAGGGTAGCCATTGCCTATCCATCAAATGCTAGAGTTGCCCTCCAATCACTATCAATACACATAATCAGGAAACTACTAAATGAGTACCCCAACGTGTATTCGGACTTCGTATTTATAAGCGATGATGGTAAATCCCTAACCAGGTCACTTAGGGATTTTGACATAGTGATATTCTCAGTACATTATGAACTTGATTATCCACGTATACTAAAGATGATGGAAATGAGCGGCATAAATCCATTCGGCTCTCAGAGGGTCGTTAATGATCCATTAATTGTAATGGGCGGGCCAACATTAATGGCTAACCCTGAGCCCATGGCGCCATTCGCAGACATGGTGCTTATCGGCGATGCTGAGGTACTAATTCCAGCGCTTATTGATTATTATCCAGAGTATGGTAAGAATATTGAGGAATACGCAAACTTGGTGGGTTTTTACGTACCATCGCTTGGCAAGCATGTTGTAACTAAGGCATTTGTAAGGGACTTGTCATACTCAATTAAGCTCATCCATGATACAGCAATTGAATTAAGTCTCAGTAATGCCAAGTCCATATTTAGTAATCCAGCCATTCTCGAGATTATGAGGGGTTGCCCGAGAGGTTGCTTATTCTGTATGGAGGGCTTTGTCGGAAGGCCTGTTAGGTTTGCGGATATTAATTCCATTAAGGAACTGGTCCTTAGGGATTTAGGTAAGGGTGAAAGGTTAGTTAATGGGGTATCCTTGATCGGTCTTTCCGTAACTGATCATCCAGGTTTTAAGGAGCTAATGAGCTTTTTAGTGAATGAGCTAAGCCTTAATGTTTCTGTTCCTTCCTTACGTGTCGACTCATTAGACGGAGATATCATTAGATTAATTGCGAAGGGTGGTCAAAGAGTCCTCACGATCGCTCCGGAGTCAAGTGAAAGATTGAGGAGGGCATTGGGTAAGGGCTTTTCAGATGACGATATTGTTAGGGTGGCAATGGACGCAGCTAATGCGGGTATTGATCACCTAAAGCTATACTTCATGGTGGGGTTGCCGGGTGAGGGTGATGACGATGTGAAGTCAGTAATTAACCTGTTATCAAGGCTTAAGAGACTGGGCATTAAGCACTCGCTCTCTGTTAATCCATGGATACCCAAGCCACATACACCATTACAATGGCTACCAATGGCTAATGACGACATAATCAATGCCAGGGTTAAGGCATTGAGAAACGCACGGACATACACCGAGTTCTCGACATACAACGTACTTGATGCAAAGGTTCAAGCATTACTATCGCTTGGCGATAGAGATGTTAGTAACTTAATATTTGAGGCCTCATTAACAGGGCTCGATAGGGGGGGCTCCTGGAGAAGACTGCTTAGGAAGTATGAAGACTTACTTAATAAGTATGTATATTCATGGAAACCACTTAACGGTGAATTACCCTGGAGCCACATAAGAATTCCAGGTGCTGATGAGGAAAACCTTAAGTCATTGATGCTCAAGTACGTTAATGAAGTTAATATAAGCCTTCCTGCTTAATTAGGCCACTTAATAATATTTTGATATTTTCCAAATAATACTTATGGTATATAATTTTTTAGATAATATAATTACATTATTTACGTAAATCTTTTTAAATAAGATCATCAATATTTTTTGGTGAATATATGGTTTGGAATGGTGTACACTTTAACCTGAACACCATAATACCCTGGTACGTCATACTCATATGGACACTGCTATACTTCGCATTACTTGCATGGGCCTGGAGACCAAAGGAGGGTAGACCCTTCGGCAATTTCAAGACCATAGACTTCGTTTACATAGCACTAATAGCAGCATTACTCATTGTTTATAACTTCTTTATATCACCGTTAATACCCAAGGTTGGTACCGTAACTACGTACTTCTACTACCCAATCATCGGTGAGACCTTCCTGGTGATGCTGGCCGCTGCCCTAGTTGGTAAACCTGGCTCGGCGGGGGGGTTAACAATGTTCATATACACACTACTCTCTGATATTATTCATTATGGCTTTGGCGGAGAACCATTCTGGTTCATTTACGAGGTTACGTCGTACGCCGCAATAATAGATCTATGGCTTATCTACAGGGGGGGTAAGTACTACATGATACCATTCAGGGGAATCTTTAAGGGCGCGACAGACTCTAAGACATCAGGTGGTGAATCCGTAACTACTGAGGAATTAGAGGAGGAGTTGAAGCTGCTAAGGCGTTGTTTATTGTCGATGCATTGCTGGGTGGAATTACAATATCGATGGCATACCCATTCTGGTGGAGAGGCTTTTGGGGGACCATTCGTACTTGGAATCTCGTTCACACCAAGCTTTTGGTTAATAACGAGCATAGCCAGTATAGGCGCTGGTGCTGTGCTTGGTCTTGTGGTTTCTCCATTCATTTACTACATTAAGAAGGTATTGACCTAGGGGGGATATATGGCAAAGATTATTAAAATCAATAATCTCTATGTTCGTTACTTCGGCTCGGACAAACCTGTTCTTAAGGGCTTATCGCTTGAGATTGAGGAGGGCGAATTCGTACTTCTCGTTGGTAGGACGGGCTCTGGGAAGTCCACGTTACTCAATGTAATTAATGGCGTCATACCAAATATAATTAGCGCAACCGTTAGGGGGGGTTCCATCAATGTCGCTGGTCGTGACCCTAGGAAGACCCCTGTCCATGAGATGGCCATGGTTGTCGGCACGGTCTATCAAATACCGGAGAGCCAAATATTCTCGTTGATTGTTGATGATGATGTGGCCTTTGGACTTGAGAATAGGGCTATTGAGCCTGAGGAGATGAGGGAGAGGGTTGTTGAGTCACTTAAGTTGGTTAACTTGCTTCATAAGATGAAACACCCAACATTCCTACTGAGCGGTGGTGAGAAGCAGAGACTTGTAATCGCCGGCGTTCTTGCGGTTAAACCAAGGATCTTAATACTCGATGAACCCACTTCAATGCTCGACTCAATTGGCGCCGAGCAGATTTTTAACCTTGTTAAGAAGTTGAATGATGAGGGATTAACCATTATCATGAGCGAGCACAGGGTTGAGAGGGTTATAGGCTTGGTAGATAGGATTATAGGCCTTAAGGACGGGGCAATATACATTGATGATGAGCCGCATAGAGCCGTAGCCAAAGACCTGACAAAGCTGGGTGTTGAGGAGCCTCAGGTAACTACGCTTTATAGAATGATCAATAAGAACTCGGATTACTACCCAATATCAGTTGATGAATTCCTAGAGCTTGGTATTGCCGATAAGCTGGATGTTGTTAGTAGACATAAGGAGGATGATGGTGAGATCGCCATATCGGTAAATAATGTGAGATTCACATACCCAGGCAGTGCGCAGGAGGTTCTAAAGGGTGTTAACTTGGCAATTCATGATGGTGATGTCGCCAGCGTGATAGGTCCTAATGGGAGTGGCAAATCAACATTGATGTACCTACTCGCGGGCATTTATAAGCCGAGCAGTGGCAGTATTCAAATATTTAATCATGACTCAGCAAAACTCGTTGGTAAGGACAGGGTTAGGTTAATTGGTTATGTGTTTCAAGACCCTGACCAAATGCTTTTCTCAAGTACAGTTAAGGGTGAGTTGGAATTTACGCTTAAATTAGCCGGCATTCATGGTAGGGAGGCTGAGGATAGGATTAGGAGGGTTGTTAATTACCTGGGCATCAACGACTTACTAAGCCAAAGCCCGCATAAGCTTTCCGTGGGGGGGCAGAGAAGGCTTGTTAGTGTTGCTTCGGTACTCGTGGCTGAGCCGAGGATTTTAATACTCGATGAACCAACGAGGGGTCTCGATAATGAGATGAGTACGGCCTTAATGGACTTAATACTAACAATTAAGGAGGAGAGGGGTATGACGCTTGTCATGGTTACACATAATATGAGACAGGTTGGGGAATACAGTGATAAGGCCTTTATTATGTATGATGGTAAAGTGGCATTTAGTGGAACGCCTGAGGAGGTCTTTGAGGAATCACATAGACATCCTGAGTGGGGGCATTTCACCACCACAGGTCTTTGAGGTTACGAGAAGCATAGGTAAGCCAACAGCAAGCATCAGGAGGGTGGGGGTGAATGCTGCTTAATCAAGTACTGTATAACCCAGTCATTAACTGGATAATAACGTTGATAATACTGTTTTATGGACCTGTACTAGTTGTTTACCTGATATTTAAGCTCATTGGCTTTCAGGGCTACATGTCACTGTTTAGGTTCATTGAGGGTAAGTCAATAATATATAGGATGGACCCGAGGACAAAGATATTGCTCTCAATAGTAGTTACCACCGTCGCTGCGATAACGATTTGGTGGATATCGGCAATAATGTTCATAGCGGTCATGGCACTATACGCATTGTTAAGTAATGTTAAGGAGAAGCTCAGGGTGGCGCTACCGCTTATACTGGCCTCGTTCATAGGAACCGCATGGACTGAGTCAATATTTGCGCCGTACTCATACCTACAGGTAATATTCCATCACGTAACGTTCCTTTACGTATTCCCACAATCACTGGCGGTTTTGGGGATAACACAGGGGGGGTCGGGTATGTTCTATGTACCTTACCTAGGCTATGTCAATAATCCAGTTGGTCTGACGTGGGAGGGTATCATATATGGCTTACAAATAACGTTTAGAGCCGTGGCAGCAATAGCCTCTGGCTTACTGCTCATATTCAGTACACCGCCATCAGACATACTTAGATCTCTCGAGAAGAGTGGATTACCTATCGAGCTTGGATTCACGCTATTGTTGGCTGTTAGTTCCGTGCCTAAGGTACTTGAGAATTCGATGGTCGTACTTAATTCATTAAAGGCTAGAGGGGGGGTTGACTTTAGACCTAGGAGTAGGAACCCAATAAAGTTCATTGCCGAGTCCCTATTCATAATTAGGGTTGTGGTTATGGCCCTTGTTAGTATCGTAATACTAACACTTAGAGATGCTAGGCAAATAGCTATTGCTGCTGACATAAGGGCGTTTAGGGCTTATAGGAGGAGGACGTACTATAGGGATATTAGGATGAGCAGGATTGATTATATAACGGTTGCATTATTAATAGCGTTGCTTATCGCGGGAATATACATATCTGGGCTCCCTGGGATGGGGGGGCCGTGCCGTATAACCCATGATAATTATTTAAATATTTGCTAAGTTAATTAGGTCGAGAGAAATGAGTAAGCGTAGGTTTGAGGTGGCGCCATTAAGTATTTATGGGACGTCAACAATAGGTGTTTATGTATTCACAAATAATGCCCTGACAATAGTGCCGATGGACGTACCTGACAAGGTTGTTAATTCAATAAGGGATACCCTCAGCACGAACGTGATTAAAGCATCACTTGCGAAATCACCATTAATAGGAATTTTCATGGTTGGTAATGACAATGGCGTATTAGTGCCGAGCATAGTCACGGAGGATGAGATAAACGAATTGAAAAAGAACGGCCTTAACGTGTCGATAATACGCACGAGATACACGGCCATCGCTAACCTAGTACTTACGAATAATAGGAAGACAATCGTGTCGCCAATAATTGAGAAGGAATACGTAGGGTTGATAAGGGATACATTGTACTGAAGTCATAGTTGATGAGGTTTGCGGCACTTACCTCGTGGGCTCGATCGCGGTGGCTAATGATAAGGGTGTCTTGCTAAGCCCTGAGGCTAAGGATGAGGATGTAAAGAAGGTGAAGGAGTACTTTGGCTTACCGGTTAATGTTGGCACGGTTAATAGGGGTAGGAGCTTCCTCAGGGGGTGGATTGGTCGTTAATGATAATGGCGGTTTAGTTGGTAGTGACACCACAGGTTTCGAGATAGTGAGGATAATGCAAGTGTTCGGTGGTGTATGAAGTTACTCAGCGAGTTCCCTGGCCTTGGTAAGGCACTCCTCACCAAGTCTATGGGCGCTTGCTAATAAATCACTTATTAACTTCTCAACCCTAACCCTCAACCTACTTGGTATTACATCCATGCTTACATATGACATGTACTCATCATAATCAACGACCTTAGCCTCACTTGAATCCCACCTCTTCACAACATCGACTGCTAAGTCGATGTAGAGAATATTACTGCCCGTGAACTCAATTGGCGTGTTAATATTTATGTAGATACCCTTGGGTCTCCAGGCATGGTCAACATAGACATGAGTTAAGTACTCATTGCCTATTGAGGAGCAGGATATCGCCATGTCACCCTCCTCCTTAGGAAGACCGAGACCATCAAGATAACCACCACCCCCCCTCAACCTACGCATTAAAACGATGTCATTAGGATCAAGTTTAAGCACATCCGCACTACCGAGCCTGAGAACCTCACCACTAGGCTTAATATGCACAATACCAACTCTATACTTCCTACTCATCAACTGTCTCATAAACTCGGCACTGAACCCAGCCCTATCGCTACAACGACTAAGCAATGCCTCAACGAGATCCAACAACGCGGTATTCCTCTTTAAGGTCTTATACGTGTGATGACCAATTATTGTTGGCATGACATTATTCCTGACATTATCAAGAAGGAGCTTAGCCCTGCCATTAAGCATAACCTCAACAATGCACTCACCATCCTGGAGCACCGTGTAAGGAGTTGACGACTTACTAGCTGACTCAACTTCATTAAGCATATTTATTGCTCTCTCAATTTCCTTAACGGCCTTATCCTCATCCAGGAATTGAGCACTACTCCTCCACTTAATGCTATAACCACTCAACCTACCAACGTACTTAAGACCAACCTTAAGCAGCGCTTGCTTAGCCTCATAATCCTTAATATGCCTACTAAATAATACGGTACCACTGCCCGGCACTATGGAGACATACTCAGTATCAACTAACGCCAGGCACAGCAACCAACTCATCACTTGGGTAAACCCTAGTCCTACTTATAATGACGGGAATCACATCACCATCATTATACGCGCCACCTATCGCCTTAAGTACGGCCCTAACGCCATTACCAACGTCAACGAAATAATTACTATTAACAACATTGACGACACCTATGACGACCCTATGAAGTGGAACCACCGACCTCCAAACCAACGCCTCCTCCTCAACAACCCTAAGCAGGTTATTAACAACATCATTAACCACACCGCACTTGCCCATTACCGTTAACGCCCCCAGGAACCCTCTCGGAGTCCTTAATCGTAACGTCAGGCGCAGAATTATCAACATTAATACCAAACCTACTGATTATCACGTCAGAGGCCTGCACAATGGTATAACCAAGATCAAGCACTAACTTACTAATTGCAGTCGCGTACTTACCCCCTAATCCTAACCCTATAGCTATTTTTACTCACAGAAAATCGACTTATTAAGGGCTAAAATAATTTACGACCATGTAGCTTAACGGCAAATACCATACTTAGCATACGAGGCGATTACTAAGCCGAGAAACAACACAGATATAGCTAATGGGAATGTAAGTATAAGCGTTGAGCCAATGACCGGCTGCCTAACGGCCATGTAAACAGATAGTGGCAAACAAACTATGAAAAATAGAACCATAAGCACACTAAATATGATGCTCCATTTACGCTCTTCAACACTCGGTATCCTTGGTGGCTTAACTGCAACGAAGGAAAACACTAGGAATACTAAGAATGCCACCAACCCTATGAAATTAGACGTGTTGATTATCCACGTAATTAAAAAGAACACGGCAATGACTAAGTAAATAATCATAAACCTCCTACTCATTACGGCATTACCGCAACTAAACTCTTGACTATTCATATACTAAAGTAATGCGTAATATCCAATTAAATGTTTTCCATTAACTGGTTCCCGAAATGCTCCTTGCAAGGTTCACGAGAGCCTCAATGTCGGGTAAGTCCCTCCTGACCTGGTCAGGCCTTAGCCTCGCCTCATGGAAACCCTCAACATGCAAAAACCATGCACTCTTCCACCACCACCTAACCTCCCTCCTGCCAAGCCTATCGGCAGTATTATCCACCGCATCAAATAATAGTTGTGCCGTCCACCTACCAATCTCGGAGGCCTTCTTTGCCTCATCTAGGCCCAGTGCAATGGCCATTGCCTTGATGGCCTCCTCGGCAGCCTTGTAGAGCTTCTCGCTGGCTTGCACGGGGGTCCTTATCAATGAGTTCCTTACCTTCATCTAGGAATTTCTCGGCGAGTTCAAGGTGAGCTTTGCTTGTTGTTGATGGGTCAAGTGATAGTGCCTTAGCTATTAGGTCCACTATGTCTATTCCCTTTCTCTCTGCCTCGTCGATTATCAGCTTTGGTATTTCCACGATTTACATTGTTGATGCGGAGTTAAAAATGTTTATTCGCAGTAACGTTAGTGCCTTATTAATTGAAGTGTTACTATATTGACGTGAGTATTAAGTGCATTGCCTCAGGCCAGAAGGGTGGTGTTGGTAAGAGCACGCTGACAATACTGACGGCTAGGGTCGCACCTGCGCTTGGCATTAGGCTAGCCATTATTGACTTAGCCATGGGTAATCCAAGCACGTCCCTCAACCTACTTGGTAATATACCGAGACATACCCTGGCCACCTACGTAATTAATGCGTCTAAGATTAATGAGGTCATTCACGTAGTTCCAACAGAGCATGGACCTGTTTACCTAGTGCCTTCAGGATACGGGGATTTAACGCTTATTAATGAGTATGGGGGGGATTTTAAGGAGAGGTTGGGCTCCTTGATTAAGTATTTGATTGATAGGGTGGTTGATCATGTGGTTATTGATTTCCCATCGTTTGAGCCAAGCTAGATAACGTGCTAAATGAGGCATTGAGTGAGTGCGATATTATTTATCCAGTGGGTATTCAGGACCTCGGCTCGGTGGTTGCCTGAGGAATTTAGTGCATTTTGTTAGGAGGTTTTCGATTAATGTCGGTCGACCCGTGATTAATATGTTTAGGGAGTCCTTGGGTAGGCAGTGGGTTGCCGCCGTTGGTAAGCTCGTTGGTTTGGAGCCTAGCGTGGTTCATTATGATCCCTGGGTCATTAGGTGGGTTCATGATGGTGCTGGTCAGTATGGTGTTGGTGTTAAGGAGGCTTTGTCATACGTAATTAGGGAGATTCTAAGTTAGTAGTTGTTACGCAAAATGGTTTTAAGGCATTAATTACTAATCATTAATGCGGTGTCCGTTGAGGAATTTCGAGGCATCACCGTGGATTCTGAGGATGGTGAGAGGTGGCTACTTATTGCCGACACTCACGTCGGCCTGGAGGTTGAGCTTGGTAAGAAGGGTGTTCGGATACCTAGCCAATCAGCCAGGATAGCACAGCTAGTCCTGGACTTCGCCGAGAGGACCGGGGCAACTTCGCTGGCTATACTCGGTGATGTTAAGCATGAGATAGCGAGCATTGTCGAGAGCGCCAGGGAGGTTAGGGAATTCCTAAATAGAATTAGCAGCAGATTCAATAAGGTGGTTTTGGTTAAGGGTAATCATGATGGGAATCTTGACTTAATATTGAGTAGCGACGCAAAGCCCAATGTATACCTCATAGACTCCAGGGGGGGCTTCATAATAAGGAGTAGGGATGGCAAAAACCTCCTACTGCTTCACGGAAATTCAAAGCCTAGGATTGAGGATTTCATGAATGCTGACGTAATAATAATGGGACACACCCACCCAGCAATACTCATACAAGACGTAACTGGTTACGTAATGAGGGCACCCGTCATCGTTAAGGTACGTGTCGATAAGTCCGTGTTCGGTAAGAACATGTATAACACCGAAATAGGCGCCACGGGGGGGCCCATGAACATAATAGTACTACCAACCTTTAACCCATTGACCGTGGGCATGGACGTATTCGAGATATTCCCAAAGGACCTCGTCGAGGTCGAGACAATACTCCACTACGCACGCACCTGGGAAATACTGAGCAACATAGAGGTTTACCTAACCGACATGACATACCTCGGTACAATGGATGTACTAGCCAGGATAAGGGAGGAGTTTGGTGAGGGTGGCTACGATGTTAATTGGTTATGAATGTTATTTTACACGTGCTTAAAGAAGCCTATGAATTTAAGGATTTACCGTTAAGAGAGCTAATTAAGTGGTTTTATGATAGGTTGTTGGCAGGGATTTTTAAGGCTATTATCATTAGCTCTACCGTGTTTGGTATTGTATTACTTATTTCCGCATTAGTCTTGACTGTGAAACAGTGTGTACACACTTCTTTCCTTATACTATATTATCCTAATAATGGCTATCGTGTTAATGGCGAACTGCTCATTAATCGTGTAAGTAAGCCTTAAATTATTGTCACCGTTAATCATTATGTTATGAAGAACTTAAGGTCTCTTGTATTGAGTAGAGAGTTTAGGTTTGGTGTTGCCTTTTTAGTTATTGGTATAGTATTGTTTATGATAACGGTGTTCCTTAAGCCTACTAGTGTGTTAAATGATGGATTTTATGGAGGGCTTATTTCATTATCCATTGAATTACTGTTAATAGGCTTGATGCTTATATTAAGCATGTATATTACGGCTGGAGGAAACGCATTAATCATTAACTGCGGTATGGCTAAGAAATTAATTGATGGTATTTCCGGCACCACAGCATTGCTGGTTATTTGGGTCCCAATTATTTTATCAATATATCATATAACGATAAACTCACCAATAGCTATAGTACTTATTACACTAACTGGCGTAAGCTTCTTTGCCTGGGCCTATGTATATGGCTATACGAGGAAACATTGCTGGGGGGGTAAACCTTAAAGTATTTTTGTTTAGATTATGAAATATGAGATGGTGCGCCCTTAAGAATGCGTTCAATTGGTTCATTAGGTATAGTATTGGTTTTATAGTGACCGGTATTGTATTATTCATGGCGCTACCATACCTTAAGCTGATCTTAAGTTCCTCAATACTCATTATCACTATATATACTTACTCAGTAATATTCATGGGAATCGGTATTATGCTAATTATTATGTACTTAATAATATACACACTATGCAAATGCGAAAAGAAAAACAGGGTAAGCCTTAAGTAATGATGCGCGATTTTACTATTAAGTTAAGGTTATGAGAAAATGGCTCGGGGGGGTCCTAGTAATCATTGCCATAGGGCTTGGACCAATTAGTATTGGTTTTGCCCTGAGACTACTCGGCCTAATAACGATAGGTATTTTCTATGGACTGGCCTTAGCCTCCCTCGAGATTTTCTTAATATTTACAGCACTTGCCATTGGTTCAATAATTAAGAGGAAATATGGAATTAATTGCAAAGTCGTCAATAGACTTTATGGCTTTACTGGCTTTTACATATCAATATCAATGCTTGCAGCGTTTACACCATTAGTATTTAACATACATACGCCTCAATGGGTCAATACTACAATAACCATGGCATTAATTGTTGATCTTGGCTTAATGCCAGTTTGGTTCTTAATGATGACCTTCGAGGAAAGCTGCCGAAGGACCTCTAAATTAATCAATAATACTTAATACTTGAGATATGGATCTTCATCATGAATAAGATAATAAAAGTATTATAAAAATTCATAATAACCCTAAGCATTTTAATAAATCACCATAATGCTAACTGAATATTCATACTATATGCGTAAATCAATGCACTCCTGACCCCCCCTTTACGCATTGCCTTTGATGTTTATTAGCTTACGGCCTAATTGTGTAATCATTATTACCATTAAACCCTAACAATTTAATAACTAGTTGATAACTGCCAATCATTGTATGAGACTTCCAATATTAATTATAAACATGAAAGTGTACACTGAGGTACTCGGTAAGAGATCCCTTGAACTTGCTAAGGTTGCCGAGGCGGTTTCCAAGGAGTTGGGCGTGTCAATTGCGATAGCCCCGCCAATCACTGAGCTTAGGCTTGTGGCTGAGAACGTGGGAATACCCGTTTATGCCCAGGGCGCTGACCCGGTTGAACCCGGGGGGGCTAGGACAGGGCATGTGCCGCTTGAGTTCATTAAGGAGGCTGGGGCGTCGGGGGGGTAATCCTTAACCACAGCGAGAATAGGCTTCTCCTAAATGACCTTGGTTGGCTCGTTAATAGGGCGAAGGGTCTCGGTCTGGAAACCCTCGTGTGCGCGCCAGACCCATACACAAGCGCTGCTGCCGCGGCTCTTGAGCCGACTGCGGTGGCTGTCGAGCCGCCTGAGCTGATTGGTACGGGTAAGGCCGTGAGTAGGGAAAAGCCTGACGTAATTGTGAAGACTGTAGAGCTTGTTAAGAGGGTTAGTCCAGGCATTCCCGTGATTACGGGGCTGGTATTGAGAGTTATGAAGACGTTAAGAAGGCCCTAGAGCTTGGTACGCAGGGTGTGTTGGTGGCGAGTGCGATAGTTAGGGCTAAGGACTGGAGACAAAAAATAATGGAACTCGCGAATGCCCTGCATTAATTGACTTACTTATTACGACTATTCCCAGCCATCTTACGTGGGAACCTTAATCTACCAACGTAATTAATCACCCACTGTACAAGCGTTAAGTATGTTTCCTCACCCTTCCTTGTTAGCCTGACATAACCATCACCATTAATTATGATCAATTCTTTACTACTCATCCATGTAAGGTATTTCATTGCTCTATCGTAAGACAAACCAATCGCTGTGGCTAAGTTTGTGCGGTTCATGGGTCCATGTTCGTGAAGTACGGTTATTATCCTGGCTATGACGTATAGGTCCGGCTTAAATTCCGTAGAGTCTCCTGAGGTCATGTTCAATCCACCTTAATTCCCACATCACGGAATCCATCATCCATAGGGTCCTAATACTATTGCTTATTCTATCCCAGCTAATCCTCATAACAACTATGAAGCCCAATATTAGGCTAATTGGTATTGAATATTGCACTAACTGCGTTGGTATTGGGAATATGAACATGGGAAGTAGTACCAGAAATAATAATCCAAATACCGTGAACCCTGCAACCAACGTAAATACAACTATGTAAATAAGCACGGATGCTAGGTAGCCGAGCCTAGCCCTATGAATTTTGACGGCAAGCTCGTCGTAATTTATGCTCTCAAGTATGGCAATAATACCAGGTAATCCCTCGCTTAATAAACCATCCTAATGGGCGTATTTATCCATGGCATCCTTACCTGCATTCTGTATTTTTCTATAAATCCTTGTAGCAAATACGTAAATTACATATACCAAAAGCAAGAAATATATTACGGCTATGACCATGTTTGTCGTCATTAAGGTACTATAGAGAAGTACGTATGTGAATTCATAAAATATCGTGATGCCCAGTAGGAGCGCTACGGCGAGGAGTGCGTCAATGGCAATGCTGGGTAATGCATCGGCCATTGCATTAGCCCTATCAACATTAACTAAGAAGTCCCTGAATTCGAGGATCCTCACCTTAGCCTCATCAAGGCTCATAACCTAATCACCCAATAACTGATGTACGTAAATACATCGCCACTAATACGTATGTCTAAAGTCCTCGCATAATCATTACTAACCATGACATGCGTAGCATTATCCCGGATAACCTCTACGATATCCTCATTATTAACAATTGATGAGCACAATACGTATGACTTAGGCAGTAATAGCAATGAAATGCCCTTAGTCTGTCCTGGGCTTAGCAGTATTACGGAGCTATTCATTAAATAAATAATTGCTGGCGACGAGCCGACATTCGCGAAATTAATGTTTATCCTGACGATAGTTCCACATGGAACATTAATCATGATAAAGCCACTACCGTTTATTAATTCACCAATGTAATGCCCAGTAGGTGGATTAATTAATAGAAATATTATCTCGAGGCATGTAATTATCATGAGAATCAATATGGCATCTCTATGGCTTATCTTCATAGCATACCTAACTGTTATCATAACTTAAAAACTAAACTCATTGGGAATGAGTACGTCGAAAATAAGTAATGAATTATGTCAGCATTAGGTTTTAGTTCCGGGGGGGCAGAACTTAGTTCTGGTGCGGAACTTATTCGATCCAAGACCTAAGAGTTCCAGGAGTGAGCTCTTTGATAGGGTGGATGAGCTGGAGATTCTTGATAAATCCATTGGTAAGCCCCTTATTGTTGTTCTTGGTATTAGACGTATTGGTAAGACATCCCTTGTTAAGTCCTTTCTTGAACCATATAATGGTGTTTACGTTGATTTACGTGGTGTGGTTACGCATGTAGATCTTTATGAGAGATTATCTGAGGGTTTAAGTAGCGGTCTTAATAAGTTGAGGAGGGTTATCGAGGGTATTAGAGGTATTAAGATTATGGGATTTGGCGTTGAGATTAAATGGAGGGGTACGGATTCCATAAGTTTATTGGGCTTTCTTGAGGAATTGAATCGTAGAGGTCAATTCATCGTTGTGCTTGATGAGGTTCAGGATACAAGGCCACCCGTATCGGCTGAGCTTAGGAGGGTTTTGGCGTATACATACGATCACTTAAGCAATATAACGGTGATCCTCAGCGGCTCTGAGGTAAGGTTATTAAGTGATTTCATGGGCATTAACAACCCGGAGTCCTCATTGTATGGTAGGTACTTTGTTGAGGTTGATGTTCGTAGATTCACAAGAGATGAGTCGTTAGATTTCTTAAGGCTTGGCTTTAAGCAGGAGGGTGTTGAGCCACCTGTTGATGTGCTTGAGGATGCTGTTGAATTCTTTGATGGTATCCCTGGGTGGTTAGTTCAATTTGGCAGGAGCTACATAGATGGGGGGGTTCGTGACATTGGTGCCATTAAGGAGCAAGCCATCTCCATGGCTCTCAGTGAATTACTGAGACTATCTCAAAGGGAGAGAATGGTGCTTAGGGCTATTGCTGAGGGTGCGAAGACGTGGGGGGGTCAGGTTAGGAGGTTCGTCGAGGAGAGGCTTGGCGTGTCTATCCCTAAGTCTAGCTTAACAAGAATCATTAATAAGCTGGAGTCCCTTAGTATAATTAAGGATTATGAATTTTTAGATGGTATTTATCGAGAAGCGGCTAAGCGATTATGATTGTTTGCCCTCCTGCCTATGCCTCTTAATTATTTGTCTAAGCACGTACTGCAGTATTCCTCCATTAAGGAAGTACTGAACCTCCATCGGCGTGTCGAGCCTCACAAGTAGTTTCGTCTTAATAACCCTACCATCGGGTTTATGGATGACCAAGTCAACGGTCTGCCTAGGCTTTAATCCCTGGGACAGCCCCACTATGTCGAAGGTCTCATCACCGGTTATACCCAGCTTATCCACGTCCTCACCCTCCATGAACTGTAGCGGTAGTATACCCATCTCAACCAGGTTACTCCTGTGTATCCTCTCAAAACTCTTCGCAATGACTGCCTTAATGCCCAGGAGCTTTGGACCCTTCGCAGCCCAGTCCCTCGAGCTACCGGCACCGTACGTCTGCCCAGCGAGTATTATTAGTGGCACCTTCTCCTCCTTATACTTCATGGCCGCGTCAAACACGGTCATTAACTGCCCATCAGGCCAGTGAATAGTGTACCCACCCTCAATGACCTTACCACCCATCCTATTCCTAACGCCCTTACTCCAGAACGCGCCTCTCACCATAACCTCCCAATTGCCCCCCCTCCTAGTACCAAAGGTGTTGAAGTCGCTTGGTTTAACACCAAGCGATATTAAGTACTTACCTGCAGGTGAGTCGGCAGGTATTGAGCCTGCCGGTGATATGTGGTCCGTGGTTATGTTATCGCCAAGCACCAGCAATGCCCTGGCACCAACTATGTCCTTAACCTCCACAAGCCTATCCGGATCGAAATCTTCAAAGAATGGTGGTCTCCTTATGTACGTATTATTTGGATTCCACTGATATAGATCCCCCCCACTCGGCGCCTTCAACGTGTTCCACTCATCAGGCACTAAGTCACCAATCCTGGTGTACTTCTCCGTGAACTCATCAGGCGTTACATACCTCTCAACATAACTCCTAACCTCATCATCACTGGGCCATAGGTCTTTCAGGTAAACAGGCTTACCATCGCTGGTGTACGCCACAGGTTCCTTCGTTAGGTCCTTATTGATGGTACCCGCTAATGCATAAACCACGACCATGGGCGGCGAGGCCAGGTAATTAGCCCTAACATCTGGGTGAATCCTACCCTCAAAGTTCCTGTTACCGGAGAGTACTGCCGCCGCCACTAGGTCATTCTCCCTAATTGCCTTAACAACGGGCTCTGGCAATGGGCCTGTATTGCCAATACAGACCATACAGCCAAAGCCAGTTATGTAGAAACCAATCTTCTCAAGGTACTGAAGCAGCCCTGACCTCCTTAAGTACTCCTCAACAACCCTAGAGCCCGGCGCCAACACGGTCTTAACGTATGGAGGTGGCGAGATTCCAAGCTCCACAGCCCTCTTGGCAACTAAGCCTGACGCCATTAATAGGTATGGGTTACTCGTGTTGGTGCAGCTTGTTATTGCGGCAATGGCCACAAAACCATCCTCGAGCTCTACCTTCTTACCGTCAAGCTCTATGATTACCTTCTTCCTACCACTTATGTTCCTCTTCTTATTCCTATCCTCGATGACTGGTTCAAGGCTCTTGGGCACATCGCTCAATGACCTCCTCTGCCATGGGAGTGAGGGGGGGCCAGCGAGACTCGGCTCTATGGCTGATAAGTCAATATTAATCACCTGGCTATACTCAATATCGCCCTCCTTCGGCGAGCCAAAGACTCCCTGTTCCATGAAGTACCTCTCAACGAGCGATATTAACCATTCATCCCTACCCGTAAGCCTTAGGTAAGCCAGTGTCTGCTCATCCACTGGGAATAACCCGGTTGTTGCGCCATACTCAGGCGCCATGTTGGCTATTGTTGCCCTGTCAGGGACGGGCAATTCCTTAACACCCTCTCCGAAGAACTCAACGAACTTATCAACCACGTTATACTTCCTAAGGGTCTCGGTTACGTATAGCACTATGTCCGTAGCCGTGACACCAGGTCTCGGCTTACCATAAAGGTGAACACCAACGACCTGCGGTGGTAATACCGCTATTGGTTGACCGAGAAGTGCGGCTTCAGCCTCAACACCACCAACACCCCAACCAACAACACCAAGTCCGTTAATCATCGTGGTGTGGGAATCCATGCCAACGACAGTGTCGAAATACGCAAGCTTCTCGTTAGGCCCGAGGTCCTCAGTCATCACAACCCTAGCAATATGCTCAAGGTGCACCTGGTGTATTATACCAGTGCCTGGCGGGAAGACCCTGAAGTTCCTAAAGGCGTTCTGAGCCACTTAAGGAATTCATACCTCTCCGCATTCCTCTCAACCTCAAGCTTAATGTTCAATCTAACCGCATCAGGCCTACCCCAGTAATCGGCTTGTACGCTGTGGTCAATTATTAGGTCTGTCGGTACCTGCGGATTAATGACCTTTGGGTCAATACCATACTTAGCTACTATCTCCCTCATCACCGCCAGGTCGACTAGCAGGTACTCCCGTGTAGTCCTGCATTAGGACCCTCGCCACCTTTATCGGGACCTCCTTAGTCCCTGGGTTCTTCGGGTTCCAATGCAGTAAATTCTCAATATCCTCCTCAGTGATTGCCTGCCCGTCGTAATTCCTTAGCAGGTTCTCTATGAAGACCTTGATTGTGTATGGGAACCTGGCAATGTCAAAGCCCTCCCTCTCAAGGGCCTTTAATGAGTAATAACGAACCTTGATGCCGCCTACATCCATTACGCTTAAAGTATTCCATAAGTTGGGCAGGTTCTTGGCCACGAGGGTTTAATTAATTCATTGATTTTTAATATTTGCCCTTTAATTAACGAAATCACTTCGCGAATTGGTTATATCCAGAGGCATTGACGTTATAGTAAGTTAAGTCCCAGGTGGGTGGTGCACTTAATTCGAAGGGTATCATGTAGCTGGCGGGTAACGTAGCTGTGGTTCCGTTTAGGAATGTAACCTCTATATCGAACATGGTCCCATTAAACACATAGTCATATATTGGGTATTTAGTATATGCGTACTGGAACTCAAGCTGCGTATATGTCGCAAAGAATGGCGTCCCGCTATACGGTATTGCGTGTATCCATAGCGTGCTCGTGTTATAATCATAAATCTCAAAGACTATCTCCTTAGCCGTCATGTTATAGTAAATCATTAATTTAAGTAATGTGTTGTTCGGCGTTGGTACGCCAGATAGCACGGCTGGGTTCATCGTGGTCTCGTTGAAGTAGTAATGGGCTATGCAGTTCTTGCCAGGCACGTACCAGGGAGCAATGGTACCATTCGGGTCCAGGTCAACACCTATCTGGAAGAAGCCTACGCACGATGACCTGGTGGCTCCGTAATAATTCATGGCATTTATCTGGAAACTCAGTATACCGACCTGCGGCGTGTTCCAGTACCTAAGTAATACTAGTGCGGTTAGGTTATAGAATGGTGGTAATAGAGTGACGAGGAGACCTGATCCCTGTCCGTAGCCCTCCATATTATTGTACTTCTGCAGGTATATGGGTATCTCAAGGCTTGTGACTATTATGTCAGTGTAATAGACAGTCCCGCTTGTCGTGATTATAGCCGCCGTGTAGTAATTACCTGCGTCCGGCACAGAAACCTCAAAGGGTGGCTCATCGGTCTGGTCAACAAATACCTGCATAACCCAGCCAGCGGTTTTATTATATGGAGTGCTGGCGTTGAATACGTTAACCATTATGAAGACCCAACCAGGTGGGTAAAGCGCGTTTGATAGGCTTGATAAGGAAACCACGGGCTTTAGGTCCGTTAGATTTGGACCAGCCCACACATAACCATTAGCAACACCGACTACGGCGACAGGCTCATACTTACTATTCACCAAGCCAAAGAATCCACTACCACCATCACCGTAATAAATCGCCACCTGGAAAGATAGGAATTGATCACCCCTAACTATTAATGATGGATTAACAATATCAACCTGGGGGGGCTCGCCACTCATAGCCGTAGACTCAAGTGCAGGTTCACCCCAATAATTGGGTTGAGTAACTATTACCGGCGTTTGCCCACTAATGTTTATCCACCCATAATAACTAAGCGGTTCGCTAACGTACTCAAAGTTAGACACGTAGCGAAGGCGCCAACGAGGGATGCCGCAGGTGCCATCCTCGGCAATGGTTCATGTATGCGTACTTGTTCATGATGAGGCACGTAGGTATATATCATTAGTATGGTCGTAAGTATTATCGCTGTTATTATCATTATTTTTATGGTTTTCCGGTTGCCCTTTGTCATAAATTAAGTTATTATTTGGCTATTATTTTAAAATTTACTATTTTGAATTCAATCGCCAATCATTGATTTCTCCTCAGCGGTGACCTCCTCCTCTGAGTCAACGTGTAGTCTCCTTGTTTGTATTCCATCAGGTGTTAATAGTACCATCTTTACCGATGCTCCATCCTCGCCAAACCTCGTTAAGTACCTAAGAAGTACCTTGTTTGCTAGGACTATGCCTATGTGCTGTGTCTTACCATTTAGCGAGACGCTTTGGTGGTAGTGCCAAATCTCCTTCTTAGTTATTATATTGAATTGCTTAACTATGGAGTCCTTATAATCATCGAGGACTAGGTTATAAATGCTTAATACCCTCCATATCCTCTTCGTCGGGTTTATCTCCCCCCCGTAAATCACCACGACAGGTCTCTCGGTCTTCTTATCCTTAACCCTTGACTGATAAATTGCCGTTATTACGGGTTTCGAATCGAGCATTAGTAAATCCTTAATTGGTTGCCTATACCTAATTACGGCGGCCATGAATGGCATTAATAGTCTAAATCTAAACTCCACGCCATTCGGTATCTTCACACTGTCGAAATTACAGTTATAGCAGTGAATTCTCACGATGGCCGGTGATGGTTCTATTAACCTCCTTATGAAATCCTGACCTTCCTCAATGAGTTCCTCGTTGTTCACCTTCTTAGATTCATCATTAATAGCCATCAATATTCTATCACCTTTAGAATTTATTAAATTTATGGTTCATAATGATAATACTGTTCTATGGAAAATATGCAGATTTTGCACCTTACAAACTACTTTTTAATTGATTCACGAATTAATATTTGTATGGTGGAGTACGAATTAAGGAGGTACATAACCCATGGTGAAGTAATAATGTGGCCTAGATTAATCGTGAATATTAAGGATCACGTAAGGATAATACTTATCACCAACATATCAAGTAAGGATGAGGTTAGGAGCATTAGGTGTTCAAGGATTGAATTAATAAGGCACAGACCTATTGCCCAGTGGGCTTCAGGGAATATACAATAACCTCCTTATTACCCCTAATAATTACCTGTCTCTGAATCAAACCCTTCCTAATTAGAATGTTCAACGCATTCCTAACAGTCCTACCTGGTAACATCGTCTTCTCAATAATCTCCTTCTGCGTTAATTGACCCTCATACTCAAGGATCTTAAGTATGAACTTAGCACTTGGTGGCAAATCCATGTTAGCTAATAAACTTATCTTCTTCTCGTAGCGCCCAATGGCGCTTGAGACCTCACCAATCCTAATGAGCTTGAGAGGCTTTCCAGATGTTATCTTAACCTCATTACCTACGTAGGTCCTAATACTACCATCAATTATCACCTCAACCTAGACCTGGAAATCAAGTCCCTTATTGCGATTATAGAGTCACTGGGCACGATTACCGGCACGCGGGCTAGGTTCGTACTATTAACGGGCACAATCTCAAAGACCTGGGCCCTCGAGTGTATTAATGGGCCTCCCGCCGACATGGCATATGCCGTGGAGCCCGTGGGCGTCGATATTATTAGGCCATCGGCGACATCATGCCATAGGTACTCATTATTCACGTACAGGCTATACTCAAGAGTTATCGCGCTCCTAGCCGGGAAAATGGCAACCTCATTTATTGCATTTGGTAGTTTCTTCCCCTTCACGTTCACAGAAAGCCTGAGTATCTCCTCAACATCGTAATTACCACTCATTATCGTCGATAGGGCCTTATCCAGGTTTGCGATATCCACGGAATTCAGGAAGCTCAGTCCAAAACCCACGGTGAGGACTGGTCCCTCCCATGAATTCAATTTATGAAGGTTCATGATTATGAACCTGTCCGTCCCAACAATGCCTATAACATCGTAACTACCAACATCATCGCTCAGCTCAGTGACTACGTTAAATGATGAGTAGTTATTAATTAACTTCTTAACCTCATCAACAACGCTAGGCATCGTTATCAACAGACCTCTCATCTTTGTTAATTATAGAATGCTACAGGAATTTATTTTTTACTATGATCACCTAGGTAATGTATGCCTTAAAAATGCGAGTAATTACTCATGCAGGATGCTAACAATGATTGTGGGTGTACTCGGACTACTATTCATCGCAATAGGCTGGGTACTCGCACTAGGTGATGTGCCACCGCTTAGGTTAACAATACCATACCTAATAGGCAGCGCCCTACTGACGGCGTACTCAGCACTTAATTGGAACCTCATATTCCTAGTACTAAACGGCGCCGCGACAATCCTATCAGCCATCAAT
This sequence comes from Vulcanisaeta distributa JCM 11217, assembly GCF_001316005.1. Classification (GTDB taxonomy): domain Archaea; phylum Thermoproteota; class Thermoprotei; order Thermoproteales; family Thermocladiaceae; genus Vulcanisaeta; species Vulcanisaeta distributa_B. Next base: position 136,615 of record NZ_BBBJ01000001.1, read on the forward strand.
TTAATAAGGAGGGTTAGAATGGGTAAGGTTAATGTTGAAGATCATGGATAACGCCATAAGCTCAAGCACCAAATCGCCCTTTGCAACGTATATATCGCCACCATTACTTAGTAATAAGGTTATTGATGAATCAAGAATCAACGTCCCCCCCTAGCAGTACCCCCCCTACCTAACGCTACCGCGCATCTGCCTTCACTAGTATTTAGTGCCGCGATTGTATATATCGAACCCGGGATTACCTGATCCTTAACAATTACCTCAGTCACGCCAATAGCGCTGACCACCTCGGCTTTAACAAAGCCTAACAATGATAACGCCTCATCAACACTCCTCGCATTACCAATTCTCTTAACGAGACTTATTACGGCCGATAATACGCCCCCCCTCGCAGTACCCCCCCTTTGAATAGGTATTGCCCCCCCTCCATAAGGTAGTAGGGATAAGACGACGGAGCCTTTAACCGTGCATGGCTTACTCACGGAAATTATAACACTACGAGGAGACACATTACAATCATTAACCCTAACGATATCCTCACCTAACTCCCTAACCACATCAACCAACCATTGAGGCGGTTCGCCAAATACATAAATCAATTATGGACCACCACCCTCAACTATTTTAATCGCCCCCCCAAGCATTTACGGTGATCCTAAGAATCCCTTCTCTAACTCCTCAACGTCCTTCAATATTTCATTTACCGCCTCCTTAATAACATCAAGCGGTGGCTTCCCCTTAGTCTTTATCCTAAACCGAACATTCTGAGTCAATGGGTGGTCTACATCGTACATCGCATACTCAACATCGGGCCTCTTAAGTAGGTACTCAATTAACGGCGCAAACAACGTATACGTCTCACCCTGCACCACAGCCTCCAGGTAATTGTCCTCAGCCTTAACAATGCTTATCTTAATCACGAAAACAATGTGGAATAGTAGCAAAATAAAAGCTTTAGCTCTAGCTTAAAAATAATACATTGAGCGAATAACAAAGTGATGACAACCCCCGGAACAGACCAATGAAGAATTCACGTACCGACTGACCACGCCTAACCCAGTTTTATGAGTTCATTGTTTGCTTTGTCAATTCATAACTTAGGAACACTTAATTGCATCTGCTTACTAGTTCCTGCGAATGGTTTATGCTTATTCGTGAGTTGAGGAGGGGGGGCGGTACCCGTGGCTCTGAGTATGCCTACGTTCTCATTGGTAATGAACTTGTTCATGTCTCTGAGGTTGGTAAGCTTGTTGGGCGTGGTGATGATGAGTACGTATATGAAGTACCGAGCAATGTCTCGCCTTGGATATACATATTCCGCTTCAGCAGGAGTGGTTATGGTAGTGTCGCTAGATGTCTATCTAGTAGTTACGTGGATATGGTAGATTATACAAAGTGTGAGAGTAAGGCTATCGAGGATGCGGTAAATAATTGGCTGAGCAATGTTAGCTTCAGAATTAGAAATCCCGAGTTGAGGGACTTACTGAGTGAGTTATTTGGCGAGTTCGTGACGATGGCTAATGAGGCAAGGAATTATTGGAGGTCAGTTAATGGTGAATTGAGCTTCATGGGTCATGCCTCTAGGTGCATGAATTCTTCACTGACCCGAGGATTTACTACTTCACGGAGTTAAGCATACCGAGTGATGCCGGTAGGGTTAGAGGTGTTAAAACAACAATGTCCCTAATCTACGAGAATTGGGTAGCCACAAAAGTCGCCGAGGCATTGGGTACGAGGAGGTTGATAAGGAGGAGTTGGGAGACGATTGAATCATTTGTCAATAGACCAGTAACTATTTGGTTTGAGCAGGGTGGTGAAACAAGCTTCGCAATACTCGACACGCCACATGGCGAATTTACAATGTGGCTAGAATTCCAGGTAAACCCAGCCATTCATGTATTTCTGGATGCCAATATTGTTCGTGAAAGCGGTAAGTTAGTGTTTGTTAGACCATCAGGTAGAAGGGCTGTTAGGCCTGACATCATTGTTGTTAGGGGCAGGTTTGACAACGTCACCGACCTCATTAAGTCGGATAAGGAGATTGACCTGCTGATTGAGTGTAAGGCATTACCCTATGGAAATTGGGAGAATGATATTAACGAGCAAGTCATACAATATATTAAGCAGTTCAGCCTAGGAGGGCAATACTCGTTACACGCTATACCGTGCCGAATAGCGTAAGAGAGAAACTACGTAACAACGGAATTGACACGGCAGAAGACGTAAGACCAGGAGGGGGCAGGTGTTGCCAAGCTTATGGAGTTAATTAAGGGTGTTGATACGTAAGTGTACGGCATTGCAATGCTTTAATATGGGTCTCTTTGTTTTCTTTTGTATGCGTTTTCGTACTTTGGTTTTGATTTTTATGGTTATTATTGTTGTGGCCCTGGTCCTCGTGTTTTTGTACCCATACATTACCTTTAAGCCTCCTGAGCTCGTCTCGGCTAATTGGGGGGTGTTTCGAGCCAGAGTTCGCTGGTTGATGCTGTTATTTACTTCAACCTGTGGCTTGAGAATCCAAACCCGTATGCAATAAGTATTGTTTCATCAAGCATCACCGTGTCGTATGACAATGGCGTCACAGTAAGCCTACAGCCGGAGTACCTGCCGGTTGAGATAATGCCTCACTCGATTAATGTCACGGCATACATGGGAAGTATATCATTAAGCCAAGCAGCCCAGTTCGTTCTCTCACCACCAACCAGTTATGTAGTCACTTGGCAAGCAACAGTACAGACACCACTCGGCACGAAGACGGTAACATGCACAGCAACGACATACATACAAACAAACCAAACAACACAAACATGCACAGGCTGAATAATTAGAAATTAGAAATAAGACTGAAGTTGATTGACAGTGCATGAAGTTGGTGCATGGGTTAGGAATTAAGGTAATGAGGTCTTAATGATTATCATGCTTGTTTTGTGAAATGTAGTGATATTCTTTTGTTATGTGTCAGTCGTTGGCGAAGTAATCACCAGTCATTAAAGGGTGCATTCATCATGGGCAAATTAATTACTCGCTGGGTGGTCCTCCGCGTAGTCTTCCTCTCCTCTTTATGTCCCTTGTTCTGTTTATTTCCCTTTCGATTCTCTTGATTAGGGTTTCAAAGGCGTACCTAACGGCGTTTACTGGGTCCCAATCAACCTCGTTGACCGTGTACGTATTTGCGTTGTCCTTAAGCATTATGTGGACGGAGTACTTACTCCTCTTCTCCTCACCTCCCCCCCTCTCATACTTCTTAATGTTTATCTTCATGTCAATTACGTTAGTCATCCTATTAATCTTAGCGATATAATTCGAAATCACCTTCTCAACTAGTGGCTTAGCATCCTCATCAATCTCAGTGAGCTTTGCCTCAACAGGTATCTCCTCGTAGGGTTTAAGCACAGCCCTTATTACGTCGTAGCTCGAAACAACACCCACCACGGACTCCCCCCCTGAAACCACGGGCATTCCCGAAATGCCCTTATCAAGCATTAAATTGACCGTCGTGTAAACATCATCGACTTCATTAACGGTTATTACCGGAGTAGTCGCTATCGCCTTTACAGGGGCCGCGAGTATGTCGTCCTCGGTACCGACAACGTCACCCCTCCTGCTACGCCGTGGTATTGACGCATAGTATAATCGCTCAACTATGTCGCGCATTGAAACTATGCCGTAAAGCTTCCCTGAATCAAGCACCGGTAGGCGTGTTATTCCATGCCTAATCATGAGCCACTTAGCCCTCGCCACGGCCTCATTGGCGTCAATCGTAATTGCTGGCTTAGACATCACCGATGAAACCGACGTGCGAGGCAGCATCTTATTATCAAGTAGGTACCTCAATATCTTCTCCCTTGTCAGGATGCCGACAAGCTCATGCTTGAGTCAACCACGGGTATCGCCCTAACCCTCAGGGTTAATATCTTAGTCATTGCCTTAACGAGGTCCGAGTCCTGGCTTACTGAGTATGGTGGTGACATGGCGCTTGAGACCTTTGATCTAAGGCTAATCCTTCTCTCAAGCAAATCCCTGTAGCTTAGTACGCCCACTAATTTGCCGTTCTCGTTAATGACTGGGACAACCCAAGCTTTATAATCCCTCATGTCCGAAATTATCTTGGAAATAATGTCCTTGGGCTTTGCAATAACTACTACGTTATCCATGAGTTCACTGACCAGTGGTGTACTCATCAGGAAGTTGATTTGTAAGGCCCTTTAATAATTTAATTGGGTTATAGTTTTATAGGAGGCGCTGGGTTGTGGCGTGATGGATTGTCAGCAAGCCGTTAACAACGTAATACCCGTAATCCACAACCCAGCCAGTGTGCAGAAATTACTGGATGCGGTGAAGGTCTCACTTGGCTTTGGCTTGAAGACCATAGTGGTCACCAAGGCCGTGGGTACCGCAGCCCAGCAGGGCGTGCCTGAGGCCTTTAGGCTTGTGCTCAGGTCTGGGGCCACATTGATCGTACTGCCCGACATTAAGGATGCTGTTGAGCTTCTTCACCCAGACTCTGTATACTTCTTGAGCACTAGGGGGGGTGATTCCATGGGAGATGAGATTAGGGGGGGTAGGGCGTTGATCGTGATTCAAGCGTCTGATCAGCCATTTACGCAGAGTGAGTTGAGTTTGGGTCGGCAGGTTAAGGTTATTGGTAGGGATGTGGGTAGCACGGCACTGCTAACACTGGCACTTAATAAATTGCTTGGGCAGTGTGTTGAATGAGGTTATTACTTAAAAATGTCTCATTACTAGTTCTTTCGGTCACGATGTCAGCCTTCATTGATGCATTGGCAATACTGATAGTGATTGTAATAATAGCCTTGATAACCGATGCCGCGATAATGTACGTATCAAGAGACTTGCCGCAAGAAACCCAAATATATCTAAGCTCCAGAGGTATGAGGCTGGCAATCCACCGGTTGGTGAGGCTAGGTATGTCTTCCCAATACAGTACGTGGGCTTCCTACTAATGTTCCTGGGTATGGAACCCATAATAGTAATATTGTTAATACTATCGTCAGCCGCCGTAATCGCGCTACCAATAACCTACATAATATTGGCAATACTCGTAATAACCCTGCCAAGCATCTATGTTGGTTATAAATACGCGTTAAAAATGGCGTATCCCAAAGAATTTATAAGAAGGTCAAGCGGTGGGTGACGCAGATGTCACTTGACAAATATTTAGAGCCCTACAAGAAGTGGGGCACGAAGTACTCCCTATGGCCGATACATCTCGTTACTGCGTGCTGTGGTGTTGAGATGGCGCATACCTGGAATCCGGCATATGATGCGGAGAGGCTTGGTTCATTACCATGGCATGCGCCAAGACAGACAAACCTAATCCTTATTGAGGGTACAATAACCTTCAAGATGGCCAGGTCCTCAGGTATATTTGGGAGCAAATGAGTGATCCTAAGTACGTTATTGCCATGGGCTCCTGCGCCGCCGAGGGAGGTATATTCTGGAATAGCTACCACACCGTACCCGTCAGTAAGATAGTACCCATTGATGCCTACGCGATCGGTTGCCCACCACGCCCGAGGCCGTTATCCAAATGATTAGGATTGTTCAGAGGAAGATAGAGACGGGCGAGGCCAAGGCCAATGTTAAGCCAAAGACGATTGACTTAACGAAAATATTCACACCATCACCAACTAAGCAACCTGCACCAAACCCACCGCACAGGATAACCCCCCCCAATCCACACATACCCATTTGCCAGGAGAAGAAGGTGGAGTGGCCCTTCGGTTATGAATTAATAAACAATCAATTAATGCCCGCACTCAAGGAATCGGCTAAGAAGATCGTTGTAACTGACGTTAATAGAATATGCGTTGATGCAGAACCCAATAAGTTAAAGGATGCCGCATTATCGTTGTCAAAGCTTGGCTTTGACCATGTTAAGTCCGTCAATGTCATTGACGCGCCTCACGAGAATAAGTTCTACGTTGAGTACTGGATCTCAAGCTACAGTAAGAAGGAGTTAATGCCGGTACTCATATCATTAACGACGGAGATACCCAGGGACAATCCCAGGGTACCAAGCCTAATTGATATTTGGCCGAGTGCGGACTACATGGAGCGTGAAATGTATGACTTCTTCGGCGTTTGGTTTGAGGGTAACCCATGGATGGGAAAGAACTTCCTACTTGACCCAGACACCCCCCTGTTAAGTTCCCGCTTAGGAAGGATGTACCAATAGTTAGGGAGTTCTACATAGTCGATAGGGAATTCCCAGGACTACCGGTGGCACCACCACAGCCGAAACCGACTGCTGCACCGCAGAAACCAGTCCAGGCACCAGCCCAACCAAAGCCTGCGCAGCAAGCTCCACAACCAAAGCCCACAGAAGCTGCACCGCAATCAAAGCCAGCTCAGGAAAAGCCAGGTGAGGGTAAGCAGGAGGTGGGTAGCACCGGGTGATTGGCATGGGTAGTAATGAGAGGTATGCTGAGCTGCCCGTTAGGATGGAGGTGCCTGAAGAGTTCGTTAGGAACTTTGTGCCGATACCAAAGGAGTACGTTGAGGAGGCATATAGGAGTGATGAGTACCTGGTCTTCATAGGTCCTCAGCACCCAGGTAGTGGGCATATGAGGATAATACTTAGGCTTAAGGGTGATTACATAGTTGATGCAATACCGGATCCGGGCTATGTTCATAGAGGCGTTGAGAAGCTCGCCGAAACTAGATTATACATTCACATATTGCCGCTGATTGAGAGGCCCACGATTCAGGACTCGGCAAACTTCGACCTCGGCTACTCACGTGCAGTGGAGAAGTTGGCTGACTTAGACGTGCCTAAGAGGGCCCAGTACATTAGGGTTATATTGGCCGAATTAAGTAGGATAGCCACGCACCTATACGATACAGGCATATTGGCAGTATTCATTGGTCACAGTACGGGCTACATGTGGGCCTTTGGACTTAGGGACGTGATTAATGAGGCTTCGTGAGAATAACAGGTGCAAGAACAACACTTAGCTATACAGTGCCGGGTGGTGTTAGGTGGGATGTTAAGCCCGATGTCCTCAACTTCGTATATGAATTAACGAATTACCTGGAGAGGAAGATGAAGGATATGGAGTCAATATTCGTAAAGAATCCAGTGACGATACATAGGCTTAAGGAGGTTGGTGTACTAACGAAGGAGGAGGCAATCAAGTATGGTTTGGTTGGCCCATTCCTTAGGGCATCTGGTGTTGAGTATGATGTTAGGAAGGTTGAGCCATACGAGGTTTATAATGAGTTTGAGTGGGACATACCGGTGGCTGATGAGGGTGACTCATATTCTAGGTTCCTGGTTAGGGTCGAGGAGATTAGGCAGAGCATTAAGATAATTAGGCAGGCTGTTAAGAACATACCAGACACACCAATATTAAGCGAGAAGATATTATCAAGAATACCGCCGAAGGATAGACCACAGGCAGCCAGGGACGTGAGGACATTCTTAACGAAGACTCACGTTGGATTAACGCCGGGCGCTGGCGAGGCAACAACATTGACAGAGGCCTCAAGAGGACTCCTTCTATTTACGTTAATATCTGACGGGCATAGCAATGTGCCATATAGATTAAGGATGGTTACACCATCATGGTTACTACTCAGAGGTTCATGGAAGCACTAAAGGGCTATAGGCTAGCTGATGTACCGGCCATATACGGAAGCTTCGGCTACTTCCCACCGGAGGCTGATCGATGATTATGAAATTAAGTCATTAAGTCATTTGATAAGGTTTACAAGTCAGTTTCATTGACATAGGTAGTATTAATGTTGTAATAACGAAGTGTAACTTTATTAGGTATTTTAATGATGTATTGGTGATGTAGTATGGAGGAGTTGATTAAGGTCGCTAGGGAGCGTGGTATCGATATTGAGGACTTGATAATAAGTGCGTTGTCAAAGATTGATCCTCAGGAAGGGCTGAGGATAAGGATGGAACTCGCCAAGAGATATCTAAACGAGATGGATGAGTACTTAAGAAAGGGTGATGCTGTTCAGGCCAGTGAGAGGCTTTACAAGGCTGCTGAGGAGTGCGTCAAGGTTTTGGCTGAGAAACTCAACATACCTGAGTATCAGCAGGCTATAAGGGAGGGTAGGTGGTATACTTACTTATTAACGAGGGCTGCTGGCACGCTTTCCACGAGATTGGGTGATTGGGTGTCTAACGGATGGAGTAGTGCCTACGTGTTACATGTGTGGGGGGGTTTTCATGAGGCTAAGTTGGGTGTGAATGATTTAATGCCATACATTGATAAGGTTAGGGCATTAGTTAGAGAGACCGAAAATGTATTGGGTCAGTAAGGCCCAGGAAATAATTGCAGACCTTGCTCATTAGTGCTTTATATACCTACCTGTAATCATACTTTGAGATGCTACCTAGTGACTATGGGCCTGGGGGATATTGAGTTTTGGATTGAGCCCCCCCATTACTACTTTCTATACAATCTGATGTTAAGAAAATGCTTGATGAAGGCGTTGATTCACAGGTACTCGTCCTGGTCCGTGAGTTGAGGAAGGTCATTGAGAATAAAGGATTAATTAAGGGCATTGGTTCATCAACAAAGACCTTCAATGCCTATGCGATTGATTCGAGTTATCCAACGCCACCTCTTGAGCTTATTGGCGGTGTTATGACAGTACTCTCCTATGGCTATGTTGGTTACCTCAATGGCTCTTACGATAGATACATGACTGGCGAGGTTGTTTTTGAGGATGTTGGTGAGTTTGAGAGGGTAATTACGAGGAGGGCCCAGGTTAGGGAGAGGGAGTTGGCAATTAAGCTTCTTCGCGAGAAGACTAAGGGCAGGAAGGGTGTTGACTTAGTAATACTTGATGGTGAAATACCGGTACACCCGCTGCCGTATAACCTACCTGTTGAGGGTGGTGTGCTTGCTCGCGTGACTAACGTGATTGGCGACTTACTTGATCTGGCCATGAAGACTAAGACCCCCCCAGTGGTTGGTGTTGTTAAGAGGGTTAGGTCTAGGTTCCTATCGGTACTAGTTAATGAGTGCTTGCCGATGAATGATAAGCTCATTGCAAGCCTAGTCCTAAATAATGGTGAGTACATTGTGCTTGGGAGTTATGGCGATATCCTTCCTCAGTGGGTTAAGATAAACTATAGTGATTGTGAATTAAGGAAGAGGTGTAAAGGTTCAAATTGTAACGATGTTAAGGAGTTAATGAATAGAAGACTTAGTGAGGGATTGGCAAATCTCGATAAGGTATTTAGTGGCTCTGATCATCCTGGTCTGAAGATGCTGCGGGACATATACGTGGTGTTTTATAAGCCACGTAATGGCGCACCTGCGGTTAAGCTAGAAATTTTCAATCCAAATAATGGAGTGAGTATTGAGGAATTAGTGGCTTATCTTGAGTCTCAAACAACCGATACTGGTTACCCCCCCTTCCTACTTGATAGGTTGATGAGTATGTGAGGCTTGATCCCAGGATACTGGATTATGTGAGGAACTTGATAATTAAGGGCTCAAGGGATTTAAACCCAGCCCTATTAACGATGCTTCAGCTAACTAATCCGCAGAAGGCTTACCTTGTGAGGAGGCTTGAGGCGTGATTTCTTACTGCAGTGAGCTATCTTTAATAATGCTGGAGAAACCACTCATTTTGTAATGAGGATTGGCATTAAGATGATGGGCTTGATAATAAAGGTTTCGGTATTTCTGTCATTGGCAATAACCGCGGTTATTGGTATGAGGTTTGTTAATCCAATCTTTGCGCCGATAATAATACTTACGCTACTCATACTGATAATATTCCTTAATAAGGTGATAAACAGAAAAATATCTAATATGTGGGGGGGTCCGCAGTTAGTAAGTATTGATAATTACACGATTTATGAGAAGGGCATTTACATAAAGCCTATGGACATTTTCTACCCATGGAGTGAATTAATTACGGTGCGCAATGAGCAATCAACGCTGACATTCGTGTTTAATGATGGCACGGAAATTTCATTATCGGGAAGCATTATCGAGCATTTACAGGGTTGTCCCTGTATTAATAGAATTGATAGTGTAGTGGGTAAATAATAAATAGTACTGACTCAGCACTAAGGAGCGGTGATTCCTCATTGCGGAGGGTAATAATACTGGGTGCGGGCGGTCGAGACCTGCACGTATTTAACATGTACTTCAGGCATAATCCGGAGTATAAGGTTGTGGCTGTCGCCCAGGTTCAAATACCGGGTATTGGTGGCAAGCGCTACATAAAGGGTGCCGGAGATCTCTATCAACCAGGTGGTATACCACTCATTGGCCTTAAGGATCTTGAGGATCTCGGCCGCTTAATAAGGGATTTAGGCGCTGATGAGGTTATTCTAGCCTACAGCGACTTGCTCTATAACGATGTGGGTAGGATAATAAGTATTGTGCTGGCTAACGGTGCGAGCTTTAGAATTCTTGGTCCTAGGGATACCATGATAAAGTCCTCAAAGCCCATGATAGGGGTAGTGGCCACTAGGACTGGTGCCGGCAAGTCAACGGTATCTCATGAAGTAACGCTCGAACTCGTTAAGAGGGGTTTGAAGGTTGCTGCGATTAGGCATCCAATGATTTACATGAACCCTGACGACATGATGGTACAGATCTTCAGGACTAGGCAGGACTTGATGAAGATCACGTTCGAGGAGAGGGAGGAGTATGAGCACTATGTAGATATCGGTGTGCCGGTACTTGCTGGTGTTGATTATGAGATGATACTTAATGAGGCTGAATCCATGGCAGATGTACTACTATGGGATGGCGGAAACAACGACTTCCCATTCTACTACACGGACTACCTAATAACGGTTACTGACGCCAGAAGACCAGGGCATGAGATTGGGAGCTTCCCGGGCGAGGTGAATACAAGGCTTGCCGATGCTGTAATTGTGACTAAGGTTTCGGACTCAACCCCTGAGAATGTAAGGACCATAATCAATAATATAAAGGCTGTTAATCCAAGGGCGTCAATAACGCAAGCAGATCTCGAGGTATACCTAGAGGATCCAAATGCTGTGTCTGGCAAAAGGGTAGTGATAATCGAGGATGCGCCGACGGTAACGCATGGCGGCTTACCATACGCGGCGGGGGGGTACATAGCAGCTAAGAAGTATAATGCCGAGATAGTGGATCCTAAGCCTTATGCCGTGGGCATAATAAAGGAGACCTACGCAAAGTACACGCACATGGGGGGGCCCGTACTACCAAGCCTAGGCTACACGCCAGAGCAGATTAGGGATTTGGAGGAGACAATAAGGAGGATACCCGCTGACGTAGTTATTATGGGTACTCCAGCCCGCATCGAGGATGTGGTTAAGATCGATAAGCCCATCGTTAGGGCTCGGTGGAGGCTCAAGGTTCTTGAGGGGGCCAACGGTAAGTCAATTAATTGATGAATTCCTTGAGCGTGTAAGGCTTAAGTAGGTTTACGAGATGCGATCAAGTCCATCAAATATTTTGGTATTGGTTTATTATTCGTACTTATTGGCATGCCATAATTCATGATTATTGGAATTATACCCTCCCAATGCCTATCACTACTAATGACCGGCCCACCATCCCTCTTCTTAATTGCAAAGTCCTCAATCTTAATCCTAACAACGGCCACCGATTCCAACTCATTAGTTGTTGGTAACTCAGTATCGTTTAGCCTGCCAGGTACTAATCGATTAATTAGTAATTGAAATACACGGAGTTTTTCGTTTGAGTCGTTAATGAAGGATCCCCCCCTGCCATATATGATGGCTGATTCATAATTTATCGAATTACCGCATAGATTGCTCGAGAGCACTATACCATGAACCTCAGTAACCGCTATCACAATCGGAGAACCACTACCGATTATCTTAATCAACCTGCTGTCTGGTGAACCATGCATGTATATGTATTGATCATCATTAACATAAAGCATTGGTATTACGTATGGTTCACCCTCATCAATAAAGCCCACATGGCATATGAAATTCCTACTCAGTAACCTTATGAGTTCATCCCTATCATAAGAGGCTCTCTCGCTGTACCTCACTACCCTGACCTTACGGGTACACACGTGTTATTCGTAATTAAATAGTTATTTAGCATTACAGTATTATATCCGCCTCATCCCTGATTACGACAGGCTTCGTATGGGCACCCCCCCTCCCAAGTATTTAGTTGCTAGATCAATGATAAACTGAGCAGATTCGATTAATCTCTCATCATCTACTCCAGGAACGCCTGCCGTCACTATTAATACATTCTTTGTTTCGGGCCTTATTTTCGTAGTTTCAGAGTCCCTATATGGATAGACATGGAGTATTAAGCCGTCAATTGTTGATAGAATTATCTGATTACTGCTAAGGGTCTTCTGCGGTGAACCAATCGGGTTGAAGATTTCCCCATCCCTGGCATAGCGAATAATGAGGTCCTTACCGCCAAAACTATCAATGTCATAAAGCCCAATTGGTACTAAGTATCTTATGCTCGCAACATTGCCGATATCGACCACCGGATTAATCCTCGGCAAATCCTCGCCCCTAAGAATTCTCCTAAGTAAAGCCTCCTGGGCGGGTCTTTGCTTCGTTGGGTCTATACCAAGTTCATGCCAGTAGAAGTCCCTGTAATACCTAATGATTGGGTCATCCTTAAGCTTATCAAGGCTATACTTCGACCTAACCTCCTTAACTACATCATTGATTATAACTAATAACTCACTTGGGTACTCTCTATTCTCAACATTACGCACAATGCCAACACCAACGAAGACCTTACCCCTGAGCTTATCATCTATTGAGAATTTCACATGATACGCGGTAATCCGCGGTATTAATACTTTTACCCAGGTATCAGCTCTGGTGCCAGTCTTCACTGTTCAGAAATACCAGTCATCATCACTGAGGCAATATCAATTAAGGAAGTTTTTAATACCTACCTCAACGCATTTAATACGGTGATGACCACCTCGACCCCCTGAGCAATGAGGAGTGGTATTACGACTGACCTCAAGCCCAGTACTCAACAAGGCTAACCTTACGCCTAACCACAGCACCACAATTAGGGCATTGAAGCAACTCTCCACCCTTCCACTTCAATGGATGACCGCACCTAGGGCACTTGGCATAAACCACACCAAGCTGCGCATCCCTTAGGGTCAATGTATACGGTGGATCCCTCGATATTACCTTCGCCCTAATTATATCGCCAACCCCAAGAACCTCACTGGCACCGCTGGGTTTTCCATTTAATAGTTGGGATGGAGGTACTATACCTGTCACGTCATCCTTTAACACCACCTTATTGCCATTATTTTCAACACCAATTATCTTCACAATGACAACCCTATCATTTGGCATTGCCACAACCTTACCATAAACAATATCGTTTACTTTCAATAATGAATTACTACTCCTTATTGGCTTAACGCTGATAACATGCTCCCTATCATTACGTACGACTATCCCCCCCATAACCTGAGCCCTTAATTTACCATCCGCATCAACCTCAACATTCTCCCCCCCGGCAAGTACTCCTCAGCAACGCCAACAACATCTCCTGGAGCAACAATCTCCATACCCATGGCTCATCCACCACTCAAGCCCTGACTTATAGTCCTTGACTAATGAGCACGAAACCCTTTATAAACCTATACCCTAAAAGCCATTGTGGTTAAGATACTCGTAACAAACGACGACGGCATATACAGCCCAGGGCTCAGGATGTTGTATGAATACGTAAAGGATCTAGGCGAGGTATACGTTGTGGCTCCAGAAACGCCTAAATCGGCCTCTGGTCTTGGCATAACCCTTCATAAGCCGCTTAGGGTCTCTGTGATGGACCTTTGTGGCTTTAAGGTGTATGCGACTTCAGGTACTCCGTCTGACACAATATACTTGGCGGCCCTAGAGATAACGGGTAATGTGGACCTTGTCCTCTCTGGCATAAACATTGGTGATAATACTTCGATGCAGGTAATACTATCGTCAGGTACTCTTGGTGCTGCCTTTCAGGCGGCGCTGCTTGGTATTCCGGCTATTGCGTATTCTGTTGATGTTGAGAGTGGTGATGAGCTTGAGGGTAATGAGGAGCTTGAGCCCGTGCTTAAGGCTATAATTAGGGAGTCGGCGTTGTTCGTGCTTAGGCATGGCATGCCTAGGGGTGTTGATGTAATTAGTATAAACTTCCCGAGGACCGTTAGTAGGGATATTAGGGTTAAGCTTGTTAGGGCTTCGAAGCTTAAGTTCTCTGAGAAGATTGATGTTAGGGTTGACCCGCGTGGGGGGTAAGTATTACTGGCTGTTTGGTTCGTTACTTGAGCCTGAGGAGAATACGGACACCTACGTAGTGCATAGGGAAGGTAATATTGCACTTACGCCGCTTACGCTGGATATGAACGCCATAGGGCCGCGCCAGGATGTTGATGTGGATAGTCTCAATAGGCTTGTTAGTGAATTAAATGCGGTATTACTACGTTTCCGAGATTTGGGAAATAGAACTTAGATGTAACGTTGTACAATTAATGTATTCACGGTGCTGACGGGTAATCTTATTAATGAATTGATGAGAATTTATGGTAATGACATTGCGTGAAATTTTTAAATACTTAATATAGCTTATGACGGGTGTCCGTTATTGATTCACGCTTCACCCTGGAGACGCAATTCGATGTGAAAAGAATTGAGGAGGTTGTTAGGCAGTATTGGCGTGAGGCGAACATTGAGGGTAAGTGGCATGAAGGACCTGAAAACGCCAATAAGTGGTATACGTTCCTCGAGGGACCACCAACGACTAATGGCTTCCCACATGTTGGCCATATTAGGGGGGGTAGGACGTACAAGGACGTTGTCCTTAGGTACCATAGGCTGCTTGGTTATAGGGTTTGGGCTCAGGGTGGTTGGATGAGCAGGGATTGCCGGTGGAGATTGAGGTAGAGAAGAAGCTTGGGCTCAGGACTAAGAAGGATATTGAGAAGGTTGGCTATGATAAATTCAGCTTGAGTGCGATTCATTGGTTGATTACTACCTTGAGAAGTGGAGGGAGGTTGGGACGAGGAGGCTTGGTCTATGGTTGGACCTTGATAAGGCCTATGAGACTAGAAAGCCATACTACATAGAGCACGTCTGGGCCTTCCTAAAGAATGCCTGGGAGAAGGGATTGCTATTCGAGGACTATAGAGTGTTACCATTCTGCCAAGGTGCGAGACAGCCTTAGTGATGCTGAGGTTGACCAGGGCTATGAGGATAGGGAGGATCCGTCAATATACGTTAAATTCCCCGTTGAGGGTGCAAGCAACACTTACCTAGTTATTTGGACCACAACCCCCTGGACGCTAATTGATAATGAGGCTGTGGCCGTTAATCCCAACTTTAACTACGCATTGGTTAAGGTCAGTATTAATAACACTACGGAGTACCTATGGCTCGCTGAGCCCCCCCTTATACCTAAGTTAATGGAGAAGTTCGGTGTTAAGGATTATGAAATTGTTAGGGTTGTTAAGGGTTCAGAATTGGCTGGGACCAGGTATAGGCATATTTACATGGAGAAGGTGCCAATACATGCCAGTCACATTGATAGGCTCATTACGTGGTTCTTGCGGACTTCGTAACGCTTGAGGAGGGTACTGGGCTTGTTCACATAGCCCCCCCTGCCCACGGTCCTGAGGACTTTGAGGTTGCCAAGAAGTATGGTTTGCCTATTACTAATTCCGTGGAGATTAACGGAATATTTAATGAGAATGGCGGTGAATTCCGCGGTAAGTATTGGCTCGATGTTTCCCAGGAAGTAATTAAAGATCTGAAGGAGAGGGGCTTACTTCTTCATTACGAGACTATAGTACATGCATACCCACACTGTTGGAGGTGCGGTACACCGTTGATTTATAGGTCTGATAGGCAGTGGTTCATTAGGGTATCCGCATATAGGGATAAGCTGGTTGAGGAACTTAAGAAGGTGAAGATATACCCAGACTTCCTTAGGGATAGGTTTGATAACTGGGTTGCGAATGCCAGGGATTGGACGATATCGAGGAGTAGGGTCTGGGGTACGCCACTGCCTGTCTGGCGTTGTAAGGATGACCCAAGCAAGATTCTAGTAATAGGTTCTCTAGATGAGTTGAGGAAGTACGCCAAGTTCATACCTAATGTACCAAGTGAGATGCTTGTTCATAGGCCTTGGATTGACATGGTGAAAATAGAGACTGAAGACTGTAAGGAATGGGTTAGGGAACCATTCGTTGTGGATGTTTGGATGGATAGCGGTGTGGCCTGGATAGCCAGTATTGATGGTCTTAGGAATAAGGAGTTGTTTGATAAGTTATATCCGTATGACTGGGTTACGGAGGCGATAGACCAAACGAGGGGGGGTTGGTTCTACTCATTACTCGTTACCTCTGTCCTATGGATGGGTAGGGCGCCCTATAAGTCCATACTAATTAGTGGCCACGTTGTTGATAAGTACGGACAGAAGATGAGTAAGTCCAAGGGCAACGTGGTTTGGGCTGAGGACTTATTCAATAAGTGGGGGTGCTGACCCAACGAGACTCTACCTACTTACTAAGTCCGCTCCCTGGGATACCATGTCCGTTGATCCTGACGAGATTGCCGAGACCAGGAGTGTACTTTCAATACTTTGGAATGTGGTTAAGTTCGCGGACACGTACATGACCCTCGACAGGTTTGACCCAGCGGTGCATAGGCTTGAGGGATTAATTGATAAGGGGGGGTTGATTGAGGATAGGTGGCTACTCAGTAGGTTCAATAGTAGGTTGCGTAGGTTCATTGATTATATGAACAACATGGAGCTTCACATGGCCGCAAGGGAGTGGGTTAGCCTCATCGTCGATGACTTGAGCCATGGCTATATCAGGCTGATTAGGCGCAGGGTCTGGACTGAGGAGAGTAGGGAGGATAAGTACGCAGCCTATGCAGTGCTTTATTACGTGATTAAGGGTGCATTGATAATGGGCTCAGCCTGGTACCCCCACATAACTGAGTACCTGTGGAATGCCTTCATTAGAAAGTTTGAGAGGAATGAGTCGGAGAGCGTCCACCTCACGCTACTGCCTCAGGTAAATGAGAAGTACATAGATGAGAAATTAGAGGGTACCTTTGAGCTATTGTTTGCCATGTTCTCAGACATCGCGGAGATGAGGAATAGGATAAAGGTTAAGCTTAGGTGGCCATTGGCAAGGGCTGTTATTAAGGTTGAAAATGCCAGTAACCTGGAAATGCTTGGTCAGGTGAGGCACTTGCTCGAGTACCTCGCCAATGTTAAGGATGTGGAATTCGTGAGCAAGATTGAGCAGTGCAATGAGGAGGAGTATGCTAGGGCTCAGGGAAGGGGGGGTTACGAGATATGCCTTAGTAAGGTCATGGATAAGAAACTGTACTATGAGGCATTGGCTAGGGAGATTGTTAGGCGCATACAGACCATGAGGGCTAAGGCCAACCTTAAGGTTGATGAGAGGATAAGGGTTTACGTGAGTACGGGAAGTGATGACCTAGTATCAGCCATTAAGGAGTTTATGGGTTACATAACGAATGAGGTTAGGGCGATGGATATAGTGATTGGTAATATTCCAGCAAGCGCATTTGCCATGGATTGGGA
This sequence comes from Vulcanisaeta distributa JCM 11217, assembly GCF_001316005.1. Classification (GTDB taxonomy): domain Archaea; phylum Thermoproteota; class Thermoprotei; order Thermoproteales; family Thermocladiaceae; genus Vulcanisaeta; species Vulcanisaeta distributa_B. The sequence goes on from NZ_BBBJ01000001.1 coordinate 154,188, forward strand.
TATTGAGGATATGAAGATTAGGATAGGTATAGAACGCGTGGCTCAGTAATCCGTTATAACACCCATACGAATCAAATGCTTAAGTGCCCTCCTAACGATTCTCCTGATTACTACCCTACCCTTAAAGGAATTGAATAATTTAACCGCCACCTTACGAATACTACCCTCATTAACTAACTCCTGCAATACCCTCCTTTCCTCATCACTCATAGGTACATTATACCTAAGCGCAAGCCTGGCAATATCAACTGGGCTAAGGCCAACGGAACCATCATCTCTACGCCCAATCACTCTAGTGACCTCAAGCGTGAGTATCGTGACCCAATCATCATTAGACACATCACCATAGATATCCCTTAACTCCTCAATCAATGTCTCCCGGCTGGTGAAGCCATCAGCAATGGCATCCTCATCTGTCAACTCAGAAATCCTTTTGTAAAGAACATTCACTATGCGCGCCTTAGCAACGACCATACCGCCACTATGAATAAAGACCTCCCTGTACTTCGGCCTAATTATGCCGAGCCTAATCGTTGTGAACCTACCGTTACCCAGCTTGTCCAGGTACTTCGACTTAAGCATTAAATGCCTACCCAGGTAAACAATCCTACGCATCTTACGGTTAATGAGGGAGAGAGCACTTTTAAAAGCGTTTATTCGCGATATATACGTATGAACCTTGGGAGCATTGTTAAGTACGCAAACGCAGCCTATGCAGGTTTAATGATAGGACTAGCCGCCTACTTCGTAGTATTAATTAAGCATGGATACACGTTTGTGCCGTCAGGTTCAGTAAGTGTTTATCAACTATTCACATCAGGTGCGCTTGGGCCGTTGATGCTCGGTGTTATTCCCTGGGTCATTATGGTCATGATTATCGCGACAGTATTCATTGTCCTAATCAATATGGTTTACGAAAATAGTCTAAAGCCTAGGAGAGCGGAGAGGGAGATTGCGAAGAGGAGGGAGGAAAGGAGGAAGGGTAAGAGTAGGAAATAGAAATTTAAGGAATCACTTATTGAGACGAATCCCTCACTCAAGCTCCTTCTCTGTTAGCCTACGTTTTACGGCTCTATCAAAGACTATCCAATTCCTATACCACTCCTCATTGACCTTCTTAAGCTCGGTTAATATGGCCTTGGTTAGGTCCTTAGCCGTGACCTTATCAACATCCATGAACTGGCACTCGATCTTTCTGGCGATCCTCCTCGCTACATCGATTGGTGCGCCCGTCTTAAGTATGCTGACTATAACCTTCTCAATTATAAAATCCTCCTCGGAGCCATCCCTCTTAACTACCTTATTTACCATAGTGATTTATTAATAAATCCTTACCTAAAAATACCTTTCCCAAATAATAAACGTTTGTCTCAGCTATTACTTTTTAAGTATATTTTGTGAGGATAATAACGATTCAATCCTACCAATATAAAGCGTCTTCTCGATCTCCTCATAATTATCATTAACCCTAATCATGCCAAGCCTTATGTGGTCAATTAAATCTTCATTATTGAATGACTTGGGTATTGATATTACGGCCTTGCCCGTGTTATAGTAAATCTTACGTAGCACGCCCAATGATAATAGGTAATTATCCCTATCCTCCAGGGCCACGAGCAACCCCCTCTCCCAATTCATCGGCAATATCGCTATGTTCACATCACCTAAGCTCTTAACCTGGAACTCCTTAACATTACCTATGGCAACGGCAACCCCCCCTCCCCCCCACTGCTCAATGTAATGCAATGGTATGTTAAGACTTCTTTGAATGAGCCTCGTAATGTAATTATCATACCTCAACCCATTAAATAGCGGTAAATTCACGATAGGCTTCTCCCTCAAGTTCACACTTAATTCCCTGGAAGGCATTAAATACTTACTATAACCCATCTCTCTCCGTATCTTCCTATCATCCCTATCCCTAACCCTGGCATTAGGTGGTGATGGCAATACAATGGTATTCCTGGAAAGGCTTGCTAATTCTTTGAGTAACTCATTTACCTCATCACTACGTCTAATAACGATGATGTGATTTGCATTGGCACGTTTTATCATTTCAAGTTTAAACTTCACGGCGCGGGCTCAGAGACCCAGCCATCAGTATTAATTACTACCGTATCGACACTATAATTAAGTTTAAGCTCATTAATTAATTTCGAAATAGAATTCAATACATAATCCCATACATACTCTATACTTGTTGTCTTTACGAATATGGACCTCAAGTTCCTCAACTGCGTTAGATGTGTTATGAAGTTCGTAGCTATGGACGCCGATATTGTAGTTGGCGGTCCAATATCATTTTGTCCTGGATCACCATCAATAACCCCCCCAACCTTAAGTCCCTCCTTCACGCCCTTATTAACGAGCATTGCGGTTACTGTCGTTTTTCCAACGTCCATGGCGCCAAGCACCACTATGATTGAGTTCCTCAACTGTATGGTGGATAACTCCCTATCCCACGCATCAATCACCTCATTAGTACCGTCAATCTTTTCCATCTTTCCCTCAGGACCAAGCACAATATCTATCTTGCTCTCACTGAGTGACTTCACGATTATTCTTCTACCTCTCATTACCGTGAACGAACTACCAGGTCCATACTCAGCACCCAATACGTAGAGCTTGCCGTCGATTATTCTAACGCTTGCTGGGCCGTCAATACTCAAAAATTCATTGGGTCCCACTGATTGTATTTCCACAGTATAATTATTAATTACGTAATTATTTAAGCTTGATTACTCAATAAGGGGGGGTATAAAGTATTATTCCTTAATATAGTGCTAGATCCCTGAAATCATAGGGTATTGGCTTACCCTTCTTCTTAAGTTCATCATACCTACTCGCCAGGAATGCCTCGAGTATTGGGCAACCCTCATACCTACCCTCCCTTGGGCACTTATGATCCTCCGTATTAAACAGTATAAAGCAGTCGCCAGACCTTGTGTCGTAGTATGGGCATTTCTTGTAGTAATCCTTCATTGACCTAATTATCCTAACGATCCACCTCTGCTTTGGATCCTTTATCTCTCGCTTTAATTCGTATTCATTTAAATCTTCCTCATCCGAGTAGCCATACCTCACTAAAATCACCTTTTCGAAACGACTAAGGCGTTATTGAGTAAGGATATTAATACCTTTCTCCTCATGCATAGGCAAATTAGTTAAAACGATGTAGCACTAAAAATTTAAAGCTCAAGAGCTGCGTTTGTACTGAATGGCAACAGGTAAGGAATTAATGGCATTACTGCCGAGATTATCAGACCTGGTTAAGAGGGAGGAGATTCAGGTTAATAAATTGGTTGCGGATGCCATAAGGACTAAGGGCGTTAAGAAGATACTTACGGAGTTGGAGAGGGAGCTTAAGGGCTTAGATGATATAGCTATGGACGTACTAAGCAGCTTGGCTGTGGGTAGGCACGTGCTTATAATGGGACCCGTAGGCATAGGAAAAACAACACTCGCGGAGACGCTGGCTGAGGTGCTCCATATTTCTGAGCCTCCATACATTGAGGTTGCATGTCATAGCCACATGACGGCTACGGAATTAACAGGAGACATCGACATAGCCGTGGCACTTCAGGCAGGGCTTGATCACCCACTGGCCTATATACTGGTCCCCCCCTCGTGATGGCTCATGGTGGCATACTAATACTTGATGAGGTAAATAGGTTGAATCCATACAGCCAAGCGGCATTACTCCAGGTTCTGCAGGAACATTACGTATTCATTAGGGGGGGATTTAAGATAAGGAGTGACTTCCTGGTGATAGCCACGTCAAACCCAGCCGAGTACTCAGGCGTTTATGAACTCAGTGAGGCGTTGGCGGATAGGATGAAGGTTGTGGAGATTCCATACCCGGACAAGGACCTCCTCAAGTCAATACTATCCTGGAAGAGTAGCCTATACATGGAGCACCTAGCCTTAAGGCTCCTGATGCGTTGACGGAGGTTACGGCAACATTCATGACGTTGGTTGCTCAAGATAGTAATATTGAGGTTGGACCGAGCATTAGGTCCGCGATTTACGCAATAACCACGGCAATGTCTAGAGCATGGCTTGAGGGTAGGGAGGTTTCATTAAATGACCTGAAGAGGGAGATCATCAGTAACATGGTTAATGTTGTGCGTGGTAATTTCGCAAATGAGACTGAGAAGAAGGATTACCTTGCACGTAAGTTTGATGAGGCAGTGATGATGTATAGGAGATATTCAAGGAGATAGCCATTAATATGAACAGGCATAAGTAATTAGATGGGTAAGTTATTTAATATGGCGTATATTATCCATAGTGGGGGGGGTTAGGGCTTGAGCGCGAATGTTGATCCAGCGCAAATAATCACGAGAGTTCTTAGCAAGGTTTATGAGTATTTACAGGAGGATTCAAGGGTCATTAGACCTGGTTCGGTGAGGAGTTTTGAGGCTGCGGCTAATGACATAATGATGAGAATATTGATTGAGGGTGGTGTTGATTATGATAAATTTAAGGAGACCGTGATTAGGGTCGGTATCGAGAACCTATACCTATCAGTAGAGACTTCGAACCCAGATGATAAAAAGAGAGTGCTTGAGGAGGCATTTGAGAGGGCGTTTGAGGATGTTGAGAGGATGCAGGAGGAGACTGAGGAGGCTTCAACACAGCAGGTTGCTGGGTTCAACGTTAATAATGGCGGTGAGATTACTGAGGGCGAGAACATGGAGAGGAGTGATTATGAGAGGGGGGGTACGGGCAATATCAGCGGCGGTTTTGGTGCCGAATATAGTGCTGAGGAGAATCAAGAACTCTCAATGAGTAGGTCGCTAATTGCCAACGTCGATGAGCATAGCAAGGATGCAAAACTTGACTCAATAATATCAACGATATATGAAATACTGTATGGTGGCGTTGGTACTGTTAACTTCCTAAACCTAGCTCAATTAATAAATATGTTCATTGACCCATACGCAAACATTGTGGAGAAGGCTAAGGTCCTCAGGAAGATGGAGCCTTACCTCAGGAATTATGGCTTGTTACCCACGGACTTTAGAAGGAGTAGGGATGGGGGGAGAGGATGTTTGAGGCTTTGAGGAATGTGGTTAGGAATGCGATGAGTGGTATGGGGGGGCAGGTAAAGATTGTTAGGTTCACGGACATAGATAAGTACCCAACATACGTAGTCAGCGTTAGGGAGTACAAAATCGGCGATAATTACTTCGACGTTGACCTGCAGAAGACGGCTATGAACCTGAGTAGGAAGTCCATGATGCATAAACTATTCACTAACAAGGACATTGTGGTTAAGGAGTACGCGAATGTTAAGACCATAGATATTGTGCTTTGTTTAGACGTATCAGGGAGCATGAGGGAGCTTAGTAATGGAATGCCCAAGATAGAGATTGCCAAGGATGCTGTGCTCAATACATTCAGTTCCTATCAAAAACCAACGATAGGCTTGCCATGGTGCTCTTCAACTTCAGGGCAGACGTGCTTTGGGGGGGATTGCACCAGGTTAGGAGGTATTGGCAGCAAATGAATTACATGCTTAAGTACGTGTATGCAGGTGGCGGTACAAACCTGGCGAATGCCCTCGAGAGGTCTAGGGAGGTATTGACCAGGTCTAGGAGTAATTCCAAGCATGTTATTTGCGTAACTGATGGTAGGACGGTCAATTCAAGCATGTGCATTAAGGAGGCGGTTAGGCTTAGGAGGGGGGGTGGTACAACCATATCCACGATAGCCATTGGCGAGAATAGCGATGACGAATTGTTAATGAGGCTTTCGAAGATTGGCGGTGGTCTCTTCATAAAGATTAGTAGCATTCATGACCTGGGCAAGGCTTTGATAATGGATAAGCTACATAGCATGTGATCCTACTCTATAATACGCTGAGCATTAGCTTGATTTCTTTATATACCTACATGTGATTGTTAATTCGGTGACTTCAGTGCTTAGGTGCTTCAGTGATTTTGTAAGCTTTATTGTGAAGTATCCATTCAGTAGGGAGGGCCTCACCAGATTCAGGGAAATAACGAGCGAGAGGGGGGGGTTATACATCAACGACCTTGCAAACTCAGCAATAGGTAAACAACTGCTTCAACGAGCTTACGAAATACTCAGCGAAGCCATTATAAGGAATTCAATAACCGATGACCCCGACTTCGGTGAAGATGAGCTACTGGCTCATTACATAGCCATAATCCTTGCGGCACACCTTGATAGGGCCCTTTGGAGGAGGTTCGCAGATGTTGAGAGTAAGAGGTTCTCAAGTAGGTTAGCACTTGAGGATCCGGACTGCGTGATATACCTCGCTAAGGAATTTGGTATTAATGCCGCGAGATTAAGGGACCTCGACATATATGACGAGAACCTAGCATTGGCATTCGACGTAGGCGTCAGGGTTTGGGATTACCTGAGGTTCATGCCTAGGAACGATCCCTACTGGAAGCTCGTTAATAGGTACTTGCTTAAGGGTTGGGTATTAATGACGTATAAGGACCTTGTTAGGCTGGTGGAGGAGGCGGTTGAGAAAAGGTCCTTGAGCTAATAAGTAAGGCATCCGAAAATTTAGATGAGACGAAGCATTAATCGACGCATTAGGCGGTATGAAGGAGCTTATGGAGTACAGGACCGGGTCTGCGGCAAAGGTTAGGGTCCAAATAACGGGGTTAACACCACCATGCATGGATGCAATAATTAACGAGATCAAGTCTGGGGGTAACCCGAGTCACCAGGCGAGGTTTGCCGTGGCTGCCTACATGCTCAGGAGGTGCCATGACCTCGAGGGTAAGCCCGTGGAGGATTGCGTTGAGGATGTGGTTAACCTGTTTAGGACTGTGGCTGATTTCGATGAGAAGAAGACTAGGTATCAAGTGGAGCACATAGCCGGCCTTAGGGGGGGTGGGCATAAATTCTACATGCCCCCCCCATCCTGCCAGGAAATGAATAGCCTTGGTCTATGTCCAACAAACCTAGGGTGCGGTGTTAAAAATCCACTGCAGTATACGGCTAAGGCAATTAGGAAGTATCAATCAATGCAGAAGGCACAGAGTTAGGCGTACATCGTTGTCCCCTCACCCTGCCTCTGCTGTTGTTGTGGCGGAGGCGCAATCGGCATTGCGGGTGGAATACCCAACTCCTTAAGTAGTAGGTTTACTTCGAAGAATACGTATTGACCAATCATCATCTGAATTATTTGTGGGGACTTACCTGAATTCACGGACTTAGCTATATCCTCAACCTGCCTTGGATCACCCTGGATAATCAATGCACCCCCCCTAATCGATATATTAACTATTGATGGATTCGAACTAGCTGCCAGCGAAAATGGTATCTCAACGACATCACCCCCCCTAACCACGGCATTAGGACCAATGATGAGGTTAACATTAAACGCGACCTGTGCTTGAGGCGGTATTAATTGGAGGCGTTCAGCGTGTAGGTAGTCAAACCTTATACCCACGGCCTTAAACGATACTCCAGACATACTTGGCAAAACACTTAAATTTAAATGGTAATTTAAAGTCTACGCATGGGAAGTAATCAATACAGGGAAGTGGTGGATTTAATAAGGAAGGCATTGGTAAAGGTTGGCTCCGAATTACGTAAGAGGGATATTGATTTCATCCTCATTGGCAGTGCGGTGCTACCCCCCCTGCTTTATGGAATTGATTGGAATGTGCACGACATAGATATCTTTGTAATAAATAAATCAACGATAACAGAGCCGAGACATTTGAGGAAATCGCCAGGGAGAATGATTGGGACGTGGGCATGGACATGAACGGCATGATGTACTACGAAATACTTGTTGATGCCCAGGTTATTAGGGTTGACCTCATGGAAAACATCCTCGACATTTACATACCCGAGGAAATGATAAAAAATGCGGTTAAGGTGAAAGTAGATGGACTTGAAATAAGGAGCATAAGGCTTGAGGACCTACTGGTCCTAAAGGCCAGGGAGGCTAGTGAGGAGGGTGATGAATTCCTATCAAGGATTGCCGAAATACTCGCGGATCCAGAAAGTAAGGTAAGCATTGACAAAGAGTATCTGAAAAGAGCCATTAATTACTATGCAGATGATAAGGACTCAATAGAAAGGAGGCTCGAGAAATCCGGAATATACCTTGAATGAGCTTACTTCATGTGCTCAACGGCATAGACGTAAATACCGTCAAGAACGCCGGGACCACCCTCACGTCCATGTGGGCTAATCCTCTCGTCACCTCTCAAGGTCGTGGCCAATTCAATGTTTGCTGCGAATTGACTAACGATCTCCTTATCAATACCCTCAACAACAATGTCATCCTTAGTTGTTGAAACCTTAACGCCCTTGGGTATATTGAGGATTATCTTCGACCTTCTACCCATGAAATTCTCAATGACTAATTGATTACCCTGAACCTTAGCATTCATTGGGAAGTGGGAAAACACTATCTTAAGCTTGTACCTCCATCCCCCCCTCGTAACTCCGAGAATCATATTCCTAATGTGCCCAGCCACAGTACCAACAACAGCCTTCTCACTCCTACCCACGAAGTAGGATTCAACGATTATGGAACCGTCAGAAGACCTTATAATGACGGGTATGTTACCGAAGTCCCTCTCCAAAGTACCCAATGGCCCCTTAACAATGACCCTACTACCATTAACATCAACCTTAACACCCTCCGGAACCTCCACCTCCTCAAACACGTACGGCTGTCTGGCCATATCGAATTGATGATTGATTAAACCCCCTATTAAAGCGTTTAGTACCGTAAAGGTGTTAGTAAGCGATAATCTTATATTCAAGTTATTACGTGTCTCACGTTCAGCTAAGTTTAAAAACCTAACATTCAATTTATTATTAATGCTCAATTCCAAATTAAGCGCAAAGGGACAAACGAGCGCCATTGAAGTAGCAATAATAATACCAGCAATAATAATAGCAATAATCGTATTCATAGCCCTCATACCAAATTACTCCTACTCGGCAAGCTCTGAAGTAAACACATTCCAATTAAATGCCATGGCCCAATCATTACTTCAATACATAATTACAAATCCAGGTAATCCACCCAATTGGGGGGGATTGAACTCCAGTGGTCTATCCTCCTTCGGATTGGCCGAGCCAAACCAACCATATAGCTTAGACCCATTTAAGGTATTAGCCCTAACCTACTGGGATTACCAAAACGGAATAAACCCACTGCCACCACCATCAGGAACAACGGCAATATGTCAAATACCACAATCAAGTAGTGGCTTCTTTGGATACCTAAATAGTCTCAACATTACAAGCCTATACATAACGAATTACTTCATATTAATGCCAACAACCTTAGCAAGGGCATCCCTTAACTACACAAACGTAAAGGAAATGCTGGGTCTAGGTAATAATTACGACTTTAAGCTAATAATATACCCCCCCGTATTTAATGTCACGGTAGCAAATAACACATTAACGAATACAGTAACCGTGCAAGTGACCAGGTTCAATACAAATCCACCACAACCTGTGCCTAACGCGACAGTTCAAATAACATACACAATAATGTACTACAGCACCAGCTCAAGCGGTAACAAGTTTAGTTTCGCAATATGTGCGGGTACATCACCTCCAGAGACCACGAATAATAACGGAATAGCAGTCTTCAACATGGCGACCCTAAGCTGCACAAGCACCGCAGGCAACTTAACCGTGAGCCACCCATACATAAACAACGCATCAAGTATATATATAGACGCATACGCAAGCATAAGCGGGATTGGAGACCATGGCTACTTAGTGTGGCCAAATAACATAACGATACCACTATTAATGGTAATGATATTACCCAACAGCACAAACACCAACTCGATACTTTTCATAGACCCAAGCGCCCTCAACACAACTTGCCTAGAAATAATCTACAACAGCACTGGAAAACGTTCACTTGGACTAAGGGTAATGGCAATATATAAGTCAGTCTACGGTTATGTATTTCAAGAAACCAACTTTACATTAAACCCAGCAAACGGTAATAGTCAGCAATCATACCCAGTACCCTGCACAGCCACTTATCCTGGCAACGGTAATCCAAGTAGTGGTCAGAAGAGCTCTGTATGTTATTGGAACGTGCCCAGTTCGCCTATGTTCCTCGTAGTCACCGTTTACAGAAACTCCCAGGGACAGGCAGGCAATATACCTAAATCGCAAATCCTCGTAATACCCTACGGAATATCACCACAATTCTACCTAAGCAATAGAGTCATAGTCTTCGGAAAAACAATAAAGGACGCGCCAGTCGGCACAGCAACAGCCCTAGTCTACATCGGGGGGGACTCAGCCTACTACGCAACCCTATACCTATACTACGGAGGAAACATCTTCGGACCGATGGGGGGGTGATGGGTCATGGCTAACATAAGCAAGAGAGGTCAGGGATTACTAATTATTGCAATACTCCTCGTCCTCCTTATACTCGCTATAGCCCTCATCTACAGGGAATTCACAATGACCCCAGCATACATATACCAAAGGAGCGTGTACTACGCCCTCAAGTACGATCCGCAGGTAATAGTTGAACAGTTAATACAAGTGATGAATGCCGTGGTTACTGGCTACGCCATAAACTATAGCCAATTCCTAATGAATGAGGGAATTACCTTGTACCTACACGCACTAACCTCCATGCCAGTATCCTACTCGCTTTCAAATGTGATTGAATCGCAACTAAAACTAATGATAAATAGCATATACACACCAACAGGACTAGTAGTACCAGAAAGTAACTTAAAAACAAACATAACAGCCGTAACCGGATTCTACGGGGGGGCACTCAGCATACCAGGCATTAAGTACGTGTACTCAGGAGGCAATGAATCACTAATACTGGCGAGCGCCCAACAAACCTATGACCTACCAACCTAGGAATACAACACCTAACATTAAACTACGCCATAAACTTAACAGCATCAATAGCACCAAATGGCACCTGCAACATAAGCCCAAACACGATGATCTACAACACAACACTGGAGTGCATATTCAACTTCAAAACAAACACTTACACATGCACAGGACCCGGAATATACTCTACCGGACAAGCCAACTCACTATGGGCACCTTATTACGGGGCGTACTCAAGCCAGGAGAATTGGCAGAAGGGCATTGGTTGGGTAGTCTCCTCAGGCACATACCCACTGGTGTTTATATACCCAGTCGACGAGCTCATGGGACAGAGTGGCTTCGCGATATCCGCGACCTTCAACGTAACCCAATCACCAAATAACTACCTAGTGGGTATAAACTTCCTAACTCCAACACCGCCAACCAGCGGTACGGGTAATAGAGGCTACACTATCTGTATTACACCATCAACCTCACAATCCATCAATAATAAATGCACAGTCAGCTATACATCAAGTTCAACCATAATAAATGTGACGGTCATAGTAACGCCAAATGAACCAATCAACTTGTTTGGTGGAAGCACCATCGGAACAGCCTCTATCTATGTCAATGGTCAACCTCAAAAATCAATGTCTGTTTATTTACCTAACTTCCACTTAATACCAAACACAGTATTTGGCAATAATGCATATATATTAAGTGGCTATGACACTACTAACGGAGTATACGTGGGCTCCTGGGTAGCACTTATACTTAAAAACGCCGCGGTAATAAACGCCTCGGTAAAGTACTTCAACAGTTACAACCTGCCCACAAACATACCAATAGAGGTATCCATAAACAACAACCCAGCACTAGGCACAATACTCAGTGGACTAGCCGTAACACCAACATTGGGAGCAAAAAGCTTCGGCATTAGCTACACCGTATGCAACATAACAAGCAACGCAATAGTATTTAACGTACAAATGCCCTGGCCACCCACAGGCTACCCAATAACGCAGTACTTAGTACTTGTTAATTATAGCAATATAGTACTTGCACTAAATCCCTGGGCTTATCCTCAAAACTCATTAATCCCACAGGGTTATTCGGCCACCTCATTAGTGCCATATATGGCTTATGTACTTAATGAATCAAGTAACGAATTGATTGTTAATACCTATTTCGTAAACCTTGGCATACCTACACTACTATCAATATATGGATCAAGCACAGGCTTATACATTACAAACATAATTAATGGATATGATTATGCAGTAATGGGTCCAGTAACACCAATACTACCAATAAACATACTCAAGGTCAATAACGTATTCCCAATGCACGTCATGTCCATATTCACATTCAACGAAACACTGTACAACTTAGCCACAGGATACACGGTAATAAGCCAGATAGTGCCACCAGCGCAGACCCAAATAACCGGTTATGGCAACACTGCCAATTACCCAAGCGGGCTCTATAACTGGGTCACAGAGTACGAGCATTTCCCCAACCAAACATTACCCTACACGTATTTTAACTATACAATACTAAATTGCTATGGAACAGCGCAAAGTGGTAATACATACTATAATTATAATCTTTACTTCATATTCGCGAATAACCAGATTCAGTATGATGGGTATACACCAAGTTGGCAATTACCAGCATGCCAGGGGTGGTGATGATGCAGTCCGCTAGTTATGTTCGTGGGCAGGTGAGGATTATTGAGGCCATTGCGGCGACGATAATAGTACTCATACTAGCCGCGCTGCTCCCCCCCATAATCTTCAACTCGCCGACAACGACACTGAGAGGTCAAGTACAGACGAATACTGAGTGGTACACATACGACGTACTACTGACGGCCATCAGCAATCCGCAGTTCACGTACTATGTACAGCACGGTAACTGGAGTGCCGTTCAATCACTGCTCAATACAATTGTTGGTCCTCAGTATGATTGGTACATTGCCGTGGTTCCATATAGAGATATTGTGGTCTTAACGTCTATTGTGAATCGTGGAAATTACGTACTGATACCGCTGAGTATAATACCGAGTGTTTACTACGCACCTCCGCTGGGCATGCCGATATTTATGACTAGTACGAATACGTCCATGCTCTCGCTAAACATATACACAATAAACTCCCTACTTAGTGGTAGTTATTCAATAAACACTAGTATGCCATTATCGAATGTGGCCTTCATACAATGCAAAAACCCACTTAATACTAACATAACACAATGCATTGAGAACAATAACATTAGAATGCTCAGTTGGTGGCTTGAGTACTTTGATCCACGTACTGGCGTTGCCGTGGTTTGGCTCAATGCCACTGGTAATGTCTACATGCTCGTGTCTAATGGTAGTACTCCCTACAATGTGTTGAGTAATTCCTATTGTCAGTACCCGTATTGCTATCCAATCGGTGGCGTCAGTAACATCATGTACTCCTCATTCAATGTTCCATATAATAATGAACCACAATTCATTAACTACTACACGCAGCAATCGCTATCTCAATGCTATTCAAGTAACAATGGCATGTACAGTGGCAGCAATTACCTAGTTAAGATAAAAACAAGTGGCGGAACCGCATCATGCAAAGCCTAAATGCTCCAACGACAGCCAGCTGCACCTTACCAGTAAGCACTAGTAATAACGTAGGTGGAATTAACGCCTATCTAATTGGTCAATTAATGACATCGATACCAGATACGAACTTCACGCTAGGCTTTAATAATGTTAATGTCGAGCTAAATATTTGCTTCATTAATAATACGTGTGTAAATGACTATACTGGGTCAATTGCCGGTGTTTCATTCCCAATAAGTATTGGTAATATAAACGTGATTGAGACGTATGGAAATACCCATGAATATCTATCTCTAAATATTAATAATAACATTAATTACACACAACTGCCTAGTTATTACTACGTATACCTACTCACGTTATCGTTATCGCTAGATCCTACGAGATGTGGAATAGATGTAAATGCATCAATATATGACTTAGTCACGATGGGCGGTGCTTCACTTTCGTATTTCTATAATTTAACGAGCAATAATGGGCTCAACTGTACTCAATTAATGACGAATCCAAACATAACAAGTGTAAGCCTAGTTATTGTGCCCAGTAGCTTACTAATACAGCAAAGTACGCCACAAAATCCGAACAATGGTGTTTACTACGTCTATAATGCCACGACAATAGTCTATGATCTATGGGTTACACAAACACCAACTACGTCTTACTACATGCCAATTACGACTTCCTACAACTTTGAATTACTTAATAAGTATAACGTAGTTCCTCAGCAGTATAGGGAGAGGTTTTTCCTAAGTGGCTTTGCACCTACGGCCTCTGCCTACGCCATCATTCAGTTGCCCAATGGTACTTATTACCTGGTTTATCTGGGTTTAATGAGTGTAGCTGGTGGGTGATGGGTATGGCGAGGGGCTTGAGTGAGACTATCAGCATGGTCATCATGATGGGTGTGGTGATTGCCCTGGGCCTCATATTCTACTTAATCGTTGGGATCAACTTTAGTAAGGCATCTGCGGACGTGTCGGCCTCGCAAGTCGAGACATTATTCGACAACGTAGCCACTGACCTGGACAGTGCCTTGTCCAGTCCAATGCCATCTAATGTGCTTAGTTACCCGGTCTTTATGACTAATTACGGGACTTACAACGTTGTGTCATCCTTCTGTAATTTGACGATTAATGGGACAACCGTGTATAGTAGTGGCGGTGTAATTTTCGGTGTATCGCCAAGCTATGGTTCAATGCCCAGTGGGTACATTAACGTGTTGCTGGGAAATAGGAGTTTAATAGCTGTTAATGAGTCGAGTAATCTGTTTAATGTGGTGTTTTATGGGACATCGACAATCTCTGGCGTGACTTATGGCGAGTTCATCGCGTTATATCCCAGGGTTACCGTGTTTACCATGGGTGGCGGTCAGTACGAGTTGTTGGTGCCTGTTTTGGTTGGTCGTTTTAGGTCCAGTCTTAGTAATTTGCTTGTGTTTAATGTGACGTATCCGATATCAGTTAATTATAATTATAATAGCCCTGGAACGTACGTCATTAACTACACATGCGGCGTCAGAAATGAAATATTGACTGGCGGTGTTGTGCTTAGTGGAAAAATTGAAATACTCCCAGTATACATATATGTGTATTATGGGTGATTGAATGAGGATCACGCTCAAGCCAGTCCATACCTACTGGAGGCGCGGACAAAGCGATGTGCTGAGCATCGTCATTTTAATTGCCGTGATAATGGTGATGAGTGCCATATTCATTGTTTTCTCCATGGTGCAGTTCGGCAATGAAGTCTCTCAGTCATCTATTGAGTACGTTGCGTCATTCCTTACGAATGTCGCGGATGACATTGATACATTCATGTTCGTGCCAGGTGCAGTACTCACATACCAACTACCGAATACTAACTACGGAACATACAACTTTATGAACTCATTATGTAACATAACTATTAGTACGACTTCGAATAATATCATCAATGAAGTAAGCGGCGGATTAATATACGGTGTGCCACCCACCTATTTCTCATTACCACCTGGGTTTAGTAATGTGTGGAGGGGTTCCACATTTAATGGCGTACCCACATCATCACTGAGAGACCTCTCGCTAATTGTCAGCTACCAAACGCGCATCTTAATGGGCACCTCAATGGCCATTCTACAATTTGGTTATGGTAACTTCAATGGCGTTAACTATGGCACTTACTTAGTCATGGTTCCTAGGGTTATGACTATAAACGGCACTGGTCCCGCTGGGATCGGGTATGTGTACATACCCGTGCTTAACCTGATTAGCAATCAGGGTAGGGGGCAGGTTAATCATTAGCATTCAGAACATTAGTCTCAATCAGTAGTTCTTAGAAATGGTGGTATATTGAAGATTAGTGAGGTTTGTTACTTCGGTAATGGCGTTAAGCCAATAAGCTCAAGTGCCGTTGTGGTGGGTAATACCGTGTACGTAACCATAGTTCAGATAGGTGTTGGCTTCGGGTGATGGTTATGGACACGCTGGCCTTCATAATAATGACCGTGGTCCTCATGGTACTGGTCATAGCCTTCACCTGGTACATGAATTACTATATATCCATGAACCTGCTCAACACGGCTAATTACATAACCTCGTTAGTAACGTCGGCGTTGAAACATGAGATGGAAACCGCCGTATCGATAGCCTCCTTTAACGATGTTACTGGTGCCTTCAACTTCACTTTCATGCTGCCCACATCCTCATTCTCAACCCAGGGACTCGCCATAAATTACAATATAACGCTATACCCAGCAATACTTGGGTCTGGCAGTAATAAGGTTTATGAGTTAATGGCTAACATAACCGTGACGGCGAGCCTAGGGCCAGCAACGAGGATCATGAGGCCACTACCCTACTCTACTCATCAACACAGCCATACACAATCACGGCATACAATTGCGAGGAAGGGCAGCAGGTAACTCTAGCTAACCCATCATGGGTATATCAGGGATTACCAAGCCAGCCCCAATCATGTACCTGGAATAGCGCTGATATTCAGAAGGGCTATGCAATAATAAGTATAAGTAAGGGCTGATTCATTAAGGAATTAAATATGAGCGTTGGTGATTTAAGGTTATTTCCGTGGAGCAATTACGGTGTGGTCTTCGCAGTGCTATTTGGTTCTAGGGCGTGGGGGGGTAGGGTTGTTAAGGGTGATTGGGATGTCGCCGTTTGGTTAATCGATGTTGATAAGGACCTTGACCTTCAGTATGCATTGGCTAGGTTTCTCCATGTGCGTGACGAGGACGTAGACCTAGTG
This sequence comes from Vulcanisaeta distributa JCM 11217, assembly GCF_001316005.1. Lineage (GTDB taxonomy): Archaea > Thermoproteota > Thermoprotei > Thermoproteales > Thermocladiaceae > Vulcanisaeta > Vulcanisaeta distributa_B. The sequence goes on from NZ_BBBJ01000001.1 coordinate 170,866, forward strand.
GTTCTTAATAATTATGAGTACCTACCCTGCTCATTAATAATAGACGCTTTGGGTAGAGGCAGGGTAATCTACTACAGGGACCTTGATGAGTATCTTGATATCAAGTTGAGGGTTTTAGCGCCCTGCTTTGACTTTATGATTGATGCCGAGAAACTTGACCTGTTGAGGACTCAGATAAATGCGGTGACCAAGAAATGGGCGCAATAGAGCGTCTATTGAAGCTTCTCCTTCATTACACATCTTTGCTGGATAACTTAAGTGTTAATGATCTGGGGGACGTGTATAAATACTTCTCCGCCGTATACCTATTACAGGTTCAAGCTCAGTCTCTCATTGATATGGCTGTTAAGGCTGCATCTGCTATGGGCTTTGAGGTTGAGGGCTACATAGATGCCGGTAATAAGTTAGTGGGTGCTGGATTGCTCAGTAATGAGGAGTTTAGTAGGTATAGGTCTATCGTTAGGTTTAGGAATATCGTGGTTCATCAGTATGGCATAATCGACATCAATGTGATCCGGAGAATAATAGGTAATAGGGAGTATAGGGAGGTTGCCAGGCTCGGTATCAAGATTGTGGAGGAATTACGTAAGCGAGGAATTGATTGTTAGGCATCCCTAACCCTAATCAGTATTGGCTTTCTAAGTGGGTTCATTAGGCCAGCCACGAAGAACTCCCTAGTACCAAGCTGAGCTAGGGTTGCCTCGCTCACGTCGGCCAAGTCCATGTACGCGGCTATCTCCCTGAGGTCACCCTGGGCGCTCAACCTACTGAAGAACACTGTGCCGAGGTTAGCCCTGATGCTAGCCCTAACATCCCTCGCAATCCTCTGGCTAGCAACGATAAGTGATAAGCCCCCCCACTTACGGCCCTCCCTAGCCGTAGTCTCAATGACGTCGCCGCATATCGTCCACTCATTCTCAGGCACGTAGTTCTGGGCCTCATCAATGACGAAGACCAGGTCAAGCGGTGCCTTATTATTCTTGACCAACCTCCAGGCGGCATCTATGACGTCAGCGACGATCGCCTGCTTAACCACAAGCTCAGGGTCAAGGCTTAGGTCAATGACTATTGGGCTTGACTTCAATGCCATGTTTACGATATCCATCGGCGATAAGGTCCTCCTATTAAGCTCATCGAAGAACTCATTTTCTATGAAGTAGTCAATGAAGAGCCTAGCCTTCTCAACAGTTGAATCCCTGGCGCCCAACCCCCTCATACTATCCACTAGGTGTTTCGTGAATAACGCCTTATCCCACTTAACCACTTGATTAGCTTGAGCGCTTGGCTGTTGATCAATTAGTTGAGTCGATTGTTGCTTCCTCACTTTCTTATCACCACTCACATATGTAATCACGGCGACTTCTAGGTACTCACCGAAGGTCTGCCAATTAAGCCTGGCCTTCTCAGCGATTACGGATGCTATTGTTGGTGGTGAGATGGCAATTTCCTTAGATGTTATTACCCTATCCCTGAAATGCGGCGCGTAATCTACGCCACTGTGGTCAAAGACAATTACGTGCTTTCCAACCCTAACCAGCTCCTCAATTAGGGCCTTAACAAGCCTGGACTTACCCACGCCAGTGGCTCCAAAGACGCCAACGTGCTGATTAACAAAGCTAGCATCTAGGTTAATGGGCCAACCACTGTACTTATGACTGCAACGTAAATTGGCAGGTTGGACTTTACGTAATCATTAAGGAACTTTCCATCCTTAATAACAAAGACCTTAGAACCTGGTGTCGGTACGTGCCTAACCTCAAGCACCGACTTCGTGCTTGGTTTCAACGCCGCATAAAGCCTAACGGCAGCTGAGGTGAAGGGCATGAGTATTGTTTGATCAAGAACCTCAGGCCTATCTACGAAGGGCGACCTAACCCTATCCCTAATGAGGGGCTCGAGCTTCGTCACATTCCTAACAACACCAAGTAATAGCTCATCCTCGAGGGATGGATCATGAATAATGACTAATTGCTCCTCCAAGGCCAGGTTCTCAGCCTTCTTATAGACTGAATCGGCACTAAACTAACCGATGCTCCACTTGTCGTAATACCAACCTCAACACAACACCTATCAAGCATTCAATGATTAATCTCAGGAGAGCTTATAAATAACTAATGATGAATGATTTTATCAATAAATTATAAAATTGAATGTAAAAACACGTTAATGCTATAAATAATATATTTGTAAAATGAAAAAATCATTTGATATATTACAAGCAACATTTTATATAAATATAAATATAAAGGGAAAAATTAATAAAGAAGAATAAAGTATATTATATTTCGTTATGTCTAACCCACCTGAGTTAGGTCCGAAGATTGGTGTTGAGAAGGCTGAGGTTACGGATAAGCAGCTCAGGAAGGCGTTAAATGTGTTCGATATTGCATACCTAGTAATAGGCGCAGTAATTGGTAGTGGTTGGTTATTCGGCTCATTCTATGCAGCGGCAACGGCGGGTCCTGCGGCGATAATTTCCTGGCTACTTGGGGGGGGTATATTCCTAATGTTCGTGGCATTCTCATTCGCGGAGTTAGGCGGTATGATACCAAAGTCTGGGTCTATAGTGAGATATCCACAGTATAGCCATGGCAGCCTCGCCTCATTCATACTTGCATGGGCCTACTTCCTAAGCGCAATAACAGTGGCACCCGCTGAGGCTGAGGCTGTGGTCACGTACATGTCATCCTACGTCCCTGGTCTCCTCACACCAACCGGTGTCTTAACCCTTGAGGGTGGGCTTGTGGCATTTGCTTTCCTAACATTCTTCTTCCTCCTTAATTACTTTGGTGTTCATGTTATGGGTAAGACGAATACTGGTGTTGGTTGGTGGAAGCTAATAATACCAATACTCACGGTGGTCCTATTACTCGGCTTATTCCTACATCCTGCGAACTTCACGGCAGTGCCTGGTGGTTTTGTACCATACGGATGGGCGCCTGTGTTCATGGCATTACCAACAACTGGTATTGTATTCGCCTATCTAGGTTTTAGGCAGGGTATTGAGTATGGCGGTGAAGCTAAGAATCCACAAAGGGATCTGCCACTAGGTACTGTGGTGGGCTTCTTGATATGCATGGCAATTTACGTATTACTTCAGGTTGCCTTTATTGGTGCCATTGATTGGTCTAAGCTTAGCCTTAAGCCTGGTGATTGGGCCGACCTAACATCAACAGTGCTAAGTAGTGGGCCGTTTTATGAGATAATGAAGATAAGTGGAATACCAATACTAATGGCCTTCGGCATAGTCCTACTAATTGACGCAATAGTCTCGCCATCCGGCACAGGCTGGATATACACAGGTACATCGGCAAGGACATTCTATGGAATGGCTGCCGACGGCCACTTACCCGACTGGTTCCTAAAGCTTAATAGGTGGAAGGTACCAATGTGGTCGACGATCGCTGCCTGGCTCGTCGGTGCGTTATTCCTAATACCATACCCAGCATGGGTATACATAATAACATTCATAAGCTCAACAACGGTATTATCATACGTCGTTGTTGGATCAACGCTTGTTGTGCTTAGAAAGACGGCGCCTGAAGCTCCTAGGCCGTTTAAGTTACCTGCCCATACGTGTTTGGTGCTTTAGCTTTCATATTTGCCTACCTAATACCGTATTGGTCTGGTTTTACGACTATGTGGGGGGGTGTTACGGCATTGGTTCTTGCCGGCTTACCTCTATTCTTCATGTATACCGCGTCCAATAGGTTTGGTGTTAAGAGGAGTAACGCCGCGATTCTCGGCATTATTTACTGGATTATCTTGGCATTATCTACGATATTCCTCATTTACTACGACATAATCACTCCATACAACTCCATAGGTCCACTACCACTGAGTATGAAGTATGTGCTGCCATTCGTGGCTTACGTCGTAATAATGCTTGCAGTTACCGTGGCCTTCATTTACGTGATCCGCATGTGGTCTAATGAGGAGGGTAGGCAGCACATTAGGGCTGGTTGGTGGGTCCTCGGGGTCTTATTCACTACGTTAATACTCGACTTCGTTGGACCATTCAGCGTCTGGAAGTCACCACCACTACCATTCCCATACGACACAATAACCGCAGCAATAATCGCCCTAATACTATTCTACTGGTCCGTAAGAAGCGGAATACCAACAAGGGACCTAGAGGTAGTGCTAAGGGAAATGGGGGGGGCGATAAAGGAGGAGAGAAAGTAAGCATTTTGCGTTAAAATTGTTAAATAAAACCATTTTTTAATTATTTTCTGATGATACAGAGACATACAGGGCTTATCCTGGCGTTTGACGTTGATTGGGATGCGGAGAGATCAATCATTTTCTTAAATGAAATTAGTGATTTAATTGATGCTGTTAAGATTGGTTGGCATCAATTACTAACTATTGGGCCTCAGGGAGTTAAGGAATTAACAAGCAGGTTGGTAAGTATTTCCTGGCTGATTTTAAGCTCGGTGATGTAGCGCATATTAATGAGTACGTGGTTAGGAGATCCCATGAATTGGGCATTAATGGCATAATAATGCATGCAGTAGCAGGTAGGGATAACTTAGCAGTTGCTGTGAGTACGGCGCATAAACTAGGCGTTGATTCTTATTTGCTGATTTCCATGAGTTCTGGCGGTGAGTTATACGATAAGAACCTTGATTATGGTGTAACACTTGGCATGAGTCTTGGTGTTAGTGGCTTCGTAGTTCCCGCAACGAAGCCAAGTATTATAAGGCAGGTTAGGTCGATGGTCGGTAATAATTATCAAGTGCTATCGCCGGGTGTTGGTGTTCAGGGTGGCAAGCCTGGATGTGCGATAGCCAATGGGGCTGATTTCGAGATTGTCGGTAGGTCAATAATCAATAGTGAGACACCGAGGAAGGCGGCGCTTAATATATTGAATGAGATTAGGAACCCAACTATTTGCTGATCCTAGTCAGGAAGCACCTTATCAATTGGTAACAACCTGTCCCTCCAATCAGACACAAGCTCCAGCACAAGCATGGTCTCCGTCTGTGCAATGTCGGGGTGCGTCGGCAAGTAATTAATTAGGAAGTAACTGAGTTGCTTGAGGTCCTTAGCCCAAACCTTAAGTAATAGGTCATAGTGGCCGGTTATTACGTAGGCTTCCTCGATCCAAGGTAGTCTGGGGTCATTATCGCTATCCTTCAGAATCTTCTCGATAAGAAGTACCTGGGCTGATTTACCACCACTTGGTGCGTTTCTCCTGACGCTAATTAGCACGAAGGCAAGGAGTGAGAAGCCGACCTTTAATGGGTCAATTACGGCTCTGTATGATGTTATCACCTTATCGCTTTCAAGCCTGGCTAATCTCGTGGCCACTGTAGTTCTTGGCCTATTAAGGATCTCCGCTAATTTACTTAATTGTAACCTACCATCTTTCTGGATTTCCCTGAGTATTTCCTTATCCAACTTATCGATTATCATCACGGTAGGCTTAGAAAGTGCACCACTGTTTTAATCTTTCTATCATGGAGAGAATAGTGAATTTAAACATTTGATTAAATGAAAAACCAAGCCTTATGCAGGTGACCAGGCGATCTTGTACTTAGCCTTCCAATCCTCAAACTCCTTCTTCTCCGCATCGCTCAAAGCCTTGCTGAACCTGTACCAATTGGCCTTACCCTTGGCTGAGTCCGGTGCCTCGCTGGTCTTCCATATACAATTCACTGGACATACTGGTACGCAGCTGAAGTCATCCTTACATAGATCCCATATTAGCCTCGCCTTGCCATTCTCATCAAGCTCCAACGCTTGGTATGGACACACACTCACACAGGCACCACAGCCGATACATATGTCCTGATCAACAACGACCTTCTGGAATGGTCCTGTCTTCTCTGCCATACGGAATTAAGCTTAATTGGGGTCTTAATAACTATTACTATTGATACTGCATGTACGTGGTTACGGACATAGAGTATCAATTAATAAATAGGTTAAGTATTACAGGTTAAACAATCTAGAGAAATTACTACCAACGGCATCCCACAAATCCTCAATACTAACACCCTTTATCTCAGCCACAATTCTCGCGGCATCCCTAACCATAGGAGGCTCAAGTGTAATGCCCCCCCTATACTCGTATGGTCCATCGCTCTCTAGGAGAATCATGTCAAGCGGCGCCTCTTTAGCCACAATTCTTGACTTCTCCTGAATCTTTATGGCCGCGTTGATCGATATGTAGTAGCCATAGTCTCTCAACTCCTGAATAAGGTTGAGAGGCCCAGTATACCAGTGAAATAGGACTCTATCCACGTCAGCTCTCCTAACCATCTCAAGAACATCCCTCCAGGCATCAGGTGCGTGAATGTTAAGTGGCAGATCATAATCCCTAGCCCAATTAACGAATGTTTGAAAGAACTCAACCTGCCTATTAAAGGTTTGAGGAACAAACCTCCTGTCAAGCCCAACCTCGCCAATGCACCTGGCCTCAGATAATAATTTCTCAACCTGCCTTAACTCATCAAGCCCAACCTTATCCACATTCCAGGGATGAATGCCTACGCATGGTATGATATTCTCGTAATTACTTGATAACTCAATTGTTCTCCTTGATGATGGGTAGTCATCAGAAACGGCTGCAATAGTTATCTCTTTAACGAACTCCGCGATCCTGTTGTCAAGGAATTCATGCAGGTGAGTATGTGCGTCATAGAGCATTAGGCGCATTGAGTCTGAGGGATTATTAAAGGGTTATTGCTGTTGCTCAAGCCTGAGAACTTGGGATTTAACCTCCGTAACATCCTCCCTCTTACCAATAACGACATGCCTAACCGTCTTACCCAAAGGCCTGGTCTCGCTAATATAAACAATGTCGCCAGGCTTAACATCGATGCATGGAGGAACCCTAACATGCATCTTCTTCCTCCTCCTCTCATACCTCTTATACTTAGGGTCATAATGCAGCCACTCATGGATAACGGTTGCAGTTCTGCCATGAACCCTCTCAACAACGACCGTGAAGACTTGATCTCTAACACTTAGGTGGCCATGCCATGGGCACTCAGGGTCATTACAAACCTTCTTAGGCGGTAGAAGCCAAGGAATGCCAACATGCCTAACCCTAATAGTCTCACCATTAGGCAATTGCACCTTCTCACCAGGCCTAGGTCTCTCAGGCAACTCCTTAACAATGACCTCAACCATCAAGCCACGTACAAATAACCCCCCCTTTAAAACAATTTCTTTTAAAGGAACCCAAAGACTTATAAGCATGGCCACTAATGCATTAATACCGCGACAGTCCCAGAGAGGACCGTGGCGGTCCCCCCCAATGAATGTGGACGGACGAACCGCGGGGATTCCGTACATCCACACTTTCTCTTTCAATCATTCATAATGAAAATCGTGAACTCGTATACCAGCAATTCTTCAACAATGAAATCTGAAATAATGCTTTTAAGGGACTAGTTATTCCTGCGGATTAGTATGGCAGGTGTTGGTATTTGCAGGCAGCGATGGTAATAATGTTTTTCCTAGTGTAGTTGATTTCATAAGTAGTTTTTACCCAACACCCCCCCTTGTTAGGCTTGATCGCTTTGGAGATGTATGGGCCAAGCTTGAGTTTTTCAATCCACTTAGTAGGAGTATTAAGGACAGAACAGTGCAATTCCTGCTCCGTAAGTACTTAAGTAATGATTTACGTGATCGCCTTGTCTTTGAGGCCTCCTCGGGTAATGTGGCGATTTCTTTAGCGGCTTTAGCTAATGTTTATGGGTTTAAGTACAGGGCTTATACTACGAAGCATTTGCCCGAAGCCACTGAGGTGCTTCTCAAGGTCTTGGGTGCTGAGGTTGTTAGGGTTGATAGGGATGTGATTGATGAGGAGTTTTGGCGTTGGGTTAATGAGGAGGCCGTTAGGAGTGGGGCGATTAATCTTAATCAGTTTGAGAATGTTGATAATCCTGAGGGTCATTATTACGTTACTGGTGAGGAAATTGTTAGGCAGTTCAGGAGTGTTGGTAAGGTGCCTAGGGTGTTAATCGCGGGTATTGGCACCGGTGGGCATATAACTGGTATCGCCAGGAGCTTAGGGATGAGTTTGGCCGTGTTTATGTCGTTGGTGTTGAGCCTACGGCAGGTAGTGCAATACCTGGCATTAAGCGCTTAGAGTCTGGGACTAGGTGGGTTCGTGAGGCTGTTGATGAGGTTATTGATGTTAGTCTTGAGGAGGCTATTAGGGGTGTCATTACCGTGGCTAGGAATACGGGCTTACTCGTTGGCCTTAGCAGCGGCGCTGTCTTTCAAGCCTTCCTAAGAGTTAGGGAGAGACTTGGTGATGTTACTTACCTGTTGATATTCCCTGATGATATTTATAAGTACGTGAGCATCATTAGTCGTTTCGTGAATTCTGCGTAAGTTCAGTGAAAGTTTCAGTGTACTCTTTAAATAAAAACCTGATAGGACTTTTTAACCTGTACACGTATACGTGATATGATGACTGGCAGGTATAAAGTCTTCATAAACAGGAGGATGGGTAGGATCCTAGTCAGTGGTAAGTCTGAGGACTTATCACTCATTGAGGAGGGTTGGAGAATAATCTATGAGGATAATGATTGGAAAAATGCCTTTGAATATGCCAGGAACTACGCGGATAGGCATGACTACGTACTCGAGTGGTACCTGGAGGAAGAGAAGGAGGTTTTGAAGGACGCGTTGGTAAATTAAAGAGGTTACTTAACGCGTTCCCTATCAACCTTCTTAATAACATCAATTATTATATCCACAGCCTTCTCAGCGAGCTCCATGGGTATGTTTAACGGTGGTGCGATCCTAATAGTAGACTTACCAGCACTAATCACGCAACGCCTCTCTTAAATGATTCATAAAGTACTTGTTCAATCTCCTTTGTTGCGTACTCCTTAGTCTTCTTATTCTTAACAAGTTCAACGCCGATCATTAGACCGAGACCGCGCACATCGCCAATCAATTCCACGCGGTCCATCTCCTCCATAAATCTCTTCTTAATGTAATCACCAACCTCTGTGCATTCACCAGCAAGTCCTCATCATTTATTACATTTATGACCTCAATACCTGCTGCCAAGCTACCGGGTTACCGCCAAAGGTATTTGCGTGAGATCCCTTTGGTAAGTCCATTATGTTTGCCCTACCAACTATGGCGCCAAGTGGTAAGCCGGCAGCTATCGCCTTGGCCATCGTTATTATGTCAGGTTCGACACCCCAATGCTCAATTGCAAACCACTTACCGGTCCTGCCAAATCCGGCCTGCACCTCGTCATCCACGAGTAATATGCCGTACTTATCAGCGATCTTCCTTAAACCAGGGAAGAAGTTTTTCGGTGGAACTACATAGCCACCTTCACCCTGTATTGGCTCGAAGAATATAGCCGACACCTCACTTGGGTCAACCATCTTTCCGAATATCCAATCCTCTAGGTAACCGAGAACGGCCTCACCGCACTCCTCCTCGGTTAAGTTCTTTCCGAATGGACACCTATAGGGGTATGGGTATGGTATGTGTATTACGTTAGGTAGCATCGGGTTGAAACCAAACCTCTGTATTGGCTTGCTGGCGGTTAATGCCATAGAGCCGTAGGTCCTCCCGTGGAAGGCGCCCAGGAAGGCAATTATGTATGGCCTCTGATTCCTGAAGTGTCCACGCGATATCTTCATTGCGCCCTCAATCGATTCAGTACCTGAGTTCGTGTAGAATACGCGCTTATCGCCACTTATTGGTACGATACCCCCTGAGCATTGATGCGTGCTTAACAATTAATTCATAATAGAAGTCGGTCATGCTGTAATGCGTGAATAACTCGGCCTGCCGCTTTATCGCATCCACAATCCGTGGGTGGCTATGCCCAACATTCATGACGCAATGCCAGCGTTAAAGTCAATGTATAGATTGCCATCAACGTCCTCAATAACAGGTCCATAACCCCGCTGAATAACCAGTGGGTACCACCGGCCAAAGGATTGCATTATTAGTGATTCATCCATCTTTATTATTTCCTGAGCCTTAGGACCTGGTGGTTCAACAACTATTTTGGGAACATTGCTTGGGTCTATTGGCCAGTACCACTTGGGTGGCATCGGCTTTACCAGGATTTATCTAATTAATAAATTCTTCTCTATAGGTTTTCATCATCAATAATTAAGTAAATAGGTTATATTTAATGGTAATAAGGCTTATTTAGCTATTAATAATTTAAGACCTGCCACGGTTGGTGTGACTATGGCTCTACCATCACTTAGATACCTAATTTTAATTAGGTTCATGTTTGATAATTTAATCAATTCCTTAATAACGTCATTCCTAGTCACCGCAGCTGATTGGGTTATCATATCAATTAGTGATGCCATGGTTGTAAAGCCAAGCTCATTAACCGTCCTTAAAATCTCTAAATCAATGTCGTTCAAGACCTCCCTACTGAACTCAAAGTTGTTACGTGCGGTGCTTAATCCAAGCCTATTCATTAATACCTCAGAACTTGAACCACTGCTTATCCTAATTAACTTGCCAAAGACTTCCTGAGGAATTGAAGATGATGTCACTATTAATTCATCAAATACGCCAACATCCCGTGGTATGTGATTAGAAAACACGTAGATATTACCAAGCCCCCTTACCTCCTGTAATACGTCTTTAACCTCATCTATAAAGTCCGTGGCTAGTAAGGCTGATCCCTTAATTATATTTGACGCAAAATGAGCTAGTACGACTGCAGCTACTAATGACTTTATTGGCTCTATCAATGGGACATTTATACAACCCTTGCTCATTGGTCTCCATATGTTTAGCATGCTCATCAACCTCATGAAGTAGTAAAGCCTTGATGCGTTGTAGTCCATGTATGTCTCGATCACGTAGTTCACGGCATCATAGAGCCTCGTTGAATTAGTGAGTGAATCAAGGAGTAGTCTTAGGTCATCATCCCTTAAATCAAGTATTTTACTCCACATTAATGCAACCCTCATGATAATCCCAGGCTTAACTCAACGTCTATACCGGTCTCATTACTACTTCCTGGGCATACCATGGATATTACCCAATCATCACTTGGCAGTACATTATGAATGAGGTAATCAAGCCCCAGCGATCCATGTACTAATATTAGCATTAATGAATAATCATTATCGTGATAGAAAAGATTTATGATTAAAATAACGTAACAGATTAATGTGAGGAATTTTTAAATTAGTAATTAATACGTAGATTCGGCGTTAATGGCGAGGAGCATAAGGACGATGGCTGTCCTGGCATCATTACTGGCTCTATTAAGTAGCTTTACATATAACATTGCCATCACGAGGAAGATACCAACGGCTGGTCTTGGTCTCCTATCATTACTTAATGCAACAATAGCCTTCTCAACCCTACCAACGGCACTGATAAGCTTTGCCTACCCAAGGTTGACGGCTAGGGATAATGGGCTGAATATTGTGGCTGCCATAAATGTATCATCAATCTTTTACCTAATTACATTTATCCTAACCATAGCCTACTTAGCGAGTGTTTGGTCTAAGATGGGGCCTTATGCCTGGCTTGTCTTAATTATAGCGGTGCTATCGGAAATAACGTCATACCTACAATCCATAACTAACTCCATATTGATGGTTAAGGATAGGAGTAGGTTCGTGGTAACGTCCATTATTCAATCAGTTACTAAGTTCATTGCCATACCAGTAATAATGGCTCTTGGATGGACTATAGAGGTGATTCTGTGGTCAACGTTCTTCATAGTGTTTATACCATCGCTGTACGCCTTCATATACTCATTGAGGTATAATATTCATGTTCATAACACCCACAGATACCTAAGGGAGGTCCTTAGCGCATCCTGGGTGCCTTTAATGGGCTACGCAATTAATTCCTTTAGGTCCCTTGATGCGATGTTCATAGGCATCTTCGGCTATGCTCAGTTGGGTATTTGGTACGTGATCTTCATACTCAGCAAGCCATTTGGCTACAGTGGTACGCTCATTAATGTCACCTATGGAGAGCTCCTTGAACGTGGGAGACTGAGCATAATCTATAGGGACCTCTTAATATTGCTCTTAATAACAACGTACGTGGCATTGGCGCTGTCGTTCTTCCCCGGTATCTACATAAATCTTGTTAGGCCAAGCCTACGGAGTGAGATAAACCTATTGGTACTACCCGTCATACTTCTTGCAGTGAATAGTGTCTTGGGCAATGTTAATCAATTCATTAGTAATGTGATGCAGGGTGTTGATAAGAGGGATATTCAGGATACCCGTGAAATAAGGCCCAGTGTCTACCTAAGGAGCCTTATCCTACATACGCACTTGGCTGAGCTTATCTTCACCGTTGTTTATTTATCGACGATGATACCACTAATTCTATTGTTTAGGGGGGGCTTGGGATTCACGTACTACGCAGTAATTGGTGCATTAGTATCATCATTATTCGCAAACACTGCTGCGCTGGGGGGGTTTAGATTCGTTAAGTTGGGTAGCCTTAAATCCGTGCTTAATGGCAGGGCATTAGTGCTGGATTACGCATTGCCATCATTACTTTCAATAGCTGTTTTAGCGCTTATTGTGCATGTGGTGAGGTTCACGCTTTACCCAAGCATTATTATTTCATTAATACAGGTGGTTGTTGTGTCATTAATGGCTTTGATTATTTACTTTGGGATTGCGATGGCTATGTCGGGGGGGAATGTGAGAAATATAGTGATGATTTTAATAAGGAGGATAATTAACGTAATTACTGCCTCTCAACCCTAAGCGTCTGTGGTGTCCACTTCCATGAGAGGGCGGCATAAATGACGTAAAGTAGCAACGCATTAAATAGGGCAAAGACAACAAAACTACCGTAAAGTAACCCGGGCTGCACGGACACTAACTGCACCAGGGCGTTTAATTCAGGTGTTAATAATGTGGAGACCTTCAATGTATTGGCGACCTGGAGTGTGAATTGTAAGCCGTACGCCTTAACAAGCACGGGTACCGCAGATAATGGCGGGACTATTGCGTAGGGTAGGTGAGCCAGCCCATTCATCACCTCGGCACTAACCATCAAGAGCAATACAAGGACTAGCTTAAGGGCTGAGATTGACCTATTAATGAACTTAAAGGATAGAGCTATCAGTATGAGTAGTATTAGGCCTAGGGCTATATCCATGTAGAATATGCTGGTCAATATCATGGTTGGTTCATAGACTGGGTATAGGCTTGATGGTAGGTATGCAGGTGGTTTACCGAATATGGACCAGGCAACCGTTGGCGAGTATTGGTAGACCTCATAGAGGTACAATCCAGCGAATATTGCATAGAAAACACCAAATACTAGGCTTATCCAATTACTGATTTTATACCCAACCAGCCTATACTCACTCTTATCGACTGAGTACCTCCACCCAAATATGGAGTTTATGAGTATCCCAGTCATTGCAATTGCGCCAAAAAGCGTCGCTAGGAATAACGGAGCATACGTCGGGTTTAGGAATACTTGGGACCAATTAATGCCTAGGGTAAAGCCGACAATTGATGAGGTATCCTTAAACACCTCAACACCGGCTGGGTAATTAATGAAGGCGAAGACGAGCCTAAACATGGCTGGTATAACCGTAAGTGCTATAGCCATGCCATAACCAACAGCAACATGCTTCATTGGGCTAATCCTACCAAAGCCCCCCCTGTAGTAGAAGCCAATGAAGGGTAGGGCTATGGCAACGCCAAAGACTATGGCAACGCCCCCAAACCGGCCATAGTAAGGCCCCAGCTATGTTCGTGAATATTGGCAATAGGCCTGCAAGGAACACGGTTATTATCGTACCAAAGAGGCCACCAATTGCGTAAACAGTAATTAGGTAATTAGCCATATTGTGTGCCAGGTCAACATAGACCTGCTTATTGCGCTTGTAACCAATCAACTCAAGCGTTGGTAATATCCACCCAAGGCCAAGCACTGTATAGACCAGGGGCAGGTGAACGGCGAAGGCCCAGGCGATTAAGCCCACGGCAATGTCTGTTGCCGAGACCATACCCACCACCTCAATACTCCACAGTCTTTACCGCAGCTTCTTCGTACTTAGGCGCTCTCTTTAGGTATAGGTAAACCATGAACACCGCTAATGACGGCATGGCAACTTCAACAATTAACACAAGCACCGCTAACCAAACCGGGAAGTAAAGCGTCGGATTTAGTAAACCGCCTAGTCCAACGGGTACGCCAGTAATTATTGGTGGACCACCATTTGGATTGGGATCCGCCTGAACAAGTATGAACGGATACCTACCTGACTCAGCCGCAACTGCGCCGCCAATTGATGCAAAGGCTGCGAAGAACGGCATTAAATAAACGCCACTCCTCTCAAAGAAGTTTGCCAATGTCCTAGCCCAGCCAAAACGACCAAAGTATCCTGGGAATAAGTACCAAAGCGATAATGCGCCGCTCCATATACCAAGTAATATTCCGAATATTACCATGAAGACCCAGTAGAAAACAAACACGAGGCCGGCGGCCTCTCATAAGCCGGCCAGCTATAATAGCCCCCCCAGAATGCGTGGTTGAATGTACCATAGGCAAAGAAGCTCGTTAATGGATCAACCCTGAGACCACTCCAGAACATGCCCTCTAGAGCCGCCAACTTAAGTGGGTCATCCTGCAGAACAAGTTCACCCTGTAGGTGACCAATTACGAATCCCTGTATTGCAGTTAGAATCGCCACTGTTGGCACTAGGATCTTAAGCATCATTAATCTCTCCGGTTTCCTATCACGTATGTATAGGTATAGGTATATCGCGGCTATTATTGACCAGGTAAGTATGACAGCCGCTAGTATACCGTGGAATATGAAGACGTTGGCGCCCCACCAAAACATATTCCAAGCATCAGCCGGCGAGGCCCACTTAACTACGTAATCCGTTAAACCAACCACATTCTGCCCAGTGGCCTGGTATAGGTTAATTACTTCGAGACCTGGCGGCCTCATGCTCAATGATGCCATGACCGCCAATATGTTGTAAGCACTCCAGTATCCACCAAATGCTGCGGCTATACCTATTATCCAGTGAAGGACTTGGTTCTTAATCTTATTCCACGTAAATACGTAGAGCGGCAATAGAATTACCTCAGTTAGGAATGCAAATAACTCCAAGTAAAATGGAAGCACTATGGCCTCACCAATAACTGATATGAAGTTGCTCCACAAAGTAACTAGGCCAAACTCAACAAGCGTGCCGAAGGCAGCACCAACACCAAAGAATATTGTTGATATCACCGAGAACGTCCTAGCAGTATTATACCAGAACTGATTATGGTTCCTAATGTATAGGTATTCAGCAACTACGGCTAATAAAATTGTACCTAAGAAACTTGATGCCATTGATACATGAGCCAAGACGCCTATAGCAGTCGCAATCCTAACATCAGTTGGTGCTCCAAGTATGGGTTGGTTTACCATCGCACATAACTAGTGAATTAACAATTTATATAGTGATGCGTCCTATATTTTTACTTAAATAGGCATATGTATGTTCACTAAAAATACTAGCATTTAGTTATAAATAATTAAATTTATTTAAATATAAAAGAATGCATCAACCCTGAGGAACTGCCTCGCGGCAATTATTAGTGGATCCCAGACCTGGGTTACGGCAGGTAAGTAGGCTAGGTCGCTCATGAATAGGTCCTCAACGGTTGCCCCCCTTAGCCATTAATGCCGCTAATGTATCGATTTTACCAAGCACATAGGAACCATCATCACCGAGCACTTGAGCACCTAAGATTCTCATGCTACTTTCATCAATTATTAGTTTTATCGTAACATAACCACCGCCTGGGTAATACCTCGCCTTAGTCCTAGCTGTTATTGCGGCACTTCTCGCTTTAAATCCATGCCTTATTGCCTCCTGCGTTGTTAAACCCGTGCTTGCTATGTATAGGTTCATGAACCTGGTCATTGAGGTGCCGACAACTCCAGGGAACGCCATGGGCTTACCAGCTATGTTACTACCTGCTACGAACCCCCCCATCTTATTAGCCGTAGTCCCAAAGGGGGGGTGCCAGTATGGCTCGCCAGTTATTAGGTTCTTGGTCTCAGCAACATCACCCGCGGCATAGACATTCTCAATGCTCGTCCTCATGCGGTTATCAACCCACACGGCACCTGTCTCGCCAATGCGCAGATCGAGTTGCTTCGCCAATTCCACATTTGGTTTTATACCCGTTGCGAGTACTACGGCATCAACAACGTACCTACCGCCATCAGTAATTACTATCTGCTTACCACCCTGGTAATCAATCTCGATTATTCTCTCATTCAATTGTAACTTCACGCCATGCCTAACTAACTCATTTATAACGATATTACCCATATCCTCATCCAGGGACTTACGTAGTGGATAATTAGACCTACCAATCATCAGCACCTCCTTACCCCTAAACCTAAGCGCTCGGCAACCTCAAGTCCAATGTAGCCAGTACCAATAATGCCAACGCTATGCATTGAATTAAGGGCTTCCCTCAACACAATGGCGTCTGCTGGGTGATGCACAGTAAATACGTGATCTCCCTTAATTGGTATGCTCGGTATTGCTGGTACGGCACCGGTGGCGAGTACTAGGTAATCCCACTCCACCTTATTACCCCTATTCGTGACTACGTAA
The DNA here is from genome assembly GCF_001316005.1 of Vulcanisaeta distributa JCM 11217. GTDB lineage: Archaea > Thermoproteota > Thermoprotei > Thermoproteales > Thermocladiaceae > Vulcanisaeta > Vulcanisaeta distributa_B. The sequence goes on from NZ_BBBJ01000001.1 coordinate 187,461, forward strand.
CCTGGGCCAACCTCAATGACGGTCTCATTAGTCCTAACATCAATACCCCTCTCCCTCCTGAAGTAGTCGGGTGTGTAGTGCATGAATAATTCATAATTATCAAATAACCCCCTCAAGGTAGTAAGGAATACCGCAGGGTGCATGACTAACCATGCCCGTCCTCTCAAAAACCACAATCTCAAAGTCGCGTTTCAATCTCCTTATTCTGGATGCCGCACTCATTCCAGCGGCACCGCCACCGATTATTACGACCCTCATACCGCGTGAATTAAGGAAGAAAAAATAAATTATACCCTTATAAATCAGCATACGTGAATGCAAATGCATAATGGCAATACTAATGATAAATTATCTAAGATAATTGATATGATGAGGGAACTCGAGAGGTACCTAGCCATTTTATACGGCATAGCTGCCTCAAGCACTAATGAACCGTTTATAAGCGCCATAATGAGGAAGATAAGCATTGAATCTGCAATGCATAATTACATATTGACCACAATAAAGGAGTTGATTCATGAATGCCCGCCAAAGAAGGTCTTTGATATGGAGACGTTAACCTCATTGCAGGGAAGTATTGAGGAGGCCATAACCCACACGAAGTCCCTAATTGACTACATAAGTTCCATGGAGAAGGTTCATTATGATGTCACGAACGTAATAATCGATAAGTTAAATGAATTGGAGGGTTATGAGGATAATGCGGTGAGGGTTTACAGCTTCCTATTAAGGAGTTACCTACCAATAACTAGTACTAGGATTGAAGCGAAGCACCGTGCAGCCTCAAAGCTTATTGTTAAGTTGCTTAAGGGTATATCGGATGATGAGAAGCATCATAGTGAGTTGCTGCAGGTTATTAGGGAGTACTCAATGAAGTCGTAATTTCACTTGTGCAGAAAAGAAATTAAAGTGCTTAGTCCAGGTCTGGACCGTGAAGAAACCAACGCCATTCCTTAGGGAGTCCACGGGACTCGTTAGGGAAATTGGTCCTTGGACAGCCCTACTAATGAATACTGCATTCATAGCCTTCCAATCAGGGTTTATACTGTTGATATCTAGCATGTTCAATTTCCCAAGAGGAAATCCATTAATTGCCATAGCCATTAGCGCATTATTATTTCTACCACTAACGATATTACTTAATAGGGTAGGCATTACATATTACAGGACAGCCAGTGACTACGTATTCATAACAAGGAATCTACACCCATCAATAGGCTTCGCAACCATGTTCATGTTTGCAGTAGATCAGATGTTCTTCAATGCCGTATTAATAAGCCTTGGATTAATCACGGGATTAGCACCTGCAATACTGGCAATAGGCATCTCAGATAATGCACCAAGCCTCGTATCCCTTGGTAACTCATTAATGAGTAGCCCATTAATGATATTCTTAATAGGCTCCGTGATATTTACAATTCTCGTATTAATTAATATCGTTTCATCAAGGGCAGGTACATACTTAGCATCCGCAATCTCGTTGTTTGGCATAGTAACATTCGCGTTAACAATAGCGCTACTCAGTGTTTATGCGCCGCAAATAATTAATGCCATAGAGACCACGGCACCCAATATACTTAGCCAGGCGATTTCTGTATCAGGGGAATTACCGAGTAATGGCATGATTATGGACACAATATACTTAATACCGTACCTAGCCTACGTATTTCCCTTCGTAAACTTCATACTATCGGTTGGTGGTGAGGTTAGGAGGGGGGGTAGCGCAATGCCTATAGCGATATTTGGAACCTATGCATTGAGTGCTGTATTTTTAATTCTCGGTGTCTGGATTACGATATCGTCAATAGGCATTAATAGGTTAGATGGATTATTCGCCATATACTACGGCGTCGCCAATGGTGTTTCCTGGCCGAGTTCATTACCACCTCCATATCCACAGGCCCTACTCATAATGGCATTGAGGAATCCGCTGCTTCAGTGGTTGATAGCCATTGGATCATTCACCTGGTACATAAATGTCGTCTCAGTCCTAATAATACAAATAGCCAGGTACCTACTGGCCCTATCCTTCGATAGGGTGTTGCCGTCATTCCTTGCTTACGTAAGTCCAAGGACCCACACACCCATTACAGCCCATATAACTGACCTTGTAATAACCCTCGTGATAATGTATCTCTACAATTTCAGTATTGTTCCGTTGCTATCGGCGACAATGGACGTGAGCACCCTGGTCACGATACTCATGTACTTCATGATAATAACAATAACGGCCGTAGTGCTTGGTATAAGAACAAAGTCGAAAGGAACGGCTGTGCTTGGCATTTACATGACCGCATTATTCGCGTGGATAGCCTATGAGGAGATAATGAATCCAATGGCATACCTATTTGTACCGTCAATAAACGCCTACATAATAGGGTTCTTCGCGGCATTATTTGCTATTGGCATTACGATTTACTACGCAGTTAGGCTTTACAGGCTTAGGAGGGAGGGCATTGATGTAAATATGCTATTTAAGGAGATACCGCCTGAGTGAGCTTAATTAACCTCCATTGTGAACGCATCAATTATTTTACTACCCCCTAATCCTAATGACCGTTTCAAGTGACTTATCCCTAACGATCACCGTTATTACACCATACTCATAATCAATGAACGAAGCCCTCCAATCATAATTAAGTTCCACTAACTCGCCATTCCTCCAAACACCAACCACCCTAGGATCGACATGAACTATGGACATACCATCACCAACAATACATCTCCTCTTAATCAACTTAACGAAATAACCAAATCCACTAGCCACCAAAACCTCCCTGCCACACCTCATTAATTCACCCAAGCCCTACTCATAGGTTTGACGTAGAAATTCACGAAGCGCCTTTTAAGGGTTCCCGCTCACGAAGAGAATAATCGAAACACCTATATACTGCTTTAAGGCTAGATTATCTGAGGTGCGGATAAACCCGGCACTATGCATTAGATGCAGAGGAGAATACAACCTATGTGGCCTATCTTACTGCCCAGTCCTGGCGGAACTACGCGCCAGGTACACGCTTAAGAATGCCGTTAATAAGGAACGCATTGATGGATCCTCACCACCAAGCATATTCATTGGGCGTATTGGTTACCCAAGGGTTAATGTATACCCAGCAGCACCGCCCATCCATGGCGATACCAGCAATCTCGAGAACCCAAAGACCTGGCTAAGCATGAGACTTGAGGACTTCATATCAAGTAGGCTATCGCTAATTAGGGGATCTATCAGGGCTAGGGTTGAGGATGCTAGGAACCCTTCCAGGACTTTACACGATATACAGGTTATGGCGTTATCGAACAAGCCGGTGGATTCCGAGTTAATACTTGAGAAACCTGTGGGCGCTAAGTACGTGTTTGATGAGCATTCACCACCCTTTGGACCATCAGCGCCATTGCAGGAATTAAGAATTAGCTCGTTACCACCACCGCCAAGGATAGTTGATAAGGTTTACGGCGACACGGATTTAAGCACTACGGAGGCTATATGGACGCTGTATAGCCACGGCATTGATGTGCACCACATATCAAGCTACTAAGCGTGGGTGCCCTTGGTGTTGGTAAGAGGAGGAGACTTGTGCCGACTAGGTGGTCGATAACCGCCGTTGATAAGCAGATCTCCGATAAACTGCTCGGTGAGGTTCGTGATTACCCACTCATAAGTGAGTATAGGGTCTACGTGAGGAGCTTCAAGGATAATACCTTCATAGGGATCCTGGCACCGCACACCTGGCTTTATGAGTGGGCTGAGGCCTGGTGGCCTGGCTCCACATGGAATGTGTGGGGTGGTGATGTGGTTCTTGAGCTTGACTATGAGGGTTACTGGGGGCGTGATGACTACCCGTCAATAGGTGGTTGTTACTACGCAGCTAGGATAGCCGTACTTGAGGCATTACGTTCAATGCGTAGGCAGGCGGCTGTCATATTATGGCGTGAGATTTACCCAGGCTTTAACCTGCCAATTGGTGTTTGGTGGGTTAGGGAGAACATTAGGGCGATGCTTAATGGACCGTATGAAAGGTTTTACGAGTTAAGTGACGCATTAAGGTACGTGGCAGGTTTCCTAAAATTACCGATAAGTACCTGGGTATCTAGGTCCTACGTAATTAGGGTTCTCACAAGGCAATCAAGCTTAGTCAATTGGTTAGGCGGTAAGTAGGATGAGCGGTATAACTAAGTTGGGTAACATAATCGTGAAGGAGATAAGGGTTAAGTCGGCACTATCCAGGTCTGGGTTACCTGAGTATGACTATGCATTAAACCCATACCTAGGCTGTCAGCATGGTTGCATTTACTGCTATGCCATGGACTTCACGAGGGGGGGCGAACCCGGCGTTAAATGGGGGGGTGAGGTGGTCTATGTTAAGGTAAACCTAATACAGGCGTTGCTAAGGGATATCAGGAGACTTAGGCCTGGCGTTGTCGGAGTATCCACAATAACGGATCCGTACCAACCCGTGGAGTCCAGGTATAAACTAACCAGGAGGTCAATCGAGGTATTGTGCAACGCTGGTTACCACGTTAGTATTCAAACGAAGTCGGCATTAATCATCAGGGACATAGACGTAATCAGCAAGTGCGGTAGGGCTGTGGATGTAGGTTTCACAATAACTACGATGAGGGATACGTACAGGGTGATAGAGCCCATGGCGGCACACCCCATGGCGAGGGCATCAGCACTTAGGAAGATAGCCAGCCTAGGCATTGAGACCTGGATATTCCTAGGCCCGGTGATACCCGGCGTTAATGATAAAGCAGAAGATTACGAACCTGTGATACGCCTAGCCAAGGAAACAAACTCCCAAGTAATAATTGACAGGTTTAGGCCAAGGCCTATCATAATCAAGTTCATGAATAGGAAGTTGAACCCATATACCCCGTGACCAGAAATTGGTGGAGTGAGACCTTGAAATCTATAATGAGACTATGCAGGGACTATGGCGTTAACTGCATCACGGCAGAGGATGAGTGGAAAACGAGGTAAAGGGGGGGGAAATAATAGGTTAATGTGGGAAGATTTAAATAAAAGGAGATTAATTAATGATATATGGGGAGCGTGGTTAAAATCGATAATAGAGGTAGAATAAGACTACCAGGAAGACTTGCTAAGTATGGTTCAGTAATTATAATTGATGTCGGTGAATACTTCATAGGTATCCCAATACCTAAGGACCCATTAATGGCAACATCTGGCATCATAAGCAGCGAAAAAAGCGTTGATGAGTTAAGGAGGGAGGCTGAGGATGAGGCGGCCAGGGATGCACTGATGAGGCTAAGAGGATGGGCCATGCTGATTGATACTGATGTATTAATTGCTCATCTAAAGGATAAGGATTGGCTTAAAGAGGTGGCTGATAAGTTACTGTCGCGAATTGTAAATGGAGATTTCGGTGTGGTATTAGTAAGTAGGGAGGTTATTCATGAGATATATTATGTATTAAGTCGAATAGGATTTAATAAACGTGAAATATTAAATAGAATTGGGGGGGCATTAACAAATATACCAAATCTTAAATGGATACCGACCACGGTTGATACTGACTTACTGGCCTTAGCATTAATGGATCAATACGGCCTTACATCAATTTTCGACGCGTATAATGCCGCAACGTGCCTGCTTTATGATAGGGATAGAAAAATAATATCAACGGACAATGCATACGATAGGGTTGTAGGGTTATCTAGAATTGATCCTAGGAGTCTCGTTTAGTGTTGCGTACTTAGAAACCTTTATTAATTGGGTCGTTGATTCACACTCGGCGAAATCAGTGGCTCAGGTTGGGAATGAGGAACAAATAATTAGGGAGATAATGAATGCGTTGTCCGGCTCTGCGCGTTATATGGCTGATGAGATTAAAGGAACGTTCTCCAAGTATGTGGATATTTATAGGAGCGTCTCTGGTTTCGAGACACAGCAGATCAGTCTCGGTACGGTGGAAAATAAGAGGGTCTTTCTCGTTCAATCATCAATCACCGAGCCTAATTACGACCCTGGCAACTACTTAGTCAATGCCTTTAAGGGGGGGTTCTTCAACATTAATGAGAATTTCTTCCCAACGTACCTAATGGGTGGTATTGAGTGCTATATGCAGTCGGCACCAAGCGAGTCCACGGGTGTTAAGGTTAGTGGTTCCATGGTGTCCATCTACAATGGTGTTGAGAGTGTTGAGGATAAGGATATGGGTCAGGTTGTTTGTGCTAAGAAGGCTAGTATTAAGTTCTCAGATAATGTAACGAGTGAGGTGAGTGCTAGCCCTGGCGATTTGTTTAGGGTTGCCTTCGATGTTATTAATAACGTTAGGAACAGGTTCAGCGGTATTCGTGATGATTTCGTCAATACGTATGGTTTCGAACCAGGCGACATAACCCTAACAGGTAATGAGGTCATGCTAAGCACACTCTTTGATTTGAGCATGTCGAGCACCATGAGGGATTACATACAGAGGGTGTTCTCGAGCATTGTTCCAGGGCAGGTACCGGAGTTAATGGGCTTGGGTTTACTCTGCGGTGCGCAGCCTGACCTGGTCTTCTCATACGATGACATGGAGAGGATACTCGTGCTTGGGCATCCGCATAAGGTTAGTTCTGGTGATTGCCTTAAGTACTCAATAATTAAGTATGCATGACTTCACCGAGATTAATTTCACCCAGTTAAAACTTCACCTCCCTTCTCCTTTATCGTCGATATTAGGAAGTTAAGGACCTTATTAATCTCATCCTCGGCACTCTTAACGTCCTCGGAACTAACATACACGTGAATCTCCACTAATGGTGACTTGATTTCATGTCCCTTGGGGGGGTGGCTCTTGATGTAGATTCTATTACTCATCTTCATACCCCTCTCTATTATCGGCGCCAGGTCAGCCTCGGGAACTCCCTTAACCGTTATTGACCTCTCAACAAAGTGCAGTTTAGGCCCTATCTCACGTAGTTTAGGTTCCACGTAGTTCTCGAAAATCGCCATCATCTCCGCCGGCACGCCGGGTAGCGCAATAATGATTGTGTTGCTCTCCTCAACCCAAATACCCGGTGCAGTACCAACGGGGTTAGGTAACGGCTTTGCCCCCCCTCGGGCATTTTTGCTGCTTAAGCCTAGGCTCAGTTAGCTCTAGACCCTTTGACTTAAATGTCTCAACCACGAGTCTCAGCGCATCGTCATTAATCACGTACTTCCTATTCAATGCCTTAGCCAGATACTCACTTGTCTTATCATCGAAGGTCGGCCCTAGACCACCTGTTGAGATAACAACCCTAATGCCCCCCCTTCTAATGGCATCTCTAAATACCTCAACCTCATCCTCCTCATTATCTGGCACAGTTATTATCCTCCTAACGTCATAACCGAGGAGTGTTAGCTTCCTTGCGAGCCAGGTGGCGTTTGTGTTCACGGTTTTTCCAATGAGTAGTTCATTGCCTATCGATATGATCCAAGCTGTGTAACTCATCATAATTGGCGCCTAAAGGGCTTGTTTAAATTGTCTTTGTACTTGGTTAACAAGGACATGTTAATAAATGGGTTAGCAATTTATGTACTTGATTTGGTATGAGGAGATTCGCAATAGTGATCCTGGACTTAGATAATGTACATCCTGAGGAGGATGATAAGGTTCGTCTAATCAGGATTATTGAGGAATCCCTGCAGTGGTGGCATGGTTATTTGGGACAGAGCGATAAGCTGGAGCTTGATAAGTGGAAGGTCTACTACGTTGAGTGGGGGGGTGATGAGCTCATGGTTGCCAGGGTACTCAACGCCCTTGGCAAGTTCAGGGAGTACATAAAGGGCGAGTTATGACGCTGGGTTAAAATTTACTCAATCCTAGTCTCCTCATAACCACAATTGGGGGGGCAGTGAAGCACGTACTTAATGCCGTACCTACCATCAACCTGTATCAACGCCTTATCGGCAATAACCATCCTATGCAGGCAGCGTGGGCACGTGTAATTACCCCCCCTATAACCATGCCTACTCAATATTCTCCTCACGGCATAAAGACTAATGCCTAACTTAGTCGATATAGCCTCTGACTCAAACCCTCACTATACAGTCTCAAGACCTCCCTAACCACGTCACTTGGCATTAAGTCGACCTTAGAAACAATCTTACCCTCAGCCTAAGTCTCTCCATGGCTGCCTTAGTCCTCTGCCTAATGAACTCCCTCTCCATGGAAGCCACGAAGGCCAATACGGTCCTTAAGAACTGCCTATAGGCACCATCTAGGTTTTGGAGCACAGCCTCCTTCTCACTGGTGCTAACTATGAGCAGGCCAAGCCTATTCTCGACAATATCCAAAAGCCTAAAGAGCTCCTGAAAATTCCTAACAAGCCTTGATGTCTCATAGACCAGGAGAACCATAGGCCTAGGGTTAAGTGCATTGCCTTCAATATCATGGATTAAGTCCCTAAAGGCAGGCCTATCCATTATTGGTGAAGCCCCACTAATAGCCTCATCAACATAAAACTTCAATATTTGAAAGCCCCTGGACTCACTCCACCGCTTTAGATATTCGATCTGATTAGTCGGGTCCTGCATCTCAGTCGATACTCTAACGTATGCTACGGCAGGAATCACAACAATGGGCTTATTGTAAATGCCTTTTAAATGATACACCAGGGTATTACCTCTGCACGGCCTTCTCGATTTATAGGCAATATAGATAATAATACTTAAAAACCATAACCTATTTAGGCAGTGAATGGTCAAGGCATTAATAACGGACCCAGTGGACGAGTACATAATTAATGAGTTAAGTAGGCATGGGGGGGTTATTGTTGATTATAAACCTGGGATCAATAGGGATGAGTTGCTAAGGATTGTTAGTGATTATGAGATTTTAGTGGTTAGGAGCAGGACGAAGGTCACTAGGGAGGTCATTGATGCTGCGAGTAAATTGAAGGTTATCGCGAGGGCTGGCGTTGGTCTTGACAACATTGATGTGAATTACGCCAGGCTAAAGGGCATCGAGGTAATTAACGCGCCGGAGGGTTCAACGCAGTCTGTGGCTGAGCTAACCATTGGGCTTATGATTGCCGCGGCGAGGCTCGTGGCTCTTCAGGACAGGCTTGTTAAGGGTGGTGATTGGCCTAAGGGTAAGTTCATGGGTACTGAGTTGTTTGGTAAGGTTCTTGGTATTATTGGATTTGGTAGGATTGGGCAGAGGGTTGCTGAGTTGGCTAGGGCTATTGGCATGAAGGTTCAGGCATACGACATTGTGGATGTTAGGGATAGGGCCGTTAAACTCGGCGTTGATTTCGTGGACTTCGAGACCATAATTAGAAGCAGTGACTTCATAACTATACATGTCTCCTTAACACCAAGTGCAAAGCACTTGATTGGTGAAAAGGAGTTTCAAATGATGAGGGATGGCGTAATTATAGTAAATACGTCTAGGGGTGAGGTAATCGATACGAAGGCATTACTCAAGGCGCTCAATGATGGTAAGGTGGCTGCCGCGGCTCTTGACGTGCTCGAGAATGAACCGCCAAGGGAACCTTGGGAATTGGAACTTATTAGGCATCCAAGGGTTATAATAACGCCACACATTGGTGCAGAGACTAGGGAGGCTCAAAGAAGGATTGCGGAGATACTCGTTAGTAAGGTGGTGAATTACATAATGAGTAATAACATTAAGTAGTGAGATGAGGATTGTGTTTGACAGGGGGGGACCTGACGACACGCATCATCGTGGGCTTTCAAGCCCTCTCCGCGGTCGCACTTAATGAATTATGGGAGGTTTATTTCCGTTTCTCCGTATTACTGTAAAAGTTTTATACCATGCTAATAAATGTGTATCAATGGTTGACGTAAATAGTATCGTGAATAAGGTACTGAGTATTGCCAGGGAATTAGGCATTTCAGCGTCAGTTGAGGAGTATGGGCGTGAGAGAGTTGTAATACTGGAGTTGGGTGAGGACTTTAGTGTTTATGTTTCCGTGGTATGCAATAATGAGTGCGATATTGAGTATGCCATTGGTGATGAGAATTTCACATTTAAGCCAGGTAATGTTGAGCAATTGAGAAGGGCTGTTGAGGTTATTGAGAAGTTGAATAGGGAACTCATTGGCAAACAACCATCATAACTTTAGGTATGCCCAGCCCTCCGCCTGTTTTCTAACAATCTCCGCAACGCCAGCATTGACTATTTTTCACACCATCTATTAATTGGTCCTCGGATATATCTCTACTCCTCATAGAATTTCTACAGGCAACCACGATAACCCCGCGCTTCATTAAATTCCTTATCCTACCCTCAACATTACTACCCTTAACCACAGCGCTTATTGCCGATTGATGAAAAACAACCTCAACTACCGCATCGGGTATTTCATTTATTAGGTTATTGCATGAGGTCAGTGCCTGATCAATATTGTTAATATCCGAAACCTGCACCACAACCTTAAGCATCAGAAGCCCATTGAGAAACCAACTTAAAGGGCTTCCTCGATTGACCGCAATTGATGAGTGGGGGCTAATATAACGTTACCTGGCTTTAACGTAATCACCGATGTGAGGGGTTCATTAAGTGGCGTTAAGATGAGCCTTGCCGGTAATCAATGGTTTGTAGTTGACGAATTAATGATGTTTTTGAAGTCGAGAGGGTTTACCGTGTATGTTGAAACCATACCACCAGGTCTCGTGCTAAGGAGGGCGTTGGGTGAGCCGTTGATTATTGGCGATTTAACAATCGATGCTAGGCCTGACATTGTGTCGTTGCCGTCTAACATGCTTAATGAACTGAATGTAAGAGACCACTTTGAGTATGTCGAGAACGACCAGCGATTGTTTACGTTGGTGAACCCATAAATGATTGGTGCGATTTAAGGAGTAAGAGGGTTGCAATTCCTAACCCTGTCACGGAGGGTATTGGTGCATTATTTAGGGAGATATACACTGAGTACTGTGGTGATTACTCGGAGTTTGTTGGCAGGGGGGGCTCGGTGTACCTAACGAGGATACACCATAGGGAAATACCTGAATTGCTCCGTAATGAATTAATCAATGCGGGTGTGGTTTGGTGAACCCGAGGGCGGTCTTTTACCGCCCTCAAGCAAACGGCTTTAAGTACACAGTGCCCAGTAGGAATAGGGTTGGTAGGCTTTCCTTCACATTAATGCCGTGGGCAGGTAATGAGGCCGTTAAGGTCTTTGAGTTATTACGTAGCGATTACGTTAAAGGATTATACGAGAAGTACGGGTTTAGGTGGATTGCGAAGCCATAAATTAGCCCATAAAATCCCTACTGGTTTTAATCGTTACTTCCCAACCAAGTATTTCGCGGATTTCTCTCCTCTTATCATTAATTCTCCTAATTAGTACTTCATCATCCGTCACCAATACTAAGCCCTTCTCTGACGCAGCGACAATGTAGGATGCATCATAATACGTTAAATTAGCCCTCACAGCTAATTTCAGTATCGCCTCTGCATTACTTGGTTTAATAACACTCATTCGATTAAGAATCTCTAGTATATTCTTATACGCAATTATTGCCTCATTCTCTGTTAAAATCCTAAATAGCGTTACATCTTTCCAAAGGGCATTACCGATTTCATACATCGTTAGATCAAGCACGTAATTTCCACGTAGAATACTTAATGCACCACGCTTCATGTGTTTAATTATATTCATGATTGATGAAACATCAAATAGGTAACTCATCTCTCATCACGCTCATCCTAACAGCCTTAACTATTTCATCATCCGGCACCTTACTAAGTATTTGACCGGCCTCATCAAGTAACTTAGCCAACTCCTCCTCAGTCTTCCTAACCTCCTCCTCAAGCGCCCTCCTTATTACATCACTAAACTAATTGAATTGATATGTTATACCTCCTCAATTTCTCCCATAACTCCCTCCTTATTTTTGCAGAGACGGTTACGTAATTCATATCCCCCCCGTACTACCTTAATCATTATTATAAATCTTACTTACAGTAAAGGTAATACAAGAACACGCGGTTTTCTAGCACTGCCTACTTTATTGAAGACCAACGAGCGTATTATTATACCTAAGTAGCATTTCCTTCATCTTGAGTGCGTCCTTTTCTAGGAGTGGTGATTCGTTTATTATCGTTATCTCAATATCCTCATTAGCCAACTCCTTAGCCAGCGGCTCGAATGGTGGGTTATTCGTGTCTATGGGCTCATGCTCATCAACCCACTCACCCTTCTTATACTTAACACATGTGAAGTGGGTGTGCATTGGCTGGTCACCGAAGTACTCATGCCACATGTTTAAAACAGCCCTATAATCTATTGAGCCTCCATTCCTGGCAAACACGTGACCCCAATCAATGACCGCAACAACCTGTGGATGATTTATTTCCTTAACGAGCCTAAAGGTCTCCTCTAAACTACCAAACTGGCTCTTCCTAGCCATGACCTCAAGGCCAAGCTTCACGTTCTTAATGCCATTCTCCCTCATCCAATCAACAACCCTAAGAACGCCATCCCTAACAGCATTGTAGCAACCCTCCGGCCCAAGCTTACCGTAATAGGCAGGGTGAAATACAACAACCGTAGCGCCCATCGCCTCACCCCCCCTATCCAGGGACTCCTCAAGCCTCGCTATGCTCGCCTCAACCTTCTCCTTCTCCTCACTGCACAGGTTTATGAAGTACGGCGCATGTACTGACAACCTAACACCGAGCTCTTTAGCAACCTCACCAGCCTCCTGCGCGGCTTCCCTACTCATCTTAACACCCTGTACAAACTCAACCTCCATGGCATTCAGACCAACCTCCCTAACATACCTAATACCATCTATTGTACCAGCACTCCTCTTCTTCTCCTTGGCACCTATTGGAATCCCAGCAGGCCCTAGGAATACCCTAGCCATCGAGACAAAGACCTGAAAACTAACTAAAGAGTTTTGCCTCAGTGACCAATAAATAAATCATGAGTAATACATCACCCCCCCAAGCACCTCCTGGCCTTACTCACCAACTCGCTTGAGATGCCTAGTTCATCCTTAAGGACAACACCAATAGCTAGGTCTAGTGCGAGGGGGGTAGCACCGGTCAACAATCCTCATTATCTCATTGACGTTGAACGCAAGAACCTCGACATTAGGTGGAACATCCAGGTCAAGAAGTCTCCTATGCGGTGGCTCATTAAAGCTGCCTATGACAACGATATCGATATCACTATCCTCAGCAAAATCGCCTCTGGCGTAAGAACCGACTAGGAACACCGTACCACGAACCCTATCAGCAACCTGTCTGGCTAACTCCAACGCCCTATTCCTCAACTCCTCACGCCACTTAATAATTCTCTCCATAAATCCTCGATAAACGTTATAATCCTCTCGGCAGCCTTAATAGCCATTTCTGCATCATTACGTGTAAAGTACTCATAGGGCACACCCTCACTCCAGGCATCAACGTACCTAGTCGGTACATAGAACTTATCAAGAAACTTACCCAAATCCATAATGTCAATGGGGGGGACCTGAACCATCCTACTTATTTCACTGAGTAAATGAGTGATAGAGTGACCTCTCGTGGGCCTACCAATTCCATAGAGGATAGCCTTCACGGCAAATTCCGACGCCTGATGCGCCTTGAAGCACGACCAATTATAATCTCCCCTCTCCTCATCACCTCTCGCTGACTCAAGCGTTCTCTTAGCCATTGAAATCCACCTACTGAACTCCTCAACATCAACACTAGTACTCATTATCCCTTAAAGACTTAGCTAAGACTAAGGTTAAAAGTGTATAAAGGTCCGAACCATGAGTATTACTGAAATGCCCATCTACTCATGGCCATTGAGAATTTATGAACCATCAAGCGAATTACTCAGACTACCCAACGTTAGAGAGAGCCCATTTAGTGTAAAGCTCGAGAATAACAAGGTCAAGTGCACCCTATGCCATAGGCATTGCACATTGTCAAATGGGCAGGTCGGTCTCTGCGGCATGAGATTCAACATAAACGGCAAACTCTACACAGCCGCGTACGGCCTACTAACGTCTCATGTTTATAAACCCCCCTCACCATACACGAATTTAGCTCTTATACCATTCTTGATTAATCGCGAACATATAAATCACGTGGTACCTTAATTTAAATATACATTACTCATTACCTATAGTGCCTTATTAATCAATTTGAGAACATCATTAATGGTATGTCTGATGCTCTAAGTCAACCTAAAGAATTTAACATGGAATTGTTGAAGTCTAATCATTTCTGCATGGGTAGGAAAAGTGATAATAAATACGTATGTGGTGACAATGTTAATGACCCTAAGGTAATTAATAATGCCGCCGAATTATTAGCTGTAGTAATTAAAAGGATGTGGGATTTATATGTTTGGGACCTATGGTGGCTTAACAAACATAAGGAAGAGTGGTTATTAAAGAAAAAGGCCATTGAAGAGAAGCTAAAGGGTAAGTATAATAATGAGGTTATTGATGTAGTTCTTAGCCATCTTGATAAATTCATTAGATACGTTGATGAATTCGGAGATTATTGGCTCCGTAACCACGTAAGCGATGAGATAGAGAGATTAATTGAGAATTTATTACACGGAAGGTCTGAGATCATTGTTTGGAGGAATGAGAATGGAGTTAGCGTCTACGGTGAACACGTAACGCTTAATGCGCAAAAAACTAGAACCGGCGTAATGGTTCATTTAATGCCTAAAGATTTTGATGGTATAACTATTGAGGTACCTAACATATTTAAAAGGACAATGGATAAAAGGGATTATAGGAAGTTCGTTCGTAAGGTACTCAAGGCATTAAAGGGTGGTTTTGAGGAGACGGATGGATTTAGAAAGCGTGGTAGAGCTGCAATGGGAACTAACCAGGTTTGGCAGGCCATTATTTGGTCATTACTTTACCCAGGTAAGGTGCATATCAACATAGGCACTGTTAATGTTAATAAAAGGGATGTAAAGATAACATGGTACCTAAGAGCTAATAGCCATAAGCCGCTCAAGGGCTTGTCTCTTAAAGACGCCAATAAGTTAAGTATGGAAGAAATTTTAGCATTCACATTAACCGCCGTTCTCGGCGATGGTAGCGCACATATTAAAAAGATTATTGAAATTGCAATATCAGGTAAAAAATTCGAAAAATGGAAGCCATTACTCAATAGGTTATGGGGCATGGGTTTTAAATGGAATACACATCCCAAAGATCCTAATGCAAATATCATAAAAGTGAGATTTTTAAGTAACTATGCCATTAACCTGGCCAGGTCAATGGTTATCGTTTTACCACCAATATTACGCGATATCTTAGATGCCCTAAATTTCAAGAAATGGACTAATATTAGGAGGATTGCTGAGATGGAGGTAAAGCGACGAAAGGGTGAATCTCAAATTGAAATTGTCGGCATAAAGTTCACGTTAAATGTCCAAAAGAGTACAGTAGTATTAGAACGTAAAGCTAAGAATGAAGTTGAGGTCAAAAGGATTCTTAATATGTTGAAAATTAAATACGGTGATGAATTTATTAAATATATACATATTAATAGGAGCGGCAAATATTTAGTTGTGGTAATACCGGTGAGACTCATTGAGAGATACGATGATATTAAGGAACAGGTTGTTGAGATACTATGTCGAAAGTACCATAAGGTCAAGGACGAAAGAAAAAGGAGGAAATAGCCAAGGCCATAATGAGATTGGCCATTCCTATAGAAGCAACCACGGCAGATCAAAGCAATGATTACCTAAAACAATGCTATAATACGAAGCCCTAAACACGAAAAAGTAAAATACCAATACTAGTGTCTAATAGAAGATGGAAGATTAATACAATATACATAATGTATCACGAGTTATTATTTGTCTAAATTTGCGAGCATTTGATGCGTCTACGTGCCTCTGAGAAATTGATTGAGCAGGTCATTGAGAAAAGTGACTCTGGAATTAACGTGAGTTTTAATGAGCTGACATTATTAACTGAGTATGCAATCGGCGTTTTTAGGCTTGCAAGGGCGAGGGGGGGCCTGCATGTCTCGATTAACACGAATGGTTACCTAATCCCTGAGGCTCTGAAGGCGTTGTTTGATGCTGGCATGGATGGCATGAACTCGGACATTAAGGGTGGTCGTGAGACGTATAGGCAGTGGTTGGCTGCTGATTTTGATAAGTTAATGAGTACTCTTGAGTATGCCGTTAAGTTGGGCATTCATCTGGAGGTTACGTACTTAGTAATACCTGGCATTAACGATGACGAGGCTGATGAGGTAATTAACGCAGTAGCTAGGTTGGGCAGGGATGTACCGCTTCACATAACGGCTTACTACCCTGCCCATAAATTGCATAACCCGCCAACGCCTGTTGAGTTAATTGAGGGTATTTGGAGGAGGGCTAAGAAGGAGCTTGATTATGTCTATGTTGGTAATGTACCTGGTCACCCAGGTCAGCACACGTATTGCCCAAGGTGTGGTGCTGTGTTGATTAAGAGGTTTGAGGATAGGGTCGTTGATGTTAAATTAGTTAATTATAAGTGCCCTAGGTGTGGTTATGAGATAAGGATTAGGGGGGGTTTCATTGGTAGGTATGGTAATCTATACAGGAGGTTTGTATAGCCAATACTAGGTCTTTTTTCTTGGATCATCCCCCCCAAGGCTTCGCCCTGGCTTAACCAGGGTGATCTACCTTGGGGACTCATTACTACTTCATTATTATTAATCCTCCCTAGGCTTAGTACGTGTATAATGCCTAGCTTAATAAGGGAGACCATTATTAATGGGCTATCAATACCCATGTCTTACCTAAGTATTACTTAACATACTCATAGACTAGGTTACCCTTATCGTTAAGTCTCTTCCTAATCCTACCCTTACTACTTAGGCTCTCTATAGCCCTGAGGATATCAGCAACCCTAAGACCCCCCCTGGACTTGCCCCCCCAGGCCATTAACTCATCCTTAGTAATAACACCCCCCCTACTCATTATGTGGCTTAACACCATATCCTCAACACCAGGTGATTGTTGAGGGGGGGTAGCCTTTTCGGTAACCTTAGCCTCTGCAGCCTTCACCTCAGCTGGCTTAGTTATGGGCTTCGTCTCGGCCTTCGGCTTCTCCTCCGCGCCATAGAGGAATGAGGTTATTGATGCCGTACTCTGCTCCTTGCCTTCCTCCTTCTTCCTAGCTCTTCTGGACACAACTTATTTTCATGAATTTAATTTAATAATACTTACTATTACCATTCATGGAGGTATTACGAAGCAATTACTTATAAGTGGGTTTCATTTCGATGCTCACGATGAGTAGTTCAGAGAGTAGGGTTTGGGCTGCGATTGCATGGGCTCCTGATAATCGGGGGGGCTATAGTGGCCTTAATCATTAGGCTAGGGATGATTATGTTAGGTACTGGGCCGTGGAGTCCATTGGATTCACGATAGTCATTATCATCGCGTGGATACTCGTGGAGATCGTATCGATAGTATTCGCATTCACGATAGTGATACCCCCCCTAGTACTGAAGGTGCTTTATGGACTTGGCATATTCCTAGCATGGATAATTGGCGTATTTAAGGCGTTGACAGGTGATTACTGGAGACCACCGATTATTCATGAAACCAGCGAGTGGGTTAGGAGGGCTTTGCGGCTATAAATCCTCATGTAAAACCCTAAGCCCAAGCAACCTGGCAAACTCCTCAAGCTCCCTCCTAAAGTCACCGTAAATCACCACCCTATGCCAACCACCACGGGGGCTTGCTATTGGCGTGAATAACAATGTCGACGTATTAACCTCTCATCGACGGCTCGGTCATGTACCTCATTGCCTTGCTCAGTGTTACTTCACGCTTGTTTATTTCACTACTGCACACATTTTATTTTAACTGTCTTCGGTTCGTTACTCATTATTATGTACGTGATCCTACACCTCAGCTAGGGCATGCCACTATTCAATGCCCTTTCAATTAGATGCTTAAGTTAATTCAGCACTTCTCTGGCAGTGATTTATTAGTTTGGTTGGGGTCAATTCCATGGATGTCTTTATGGCTCTTGAGAAGCCAAGGATTTGCTGGGGAGTTAAAGCTAAGGGCTCTAAACGACTAAGGTGCGGTGAGGAGGTCAATGATCCAAGAATCATTGAGGAAGTCAATAGGCTAATCAACGAATTCCTAGCCCGAGTCGAGAGACACAAAAACGTGTTGTTGGATGATGAGAGCACGCCGTTTAACTACGCAATTAATGCCTTGAGTGATTGGTTGCGTGAAATTAGGAGTAAGATTAAGGAGGGCGGTAATGAGGACATCGCCAGACTAAGGAGAGCAATGCTCAATGTTGGTGAGACAATGCTTAAACTAGCCAAGAAAGCCAGGGAAAAATGGCTGAGGACCTACAAGCAAGAGCTCGAGGAGTTAATCGGGAAGTTAGGGAAAGGCGAGACAACTATAATAATCAAGGGCGAACCGTTTAATAATGATAAGAGTTTTGGCGTAAGTCTCTACACGGAACACTTATCAATTGCGATAAACAAGGTCGCTAAGTCAAGTGATGTGACGATATTTATAACTCTTAACGACCTTAATAGTGTACATGTAAATACGCCAATCCTCTTTAACAATGACGTTCTTAAGACTATGCAGTACGGCTTAATGCTCACTGACGGAGCAATTAACAAGGAGGGCTACCCAGAGATGAGCACAAGCCATCTCTGGCAGGTAATCGTTTGGCTAATGGCTTGGCTTGGTAAGAATTATATGCGCATACACAGCTTAAACATCAATGATAGTGACGTGGGAATTACATGGCGATTAATAGCAATGGACTACATGGGCAAGTTCAGGAATAAGTCCGAGATCGCCAAGAACGTGCTTAATCTAGTCGATGAGGAGTTCCTAATATTTTTACTCTTCGCAATCTTAGGCGATGGAGATATCAATGCCAAGAAAAAAATTATTAGGCTTACGATCGGCAGCTCGAAGTATGAGTTGTGGAGCAACATTACTAAGAAAATGATAAGTTATGGCTTCAAGGAGCACGATCGAAAGTATAAGAAAGTAATGCAAATTTTCACCTCGAGGGCCGCTGCTATAGCCAGGAAAATGCTCGGTAATTCAGCGGTTAAGTCCTTAATCGAGAACCTTAGCCAACTGCCAGATACAGATAAATTAAGAGGTCTAATTGAGTTAGCTAACACAAGGATTAAGCCATTGGGCGGTTCATCAGTCGAGGTCGTCGATGGCATATCAATGAATGTGCACGTGAACAATACCGGCTATGTTAGGTTGAGGACCATGCGTAAGAATTATGAAGATACGATGATAATCCAGGAAAGACTGAAGCCGCTGGTTACGATGCCGAATTAAGTAAGTGGGGGGCAATAAGTTCGTGGTCTATATAGGCCAAGATGCAATCAAAAAGCACCCGGAGCTTGTTGTCAAGGTCTGTGAAGTATTGAGGAGGATACATGAGGAGACAGTTAACAAGGGAGACATGAAGAGGGTACAAAAGATACTCAAGGCAATTAAGTACCTAAACTGTCCCGCCTAGAGCCCACGGGTCAAAATCGTAAATATTTCTCGACTCGATACCGTGTTACTCAATGCTTAAGCCCTCGAATAGTCTGGTCGATATGCTATTGCCAATTACGAATAACATTGATCGCATTGCCGCTGCCTATTAGCTTTGTTGCGCAGGCCTGGGGGGGTGAATATTCATTACCTATTGACTTGGATACGTGAATCGTTAATAATCGTTCCTCAGGGTTAAAGCCTACAACCGTTACTGGTTCATTCGTGGGTAATTTAACGTGTATTGACGCGTGCTTAGTCCCTAGGTGTGCCTTCGTTATTACATAAGGCACTTCAGGCCTATCACCGCCATGTGGATTCGTTGGTGCGTAACAGTGGTGATATATGAACTCACCCCCCCTCTCCTCGTCAACGCCCACATTCACCACAAAGCCATTCCTATTAAGTAAGTACTTGGCAATTAGTATAGGCACTGTGGCGTATGGATCGGCCTCGCAAATCGGTATTATCCCATCATACCAGAGCTGCATGTAGCCAAGGCATGGCCATGCCCTCAAAAGGCCCGTGTTATAAAGCACTATGCAGTCAATAGCCACTGCATTGACGCCTAACTCCCTCACTGCATTTCTCATGGCTATGTAGAGCTTGGCCGAATTCCTAATTTCATCCATTGAATCATCATAGACAGCCTCAGCATTCCTAATCCACCTATCTGCCCACTCACTTGCTTCACTATCGCTCACCTTATCGAAGAACCTCGCCCTAAACTCATTGGCATCCATTACCACTGGCGTAATCCCCGTTATTGATTGAATAAGCCTAAACACGCTATACATGTCAGTATTAGGACCAAATTGCCAGTATAGGTGTGACTTAAGGCTCGGTGAGACAACGAATAACACCCTACTCATCCTCAGTCGGGCTAACGCCACTAAATACCTAACCTTAGCAATCACGACCTGGCTAGCCAGATTGCGTGTGGAAATTCCAATGACCGGGTAACCCTCGCTTAACGCCTTACTAATGCCAAGCATGTATTCACCAGCGCCTGCGTAGGCCTCTGAAATAACAACGACAGGCTTACCACTCCTAACTATTGGATCTATAAAGCCCATTAACGAGTTAAGGGTAACAACAACATAACCCACGGCATTACCCTCGGCATTTAAAAACGCCTGAACATCGGTCGGATCCCTAATGTCATAACTAATGAATTCAACTCCTGGGAATGAAGACTTAAGGGCATTAATAAGGGCATTCTTCTCCTTTTCAAGAATTTTCGATGATTCAGGCGGAGCACCTAAATCACCTATTTCAGGATCTATGAAGACCACGGGTATCCTTATTACGGAACCCATATTAACCAATCTCGATTATGCGTTTTTATTTTTATTTTCTTTAAATTAAGAATTGAGCATTAAAATTAGATAATTGAAAGAAACTTGAGCATCCTTAGAAAATTGAAGAAAAATTAAATAGGAGAGACTTGTTTCTTCATTTAATGAATTACAAAATAAATAGGGGGGGCAATATGGATCTTTCACACATATTCATGGTAATCACTTTGGTTGCTTTAGCAGTCGCAATACTTGCGCCGTTTCACTTCAATATTAATAGACTTGGGAATATGATATACTCCTTAATGAGTGGGTGGAGCGTCAATGAAGGTATTAACCCAGGTTATGTGAAAACTAACGCAACAATTAGTAAGTCCTATGGCATGCTCATTATAACAATAAGCATTAGTAATAATGGCAATAATCAGTTAGTATTAAGCGGAACAACAATAATTGGATCCACCCAGTGCAATCTGGAACCCTCAATAATAATACCGCCAAAGAGCACAGGTGAACTAACGCTATCAATCTATACAATGAATGGCACAATGATGGATCCAATAACAATAAATGTAGGTGACGGCGCATACTCAACAGGGATACCGCAGATCTTCTGTTATGGTACACGCCTTGACTTATCCGGAGGTAATGGATTTACGATTATATTCAGCACGATAAATAATGGCAATATATACGTAAACGTGAATCAAAACTAATTTTGAATACATTTAATGATTTAACTAATTATATCTCACCCGATGTAATTACAATGCTTATACCCTTACTGGTCTCAATACCCCAGACAAACCAGGCAACGGCCGCTACCAGACCCATTGTCCAGACACCCATGTTAAGTATTAGGAATTGACTTAGTGGGGGGGCTGAGACAGCCATATGGTCTCGGGTATTAAGGAGCCAATTGATATTAACCTAACGAGACTAACAAACGTACCTCTGCGTTCAGTTGGCCATAATTCACCCTTGAATGTGTCCATAGCTAGGTACTGAATACCAATGAATATGTTGAGTATGAAGTCCATGATTAGGAATAACGTAAAGCTACTAACTATGGGCTTCATTAATGCGACTATTACGTACGTTGTGATCGCCGCTCCACCCGTGGAGAAGAGCAGAACAATCTTCCTGCTAATCCTATCTGCAAAGGGCGCGATGAATAAGCCGCCGATGAACTCGGCCAATGCCGTTATAAGTATTATAAGGCTGTCTGACTACTGAAGTAGATGGGCCCAACCTCGTATGAAAGTAGGCCGAAACCTACGTCGTTTGCGGTCATCATCATTACCGCAACAATAAACCTAAACCAAAGTGGTGGATGCGTAACGGGTCTGCTTACCTGAACCTCGGCACTGGGTAGGTTTGTTGGGTCTAGTTTGACTCCGTAGTACTTCTCAACCTCCCTAATCGCGTCATTAATCCTGCCCTTCCTCTCCAACCACCTTATGGATTCAGGCATTTTCATCCTGCTAATTACCAATACTATGAGAATCACAATGCCTATGATCCAATGGCAAGTCTCTGATAGAAGGGACCGATTAATTGAGTATTTAGGCTTATGAAGGATACGAGCATTAATCCAATGTTTATGAAGTTTACCAGGAAGAAGGCAGCCTTACTCCTATGCCTTCTCGGCATCACCTCATGCATGTCAGTTAATATTACATTCATCTCACCACCAGCCGCAGCGAGCATTATGGCTAGGGTGATAAGCAGTGATATGTAATTCGGCATGACAAGCGTTGTTATTATAAATAGCGCAATACCAACTGCGTACATCGACATAGTCAAAATGAAGAGCCTCTTCCTACCAAACCTATCTGATAGAGGCCCAACAAATATTAAACCAACTATTAGCCATAGAAACGGCCATATCAAGGTCAGCGCAGTTAAGTATGAAGGCAATGAGAACCAGCCAGTGGCTATTGGTGCAATACCGACTAGGTACGCCTCAAAGAGAAGACCAAGGGCGAAGGCTATGAATGACCAAGTATGCGCACTTGACCATTTAAGGTCCTCTATTGCCCTAAAAACCGACACATTATTAGCCATATACACCTCCGGTAATTAATTAATTTTAAAGATTACCTAATAACAATGGTGGTATTATGAAAATTCATAATTGGTTTAGTAATGATAATTATAATATTTGAGCAAGCATCATTAAGGTTCAAGTTAAAAATAGGTTTTTATTCTTCAGTGTCTAATGAGTTTATAGAAAATAATGAGCCTAAGCCCTGATGAGAAGAAGAAACTCCTTAAGGCGCTGGAGGAGGATGAGGAATTTAGACTTGCAGTAATGGGACTTCTCGGAATTACCGATATTCAATCAATACTTAAAGAACTAGTTAATGCAGTCAATACGCTTGTAAATACGGTTCGCAGCCTTACTGACAATCAAGGCAAATTATTAGAAATTGCCAAACAATTACTTGAGGGTCAGGAGAGGTTGTGGGAGGAGAATAATAGGCTTTGGCAGGAGGTTAAGAGGTTGGCTGATAATCAGGAGAGGCTATGGCAAGAGAATAAGAGAATAAATGAGAACATAGAAAAACTTTGGCAAGAAAACAACAAAATATGGCAGGAATTGAGGTGGTTGCGAAGCGCCTTACTTGAAATTAGGGATGCTTTAGGTGGTGGTTTTGAGTATTATACGGCTAGGGTCGTTAAGGCGATACTTAAGGAGAGGGGGGGTATTGACTGCGATGTCATGGTTAACGTGACATTACCTATTGATGGATATAAGGAAGTTGATATATTCTGCCCAGAGCCTCTTGTTGTTGGTGAGGTTACGGTAACACTAAGGAGTATTGAAGAGGCCAATAATCAATTAGAGAAACTCAACACCTCCACCAGGGCTGCTGAGAAATTCACCGGTAAGAAAACATACCTTAAGGTACTTGCAGTTGAAAATGCACCAAGTGAGGTATCACAATACTTAACAAGTAAGGCCAAAGAGCAGGAGATTTACTTAATTATTGGCAGGGAGTATGAGAAAACATGATTTATATCTATTAATATATAGTTTATGAATAATTGTAACATAAGATAAATATATTATAATTAATGTAGAATTGAACATTGATTAGTAATAGAACATAATCGATAATTATGCGCGCGCCCGACCCCCCCACTCACACATGATTCATATAATTGTGAATAACCATTAATACTACTATTTTCATTAACTTAATTAATTATTATTTATCAGATGCTATTTTATTATATTGAGATCATTGTTGTCTTTTATGTTATGTTTTTTATCAATTGCTTTTTGAACATTATTTCAGATCTCTAGGAAATATTTTATGTTTCGTCTTTAATTATTTATAATGCTTTTCGCGAATTTGTGGAAGTAAAAATTTAAATATTGGGCTCTTTTTGATATAAAGTGTATGTCTAAGTTAAGTGCTGAGGTTGATATTGCATTGAGGGATTTCGTGAGTAATGTAAGTAATGAGGTTTTGGGAGCTATGCTTATTCATCGGAATGGCTTTATTGTTTCTTCGGTAACTAGAAATGGTGTTAATGTAAAATCCCTAGGTGCTGTGTTTGCCGCTGTTAAGGGTACCATTGATAAGATGTTTAGTAAGGCTGGTATTGGTAATACAAACCTTCTTCTTTTTAGGGCTGGGGGATTACCTCATTATCATGTCCCCAATAAACAATGAGGTTATTCTAGTTAGCCTTGCACGCCATGACTCAAACCTAGGCTTAATACTAATTGGTCTTGATCACGTTAGAGAGAGAATTGAGAAGGTATTTTACCATTGAGGACGTCGCTTATTAATTGCGGTTACGCAATACGCTTATAAACCGCGATTACTACCTGGCAAATAATGTGCAGGCTTGTCATTGCCTTTGGTAGATTTAATAATGCCAGGGAGATACTGACTGATATCGGTGATAGTTTGGTGAAGGCTGCTCCATGGATCCATACGGTAAGGACTTCCTCAATGAGGAGAAGCATAGTGATGGGTGGGGAACACTCCTCATTAGGGTTGGTAATGCATCAACGCTTTATCACAGGAGCGTTAAGGCAATATTTATGGATGATGCAGTGGGTATTATCAGGGGGGGATTCCTAAGTGGTATAAATAATGATGATGCCGTTCTAATGATGATGCATGCTAGGGCGGCGAGCATCGGTACGCCAATTAATGTATTCTCGACACACCCTGTTAGGGCTGAAACGAGGAATGGCTTTGAGCTTTACATGATTCATAATGGTTCATTTTACAGGGATGATATTGCTAAGGAGATTGGCATTGATAAGGATTACACGGCTAGGTTTAACGATACCTACATAGCAAACCTAGCCCTCGCGAGACGAATTAAAAATGATATTACGAAGGATGACCTTAGTTGGTTACTTAAGTTTGTAAGGACTGGAGCTAATTTGGGCATGGCATTAGTTAGGGATGACCTAATTACGTTAATTGTCGGTAGTTATTACAGGGCTTTTGACGATAATAAGAGGGTATTTAGGGAGAGGTATTACAGGCTGTATCAATGCGAATTACCTGGAGGTCTTCTTTACGCATCGTCAACGGTTATAGACTATTACAAGCCGGGTTTCGTCAGTAATTGCCGCGCACTTAGTAATGGGGAGTATCATAAGTACTACATTCATGGTGATGGCATAATCGAGTTCATTGAATCATGGAGGTTCTAATTAGACGAAATTGCTATACTTACGCTGATCCTCGGGTTTAACGATCCACCTATCAATATACCTACTCATGTTCTGAAGAACCACTATCCTACTTGGTTCATCCTCATCCATGTACCTGAAGTTACCACCAAGCTTATTAATCTCCTCGAGCAGCTTCAAGGCCCACTCCCTAACCTCCTCATGCCTAAGCATGTCACCTCTCTTTAGCCTGAAGGTTGAGTGGCCTAGGTGCATGTAGGACTTAACCTCAATGAAGTGTGGGTTGCCGATTAGCATGAGCTTTGCGAATTCGGGTATGTACTTGAAGTCGTAGTTGAGACTCCTTATCAGGGTTATCCTAATGACTGTCCTCGTATTCAACCTACTAAGTAACTCAAGGCTCCTCAACCACCTCTCCCACGCATCCTCCTATACATCACCGGCACATTAATCCTATAGAACAACTCCTTATTTGGTGCATTACAGGATAGGTATAGCTGTGTTGGTAATGCATCCTCACGCTGCAGTCTCTCGAGCATTTCTGGGTGTTCTCCATTCGTGACTATGAACACAGACTTAGTATTTGGCAGGCCCTTGAGGTACTTAACGAGCTGCGGTAGCTTTGGGTATAGTGTTGGTTCCCCCCAGACAGTGATATTGACCAGTGCGTTGGCACTAAGGCCTCCTTAGCCCTGTCCTTAGACTTTGGGTTACCGAAGTAGCCAGTCAATAACCTATACCTCTCCCTAAGTATTCCCTGTACAATTTCCTCTGGATCATCAACCAAGTCCTCACTCGGTATGATGGAGTCAAAGGACTCGGTCGGTCTCCAGCAGTAGACGCACCTATTACTACATATCATGCCCACCGGGCTAAATTCAGCGCATCTATGGGAACCGCCTGCCGGTGCGCCGTAAAACTTGAATTTATAGCAGCTTTGCCCCCCCTTTACCAACGCGCTCTTTGTCCAGTGGCATAGCTCAACAGTTGAGTGGTTGTAAATGCCATAGCCAGCCTTTATCAATTTGGCCTTCGCCTCATCGGTAATTCGTATCCTGATCCTACCATTAACCTCACCAATGAGGTGGTACTTCAATGACTCCTTAATTGTCTGCTCAATCCTTTCCATCACTACCAAGCTATAGTTGTCTTAATTTAGAATTATAAACTTTTATCTGAGCACAATTCAACTAAATAACACCGCCACCAATCCTCCTCCAAAGCATTGAGTACCAACCTGGGGGGGTCCTCAACTCATTAGCATTAATAGACCTATCAGGCGTGTACGGCTTAATATCCAGTATAGGCGTCCCATCAAATAGATCAAGCCCAGAAACCTGAGAAACCTACCATCCTACCAATGAACCTAACAATACTAAGGCCGATTGGGTTTGGCCTATGTGGCGAGTCTGTAGCAAACACACCAACCTCAGGTAATTCCTCAGGGCTAATCCCAAACTTAACGAGTCTTCTTGGCCTAACCACAAGGACATTCCTCTGCTCCCTATTGACCTTATTAAATAATGAAATTAATATTAAGTGTGAGAATCCATCAATACCCCTTAACCCATCGGCAAACTCCTCAAATACTTCTATAACGCCATCACGCCCGCGCTTGAAGTCCTTACTACATCATCGTTGAGTCCATGCCTAACAATGCCTATTGGTCTCAGGAATAGCCCGCCATTATTTATGGCGAAATACCTGGATAATTCATTATAAGAATCATTATCTCTAAGTAACTCGATCACCAGGGTACTTAGTAATCTCTTCTCCTTAATCGTATTTATTATTTCCCTAATATCCACAAAACCGTAATTAATACGCGCCACTTTAAGTATTATTTTATTATGTGAAGTTGAAATGGAGAGAAAAATTAAAAAGAAAATGCAATTAGGTGAATAAGATGTTCACAGAGAAAATTAAAGATGCAAAATATAATAGAATAGCATTAATAATCCTACTCTTTACATTAGCGGTAAGTGTATTAGTCTTGGCGGACGTAATTTACTACTATAAGGGCGTGATAACCGTCACAGTGTCTAAAGCGCCATTGACATTCTTCATAGGCCCCCCCAATGGTTATGTACCTCCATACGTAATAACTAGTGTCGCACCAACGGGGGGGTTCTCATTAACGATACAGTTAACCAACGTCTCATACGCCTATTACTACCAGGTGGTTGGAATGAATGTATATTCTTGGTGTTGGCTCTACGTAACTAACGTAACGGTGAGCAATGAGTTAATAAGCAATTTATGGCTATACATAACAACACCGCAAAACCAAACATACTGCATATTACCAGTGATTTACAAGGCAATGCCCACACCATTAGAGACCTATCAATCATGCACAGCCGGCTATTGGAAGAACCATGCCTCAGTACCGCCCTGGTCGTCGCAATATCCACCAAATGCAACACTTGGCTCTATATTCACCGCATTAAATCAATACTGCACAGAATTAAGCAACTACACACTGCTTCAGGCGCTTTACTTCCCACGTAAGGGTCCATACAGAGAGAATACTTATTGCGGTAAGGTTGAATTGTTACTGTTTCAGGCAGTGGCTGCATTGGAGAATTCTGCCACAATGAATTACCCACTAACGCCGAGTGAGGTCATTACCATGACGAATAACGCAATATCAAGCAATAACACAAATGAGGTCACTACTTTACAAAATTACTTTGACCAATTAAATGAGGAGTATGATTATGCCTGCTCGCCAGGTACTCATTACACGTTCATATTACCAACAACTGGTTGCGCATTACAGCCGGGTACCTACTACATCTCCGTATTTGTACAGCCAATAACACCACTATATATTGGGCAAAGCGAGACAATAAACTTTTATTTAGCATGTAACGTTGTTAGCAATGAATCGATACCATTACCACCGATTGTAAGTGGCTCCTAGGGTTTCATTCAATTTCTAATCAATAATAAATGAATAATACTAAAATAATAACCATAATTAAGAGAAAAATTTAAAAGAGAAAGCCTAATGTATCAATCATGATGAACAAGTTAAGAGTGGGAGGAAGAGTAAGGAAATACGCATTAATAGCGGTAATAGCCCTAATGCTGATAAGCGTAGTCGCACTAGCCGATGTAATCTACTACTATAAGGGTGTAATAACTGCTCAAGTATCACCACCGCCGTTAGTATTTTATAATGGCACATTCACATATACAACACCATCAGGCTTAAAATGCACAGCTCAATTAAATAGTTACGTGAGTAATTATGCTAACTTCACGGCAACATCATGGGGGCTTTACCGCCACCATACAGCTAACAAACGCAACATATGCATACTTCTACCACGCACTTGGACTAGTGGTTAACACACCAGGTTGGATTTATGTAACCAACGTCACAATCAGTGGTACGCCAATAATTGAACAACTAACGATAGTTATTCAGAACGCATACACCGGGCAACCAGTCTGTAGTTTTACGGTAATAACAAATGCAAAGCCAATACAGGGAACAACTAATTCCTGCGCATTAAGTACAGGGCCGTATTTCGTATCGGTGATTGCCCAACCAATATCATCCTTAAGTACTAGAGAAACAGAGACTGTGACCCTGTACTTTGGTTATAACGTTGTTAGTAATGCCACAGTGCCATTACCGCCAATTAGCGGTTAGTAATTCGGTTGATTAAAAATGACACCATTTAAAACATTCATTTTATTATCCATTATCCTAACGTTAATAGCCCTCATGGTAACGTATGCCGCAGTTAAGTTTACATCAAGTATACACCCAGCCACTATGGTTACGCCGTATGTCGATATTGAGAATGTCACGGTATCCGGTGAAGGCTTAATCATTAAACTCGCTGTAATTAATGCAATGGGTAATTTAACGATAACAGGCGGTTACGCAAACATTATTGAGACCGGGCAATCAGCCCCATTAAGTGTAGCCGGTCCATTAACCCTTGAGGCGAGGTACCCATTACTTCCCCCCCAATACGTTAATTTAAGCACAATAGGCGTTAAGGGCCTGGTTAGTGGTACGTTTTATGGGGGGGATCCAATGTACATAGGCTTCTTCCTGGTGGCTCCAGTGAGTGTTAGGATTAATGTTTGGGTAAGTAACGTGAAGTATAGTGACTGTATCCTCGACATAACCCTTTCATACTCAACGCCAATACCCCTCGTAATAAGTGAATTGACGAATGCGACGTTAGTTGATGATACTCAATCGTCATACGTGTTTTACGTAATTGGTAATATCCCGGTAAGAACTTACATAAGCCCTGGCATTAATAATACCGTCATTACAATTAATTTAAGCAAAATCTCGAGTGCCAGGGTATTTACATGCTCATTAATAAGTGGTCATACGTATACCCTTTACTTACCAATTACGGTCACGTATATGTACCCAACAACAAATGTAACGAACCAGTTAACGCTTTATAACGTGTTCAGGGCAGGTGGTTGATGTGAGGATTGAGGTTATTATCCAGTTGATAATTGCGTTGGCATTTGCGATATCCTGGTTTCTGTCACCGCTGTGGTACTTAAAATCCAACATTTATGTCCAAGAATTAACGCCACTAGGCTTCTCAATAACATTCCTCGGCCATAGGTACTTCCTACCCCTACCAAATGCTATTACGGCACTTACTTACGCGATTGCCTCAGCAGTAATACCAGTAATTTGGAGGAGTAGTAGGTATTCCCTATACCTATCCTTATTCACGCTTTCGCTCGCGGTCATGCTTATCATTACGGTTTTCGTATTCCAAAGTAGGTACTTATTCTATGGAGCTACTCAATACTTAGTACCGAGACTGGCTACATGTACATTAGGATACTCTACAACACGTACTTCGGGGCACCACTTTACTTACTGGCGATACTATATGCTGTGACCTCCGTAAATGCCGTGACTAGGGCCAGGTGGATCGTTATGAGGAGAATGACCATTATTGAGGAGACGTTGATAATGGCTAGGACGGAGGGGCCTATTAAGGCCATTAAGAGGGCCCTAGATAAAATTGGTATTCAGTACTCAGTAATCAATGAGGCATTAATTATTGGGGGGGATTTGGCGATTATGGCTAGTGGCGCTGAAAGGCCTAAGGAGGCTAGGGAATACGTGGCCTTCACCGATAAGGGCTCCATGTACTTTGACGGCTCATCAATCACCGAATTAAGTATTGAGCAGGGGGGGATAATGCTTGCCCTCTCCAGGGCATTGGTTAAGGGAAGGCCAGGTAAGCCTCCGGTGATTGAGTATGCGTAGGTCACCCCTGGTAGCGATTTCCATATTTGCCGTGGCGTTAATAGCCTTGGCTAGTGCCGTGTATTATAAGTATGTAATAACGTCAGTGAGTATTACCAATCCTCCAGTGAGTATTGAGGAAGTTCAATCTCAGTATGTAAATAACTTCATGAATGGACCAACTGGGCTTTATGTGAGTATTTCAATTAGTAAATCAGAAATGATCAGCATTAATAATACGGAGGCCATAAACATAACCCTAGCAAAGCTAATAATTATGCATCAATCAGAAGTAAGGCTCGATTTAGGCGTCCAGGAACCAGCGCAGTTATTGCTAATGATTGTGAACTCAAGCAACGCCTTAATAGCCACCTACCCTAATAATACTATTATCAGCCTAAATCCTGGGGATTACCTAATTATTGAAGAGCTGAAACTACCGATAAACTTCACAGGAACGGTCACAATAAGTGGAACATACGCGGTCATTATTAAGGGTGTGGAATTCGTATACGATATCAACGAAAATGTTAACGTTACTAATTAACACACCATAGGTACTTTTGCTTATCCTATTCTCTTTATTTCAAAAAATAGATTTATAAATACAGGTTATTATTGAAAAATATTTGAATTATAATTATTTTATTAAACTTTTTCTCAATAAGAATAGAAATATTTAAATACTAGAAATAGAAAGCGAAATACCTGTGAGAACAGCATTCATAGCATTAATACTTGCATTAGTAATACTCGCCGTAGTTAATGTCATGGTCTCCGCGCAACAACAGCATTATCATTATTTATTTAATATTCATGTTCAATTAACCAATGCATCATACATATACTATGATGATGCTGATGAAATAAGTATTCAGCAATCAGAGAGCCTTAAGCTCACGAATGTTTCCTACCTAGGCAATGGTATTTACAATGCATGGCTATATATACAGAGACCCAATGGTCAGTACGTTGCGATACTGCATGTAATTAATAATGGTGAGCCGTATGTGGATTCGAAGGATGTATTATTAACGCCAGGTAATTACTACATATCCATACTCATACAGCCAAGCCCTGTAATTCACTACGGTGATAATGCCACGGTAACGCTGTACTTTGTAATAACTCATGGTTAAGATGCCCATGGTCACTGGTGCAACGCGTTAATAATTTATCTATGAAAATAATAAGTAATGACAATGATTGCCAACTTCGGCTACTTTGAGAGGTTTAATGAGAGGACTGCCAGGGTGTACAGGTTCATTGAGATACTCCTACTATGGAGTTATAGATTAGCTGCGAACGTGGTCAGGAAGTTCGTAAAGTCTCCTGCAACAATACTTGAGATAGGTTCTGGCACGGGTAGGTTGGCCAACATATTAAGTGGTTATGGTTATTACGTGGTTGGTGCAGATGTGAGTTTGCCAATGATTAGGCAGGCTAGGAGGTTTTGGAGGCCTGACTTTATCAATGCAGGAAGTTGGTTCTTACCAATAATGCCAGGGAGATTCGATGCTGCCGTGGCTATGTTTACGCTTCATCATTGGGGGGGGATCATGCCTCATCAATTAGGAATGTTTATGAATCGCTAAGGCCGAACTCCATTTTCATAGTAGTCGAGGCCGATGCCGATAGGGTAGGGACGTTAGGGGGGGGCCATTCATGCGGTGAAAAATGCCTACTGAATGTATTAACTCCCTACTTTAACGTTGATTTCATTAGATCGTTCCCACTAATAATAGCTATTGGTAAGAAGTTAAAGTAATTAATTACGGCATGGATTTAACAATGTATGAGCGGTTTATATGTTAATAAAATTAAAGAGGAGAGCCCTGAACGCACTCCGTATTGCTGAAAATACTGATGACTTTGATTTAGCCATGTTCCTCATAGATCAAGCACTTCAACTTTACATAAAGGCTATTTATTTCGAGTTGTTTGGGTCTAAAGTTAGGGGGGGTCACGGCATTAGGGAATTGATTGGTATGTTAACTAAGGGACTTGAATATCAGGGCTTTAATGAATTAGTGCGTGAGTTGAGGGATTTTGTAGTTTCCAATAGGGATATTCTAATAATGCTTGAGGAGGCGTACACCGAGGGGGGGGAGGTATGGCGAAATTAGTTATGATGTCGATGATATATCTAAAGCACTTAATGTGGCTAAGGAATTAATAAGATATTGTTAGATAAGGTTGCTAGTAATGTCAAGTTGGGTTAGGTACCACTTCGAGCATTTAAGGAGGTGGAGGGAGTACGCAGTGGCAGTTATGAGGGCTGCCAAGGACTTAGTACCGGGTGTTAGGGTTTTTGTCATTGGTGGGATTGCCGAGGGTAGGACTACGGTCCTTAGTGACATAGACATATTAATAATCGTACCAGGAGGGATCACTGTGAATAAGGGTAGGCTTTATAGGGACATTCTCATTAGGGCTATGGATGTCTACGGCCTTCCCTGGGACGCACCGGTAGAGTTACACATAGTCTACGATTATGAGAGTAAGTATTACCTCGAATCATCAAGTAAAGTCATTGAAATTAGGGTTTAAGTGAAGCAGCCATTTCTTAGGTAATTCCATACGATGCCCATTGATGAACCCTCAATGATTATTACTGAGGATGTGATCGCTATGTTTATTAGTGATGGTGGATCAATAACCATTGTAAATAAGGAAAGTAGAAATGCAAGACTTAATTGAGCCGCCGCAAGTACTTTAAGTAGTCCCTTATTCATGGTGCTGCACTTAACGTTTTTCCTTGATTGAATTACCTTCTCCATAGGTACTTAGAAAATGATTTTGCCAGGTATTTAAGTATTGATGCTGTTAAGAAATGCATTAAATACCCTGCCATTAGCATTATGCGTGGCTTCATTAAACGAACTAGGAGGTATCATTAGGGATGTTAGGGACTTGGTTGATGATGCCATAATTATGTATAGGAGGGTTCGCTGGTCAATGATTAGGTTTGCCAATAATGAACCCACGATAGCCAATAACTGGGTAACTCATGAAACAACGATATACGTTGCCAAGTCGAGGAGGTATTTAACGGCGTCACTCTCTACGTCGGATATAAACGCTATTAAAAATAAGATTCAGGAGTTGCTCAGGGAATTAAATAACATGCCGGAGGATGAGTTTTACGTACCGTTAACCCATGGTGAGAGGCCAAGCCGGTTAATTGGTAAGTATGACGGCAGAATTGAGGGAGAGACCGATAAGTTAATTGATGGGTTAAACGAAGCAATCCAGGCATCGCTCAGTGAGGGTTCGCAGAGAAATGCGGGTGCAATGACCTTCGGTGTTGAGGAACGTTATTATACCGATAATGCTGGGCTTGAGCTTGAGGATAAGGCTTCCTTCGTGACTCTCACAATTAGGGCGTTTATTGATGATTTAACTGCAACATCAGTATCAATATCCAATACCCTGGATGGATTTAAACCAAAAGATGCGGGTGTTGAGGCAGGCCGCTTAGTGAGGATAGCCAAGGATTTACCTGAGGAAAGTGTGGATAGTGGTCGGTATAATGTAGTTCTTGGTCCATTAGTGTCAGCTCACTTATACGGCTTAATGACTGCTGTGTGGTTTAACGCCTACTCAGTAATAACAGAAATGTCAGGCATTTCTAAGAATGATATTAGCAATACCATAGCTAGCGAGGGATTATCAATAATGGATTTATCAAGCGACCCCCCCAGCGCCTTTGGTTCAGAGTCCTTTGATTATGAGGGCAATAAGACAATGAACATGGAGGTAATAAGGAGGGGAGTACTCACTGGGTTACTACATAATAATAGGACGGCCGCTAAATTCAATACAACCAGTACAGGTCATGCAGTTGGTAATTGGTTACGGCCGAGGCCGAGGCACGTGGCGATAGGCACAGGGCAATTACCCAGTGATATTGAGGCGATAGCAGCTGAGCTTGGGAATGGCATTATCGTAACGAATAATTGGTACACAAGGTTTCAGAATGTTAAGGAGGGCGTATTCTCAACGGTCGTTAGGGATGTGGCGTTTTTAGTGAAGAATGGTAAGTTAAGTGCCAGGATTCGTGGATTAAGAATTGCGGATTCCTTCAAGGCATTGCTTAGGAACTTCGTCGACTCAAGCAGGGAGGCTAGGCAGGTTTATTGGTGGGACTCGCCACTACCTGGCACGGCACCGTATGTGTTAATTAGGGATTTAAACATATCAAAGGGTTAACGCGGCGCCTTCAAAACCCTGACGTTAGCCACCCTAAAAGTGGGTCCACCTAAGTAGACAGGGACTCCTTGCTCCGGGTTACCCTTGCCGCAGGTTCCTGGGTAAAACCTGAGGTCGTTGGCTACGGCATCCACGTTACTCCACAATGTCTTTGTGTCGACCTCGATGAATGGTTCCCTAACCATGTACTTCAGATCTCCATTCTCTATGTAGTATGCCTCGAAACCCCCCCCATAACGCCCAAACCAGCGTTTATCGTCAATATTCCACTCAGTATATGAGGCGATGTACAGCCCCCTCCTGGTCTCCCTGATTATCTCCTCGGGCTTCCAATTACCCGGTGCTAGGTATGTATTGGCCATCCTCGGTATTGGCTCCTTATCAAACTCGCTGGCCCTAGCGGCGGCATTACTTGTTAACCCAATGTATGATGCGTACTCCCTATTCATTAAGAATTCATTAATCACCCCCCCATTCCTAACCAGGAACCTTGGCCTGGCAGTGACGCCTTCTTCATCGACTAGGTAGAAGCCGTAGCTATTGGGTATTGTTGGGTCATCAATTATCGTGACCAATTCACTGCCAATTCTGTAATTACCCAGGTAATCCGGCCTGGCATATGACTCGCCTGCCTCGGCACCCTCCCTACCCATGATCCTATCCAACTCCAGTGGATGGCCTATGCTCTCATGGACCATTATGCCCGCTAACTCGGGGCTTAGTACTACATCCATTACCTCGTCATGGGGAAGCGGCTTAGCCTTATCAAGCACGTCCTTAATTACGCTAACCTCCCTATCAACCTCCCCATCAACGCCGCTTAAAACTTCAAAGCCTCCCGAACCACCGAATTCAATATTCCTCTGGCGCTGCCTTTCTGCGGGTCATAGGCTATTAATGAACCGAATAGATAGACCCTGGGTACCCTGCTCCTAACGTAGGCCCCCATCACTAGTTATAATTAACTTCTCAGTAATGGTGGTGCTTAGATATAGGTTTCTAACCCTAATCCTAGGTTCAACCCTAGCATGAGCATCAAGCTCGCTTAAGTACTTAATTAAGTACTCATTTGATAAATCCTCAACCCTAACCCTCTGGCTAACATCATACGTAATCCTAGCCAGCCTCTCCCTACTAATGCTCACCTTCCTCCTCCTAAGCCTAGCCACAGACCTAGCCAACGACACAGCCCTACCAACAGCATCCCTAACCGACTCCCAATCAGTATTACTCGTCGCGGCAAAACCCCACATGCCATCAACCAAGACCCTAACCGAAACACCGCCATAGGAATAACTACTCAATGACTGAAGAACACCATTCCTAACATTAACAAACCTAACAGCATCAACTTGATACCTAACCTCGGCATACGAAGAGCCGCTGCTCAGGGCGATGTCAAGAGCCTTAGTCATTACATCCTCAGGCAAGCTCATTAAGTAGACGTTAAATAACGGCTTTATAGACATTATGTTCTGTTGATTTTTACGCTGGAAATCAGTAAGGATGTCCCTCATCAGGTTTCAGGGTCTAGGGATTCATCATAAACGTGATCAATAAGTTTATGCGTGAATATATTGATTTTCCTAATTAAACGAAAGCTAAACGCTATGTATACTAGTATGGGTCAGACTTGCCAGGTAATCAGCATCAAGTCAGCCAACCCTCTCTCGTCACTGTAGACATCCATTATCCATTCACTTAAAGCCTTTACTCCAGAGAAATAAAAATCAGCAGTGGTCTTTCACTTCACAGATCCGATACTGGGCCCTCATCACGAAATATTCATATTCACATTACAATTTATGCACTTCTGTTTAACTCCGCAGAGCTCGTCATATTTAATCGGAGACGTAATCACGAACTGCTTACTGAACCTGGCAATAATCATACCTTGATTACAAAGCATTGTTTGAGGCCCTCCAGGAATGAGTTTAACACCAACTCGTCCATAAGTATGGATACTAGTATGAGGCTTAACTAGGTTGTATAATAATCGTAATTATCGGCTTATATGCATGATGCATTGTACTTATATGCATGACTCGGAGGAATTGAATGTAAAAGTGGTGGGCCCGGTGGGATTTGAACCCACGACCTACGGGTCTGGAGCCCGCCGCTCTGGGCCTTGCTGAGCTACGGGCCCAATTAGGTATATTCATTGTTTGTTTTTAAGTTTTTTGCGGTGTTTGTGATGTACATATCTAGTACCTATTGTAAAACGCCTGCCTTAGAGTTGATCCTATTAATCCGATCACCGCCTTGGCGTGTGGTATTGGGAATCCATAAAATCCGTGGGTTACTCCGTTGAATCTCACAGTTACTGTTGGTACCCCCCCTGCCTCGGCGAGTTTCGTTGCGTAGGTTTCTGCGGAGTCCCTTAGTGGGTCGTACTCAGAGGTTATTACTAGGGCTGGTGGTAGGTTGCTTAGGTTGTCCACGAGAATTGGTGAGAACCTTGGGTCAAAGGCATCAGCAGGGCTCCTTAGGTAGGCCTTATTGAAGAATGCCATGGCTTCACGTTCGAGGAATAGGCCAGTGGAGTATTCCCTCATCGTGTATGATGCCAGGTCAACACCAATGAATGGGTTTATTAGGACTTGATACTTTAGGGCTGGTTTTAATCCCTGGTCCCTAGCCATTATTGCCACTACGGCGGCTAGGTTACCACCAGCGCTATCGCCACCCACTGCCACCTTCTCAGGGTCTCCATTAATTTCCCTGGCATGCTCAAGGGCCCACTTAGTTGAGTCGAAGGCGTCAATTACGGCTGCAGGGAATTTATGTTCTGGTGCTAATCTATAATCCACGGAAACTACTACGCAGTCGCAGGCGACAGATAACTCTCTGCATAGTGGGTCGTAAGTCTCAACATCACCAAGTACGAAGCCACCACCATGTAGATAAACAAGTACACCGAAGTCGTTGCCCTCCCTAGGCACGTAAACCCTAGCTGGTATTTTCGTCTCCGTCCCAGGTATCATTATATCGAAAACTCTATAAATAGGTCTTTTTGGTTGTGACGTAAAGAATGCCCTAAACATCTTTCTAAATTCGTCAAGTGGAATCTTCGTCATTTGGGGGGGCATCACCTTATTTAGTTCCTCAAGGAATCTCCTAACTGCAGGGTCAAGGGGGGGCATGCCATTATTTCGGTCTAAGTCTCTAAAGTATTCACTCTATATAGAGCATAGTCAGCGTCCTAAACCACACTCCCATCTATACCTATGTTTAACTTAACCCAGTTAGATACAATACATATGGGAAGGTCAGGGACCGCATCGGAATCGGCTACAATTATTGACTCATCCTCCCTCTAAACAAGAACTAAACCGCAGAATGTACTTATTGGTACTCTAGCAATTGAACTGCTCATTAAGTTAAGGCCAATTAACTTATCACTGCCAGACCTAATGATCTTTACTATTAAGTTGCTTGGTGCTTTATTTATTGGCATACTTTCGCTGAGTGTAATATGGCATGCCATGTAATGCTAATCCCAATGCTATTAGTAATTGAAAAATAGTATTAATCGCCTCAAGTTTAAACAGGCAATCTTTGGTGACGACTTCTTAATTGTTTTGATATTAACAATAGTCATTGCTCCCTCACGATTACGGCCGGGTTATAATTCATAATTGGCTTCATGTTCAATTTCGTTCTTAGCCTGTCCAGACCATCATAGTGCTAGTTAACTATAAAGGCTTCATTAAGAATGTTGGTTATTAGAGTGCTGCAGCCAAGCGGGTAAGATCGCCTTTGGCATATTGGGCTTATTCATGGTTGGTCTTGGTATTTACTCATTTTTCACTCCCAGCGGTTAGGGGAAGCACTATTTTTAAACTGGTACTTGGCGCCTCAATGCTGTGGTTGCTACTGAAAGTATTAGGTTGAGGAGTTACTTGTTTAATTACCCCCCCGTTAATAGGCCCAGGAGACTTAGGTCAAACGTCCTCGTTAGGAATATGGTTGCTGAGACGATGCTTAGGCCTGATGATTTCGTGATGCCAATATTCGTTAGGGAGGATATTAACGAGCCAGAGCCTATTAAGTCACTACCTGGACAGTACAGGTGGCCCCCCCTTAATGACAAGCTAATTAACTTTGTTGATCAGTTAGTCAGTTCTGGCATTAGGTCTGTTATTTTATTTGGCATACCTGAGCATAAGGATGAGTGGGGTAGTTCGGCGTATGACGAGCATGGCATAATACAGAGGACCATTAGATTCCTTAAGGACTCCTTCGAGGATAAACTCATCGTAATGGCCGACGTATGCCTCTGTGAGTACACAGACCATGGCCACTGCGGTATTGTTAAGAAGTTGCCGGATGGTAGGTACATAGTTGATAATGACTCAACAATAGAGCTCTACGCTAAGACCGCGGTGACCTACGCCGAGTCCGGTGTTGATGTTGTTGCGCCGTCCGGATGATGGATGGGCAGGTTAAGGCTATTAGAGAGGCCCTTGATAGGGCCGGCTTTAGCGACGTTATCATAATGGCCTATAGCGCCAAGTATGCGAGCTCGTTTTACGGCCCATTCAGGGAAGCCGCAGCTAGTGCACCTAAGTTTGGTGATAGGCGTAGTTACCAGATGGACCCGAGGAATGCGCATGAGGCTCTTAAGGAGGTTGCCATGGACATTAATGAGGGCGCTGACATAGTAATGGTTAAACCGGCAATGCTTTACCTTGATGTTATCAGGCTTGTGAAGCAGAACTTCCCTGAGGTTCCGTTAGCTGCTTACCAGGTTAGTGGTGAGTATGCCATGCTTAAGGCAGCGATAATGAATGGTTGGCTTGATGAGAAGAAGGCCGTTCTTGAGTCATTAATCGCCATTAGGAGGGCTGGAGCAGATTTAATAATCACGTACTTTGCAAAGGATGTTGTTAATTATCTAGATGAAATTGAGAGACTCTTCTAATTAATGACTTGGTCTAAAAATAAGTATTTATTCAATATATTTATTTTTATTCTAGAGAAAGCAATATAAATCCCTCAAATCATATCATGGCGACCAGTATGAACCTTAGTCAATTCCTGGCAGATAGGTCAAAATTAATGAGGGCTTCTGAAATTAGAGAATTATTGAAGTGGGTTACAGAGAATGTTATTTCCTTCGGTGGCGGAATGCCTGACCCATCCTCATTCCCTGTTAAGGAGATAATAGAAATAACGAGGGATGTATTATCAACTAAGGCAGAAAAGGCACTTCAATACGGAACCACCGGCGGTGTAACGGAATTAAGGGAGGAAATAGTCAAGTTTATGGGTAAGGAGGGCATTAAGGTTAATGGTCCTGAAAACATAATAATCACTGTTGGTAGTCAGGAGGCCCTTGACATAATTGGCAGGTTATTCATTAACCCTGGGGGGGATTACGTAATCACTGAAAGCCCAACATATCTAGCCGCGTTGCAAGCCTTTAGGATTTATGGTCCCAGGATAGTTGGTGTGCCCATGGACAATTATGGGATTAAGGTCGATATTCTCGAGGATACGATCAAGAAGATATCTGAGGATGGTGGCAAACTTAAGTTCATATACGTGGTGCCCACGGGGGGCAGAATCCGACGGGTATCACAATGAGTATGGAGAGGAGGAAGGCATTGCTCGATATCGCCAGTAGGTATGATGTATTAATAATTGAGGATGACCCATACGGCTACATATACTTCGGTGATGAGGAGCCGCCAGCGAGACTTAAGGCGATGGATAGTGAAGGTAGGGTTATCTACCTATCCACATTTAGTAAGATTGCAGCACCTGGGCTTAGGCTTGGTTGGGTTGCGGCTAGTGATGAGGTTATTAGGTGGTTTGAGCTTGCCAAGCAGTCCATTGACCTGCACACATCAACTCTCAACCAATATATTGCAGCTGAGTTATTGAGGAGAGGCGTCATTGAGAGGAATATACCGAGAATTAAGGAAATCTATAGGTCAAAGAGGGACCTAATGCTTCAGGCGTTGAGTGAGTACATGCCTGAGGGTGTTACCTGGACTAAGCCATCAGCCGGCATGTTCATTTGGTTAACAACGCCTGAGAAGATAGACACGGGAGAGATGCTTAGCGTGGCTATTAAGAAGTATGGTGTTGCGTATGTACCTGGTAAGTCCTTTTATCCAAATGAGGATAGGCACAATGACATGAGGCTGAACTTCACATACCCGACGCCGCAGCAGATATTTGAGGGTATTAAGAGACTGGCGCTGGCAATTAAGGAGTACTTATCTCAGTAGCTTTAGGTTTCTCAGAAATTTCATGGAGTTTCACGGTAAGTTTATCGTAAGTACCGCGGGTCTATACTTCACGAATCCTTATAAGCTACTAAGTAGCCCCCCCTAACTCAATGCAGAGAGGTAGCACTAGCGATAATGCCATTAATGAGCTCGATATTAATAAACTAGGTAATGTGCTGGGAATCGTTGAAAAGAGCGTCAACGAGAATAATAGGTTAATACTTACTGTGAGTTCAAGATTTAGTTATAATGACTTAATTAGCAAGTTATTCATTGGTTCATACATAGTAGTGGTTGATGCGTCAACAGGTAATGAGGTGCTTCTTAGGGTTAGTAAGGTTGAGAGTGTAATAAACCCGCCACTATCAATAAGGGGGGGCGTTAACTCGACGTATATTAGGATTGTCAGTGATTTCGTAATATCACGAATAAGGGAGAATGGGGGGGCATTTCGATACGCATCATTGCTTGTAATACCCATTAATGGTAGCATGGTTATCTACCCAAGTAGTGAGGTTATTAGAGGATTCCTTGGATTAACGGGAAATTTGACATTTGGCAAGACATTAATTAATGGGTATGACATACCAATAACCCTCAGTGAGGATGCACTTAGTAGGGGCTTATTAATAATGGGTCAGCCAGGTTGTGGTAAGTCCTTCTTCATAAAGAGGTTGATTAAGGAATTATACTCAATGAGTAGTTATGAAAACATAGTAATATTTGATAGGACAGGTGAGTATACGAAGGATCTCATTGAGAATGGAGTTGATGCGTCAGTGCTAATACCGGTGGACCTTATGAAGTTAGGTAGGCCGGCTGATATCGATGAGTTGAAGAAGTACATCGCAGACAAACTACGGATACTTGGATTTCAGAGGAGGGTTAGAATTTCAATGAGTATGTCGAAGAGCGACGGGGGTTGAATTTAATGTTGATTTTCAGAGGAAGGGACTTGGTAAGTTAAGCATTATGCCGTTATCAATAAGATTTAGGTGGTTTATTGAGAGGGCGGTTAATTACCTGGATCCGGAGATTAAGTATGTAATTACCACATTAATGATGGACAATGAGAAAGCCCTTAACACTGTACAAAGCTTCATCAGCGCCATTAAGGATCCAGAACTTCTTAATATAATTGGTAGGGGGCCGATAAATAAGGCCATTGATCTGGCATACTCATTGAAGGACACTGGATTCTTTGATGCGATGGTTAACATTGGCGGTGAGAACATGGATATTTCAGTGTTCAGCCCCATAAGGGTTTTGAGGAGTAGGATTGCGATTATTGATCTTCATGAATTACCTGACTCATTAATGAGTATTTATGAGACATTGCTCATAGAGGACATTATTAAATGGTTCATAGGATCCAGGGATAATAAGGTTATAATGATTGTGGATAACGCGGAGGGCCTCATGGGTAATAAGGACTTACTGAATTCGCTAATTAATAATATAAGGATTGGTAGGTCCCATGGCATATTCTTCATAGTAGCCACTAGGTTATTCTCGAAAAAGCTGTATAGAGAGTTTGGAAACCTCATGTTGATGAGGATGAATGGGTCGGTGAAAATTGGATGCCAGGAGAGCGTAAACCTACTT
Source organism: Vulcanisaeta distributa JCM 11217 (assembly GCF_001316005.1). Lineage (GTDB taxonomy): Archaea > Thermoproteota > Thermoprotei > Thermoproteales > Thermocladiaceae > Vulcanisaeta > Vulcanisaeta distributa_B. The sequence goes on from NZ_BBBJ01000001.1 coordinate 230,220, forward strand.
AATAATGAGTTCATCTTAATCTCTCCATGGTTAAATATTAACTGCATAAAGGGTTCAATAGCGTAATTCTTAATTAGTGGTTACGACTATTGCACATAATGGCGGTTATAATAGCTGAATTACCACCGCTGAGAAAAATTGATAATGTAGATAATTACCTGAATATGATTAGTGGCGTTATTGATTACGTGACGCACATCGACATCCCTGATTCCACATTCGCAAACCCATCGGCAAATGCAATACTCATAGGTGCATTAATTAGGCGTAAATTTAATATTGAGGTTATTGCAAATGTTAGGGTTGCTGATCACAATAAGGTTGGTCTTACGGCATTAATAATGGGCGGCTTAATCAATGGCGTTAGGAATTACCTATTAATGAGGGGTGACTTGGGGGCCGGGCGTTACGGCTGTCCCTGATTTAACACCAGTAAGCGCAATTAATTATTTAAGGGATGCTGAGCAAATAAGCGGTGCTAGGTTTGGTATTTCCATATCAAGTTTTGAGGAAAGCTACATAAGGGAAAGACTAAGTGCCAAACCTGACTTTGCAATGCTTCAATACACATTGTCAATGGAGGACTTAATGAGGGTTTTTACCGTGAATAAGGAGTTTAACGTCGATGTTTACCCAGCATTACTAATAATTACTAATAAGTCAGCTAAAATAATAGGTAGGATACTCAATACTGAGGTTCAGGTAAAGCCTGACCCAATAGGTGATGCGGTTAATAGAGCCCGTGAGCTACTGAGGTACTTCCCCGGTATTTACCTATCGGCCCCCCCAGGGGGGGACTTTGAAGCGATAGCTGAAACCGCAAAAGCCTTAAGGAAGTACCTATGATTCTTCCTGATTCTCTTCCTCCTCACCAGGTAATCTAAGCAACGACTTTATCTGCTTCTTTGCCGGGGGGGCCTCAACCTTAGCCTCAAGCCTATCCCTATACATGGCTATTATCGTATCCACAATACTCAGTATTGCCCTAGCCGTATCCGAAGTGGAGTACTTCATTAGGAAGGGCTCTCCAAGATCATTGGACTCACCAATCCTTGGGTCAAGGGGGGGTATCATGCCTAGGTACGGCACACCGTACTTATCAGCCATCTCCTTACCAATCAACTTCCCAAAGATGTAGTACGTCTTACCCGACTCAGGACAGTAGAAGCAGCACATGTTCTCGATTACACCGGTTATCGGTATTTTAACCTTCCTCGAGAAATCAATGGCCTTCTGCACAATCCTCTTTGAAACATCGCTCGGTGCAGTCACTATTATGCTACCGGTCATCTCATTAGCAAGGGCCTGTGCTATTGTTAATGGGGCATCGCCGGTACCTGGCGGTAAATCAATGAATAAGGCATCCAACTCACCCCCCCAGCGTACATTACCTAGGAAGTCCTTAATTGCCCTATCAACTAATGGGCCCCCCCTCCAAATAACAGCCGTATCGTCAGTGGGCAGTAGGAAGTCCATGGAGACCACCTTTATGCCGAATGGGCCTTCGGCAGGTATTATCTTCTCATCCTCACTAAGGTAAAGATTAGCGCCAACTAAACCAAGCAACTTAGGTATTGTTGGTCCATACACATCAGCATCAAGTATGCCAACCCTATAACCCCTCATTGCAAAGCCCAGCGCCAGGCTTGCCGTGACAAAGCTCTTACCAACACCGCCCTTGCCACTCATTATTGCGAACTTCGTTTTAATGGTCTTCATTGTCTGGGCTATCTCGCCTGTGTCTAATGGCCCGGCCTTCTGCACAGAGACCCTAATCTTACCTCCACCTTGACTGCTTTGTGATGACATGCGTATTACAACTACACTTGATGTATTTAAAAATCAAACTCCTTAAGCCATTATTTTTAGTACTGTGATATGAAGTCCTCAACCTTCGGAATCTCCTTAGGCAATCCCTTCCTCTCCCTAATCTTCATTATCATATCCATTAGCATGTTCTCAGGGACTGGAGACCACCTTGAGAACTGAAGGCTCCAGAACACCCTACCAGCAGTTGCACTTCTAAGCTCATCACTTAGGGTGAATGATTCAATGACGGGTATCTCGCCCTTAATCGTCACCATGTACTCAGACTGAATCATATCAAGTACCTTACCCCCCCTATGCCTATTCAACACACCGATCACGGAGCCGATGTTCTCCTGCGTCGTCTTAGCCTCTATTGATAGCATGGGTTCAAGCAGTGTTGGTTTGGCTGCCAGTATTCCAGCCATTATGGCATTCTTCGTGGCAGGCATTATCTGAGCCGGACCCCCCCTGTGCGCTGGGTCCTCGTGAACCACCGCATCATGCAGTACCACCTTTATACCCCCCCTAACAGGTTCCTGAGCCAGTGGACCTGCCTGTATTGACCACCTAAAGCCCTGCACTATGTAATCCCTAACCTCCCTAAGGTACTGAATACCTGTTGTCTTATCAACGAAGACGTTGATGTACTGCTCGTCAACAGCCCATATGCCCTGGCTCATCAGTGTCCCAGCCAGCTTTCTCCCTAAGTATCTTCGCCCTCTCCCTCGGGTCCTGGTCATCCGTTACCTCGCCAAGTTGTATAAGCCTTATGGTCTCCTCATCAAGCGGTTCAACACTTATGTAAAGCTTATTGTGCTTGTTCGGAGACTTACCCTCAAATGTCGGTGATGCAGTCCTAACAGTCTCCCTAAACCTAACTAGTGGCTGTGAAACAGTGAAATCAAGCTTAGTCCTCTCCTTAAGCATCCACGTAGCTATCTCTAGGTGCAGCGTACCAACACCGCTGAGCAGTACCTGCCTGTCTCCTCATCAATCTTTAGGCTTAGTGTTGGGTCCTCAATCGTTAATTCCTTAAGGCCCTCAACAAGCTTCGCCAGGTCATTTGGATTCTTGGGCTCTATGGCCACTGTAACCACAGGCTCGCTTATGTACTTCATCCTCTCGAATGGTGCCGCCACATCCTTAATTGAGGCAGCAACTATCGTCTCGCCAGCCCTCGCATCATCAACGCCCAGTAAGGCAACTATGTTACCGGCCGGTACCTCAGGTATTACTATTCTATTCGGACCCATGTATAGGTAAGTCTGTAGAACCCTCTTTGTCGTCTTTGCATTTATTAGGTAGACCTCGTCACCCTCCCTAATAGTGCCACTGAACACCCTGCCAGTGGCTATTAATCCTGCGTGTGGGTCCTTATTCATTTTGCTAACGGCTATCACTGTTGGGCCGTCAGGGTCAGCCTCAAGCAATGCCTTACCGAGTGGTGAGTTTATGTCTCCCCCCCTCCAGATCTTCGGTATCCTGTACTTCTGGGCTACGTTTGGTGGCGGTACGTGCTCGACGATCATGTTCAAAATAGCCTTATAGAGTGGGAATTCCTGCGCCAGCTCATCGACGTAGTTCTTCTCGTAAGCATCAACAATATTGCTGAACTTAAGACCTGCCTTAGCGGCCTGTGGTATTGTCACACCCCCCCACTTATGGAGCGCTGAGCCAAGCGCGACTTGACCCTTAGATGGATCAACCTTCCACTTGTCCTTGAAGGCTGGGTCCGCGTACATGTCGATTAGGTTGTTGAAGTCCTTAACGATCTCCACAATCCTCTGCTGGATCTCGTTGGGGGGGCTCAGCCTAAGCTCCTTGATTAACCTATCAATCTTATTGATAAAGAGTACTGGCCTAACCATCTCCTCCATTGCCTGCCTAACCACAGTCTCCGTCTGCGTCATAACACCCTCAACCGCATCAACGACGACTAACGCGCATCCATAACCCTGAGAGATCTCGTAACATGGCCCGTGAAGTCCACGTGACCCGGCGTATCAACGAAATTAATTATGTATGGCTTACCTTCATACTCGAAGTATAGGCTTATGTTAGCGGCCTTAACGGTCATCTGCCTTAACTGCTCGATTTCGACATAGTCCATTGCCAATGCCTTACCAGCAACCTTGGGGCTAAGTAAGCCGGCACCCATTAGCAGTGAGTCTGTGGTTGTTGTCTTGCCGTGATCAACATGAGCAAGAGTACCTGCGTTTCTAACCTGGGCAGGATTTCTCATTATTGAGAGTATATCCTCAATCTTCTTCTCGATAATCCTAACTGCCATCGATAATCAGAACCCAACGTTAAGTAGTCCTAATAAACCTTTCTAATAACGATATTAATAAAGACAAGGCATAAGCATGTTAGGCATATCGCATTAAGCGGGAATTACACGACCTAATCAATGAACGTAAAACAACGGAACAATTAATGTAATGTTTGACATCAATTAAGTAATCATTGGTTAATCTATTTAATTCATTGATTATGAAATCTCTCGATGCCTTTGAGTATCCTCCTTTACATTCTATTCCTAATAAATAATCAATCAATAAATAGTAAGTAGCAGGTATGGCGATTTCTGACGGTAATGACTCAAGGAGTAACTCCTTAGTAACGTTTAGGTGAATATTACCATGCCTAAGGTAATGACCGCTGCCAATACCGACTAGGTGGGCAATCTCGTGAGCAAGGACTTGCCAACCCCCCCAATAAGTCGCGCATTTACTAAAGTCACGTTTAATGCGCCAAGTCCCAATATGAATGCTGGCGGACCTATACCTCCTAATGTACATTACATAACCATAAACATGCCTGTGACCGACATTACCATGAATATACACACTACGTATATCCTCAGGAACCCCCCCAAAGAGGAGGGCATTATTGAACGTGGCAATTATGAAGTTGGTAATGCTTTGATCACTGAAATTACCGGTATTTAGCGTATTAATGATGGAACTGTTGATGACAAACTTAATCCCATTATTTAATACCCTAATCCACAGAACGTGAAACTTCAGCACAATTTATAAGTAAAACCCATCAGTTCCAGGCTAATCTCCTCATTAATCGGCGGAGGTGCATATCATCATTAGTACCTACATAAATACATAAAAGGTTAATATATTTTACAAGTAACTGTGGGCAGGTAATGGTTAGGTGGATTAAGCTTACGGTAATTAATGATAACAAGCCAAACCCACCATTACTTAATGATTGGGGGGGTTGGAGCATACTTATCGAGACGGATAAGTGGACTCTGCTTTACGACGCAGATACGGAGTCGAGGGTTATTGAGAATAATGTAAGGGCCTTGGGCATAGACCTCAATAGGGTTGATGCAGCCTTCCTTAGTCATTACCATGCTGACCACTATGGTGGGTTTAAGTACGTTGGTGAGGTTAGGAGGGGGGGGTTAACGGTGTATGTTCCTGAGGTTGATAACGTATTACGTAGGTGGGGGGGTCTTAATCCGGTTACTGTTAGGGATTCGAGGGAGATACTTGAGGACGCCTTTACGACAGGCGTCATGAGCGGTATGGGTGTTTATGAGCATTCATTAATCATTAGATTGAGCGGTTATGGTTCTATTATCGTCGTTGGTTGTTCTCATCCAGGCATTGATAACATCGTGAGGAGGGGGGGCCGTGAACTGCTCGGTGATGTTTACCTGGTAATTGGTGGTTTCCATGGCCCATCTAGGCAGCAGCTTGATGTTGTCGCTAAGTACTCAAGGTATGTATGCCCAGCTCATTGCTCTGGTGATGAGACTAGGCATTACGTGAGTGTGGCTTATAGGGATAAGTATTGTGATGTTAAGACCGGTACCGTGATTAACCTGCCAATGAGTTGATTCAACTAGAATGGTTCTTAAATTAGTGAGTGATATCGTTAGCTGATAATGGTTAGTAAGGACGTGATTTTCGACGAAGTTAGAAGAAATGGTAGAGAGTGGATAATTAGGGGGGGTAGGGTTAGGAGTAGGTCTAGGCCAAGTACCTGGCATAATGTTGAGGTTAGGATTAGGAGGTTGAGGAATAGCGAGGTGGCCATAGTTGGTAGGTGCGATTGCGAGGCATTTACTAAGGGCCACATGGTTTGTTGGCATATGCTTCACTTAACGAATGTCTTCATTAGGAATAGGCGTAAACTAGTTAATGGTCTTGGGATCTCTGTTAATTAGTAATTGAAAGAAAGACTTATAACACAGAACCTAGAGTAGATACTGTGCTTGATTTATTATCAATTATGGTGTTCTATATCTAACAGGAAATAGCTCACTGGTCACTATAAATGCGACAGTATACACGCCAGCACTATTAATGAACATAACACTCCCAGTACAGCCACTGGGCCTGTGACCGTGACGAATAGTACAGGACAGCCAATACCCTACTATATATTGAATAACGAGGTGTACCTACCGATGGTCAATACAGGAAATATAACAATAACATACACACCGTATATAAAGGTCTTAAGCAATGGAACATTACAACTCAGTATAAATACTAATTATGAGACCCAGGTCTACATGGCAAGTAATGTATTGCCAACAACAATACCAAGCAATATACAGGGCTTTCAGGAGACGGGCAATGGAGTTATACTAACACTAGCGCCAGGTAACTACGTGATAAACTTCTTAACAACAGGCCCTGTAATAACCATGAAGACCACAACCACGCAGCATACAGCGAAGACGAACATGGCACAGCTCATTCCCTACTCATCACTGGGTTACATAATAGTAATAGTTGTGGTTGTGATATTATTATCGGTATTACTCATCATAAGACGCAGAAAGTGATTGGTAAACCCGGGTAAACGTTAATAATTGAATTACTAATTAAGGCTGTGAGTCTAAAGTTACCGCCATATACATTTGACGACTTCCAGGTTGGCATGAAAATGAGATCACAGGGATTAACAGTCACTGAGACCCATATCATTCAATTCGCTGGATTAACGGGAGATTACAATCCATTACACGTTGATGATGTGTTTGCAAAAGAGACTATTTTCGAGGGTAGGGTTGCCCATGGACTATTGGTCCAAGCCCTCGCCGTTGGCCTATTCGCACCGTTGGTTGCCGGTACGACGATAGCGCTGCTCGAGGTTAACTCGAAATTTTTAAAGCCCGTTAAGATCGGTGACACGATATACGTCGAGTCCGAGGTCGTTGATAAGAAACCAAGTAATAAGTACAACGGTGGTGTAATAACGTTTAAGCATGAGGTTAAGAATCAAAGGGGGGGAGAGACGGTAGCTACGATAGAGACGAAGCTCCTAATAGCGAGGGGGGGATTAGCTACAAAGAAGAACGCACTAAAGATGTAATGACGTAAAATACGACGAGTAGCGCTTTTAAACTGGTTCCTTGCCTTTGTTATTAGCCGGGTCGTCTAGCGGCCAAGGATGGCGGGCTTTGGACCAGCAGGGGGGGTAGAAACCCGTTGACCCCGGTTCGAATCCGCCCGGCTACCAATGGGTATTAATCTTTGTTCAGTTTGCCTAATGTCCTCCTAAGCATGTACCTTACTCATTGTCTCTTCATGCATCTTTTTCAACATATCATAGACCTTAGTTGCGAGCTTTAGATGCCTCTCTATTCCATATCATAGTTATGTATACATCAAAAGCTATTATTCCTTGATTAAAGCCTCGGATATAGTACGACCACCCTACTGGGTCTTCCGATTTTTTCATGGGTCATTACCCTAACATACCTGCCTGCCCTACTCATTGCCTCATTTAATTCCTCCTGTGTTGGTCTTCTCCAGGGCGTGCCTGGTATTGGAATTAATGGGTCAATTATTAGGACTGGGTCTCTTGTAATGCCTGTCAGGTATTTCGCGATTCCCTCTATGTCCTTTGCATCGTTTAGACCAGGTATTAACACGGTCTCAAAGATAACCCTAACGCCGCTCTCCAGTAATCGCTTTATATTCCTTAGGACAGGTTCAAGGGGGGGTTTACCCGTATATTTAATATGCTTGCTTGGGTCAAGGGTCTTAATCCCAATGACGACCTCGCAATCCCCGCATAGTCCTAGTTCGTTTAGTAATTCATTACTTATTTCGTAGGCATTGGTTAATAGTCTTATTCTCAACCTTCTATTATTCAATTCCCTAACTATCATAGGTAGGGCTGGGTCGATTGTTGGTTCTTCACCTCCGAGGACGGTCTCTTCCATGCTGTATTGATTAATGGCGTTATCAATTATTTCTAGAAACTCGTTAATGCTCAATAATCCCTGGAACCTTAACTTAACCAATTCGTCATTGCCTAAATGGTGGTCCCATGGTGTTAGCTTCCTTATGCACCATGGCAGGTAAAGTTGCATCCTAGGAATTGCACGTAGGCTGAGTGCAGGTCTATGTAATACGTTATGTGGCTGATTCTTGTGCTCACATGGTTGGTTAGAAATCCTATTTTTAAGCATGGTCATTATTAAAGTAAGGTTAATAATTCATTGCACAAGCCTTATTTTGATGCTGATGACTTGCCCAACTGATAAGTGATGTAGATTAGGGGCTGGGCTTAGACAATTAGTTCTACGCCGGCGTTTTTCAGCGCCGAAATGGCTATTTCCTTATCATCCTGAGGTTTATTACCGGCAATGCCTATTGCGAACATTAAGCCCTGGAGCCTAAATGGTACCCCCCCGCCAGCTGTTACTGTAAGTCGCTCATTCCAGCCAACGCCGTAATTAATACCGACTTCATCAAACACAGCGTCTGATGGGACCTTAAAGGCTGCTGCTGTCCAAGCTCTATCGCGTGAAACCTCAATATAGCCGTAGGGAGTTCCATCCATCCTATAAATCAGTACTGGCCATCCCCCCCACTCATCAACTATTGTTATAGCTACTGGGCGTAGCCTCTTCTCTATGATGTGGTTAATCACGGTATCGGCGATCATCCTCAATGACCTAAGCATATCCTCGCCGGTAAAGTCAATATGATCCTCCCTATAAAATGCGCTCAACCCAGCCTGTGCTATTGCCTCATCCTCCTCGGCGGAGCCGCCGCTATGCCCTATACCGCCAATGACCTTATTACCTGAGACCACAGGTACTGAGCCAGGAATTATTGTGAGTCTACCACCATACTTAACATTGAGTCTCCAACCCTGACCTCTTGTAACAACCTCGAGAACTCTGGCTGAGGTCTTCATTGTTGCCGCTGTCCAGGCCTTGTCAATTGCTATGTCGAAGGTCGCCGGTAAGCCGTTGTCTCTACGCTCAGCTGCAATTACGTGGCCACCCTCATCAACCACGGCAAAACTGCCTGGTAATACCCTATTGTCTCTTGCATATCTAATCATTGCATCAATCATCTTCCTGCAACGTCGAGGGTTATAGTCCTTGGCACGCTCATGATTGCACACCCCTCCTAGCCCTTGGGTCAAAGCCCTTCTTAGGCTCAAGCTTAAGCCCCGACTGCATTAATAACTCAACAACCTTCTTACCAAGCATTGGTGAGGCGGATACGCCGGCCGGCCCAAGCACTATGTTGACCCAGTTTGGTACGTAGTCCGGTATGTCTACCACGAAGTCATGCCAGCCAGTGTCCGCGTTTGTGTATGCCATGAAGCCTATGAACGACTTAACAACATGCTTCTCAAAGGGTATTTCAGGGAATAACTCCTTGGCAACCTTGATATTGTGATTAACAGCCTCCTCACGGACAGCCCTATCGCTCCTATACGTGAGCTCAAGGTAAATGCCTGACCTAGCAAAACCATAAATATTGGGTAGTACTGCTTTCACATGCGGCATATCCTCTATCCTAGGCAGTACGTGAACCTCATGACTTATTAACTTACCAACTTCTTCGTCAAAGTCGGTCAAGGTGCCCTTTAGCGGCACAATAGAGAAGTTTCTCGCACCAACCATCTCGGCAATCCTATCAACCTCAATACCTGCCGCATTGACTACGAAGGTTGACTTAATGGCCAAACCCTGTTTAGTATAAATGTTATATACTATTCCCTGCCTCTCAATCCTAACAACCTCCTGGTTAAGTAGGAACTCGACACCATTAGCCCTGGCATTCTCCGCAAAGGCTTGGCAACCTTAACGGGGGGGTCAGTTATGCATAGGTTTGGGTCATGTAGGGCTCCCAAAGCATTTGGTGTAATGTATGGCTCCATATCCAATAATCGCTTCCTATCCACAAATTCAAGGGGTTGAAAACTACCCTCAGGTATGTAATAAGGCGCATTAGGCTCAAGCGATGATTTAAAGGCCCTTGAGTAAAGCCTCAGGTACCTCCTGAAGTCAGCCTTATCCCTAATTAACCAAAGACCACCAATTCTCTTCAATGGGAAACCAAGCTCATCAGCGAGCTTTGGCCAAAGCGGTATGCTCTTAACATTCAACTCGGCATGGAGTGTGCCCGGCCTAAATGATAATGCGTCACCACCTTGACAGACCAGGTTGTGATTCGTTGACGTACTTTCCAACCCAATGTCACTATGCTTCTCAATAACCACAACACTAACATTATACTGCGATAACTCGCGGGCTACCGATACACCGGCAATCCCACCACCAATAATTGCAACGTCAAAATTAAGAAATTCCGGCATAATTACTTATTCTTCTTAAATTAATTAAGTAATGCCCATAAAATAACTATATATTTAACGAAAATCACTCACCAGAATAAACTAAGTACTTAATTCCATTAAAAGTAACCTCCCTCGTTAAACTCCTTATCTTATCGAGAATCTCCATATCTAGATTATTCCTCCTAATAACATCCATCACCTGTTCAATAGTCATTGGCTGTATCTTGAGTATACTTAACAAGCTATTTACCGGATCATTCCTATCTATATGAAACTCTCCTCTCTCAATATAGTCTATTATGAAGATCCTATCACTATTTACATACTTTGAGAGCACTCTGGCTAGGTTCATTAGTACATCGGATGTTGGTGGCTTAACCCAGGTCTCAGCGGGTGGTCTTGTGGGCACCATCATGTAGACCCTATCCGGCCTGTACCTACTTATGGCATCGCCAATACGTTCTATCTCATCCTCATTATCATTTACTCCATGAACAAGCATTACCTCAGTCCATATCTGCCCACTAAACACCTCACGGAATCTCTCAATACCCTCTATGAACTTATCAAAGGTTATCTCCCTATGAGGCCTATTAATGAGCCTAAACGTTCTCTCACTTCCCGCATCAGTGCTTACCTTAACCACATCCAATTCACTTAACCATGCCCTGACATTCTCATCAATTAGCTTGGCACCATTGGTCAGTATTGCCAAGGGCTTATCCTGATTATCCCTAGCCCACCGAATTAACTTACCCAGGCCAGCATAAAGCGTTGGTTCCCCATCGCCAATAAATGTTAAGTAGTCATAATCCTTAGTCCTCACCGCGATTTCCAACTCTTTAATAATATCCTCAGGTGGGTAAAACATTCTCAGGTCATTTATTACGTGCTTTGTCCTGCCTAGTTGGCAGTATATACAATTGAAATTGCAGTACTTAAGTGGAACAACATTTACGCCAAGCGACCTACCTAATCTACGAGACGGCACGGGACCAAAGATATACTTAAACATTAAGTGCTCATTGAACTCTCACTATGCTTATTAAAATACTTTATTGAATGTTTATATTTCTATTTCTAATTAATAAGTAATTGAAAGTAATAATGAGATAACGCATTAAAAACCTCTTTCTACACCTGTATTTACGGTAAAATATCGCGTACTTAGGGAAAACATTATATTACATGTATAATACTCAATTATTAAAAAGGGTATCCAGTAAATAATGACTATTGCTTAAAGAGTTTTCGTAAATTTTTAGGATGGTTCTTTAATGAAGTATTTCGTGATTAGCCAAAAGGTTGAGTACTCAAGGAGGATTTATCAGGAGGCCATGATGCAGTGTTTAAAGCCATGGTATACCGATGACTGCCGCAGTTGTAGGTCTGAATTCAATAGGTGTTTGGTTAGTTACCTATCATTATTAAATTGAGAGGGAATACTTAAATCATCGTTATTAAAAATCATCGCGTGACATACATATTTCCAAGTAGGGAGTGGGTTAATGCCTTATGCCTGAATCTTAATAATGATAGGGATTTCCTCAATGCAATTAATGGCTGGAAAATAGAAGTACTACTCGTTGGCAGAAACCTAAGCCCAAACGTAATAAATCATCTACAGAGAACGTACGGCATTAATAAAATTGAAACGATAGGCGTATTCTTTAGGTTTGATGATTCATGCATTGAAGCCTCCCTCATTATAAATCCAGACATTAACTCATACCAATACGTGGTTATTGCTGATTACGATGTATGGCTTAAGATACTCAGTGGATTAAGTGATCCGGTAACGACTATGCTCAGCGTATTTAGGAAGTTGGAGGTTAGGGGTAGTATGGTGACGCTTATTAGGTTGGCTGCAAACATTGTTTCACCGATGGCTAGGGTTATTATGAGGACACCAACAGAGATAATAAAGTAATTTAATTTTTAATGAACTATGGCGCTATGTTACCACCACCAATGCCACCAGCGTCTCCAACCGCCATGCCATCCTCCGTAAAACCAACCCCCCCAGCCTGGACCCCCCCATGGAGCAGGTGGTGGGTATGGGTAGCTTGTGTACCAGCTCTTAAAGCTCTTGCCTAGGTCTGTCAATTCCACGTACTCCTCACCACCCTCCTTAACAACCCTTATTAAACCAGCCATTTGTAGCGCACTTATTGCGTAATCAAAGGCTGCGCCGTAGAGTGGTACCCTGCTTCTCAAATCGCTCATCTTTATCCTATCCGTTATTTGGTTTAGTATTATCCACGCACCCCACCTCGTTATGCCGAACATTCTTATCACCAATATCGCTTCTGATATCGGATTTAAAAACCTTTCTCATCATGTATTCATATAAATACTTAATTAAAATGAATACATCTGATTATCCCTTTATACCACCGATGTTGAAGCCCTCGAGCAACCTACCCATTATTATGTAGCTAAGCACCATAACAGGTAGCGCAACCACAAGGCCGATGAAGCCAGTAACCCCCCCAATCAACAGCCTTACTCCTTATCGCCTCTATTGCAAATATGGTTACTGTCTGTGCGCCCGTTGGCGGGAAGTTGAATTGCCATGGGGTCTCCGTTAGTATCAACGGATAAAATAGTAACTGCCAACTTATTATGAAGGATAGTATCATGACCATAAACCAACTACTCCTGGTTATTGGGGCTATGATCCTAAACAACGTATAAGTCGAGGAGGCACCCTCAATCTCAGCCAACTCCTGATACTCATTTGGTAAGTCCCTATAAATGTTGAAGAGGAGCCAGGCGGACAGCGTTACCGTGAATATGGGCTCGGCAAGTATTAATGCCCACCAGGTGTTTAAGAGCCCTGAGTTCATGAATAGGATGTACACTGGGAATATGAAGCTCGTGGCTGGTAATGAGTATAGATATATCGTGATTAGCAATAGCCAGTAAATGTTTTGCTTAGACATTATGTAAGAGGCAGTACCTGCAAGTATAGCCGATATTAACGCTACGAATGCGCCAACAACGAGGTTTGTGAATATGTATGGTGTGGAGCTCGTAATCGCGCTTATAAAGTACTTAGCCGTAAGTGCGACTGGGTATAGTATTGGTGGTGATACGAAGTCATAAATGCTGGGCCTAAAGGCGAGTATTACCATCCAATAAACGGGGGGGAATATTAAGAATAGCAGTATTATTACTGTTAAAATCCATAGTAATGAATCATAGACCTTATCCGGAACCTTAACCACGGGAAGCCTAACGTAAAGCCCCCCCCACTACGCATAACATAAAGCAGCGCAGCCGCCGGCAATGTAGCCAAGGCGCGAGCAACGCAGCGGCAGCCTCGCCACCAGAGAAGTTTCCAATGAAGTAAAGTAAATCGAATATGAGGAGGGGTAGTGTTGTTGAGGAGTAGCCTGGCCCACCCTCGGTCAATACGTATGGTATGTCGAAGTTACCCAGTTGGAGCACGAATATCACTAGGAATGCCGTAAGCACAATCTTGAAAATGTAGGGCAATGCAACACCACTATAGTACTGCGAGAGGGAGGCACCATCTACCTGGGAGACCTCCTTAAGCTCCTTACTAATTGACTTAAGCCCACCAATTATTATTAAATATGCAAAGGACGTACTGCTCCATATTCCTACGATTATTACCGCCCATATTGATAAGCCAGGGATTGTGGTCATGTTAAGCATGGGTATGTGAAATAACTTGAATAGGTAATAGAGGGGGGCCCGTACATTGGGTCGAAGAGTGTGTACCAGATCATTGATGATGATATAAACGGTATTGTGTATGGAACAAGTATTATCAGCGACATTGGCACCTGCCACCTCATGGGCAAGCTATCAACCCTAATAGCCAGTACTAATGCTAATAAAGTCGATACTAAGGCGGTTATGGTTGCAAAGAGCAATGTGTTATAAAGTGCTAAGTTGAATGTGCCGGGTGGGAAATCCGTTATTAAGCCCTTTATTGATGATGGATTAAAACCAACGAAGTAGAAGGTTAGGATTAATGGAATTAATCCAAAGGCTAGTATATACGTTAAATATGGTATTAGCCAAAACCTCCTCATGTCAGCCCAGTTACTTATCGTGAAAAATTTAATTTTTAATTTTTAAATTACGTAGTGTAGTATAGTTCAACATTAACCTGAGCTTGAACATGAACCATAGGTCTGAATAAGGGCGTTTATCCAGGATGACGCTGCCGTATTCATCGCCTGCTGCGCGCTCACCTGCCCAAGCAGGTAGCTAAACACTTCCTGGTTAAAGCTCGGTATTAACTCTGTGTATGTGGGTGGTATGTTTGGTGGATTCGCCCAGGCGTACTGAGCCGCGTCATAAACTGCCTCGAGTAATTCCTTATCATGCGGACTAAGCGTACTATTACTCAGTAGCATTTGGAATGCCTCCTTCGATATTGGGAACTTATGGAAGTACAGGTACTCATACACCTGGACCTTAGGCGATACCAGGAACGCGAGGAATTCAAGAGCCAACTGCTTATGTGTTGAGTACTTACTAACGGCGAGGAAGTTAGTGCCGGTCTCGGCGTAGCCGCCAGGTAACGGTGCTAAGCACGTATCATTGTACACGTTTGATGGTAGGTATGATAATTGGCTAACGAATAACAATGCCGCCGGTGCATACTCAGCATAAAGCTCTGGCAGGTTATCATAGGTTATTGGCGTAACGTTTGGCGGTGGCTCATATGAAACGAGCTCCTTATAGACCTCGAGTGCCTCAATACCATCTGTGGTGTTGAAGTCGGGCAATGGGTATGTACAGCCTGGCGCTGGTGCTCCGTAGAACATTATGTTGAAGTTGGGCAAGCCACCAATCCTGCCCTTGTTAAGATTTGGATCCCTCATATACCACCAGCCAAATATTGCTGGGTAAGCATCTATTATACCGTGTGATACGTGGTCATCGACCAGGACCCCATACTTGGTAATTCCGTGGCTCACGAGGAATTGATCAACCTCAAGCACCGTAGTCCAGTTTTGCCAGGTTAATGGGTTAAACTCAACGCCATACTCACTATAGAACTCCTGGGCCAATGTTTGGTTGTTGAATATTGAGCACTTATAAGCGAGCATGTAGGTTACCGTCTCATATGCTATGCCGATATACTCGATTTGACCTGTCGTAGTATTGTAGAACTCACCGCCAAAGGCTCCTGAGGAGCCATTAAATCGCTCATGTTAAATAAAGTCCCTACATATGGATTAAGCGGTAATACATAAGGCACAAACCTAAGCGCTGATGTTGACGTGAACTCTATAATGTCATACTCAGTTGAGTGCGCCTCGAGTGCCGTTAATTCATTAGTAACGTACTGACTAAATGGGTATGTAATAACCTTAACATACACATTTGGATGTTCCTCATGGAATAATTGACCGGCGAATTGTATGAATTGTGCAGTGGTTCCTGAGTAGGCAACCACAACTAATGTCACGGTTTTAGGCGTGGTTACTGCCTTAATGTAGTAGTATGCACCTACCGCGATTATTACTACGATTATAACACCAATTATGGCCCAGGCAGTACGTGAAATACCCCTCCTCACATAATGAATTACTACACTCTGATTATAAGTATTTCCTAGGATTGACTCTTTGATATTATTCAAATTACTATATTTTAATGTCAGTAAATCAGTAGTTAATTATTTCAATCTCTGAGTATCAATGGGTGTACATGGCAATGGTATTACTATGCTGACCTCATTACCAACATTACTTAATATTGGTGATTCCACGTAGTAATGAATCGGCACTAAATACTTAACACCAGCCTCCTTAGCAATCTGGACCGCCTCGCTAGTCGTTGAATGACCATGCAAATGAGATACCTCCTCAGTACCTGGGTTTCCTGATGCTTCATGAATTAGCAATGTGCAGCCTTTAGCGAGATTAACTATGTTCCTGGTGGGCCTGGTATCGCTACTATACGTTATGCATGATCCATCAGACCCATCAATCCTATATGCTAGGGTTTGCACGGTATGATCTGCCAATATCGCGGTAACTCTATAGTCATGGCTTATCAACACGGTTAAAGGCTCTGGACTTGGATCTATTGGATGAAAGTCTATTGCTGGTAGGTACTGAGGTATGCCTAAAGCATCAAAGAGCTTCTCTAAATCTACGTCCCTGGGGCCATAAACCTTAAGCGTAATTCCTCTAGACCTTGCAAAGAGGGCCAGGGTTGGTAGGCCCATTACGTGATCCCCATGCCTATGCGTTATGAGTATTAGGTCGAGGTCATTCACATCAAAGCTACAGCCCCCCCTTAAAGCCCTATACGTACCTTCACCGGCATCAATTAGAATCCTCGAATTACCGACCTCAACGATTAACGATACGTTACCCAGCAATGGATTAGAGACCCAGCCACCAACTCCAAGTGGGATTACCCTCACAGCACTTAGTAAAGATCCCAGCAATTATAAGGAGTACTTCAGAAAGACATCATATTAGGAAGGCTATCTCAAGCACCGCAAGTAAAGCACCTATTATAGTCCACCATGTAAAGACTAAGTTTAAGGCGGCAACGACGATGCCTAACGTACGAACTTCAGGATCATCATGTCTAGATATTAGTAGCGCGCCGGCGCCTATATTCATTATGGCGAGGGCAATGACTATTAATGTTAATGCCCAGAGAATCGTAGTGCCTATGTTGGGTATTGGTACGAGAATAAGCGATGCGACGCCGAGGAGGAGGGCTGGAATGAGTAGAAAGGCTCCACTGACAAGCATTAATATACCGGCAACCCTGGGCTCGCTCATTAGAATCACGCATTATTAAGCCATTAAATACTTTAAGTTATCCATAAACCCTCCTTAACCAATCGACCATCTCCCTAACACCAACATCAATGGCGGGCTCAACATCGCCCAACACCCTCCTCGTACTTTCACAATCGTATTGCACATTGACATACTTAAGTAGTGAACGAGCACCACCAGGTAGGAATAGGCCAATAATGCCTGGCGGTAATGGTATCCTAATACCACCAACACCTAAATACCCAGCCATTAACTCGGCGAAGTTACCCAAGCTATACATGGTGCACTCTGTTGCGTATAAAAACGTGTTCCTGTAATCCTCATTAACCGCCAGCTTCTCAAGCATCTCCACCAGGTAACCCACATAGATGGCATTAACAAGACCCCCCCTGATCTGCGGCACCAAGCCCATCCTCACAAACCTATAAAGGCTGAGGAATTCGTAGTGATCATTATAAGGTCCATAAACGAGCGTTGGTCTAACAATGACGTAATTAAGCCCCTCATTACCCAACTCTCTAATGGTCCTTTCACCATCGCACTTAGACCTCTCATAATCACTCCTTGGCTTTACATATGAGTAATCACAATGCACAGGCTCCTCCCTTATGTAATTACCTATCCTGCCCGAAGCCGCTGATGCACTTATGTGTATGAACTTTATTGATTTATCAACGTTGAGTATTGCCCTCGCGATATTGCGAGGAACCTCAACATGGGCATTCCATAATTCATTCCATGAGCCGTTTAACAAACCAACCGTATTAAATACGTAATTCGGCCTAACACTACTGATTAGCTTCACTACCTCATCGTAATTACCTGGGTCTAACCTATGCGGTTTAACGTTCAATTCAAGTATGTCCCTCATCATGAACGCCTTACTGCCGTGAATGGACCTGTAGGTTATATGTACATCAAAGCCTTTATCAACTAAGTGCTTAGCCAGGTTGGTAGCAATGAACCCAAGACCTATAATCAGTGCCTTCTCCACAGTGTCTTATTTATGACAAATAGTAATTAAGTCTTTCCCTAAATAGAGAAAATAGCCGATATCACTAACAAAGAAGGTTTTATAAATGCTGGGCTTCCGAATGCCATAATCGTATGCAGAGGGAATTGTGGGTATCAATAAGTGAGGGTCAGAGAAGGGCTGTATTGATAAATGCATTTCTTGGGGCGTTGCTTGGATCAATAAATATCTCATCAGTCGTTATTGCATTACCTGCAATACTCAGGGGTATTGGGCTAAGCATTAATTCATCAATAGGCTTCATGATAATGGCTTGGATAATGTTTGCATATCCATTGATAATGGCAATAACCGTGGCGCTCATTGGCAGGTTATCTGACATGTATGGCAGGGGGGGTAGAGTATTCACGATAGGCGATGTCGTATTCACCACAGCATCGTTACTACTGGGATTAACGCCAGGTTATGGAGCCATTGCCGGGATTCAAATGGTCATTTATAGATTCGTGCAAGGCTTAGGTGGATCAATGATGTTCGGAAATAGCGCCGCTATAATAACTGATGTCTTTCCGCCAGAGCGTAGGGGGGGCGTGGCTCAGGGAATCGTTGGTATATCATTCAGTGCCGGTAGTATATTAGGCTGGTAATTGGCGGATTATTAGCAACTATTGATTGGAGGTGGGTATTTCTATTCAACGTACCAATAGGCGTTATCAGCATTGTATGGGCATATAAGAGTGTCTATAGGTTACCCACAGGGTATGTAAAGGCTAGGATTGATTGGGTTGGGGGCGTCATTACTAACAATATCATTAGTATTATTACTCATGGGGGGGTTGATGCTGTCTATGATGCCCTATGGAGGCTCATCACTTGGTTGGGGGGCAATCCAATGGTTTGGGTATTACTCGGCGTTGGTGGCGCTTTATTTGCATTATTATTCGTTATTGAGTCCAGGGTCAGCGAACCAATGCTTAGGGTTAGGCTATTCAGGATTAGGCAGTTCACCTACGGCGTAGTGAGCAGTCTCTTCCTATTTCTTGCGCAGGGAGCTAACGTCTTTGTCCTATCACTACTCCTACAGGCGATTTACCTGCCGCTTCACGGCATTCCATACGCCGATACACCACTTTGGGCTGGTATATACCTAATACCAAGCAGTATCACCAACGCGGTCTTCGCACCAATAGGCGGTAAACTGCTAAATAGGTTTGGCGCCAGGGTAGTATCTACATTAGGTGCAGTATTACTTGCAGTAAGTTTTGAATTATTAACATTACTACCGATAACTAACTTCAATTACATATGGTTTGCAGCAATACTACTACTAATGGGTTCTGGTTCGGGGCTCTTCATGTCGCCAAACCTAGTATCAATACTAAGTGCCGTGCCACCGACGGAGAGGTCAGCCGCCTCTGGACTAAGGTCAGCAATGCAAAACATAGGATTACTGATGAGCTTCGCGATATTCCTAACGCTTATCTTAACCGGAGCCTCGACAGTACTGACTCAATCGATATATAAGGCATTATTAAGCGCCGGGGGGGTCCCCATAGCAGATGCGGAGAAATTGGTATCAATACCACCCGTCTACGCGCTATTTGCTGCATTCCTGGGCTACGACCCAATACAAACCTTAATTCAGCAGGCTGGAATATCGCTACCAAGCAACGTATTCTATAATATAGATAAGTTAACATTCTTCCCAAGTGCAATAGCGCCTGCAATGTCCGTGGGCTTCTATTATGCGTACCACGCAGCCGCGATACTAGCCTTACTAGCAGCCGTATTCTCATACCTAAGAGGTAAGGAGGCATTTCACCATAACCAAATCCCCCCCGAGATTGCCCATGTAAGCGTGAAAGGCACTACGAAGGTTATAGAGCAGGCAAACACCATCGACCCATTAAATAATAAACCCATTAGTGATACCAGCAATACCGCCAACATCGATATTAAATCAGATCCAATATTGAGAAAGGCCTATGCGGCCTATTTATTGATGAATACGGAACTTGGCGAAACTGTGTTGAATAGTATAACTGGTAGGGAGCTTGTTTATGCCGTAGCCGTGACCTCGGGACTACCTGAGTGGTTTATAAGCTTTGTAAATAATATTGATAATTGCCAAATCACCAATTCAGCTCTAGAGACATTAATTAAGTACGTAAACATACCAGATTGGCTAAGTGAGGTCATTAATGGTTGGTTTAAAATAAGGGGGGGTTCAAGTAAAACGTAAAATTATTTTAAGTAAGTTAATCATTTTAATAAGATCTAATTTTCAATTTTTAAACTTATAGATATAGTATGTATGACCTATTTCCACTCCACAAAACAGCCCTACCATCCCTTAGGTACTCAACAGCCGTATAGCCTCTGTATATCCTCCTTTCGGTATTCACGTGGTTATTCTTTGATCCTTCTTTGCTCATGAACATTTTCTTATCACCGAAACAAGGATAGAGTTTCTCTGTTAATAAATTTATATTGTGAAATGGGTTTAATCAATATATTAACTCTTGATAACTATATAGATTATAAATCACACAGAGCCTAGGATAAATTTTTATTTCGTTGATCAAATCATGTTTGAATGATTGAGAGCAGGAAGGATGATCATATTAGGATTGCATCGGAGCAAAATGTTGAGGAGGGCAACAACCTATTTAATGAAGTGCATCTCATACACATCGCATTGCCTGAGATCGACCTTGATGATGTCGACACGGAAATCACGATTTTTAATAAGAAGTTATCATTTCCATTCATTATTGGCGCAATGACTGGCGGTACAGAGACTGCTGAAAGAATTAATGCCACACTCGCTAGATGCGCTGAGGAGTTTGGTATTGGCATGTACGTTGCTCCCAGAGAGTCGCCATTGTTAAGCCTGAGACGGCTAGGAGCTTTAGGGTCGTTGCTGAGAATGCCCCCCCAACGGCCCTTAAGATAGCCAACCTAGGCGCCCCCCCACAGGTCTCTAGGCTTGATGAGAAGGTTCTCAGTGATTGGGTCTCACAGGCGATAGACATGATTAATGCCGACGCAATAGCCATACACTTGAACCCTGCCCAGGAGGTTTTTCAACCTGAGGGTGAGCCCTGGTTTAGAGGCGTCATTGATAAGCTTAGGTTCATTAAGAAGGTGGCTAATAGGCCGCTAATCGTTAAGGAGGTTGGTAATGGAATATCCATGGAGGTTGCAAAGGCACTTGCTTCTAAGGTAAGCCCTGATGCAATTGATGTTGCTGGCACTGGAGGTACGTCATTCATAAGGATTGAGAGCATAAGGCTGGAACTATTGATGAGGCCAATGTATTCAGTGGATGGGGAATACCAACTGCATTATCTATATGTGAGGTAAGGAGTGTCTATGACGGTATAGTGATCGCCTCAGGCGGTATTAGAAATGGTCTTGACGGCGCTAAGGCAATAGCCATTGGCGCTAATGCCTTCTCCATGTCTAGACCACTCCTGCTTGCCGCACTCAAGGGATATGATGAAACCAGGAAGTTCATTAGTAAGTTACAGAGGGAGTTTAGGATTGCCATGTTCCTTACCGGTTCTAGGAGCATTAATGACCTCAGTAAGGCACCCATTGTTTTTGGCCCAACGATAATCTCCTGGCTTAGCCAAAGGGGGGGTGTGCAATGCAGGCACATTAACCGTAGTGAATAATATAGTTATTGCTGTAGCTCCTGAGGGCGAGCATAAGCATTTTATAGATAATGAATTAACTTACCTATGAGTTATGTCTATTCAGGGTATTTCATGCCCAAGATGCGGCTCAAGGAGGATAGCCATCGTTGTTTCGGAAACATTGACATTTAAGTGCCTGGACTGTGGTTACACCTGGTCGCCAAACCTACCTGCCCAGGGCCTTGTTCACACTAAGGCCGGTGATGTTCACTGGACCGAGATTAAGAAGATAATGGAGGATGCCATAAACTACGTCATAGGCCTACTAAATGAGGGTGTGGTTAATTGTGATGACGTTATTGGTAGGGTTCAGGAGAAGTATGGTAATTACCTTTCATCGCGTGAAATCCTTAGAACCATAATAAATGGGGTTAAAAGGTATCTTGAAGAAATTAGATACAAGGACGTCAATAAATATTCAGCACTAAGTACCGAGCTGGCTAAGTGCAGGGAATTAATGAATAAGGGTGGCTGATCTTATTCTGACGGCATAGCACTTGTCCTCTTATTCTTAAGTCTCGTCTTCTTCGAATAGCCAGATGCCCAGACCCTCTTACCCCTAGGCACGATCTGTGGACACCTCCTGCCAGTACACCTTGGCGCTATTATACCAACCTTCTGACCAGGCGGTGCAGTCCTTGGCACCGGCGTCTCACCCTTCTGGTGACTACCACCACCATGTGGGTGAGCATATGCATTCATTGCCTTACCCCTAACTGTTGGGTACTTCCAGGACTTAGCCAGTGACCTGTAGTACTTGGCCCCAGCCTTAACCATCGGCTTCTCAATCCTGCCACCACCAGCCACTATGCCCACCGTTGCCCTGGCCCTCGAGTCTATCTCCATAACCTTACCACTGGGTAATTGAACAACAGTAGTGCTATCCTTATGGATGAGAACAACGGCGTAAGTACCGCCTGACCTAACGAATTTGCCACCATCATTAACCCTCTTCTCAATGTTATAAATCATAGAGCCCTCAGGAATCTTGCCAAGCGGCAGTATATTGCCTGGCGTTGGCTTGGCCGCTGCGCCAATCTCTATGATCTGCCCAACGTACATGCCCTCAGCCGCGTAATTGAGGAATTCCCTACCATCCTCAAGCACTATCCTAGCTACGGGAGCATTAAGACCAGGCACATGCATCAACTCCTTAACAACGCCCCCCCTAATTACGCTATTAAGCTCGGCATCACTCATTGGTAAATACCTAACGGGACCCTCCCTAATCCAGCTTGGGCTTCTGAACTGCGAACCGCCTCTCCCTCGTCTCTGCACTAGTATTCTCTTGCCCACGGTTAATCCCGTTAATGGTGATGGGTAGTGGGTTTTTAAATATTTACATTAATGGGTAATGCAGGATGAGGAATTCGAAGAATCAGGAGAAGACTATAGTCGTTAGGAAGGCGGGGGGGACTGATGAGTATAGTCTTATAGAGATTAATAATGGTGATGTTCATGAATTTGAGGAGAAGGGTATTGGCGATGTGAGGGATGGGACCATGGTTCTAAGGCCCATTGAGCTTGTGTACCTGTCCATTATCGGGTACAGGGTGATGATTGATGGTAATGAGGTTGGTGTGAATGAGTTGATAAGGGAGGTTAAGAATCCGCACGCCTTAACGGTGTACCTGGACATGAGGAAGAGGGGGGGTTACTTCATAAAGCCCGTGGTTAATGGCCCAGTGGACTTCCTGGTGTGGGATAAGGGTAAGAGCCCGGTGAATTCGAGCCCGAGGTACATGATTAAGATAGTCACTGAGGGGGGGTTGGGCATACAAGTAATGGAATTACTAAATGTGCTGAAGTACAGTGAGAGTATGGGTGCGCAGTTGGTCCTTGCGCTCGTGAGTTCTGAGGGGGGGTTATCACTTATTATAAGGCATTCACATTTAAGCCTGTTAAGGGTGGTTGATTCATGGTCACGATTAAGGACATAGAGCAGGTATTAACTATGGTTAGGAACAAGGGGGGGCTTAGGGTCATCATTAGGCTGAGGAAGTCAAGGAACATGATCGCCCTCGAGAAGGAGATTAGGGCCTTGAGCCTGAGGGTAATTACGTGGCCTGGGCTTCGGCATTTCCAGCACCGCCTCACCAGATCATTGATGCGTATGGGATAGCCTCGATAGAGATCTACTGCAGGAATGAATTAATTAAGCAGTTAAGTGATTGGAAGGAACTCGTCAGAGAGCTTCAGTTACTAAATGAGTGCCATTAACTGCTCTCAACTGTGTATTCCTTACCGCCAATCCTCAGCTTAATGACAACGCCACTCTCGCTCTTGCTCTCCACAGTACCGTCATCAAGCACAACCTCATTCCCACCACTAACCCTCATATTAATCCTAAATAGCCTAGCGCCGATTTGGGCTAAGTCCTTATAGCGGGATGTACATACGTTAACGTTTATCCAAGGCCACCTCCTCCTAATCTCACTGGCTATTTTAACGCCGGCATCAATACTGCCTATAACGCTACCGTCGGGCCCCCGGTTTATAGCCCATACTTATCAAGTTACTTATGTTTGCGGGGCTTACGTCAAGTTCGTTCAAGTTCACAAAGCTTATCAGGCCATTATTAATGAGTAGTTCAGCAACCTTAACAATATCATCCTCGAACCTGGGCAGGCAGGTACCTCAAGGCCAAGCTCAATACCCGCGTCCTTAAGTATCTTAAGTAGACCAAGCTTACCATTTAACTGGGTCGGGTTTATTGCGTGTATTCTGACCTCATCAATACCACTGCCGGCCAACTTCTTAATTGCCTCCTCATTAATGTTTAGGGCGTGGGTATACATGTGTATGTGAAAGCCCTGTCCATAAATGTCCTTGAGTAGTTTCACTAACGTAACTACCCTATCAACAACCATTATTGGATCACCACCCGTGATCGCCAATCCATTTGACCCAGCCCTATCCAACTCATCAATTATATCATCAGGGAACTTATTGACTGGTCTATCGTTAATGAACATAACGTCCCTGCCAAACCTATCCCTACTCACTGGGCAGTAGAAGCAATTAAGTGGGCATATCCCAGTTATGAAGAGCACGCTTTTAATGCCCAGTTGGCACTGCCTACATCCCTTCGCAAACTCCCCCCCAAACACTATGTTGAGTCGTCTCATTACTCGGGAGGCTATAACGTACCCCCCCCTTATAAATGCATGTGCGTTAAGCATTTTAATGAATTAGAACCGTAATGAACGATGTATAGATTCAGAAACACGTTGATCGCCTTCATAGTCTCAACGGCATTTACAATACCCATATTCATAGCCATGGGCATTAACCAGGCAACCTACGAAACCGTAGTAGCATTGCTGGGTAGTACATGGCCCCCAATAACTCCCTGGGGGGGCTTCCTAACAGCCATATTCGCACACCCAACATATACGGACTACCTCTTTGATATGTTAACCCTATGGATGATTGGGCCATACTTCGAGACAATGTTCGGAACCAGGAACTTCTGGCTAACCTTCATGCTCAGTGGCGTAGCTCAGCACTCTCGCCAATACTCTACTACGCAATGGGGACCCCCCCAGTCCTCGTTGGTGGCTCCTCAGGCGCGTTATTTGGCTTAGTCGGCTTCATAATAGCCACGCCGCATAGGGGGCGTGATACTGGCAAATCCAATAAATATAATAGCGATAATATTCTTACTATCACCACTGGCCTTCGCCTTCGGCATAGCATATCTAGGTCACTTGCTCGGCTTTATCGTGGGCATAATAATTGGTTACTTATACGTGAAGAGAGAACAGCGTTTTAGTTATGTAAAGTACCTCGGCTTTGCTAATTAATGAATCTACTTGGAATAGAAACAATAATACTTAATAATATACTAAGTTAGTATATTAGTATGCCAGGGATAGGCCTTAAATACGTAATACTTGCATCAATAATAATCCTGCTGGCAATAACAATAACAGCCAGTGCAAGTCAGGTGGAACACCCATGGATCTACAACATGACGATACCCCTCGGTAAGGATCCGTTCGTTACATACAACGGCTTTTACTCCTTCGAGCATACCAACCACTACCACCGAGTGTTAAGCCCATAGTAATTCATGTATTCACAAATGCCGTATTCCCATACCAAACCAATTAAATAATGCATATGCGGTTATACCACAGAACATCTCATTACTAAGCAATACGCTTTTGTGTTTCTTGACTCGGTTTAGGAACTCGTTAATCAGCTTCATGACTTCCTCAATTACTCTAGGATCATTGACTGGTTCGCCGCATTTAAGTCTCCTCGAGTTCTTAGCCTTGACGCCCCAGCAAATCCTTGAGCCGTTAAGAGACATGGAGACATCCATAGATTAACTCCCAACAAAGCTAATAAATCACTACCAGGGAGGTACTGAACAGACTTAAGTAAGCAATTGAAGGAGGGCTGTATTTTAATTAGGTTATGGGTGCACTCTTTGTCCTCCCACGTATGTTTCTATTATCTTTATGTTTCTTAATTCCTTACCGTTTATGCTTAGTGGGTCTTTATCAATTATTATGAAGTCGGCCAGGTAGCCTCATACCCATGCTCAGCCGCGTATATTCAATATGCACAGTTAACCTGGGAATGGATGCGCATGAGCACTACTCATTGCCGGGTATGGACTACAAGACAGATGTACTCGAATACCTCAACTCCTACGGTTTCATGAACCTGACGCTACAAATAATTAATCCATACGGCGGCGCAGTGGTCACAGGAATATCCGGAAACTACGCTAGAACAAGTAAGGAGTTAACGGCAGTGCATACCTACTCATACCCAACTGGTATACCCGGCTACCTGGAGAAGTTCTGTGCATTGGCAATATCGCCAAACGCCACAGACCTAATTGGTTATTACCAATACGTAATGCTGAGACTAATGAGGCTAGGCAGTGGCTGATGAATTAGTTAGGGATAGAAACTTAAAAATCACCATGAATTAAAATAATCCTAACTCGAAAACTGGTTAATTAACATATATAAAGACATTGTTGTATGAGTATAATATAGAGTATGAATAAGCCATTAGTCATTACAATAATGTCAGTTGCTGTATTGGCAGTAATTCTGGTCATACTAATGCTCATCTACGGTATACCAACAAAGACGCTACAATTGCTTGACCTCATTAGAATTCAAGCGGAGGCTCAACAAGTACCTCAATCAAGTATGCCATTATGCTCTAACGGCAGTAATTCGTGGTTTGCCAATGAATTTAATGTTGACATGACTCTGCGTCAGGGAAACAATTCAATAACCATTAATAAGGGGGGGTCCATAGTGTATATGGAGATTCCGTACTACTCAAATATAAAATATACCTTCATAATTCATAAGCCTAAGAATGTCTTTATACTGATGTTCCTTCTTGGAGAAACTTGCTCCCCAGTTATAATGCCCAATGCTGGTGGTGTAATCGAGATAGAGCTTAGGGACTTAACATGGTACATAATGGTTAATTCTAGCGGATTTGCGGAGATAGTGTATCCGTCATGCTTTTTACAGACTAAAACGATAAATATACGTGTAGACTCTATGGGATGCATACCAGTATATAATCTATATGATGATTATATATACGTATTCGTATATCCACCAGTAGCTCAACCACCAGGTTGGAAACCAACACTGAACATATACCTAATGTCTAATTGCACATTTTACGACTTAAGTAATTGTAATTACCTCAGCGAGACCGTCTACATATACTTCAGGGAGAGCGGTTAAGGTCATTCGTGACCCCATCATCACCAGGTCAGTGGCGGCACAACCCAATCACTAAAGTAAACCAACGTACTGGGTACTTAATCCTTAAGTCGTTACCCACTCATTAGCTCTCTAATTAGGTTCTCGATCTTATTAATGGCGTAACTAACCTCGCCTGGTTCATAAACGCCTTCGTAAAATGACTCATCATGAAGTGTCCTCATTAAATCACTATAAAGGCCCTTAAGTCCTCGCGGCCAATCTCTATGAGAATTCTCCTGCGCTCACTGTAGTTCTTAGGGATTGTTCCAGTCTTCCCGTAAATGAATGCGTTAATTGCTATTATTAATGCGAGGAATGCCCTATCCGCCGCATTTCTGTATAGAAGTATATCCCTTTAACTTAAGGGCTTTATCAAGCTCCTCCTTAGCGTAATTCAGAACCTCCAGTGCGCTCATGAACATGGCACTTAAGGCGTTACTTGGCATCCTAAGGCAAGTTACTCGTTGTGGCTTAATTATCAGCCCTCCAGGTGGTCATCACCGATCTGGTGTCCCGACAGCCATCATCACTCATTAATTCAGTGCGTGGTAGCTTTATAAGGCGTTAGTGATGATTACTCCGTGGTTAAGGTCTTTGTTGGCACGTCGGGATGGCTCTATGACTGGAACCTGGACTCAACCTTTGACTGGTACGTAAGGAACTCCGGACTTAATGCCGTTGAATTAAACGCATCCTTCTATAGGTTCCCATTTAGGAACCAGGTGACTTCCTGGACTAGGAAGGGCTCTGGCCTTAGGTGGGCCGTTAAGGTTCATAGGTACATAACCCACGTTAAGAGGCTCAGAGGATGCCTTGAGCGCTTGGCATAGGTTCAGGGAGTTGTTTCAACCGCTCGATCCATACATAGACTTTTACCTATTTCAAATGCCTCCATCCTTCGCATATAATGATGAGAGCATGGAGAGAATAAGGACGTTCGCCAGAGAGACAGGGCTTGGCCCTAGGCTTGCCATTGAGTTTCGCCACGATAGCTGGTTTAATAGTGAGGATGCCATTAATGAATTGAGGAACTTAGGCATCACCGTAGTGTCTGTTGACGAGCCTGGGGGGGTTACGTGGATCAGGAGCACAAGTGGCATTGTTTATTTGAGACTTCACGGTAGGACTGATTGGTACATGTATGACTATGGTGAGGATGAGCTTAGGGACCTAGCGATTAAGGCCGTTTCCCTTAATCCCAATGCAATCTACGTGTTCTTCAACAATGACCACTGGATGCTTGAAAATGCCAGGAAAATGCTGGAAATACTAAGGAGCTTAATAGGGGGGGAGTGATTTACCTACCAGTCCTTGACAGCATTAACAGTCCGGTGATTGTTAAGCTACGCCGACAGCCATCATAATCACCATGCCCAAGCCCATGGGACTTATCAAACCAACAATCATCGGCGCCCAACCACCAATCAACAAGCCCCCCAATTATAGGAGACCCCCCCAAGCCCACTCGCCCTATACTGAACGTCGAATTTATCGATTAGTACGTATGGCACGAGTCCCATTGCGAAGTTCTCGATAAACGCCAACACCACTAAGTTTGTGAAGTTTGGATACAGCAATAGTGCAATTGGCGCGTAAGCCAGTGACACAACTAACGTGCCTATTATGAACCACCTATAATTAATTGCCAGGGCCAATGGACCTGCAAGGAGCACCGCTATGACTGCCGCTATAGTCGAGATGAGCATGACGCTAGGTATTATATTTGCCATGCCAATTACCTTTAGGAAGTCTGAGTATATTAGGTATGTGGAGTAGTAAATGGTTAATAACCCACCCGTAAATAATACGCCAAACCCAAGCCAAACACCACCATACCTAAACAATAGTGTTAATGGGTTCACCCTGGGTCTCGACCACATTGGCGACTCAATGAGCTACTCCTTATTATGAAGGGCTAGAACCGCCACTATGGCTCCCGTGCCCATGTATATCCTCCAACCATAGGCACTAAATGCGTTGAACCCATGTAAGTTAGGAATAGTACGTTAACGATAGTTGCTACGACAACCCCCCCTATTGGGTAACCACTCTGTATGAACGCCGAGGTTACCTCCTTCCTCCACCTACTCCACTCCATGATCATTGCCCGTACCAGGACCCCCCCACTCACCGCCCAGGAATATTCCCTGCAGAAACCTTAGCGCCAGTAGGGTCATTGGTGCGAGTAGGCCTATGACCGCGTACGTCGGCAACAGCGCTATCACTAGTGCTGATAGGCTATAACCGAGGACCGTCGTTAATAGTCCGATCCTCCTACCAAATCTATCACCTACGTAGCCCATGATTACGGAGCCAAGCGGCCTACCAATAAGTGTAGCCACAAGTGTTGATAAGCCACCAAGCAGGGAGTATGAACCAGGGAAGAATAATTCACCGAGTAATGGCATTATTGGCGTGACCAGGAGCGCGTCATAACCATCCATGACCCAGCCAAGGTAGGCACTAATGATGGCCCTACGCCTAATGGACTCAAGGCTTCCCTGAATGCTCATACGCTAATCAGGTACGTATCGACTATTTAAGCTATTTCATACTATGTATTATATTGAGAGAGGTGGTATATTCGAGCAATTATCATCGAGGCTATGAAGATCATTAGGAGTAGCAACCTAACACTGAAGGGACCAGCCCATAAGTTCCTAAGCTCCCTCCACCTACCCCCCCTGACCACACTCTCATCACCGCTGAGCAACGGACCGGCCAACCTCAATGTGCGTGGAATGAGTAATAATGATACCAGTGAAATGTAGGTAGGTAATGCAGAGCTGTTGAAATGATGATTGATAGATACATAATGGCTATCGACGCATAAACCACGTACTTCGTATTCTTAATACCCACGAGTAGTACGAGCGTTATCTTACCCACCGCCCTACATGCGTCAATCTCTAAGGCACCTGAACCAATGAGTATTAGTAATGTGAATAATCCGTTTGGTATGCCAACGATTAATGGCGCGGGGGGGTTTGTGTAAATGCCCGTTTGGACAATGTATGAGCCCCCCCATGTAACGAGAGGACCCATGCGAGTGCCGCAAGTACCTCGCCGTAGCCTCTATAGTGGAATTTCAATGGTGGTATGCTGTAGCCAACGCCAATTATTAAGCCTGCCATGGCTAGTATCAACACGGGCCAGCCCACCAGGGTGAATAAGTAAACCCCCCCCGCCATGAAGGCTATCGCCAGGAATACGTAACCTACGGTAATCACATCCCTAGGACTTAACTTAAGGTCTATTATTGGGTGTGGCCTATGGGAGAAGCCACTGGCCCTATACAGTATGTCCACGCCACTTAGGTAATCGTAGTAGTCATGCACTAGGTTAACCCCTGCCTGAGCCAGTAATAGGGCTGCCAGCGTTATTACGTAGATTATTGGATTGAACTTATTATTTAAGTACCAAGCCAATGCCGTGCCTAGGGTCACGGATGAGAAGGCGCTCGTCAATGTTGTCGGACTGAATGAAATCAACCAGTTTCTAATGCTCATTATGTCATGATAACCACGAGTGTGTTTTAAGGATTTCCATGGAGGAAACCGTTATTTGCTTAATACACATTGGTTCTCCGTGGTTATTAAAGACCTTAGGTCATTCGTTAAGGCTCTGGAGGATAGGAGGGACCTTATCAGGATAAATGAACCACTCAGTGTTGACCTTGAGGTTGCCGCATTACTGAGGGAGTTAATGTATAGGGGTGGGCCTGCCGTAATAATCGAGAGGACTAGGGAAGGCACATTGCCGATAATTGGTAATCTATTTGGCAAGTGGGATAGGGTTATGCTGGCCATGGAGGGTAACGACCCGGAGACCATGGCCTCCAAATTAACGGACCTAGTAAATCTGAGGATTCCCCCCCAGGGACTGTTTGATGCCTTGAAATCCCTGAATGAGCTGAGAAGGTTTTCACAATACTTCCCAAGGAGTGTCAATGATGGGCCAGTTAGGGAGGTTGAGTGGAGTACCATTGATTTAACGAAGATACCAGCCATTAGGCAGTGGGCTCATGAACCTGGTAGGTTCGTCACCTTTGGGATAACGTTTGTTAAATACGGTAATTACAGGAACTTTGGCTACTATAGGCTGCAGGTGATTGGTAGGGATAGGTTTGTGATGCATTGGCAACCCTGGCGCAGGAGTGCGATGTACGGAGAGCTCAGTGGGAGGGCTGAGGTGGCCGTTGTCTTCGGTCCTGACCCAGTGACGATGCTTATGGCGGGTGTTTCAATACCACACCCACTGGATAAGCTCCTAGTCACTGGTGTGCTTAGGGGGGGCGAGGGTGTTGAGTTGGTGAGGGGGGGTTCGACTGTGGATGTTGAGTACCCGGCAAATGCGGAGTTGGTTATTGAGGGTGAATTGACCGGTGAATACGTTAGGGAGGGACCATTTGGTGATCACGTGGGTGTTTACTCAATAGCTAAGGAATATCCAGTAGTTAGGGTTAAGGCCATTTACTCAAGGAGGGACCCAATAATACCGGTGACTGTGACCGGGAAGCCTGTGCTCGAGGATGGGAACATAATTAGGTTTGGAACGAGGGTTGTGAAGCCCCTCCTAAAGCTAATACTCCCTGAATTGGTGGATCTCGAAATACCGCCTGAGGGCTTGGGCTACGTAATCATCGCATCCATTAGGAAGAGGTACCCTGGTCATGCCAGGAGGGTTATGGCGACACTATGGGGCTTGGTACCCGTCCTGGGTAAGGTGGTGATTGTGGTGGATCATGATGTGGATATCAGGGATTGGGGGGGCCAGGTAATGTATGCGGTGGCTGCCCACGTTAATCCGTCGAGGGACATGCTCGTAATTGATAATTACCCTGTGGAAGAACTTGATCCATCAACGTCGATTCCAAACCTTGGTAGTAAGGTTGGCATTGATGCGACGAGGAAGCTTCCTGAGGAGTACGGCGGTAGGGAGTACCCGATGGATGTTACGGCACCCGGCGACGTAATTGATAGGGTTAGGAGGATTGTGAATTCCATTATGGGCAAGTCAAGGAATTGACAATAAGCATATTAGGCTTAAGCCATTAACTGGGTAATGAGGGCATGCATAATTGGTTTGGGTAGGATGGGTAGGGGGGGGTATGGCCGTAAATCTCGTTAATAGGGGCCACGTGGTCTATGGGTATGACGTTAATAAATCCGTGTACGCGGCATTAAATAATGTTGGTGTGAAGACGGTAGATAACGTGGAACAATGTGGTGATACAGATTATGTGGTGCTTGCATTGCCCACGGGTAGGGAGTCAGCCCAGGTACTAAGTGAGTTGAGCACTAACGCCGTGGTAATAGACACAACCACAATGAGCATTACGGAGCTTGAGCAGGTGCTCTCCATAGTCCGCAGTAAGGAGCTTAAGTACATAACCGCCAGGCTCGAGGGTGGGCCGAAGCAGGCCGAGAGTGGATCCCTCGTGTTGTTCATAGGTGGTGATGAGCAGTTATATAGGCAATCCGAGGAATTCCTTAAGCAATTAGGCACGCCAATCTACATAGGCACCCACGAGCAGGCCACACTACTCAAGTTAATAAGTACGTCAATAATCATAGCCAACACCATGATACTGGCTGAACTATCGCCATTAATGAGGGAGCTTGGTTTAGACGTAAATACTGGTTAAGGCACTCAGCATGAGCGGAGCCGACTCAGCACAATTAAGGACTAGGCTACCCTGGATACTGAGCGGTAACTACCCAGAGTCTTTCTCAATAGACCTGGCCAAGTACGTGATTGATGAAACAATTAAGCACTCAATGAGCGAGGGCAAGCCATTACCGGTAATGTCTATAATCGGGAAATTACTTGAGATTGCAAGAAACGAAGGCAAAGGAAAAAGGGACTTCTCAGAGGTTGCTGAGATACTGAAATAGTATAATTAAGGATTGCATTAAGGCTTAGGACCATAAGCAAAGACTTACTCAAACTCATTACTCACCTTAGTACGCGGAGATTTTCATTCACTTCTCATAAGAAATGAATAATGAAAGTGATAATCGTTGCTGGTGCCGGGGCCGGGATTTGAACCCGGGCCCCCCCCTTGCGGGGGACAGGATCTCAAGTTTCGCACCGCGGAATCCGCGGACCTGCGCCTTGGACCTGGCTCGGCCACCCCCCCGGCGTGTCAATAAGCCATTAACTGCGATTTAAAGCTTTTCTTATTACTCTTCCTCAAGTAGTGTTGTTAGTGTTACCTGGATTGTCTTTAACTTCTCGTATTCCTCCTCCATTCCGTACTTAAGGGCCTTTACCATGTATTTAACGGCCTTATTCCTTAGTCTCCTTATATACTCGTTGCCCCCCCTTGGGTTTATTACACCCTTCTTTACCTTATTTATTACGTCCATGGACTCCTTTATTAATTCATCAATCTCCATCTTCAGGCCTATCTGAGTCATGTCCGTGTGTTCCTCAATCGCCTTTTTGTTTATGTTTACATTTAGGAATATGGGCTGTGTAATTACTTTAGGCTCTGGCTTGATTAATTTGTACTTACCCATTATGTAGCCAGCTACGAGATACCTAAGCAATTCTGAAACACCATCGAGCCCCTCCTTCTCAGCCAATTTCGTTAGCAACTCCTTAACTGATTTATGTACCCTGACCGAAACCACCGCGCCGTCCTTTTCCGGCGCCCTGAATAGGTCCTCGTACCTCACCGGTACGTCATCGATTATGAAGACCTCGCTCATCAATTGATTGTAATTTGCGATTTAAATTTAGAGATAACTTATTTTGCGATGTATTATGTGACTTATTACAGCTCTTTCTTAACTAATCAATTCTTAAATCCTCAGTAGGTTTATGTAGTTAACGAGAACCTCATTATTCACGACCTCCCTAACCACCTTAACCGCATTATCAAGCATTTCATTAAGTAATCCCCCCCTCGCCTTATCAATGGCACTCCTTACATCTCCATTGCCTTTACTCATTATCCTCACGATATTAATCTCATCGGTGTTAACCCCCCCAGGGTTCCTACTATCAATGTTCAAGTAATCAATTACGTCATCCCTAACCTGAAACGCAATACCCACAAACCTACCCACATCCCTAATCCTGCTTATCACCTCATTATCCTTAACATTGACTGAGTAAGCGCCAACGACCATTGAGGACTCAATGAGCGAGGCGGTCTTATAGTAAATAAGGCGTAGGTAATCATCTATTGTGACGTCAGCCTACCACTTAACTCCGACTCAAAGCTTTGCCCAATGGCTAGCTTAATGGATGAGTTTAGTAGTTCGAATACTATATCATTATCACCACTCCTTATGGCATACTCCACGGCCTTAGCAATTATCAGATCACTGGCGAGCATCGCAGTGTGCGGACCATAGATACTATACGGGGTTTCCACACCCCCCTCCTAATCCTCTGCTGATCCATTATGTCATCCTGAAGCAGAGACGCCGTATGTATCAACTCAACCGATGCGGCGGGTAGTATTGCCTTTTCTAGGCCACTGCCATTACCTAAGGCGTAAGCCATTAATAGGACTAGGGTCGGCCTAATGAGCTTTCCCCTATTCCTTATGTAGTGGTATGTGGCATTTAGTAGGTTATTGGGCATCCATAGACCAGTGAAGGACTCCTCGAGCACCTGGATGACCTTATTAATGGCTGACCTAACCTCGGCTGGCAGTAATTCCATGTACTTGCTCGGGTTCAATACGGCCATTTACTTCATAATTCCCTAAACTTATGCCTTAATAAATACTACATGCACGTTAAGCCAGACTTGAGATTAACCTAATGAGAAAATCGCCAATTAGAAACTTAATGAAGGTGCTAATCCTCATTGATGACAATGTGGCCTCGTAAATGGAACCAGCCATGTACCCCCCCTCGAGACCCTTAGCGCCAACTCCATGGCATCCCTACTCATCAGTAGTGGATCTCCGATCCTCCTAAACATGACCATCCTATCCATTAGGGGGGGCCTAAACACCTTATCCATAAGCACTGAGTAATCACCGCCATGTACCAGGGATTTACCGAGTAGGTGCGCCGTTATCATGGCTGGGTTTATGCCGGCGCCATTCGTTGGTATCACGGAGCCAACAGCATCACCGATTAAGTAGGCATTGCCAATGCCATACCTATTCAATAAACCACCAACCGGCAATGTCTTCATAAGCACTGATCTCTGAATACCCTCGAGACCGTACCTACTGACGAAGAGCATGTGATAATTAAGCGGATTACCACCCCCCCTCCACGCTATGTTATTCCTAACCCCCCCAACACCAATGTTGTGCGTACCATCACCCCCCCTCGGGAATACCCAGGCAAAGCTCCCGGTGCTACCCCCCCCGGATCCATCACGATCACCGCCTCATCATCCACGTACTTCCCCCCCTAGCCCTCGCACTCGTCGCTATTATTAGGTCCTCAGCCCTGAAGCCCTTAGTTATGCCTAAGCTTAAGTCAACAATTGATGGATAAGCATCCGCACCAATTAATGCCCTGGCATTAATCACGTACTCACCGCCATCTCTATCATGAACGAGGCATTCATAACCATCACCCTTAACTGCGCACTTAATGGCCGTAACGCCAAAACGAACCTTGGCGCCCCCCATTAATCGCATCCTCAATAATATTCCTAATCATCGCCGCCTTATCAATTACGTAGGTCCTAAAGGGCATCCTGCCCACATCATGGCCATTAATCATGAGCCTCAACCACCTAATCTCATTAACAATGAATTCCCTGCGCAGGGTTTCCCGGAGCGTCGTGAGTAGGACCTCGTACAAATCCTTATTAATCCAGGGCTTAAGGAGGTCCTCACTGGGTAATAACTCGCCGCATATTATTGGTGCGTATATCACGGACTTCTTATCAATGAGCATAACATCTCCGTTAAAGCCATTCCTAACAAGGTAACGGGCTAGGTAGGAACCCGCTGGTCCACCACCAATTATTAATACATCGGTCTTAACAACCACGCTGATACCGATTATTTAGGCTTAATTATTTTCTTCTGTAGAAATCCTTAAAAAATCCCCCCCTGAATCGACAATGACGTGCCTAGGGAGATATTCCTTGTGGAGTTATGGCGGAGGTATGCAGACGCTGCGGAGGAGATCAGGGTTAAGAGGTATCCTGATTATGTGAAGTTGAAGGCTAGACTTAAGCATTACCTATACACAATTAGGGTTCCTCCTGATGTCGCTGATCAATTAATTAAGGAGTATAAGTCAAAGAACAAGACTGTTAATGAGTATTAATTCGGGCTCACCACTCATCAACGCTCAGTGCTCCAGACCCTAATCATTGGCTCATGCGATTATCGAGTATAATTACCAACTAATAAACCTTATTAAGGGGCTGGACTTCGCTGTCCCGATGTCGAGTGAAGAAATAATCAATAAGGCCAGGGAATTAGTAATTAAGTTGAGGACTGCGGAGGAATTGATAAGAAGTGGGAAGCTTGACGATGGCGTTAAACTATTCAAGGAGGCCACGAAGGAGGCTAAGGAGGCGAAGCTCTTCGATAATTACATAGCAATTATTAGGAAGGTCAGGAAACTAATTAATGAGGAGAGGGCAAGGCAGGCTAGGAAGTCGGTCCGCGAAGCCAAGGCTGAGGAGGGCAAGGCATAATTTTTAAATTAACCCGCAATAACGCACTACGGCTTGGTGGTAATAATGGCAATAACCTGCTCAAGGTGGGAGAAACTAATTGAGAAGGCGGAGAGGGAGGGCAATAAGGAAAAGGCGCTGGAGTTTAGGGAGAAGTTCGTGGAATGCGTGGTGTACACGGCTCAGGAATTAATAGCCAGGGGTAGGTCTAGGGACTTAGACGAGGCCGAGGAGTTGCTTAAATACGGTGAGGACGTTGGTAATAAGCTTGGCATTAATGAGCTTTTATTCCACGTAAACCTACTCAGGAAGAGGATTGAGGAGAAGCGTGAGAGGAGGAGACCGAAGGAGACCGAGGCGAGGCAGTAATTTATAATCATGTCAGTTTTGGTTTCTCATTATTTATAGGGAATGCCATCTCCATGCTGCTGTTCATAGTGGGTGGTGTTTGGTTTATTTAGAATTGAAACTAAGTAGTTCCCTTAAAATAAATTAACTGAAGACCCTTTTATTGAGTGTGTTAATCCTGTTAATTGCATGTCAATACTAGATATAGAATTCACAGTGAGTAGGAAAGTAAACCCAGGCGATCTGGAGAGAGTATGGCAGGTATTGAGCGATGTTAGGAACATGCCAAGGTATTGGAGGGGGGGCCATAGAGAGGTAGAAATATTGAGCAAGGACGGCAATACGTACATGGTCAGGATAAGGTTCGCATTCCCAGGACCAGGTAATGAGGGTGTTGCCAGGATTGAGGTACATGATTTAGAGAAAATTGTGCTAATTAATTACCTGAATGGACCGATAAGGGGCTACGTAAGGAATTACATAAGTGGGAATCAATTAATTAGTCAGTGGGACGTAAGGATATCTCCATTATTCTTAGTGATGAAGCCCTGGATAAGGAAGCACTTCATGAGTGGAACGATAAATGCATTAACGCGAATATTGAATGAAGTAACAAACATTAAATAATGGTCAGGGTGGAAATTCCGTAAAACCAACGCAACATAAAAACTTAAAAGCCAAGAAAATAAATCATAACCGGCCCCCGTAGCTCAGCCAGGATAGAGCGGCGGCCTCCTAAGCCGTAGGTCGTGGGTTCGAATCCCACCGGGGGGGCCGCTAATTGTTTTTCATTATGGTATTGAATCATCGTTTATAATGTAATTATCTGCAATGCTGCACATAGGAATGCTTATCTGGGGGGCCTTCTTTATTGTTGATTAATGGGTAAGTTGGATGGTAGGGTTTCTATAGTGACTGGGGGGGCTGGTAGTGGTATTGGTAGGGCTATTGCATTGTTATTTGCCAGTGAGGGTTCCAGGGTGGTCGTCGTTGATGTGAATGATGTTGGTGGTAGGGAGACTGTGGATATGATTAGGGGGGGTAATGGTGGTGATGCCATTTTTGTACATGCCGATGTTTCCAAGGCGTCTGATTGTGAAAATGCTGTTAGGGAGGCGGTAAAGCGATACGGTCAGTTGGACATTTTGGTTAATAACGCTGGTATTGACTTACCTAGGCTAAGCCCTCGGTTGACTTCACTGAGGATGAGTTTGATAGGGTTATTAACGTGAATTTGAAGGGTGCGTGGCTCATGAGTAAGTATGCAGTACCTGAAATGCTGAGGCGTGGTAGGGGGGGTGTCATTGTTAACATAGCGTCGGTGGCTGGTATAAGACCACTACCGCTGGCAATGCCCTACTCGGTGTCCAAGGCCGGTTTGATAATGCTCACGAAGAGTATGGCTGTGGAGTACGGCAGTAGGGGGGGCATTAGGGTTAACGCTGTGGCGCCTGGGTGGGTTAGTACGCCGATGGCTGTTAGGGCCGCGTCTGCCTATGGAACAACGTATGAGGAGTTTACAAAGCTATTCCTACAGAGAATACCATTGGGTAGGTTTGCTGACCCAATGGAGATAGCCAGGGTTGTGCTGTTCCTCGCGTCTGACGATTCATCATACATGAATGGTGCCGTCGTAGTAGTTGATGGTGCGATAACCCTAGCGTAATGATTACTTAATAACATGTACCTATTAAAATTAATTTGTATTTTTGCCTAATCATGTTAGTAAGGTTTTTATATTCTGGAATAGAAAGTATTACGAATGCCGACACAGGCATTATTTGCACCGGGATACTCCGTGGTTATTTACTACCCATACAATGGTAATTCGCCAAGGAAGAAGATCCCTGAGGGTGTGAGAACCTTCGAGAGGAGGTATTACGACCTTGGCTCACTCCTTTGGTTCGTTGAGGCCTGGTACTGGGAACCCAGAAACGGCGACTTCTACCTTGAGAGAAGTAATGATATTCACCCCAAGGCACCCGCCATATACCTAATAATACCGCCTGGACAGGGAGTGGCGACTGATGGCGGTTCTGAGGAAGGTGGTGAGAGGAGACACTTCATTATTCTACCATTCATGCTAGCCCCAATACTATACCTATTAAGTCCCGTGATGATTAATGTCAACGTGAAGTTAGGTGATCACGCAATTACCTCCGGCAATAACGACGTAGTGGATCCCCCCCAGGCGGTGCCTGCCACGGTTAATTGGGCTGGATACGAAGTTAAGTAGCGCGGTCATAGGCAATACGTGGGAGTTGCTACGATGTAGTGGTTTGGCTCAGTGGTCGGTCTTCTCGTCACCCGATCCGTCCTGGAAGGAGTCAGCACCAAGGGGGGGTTATTAAGCCCGGTCCCTATTAAGTGTTTAGTGATGATTAGTGACACGACTGAGCAGTGAGGAGCGAGGGCGTGACTGATCACGCACTCCTGACAAGCTCAAAGACCTGCCCACCAATGAGCCTCCAGTGGTCGAAGTCGAACCTAGCATAGACCTTTTTACCGTTCAGGACCTTTGGCAACCACATCACATCATCACCCACATGTTATCATAAGGAACCTCATTAACACTAAACCAAATGGGTTCAGCCTCATCAGACTCCCTAGGCACTCCATCAAAGTCCCTGGCAAGGAAAACATGAACAAAGTGCACAGACTCCACCCTACCATCCTCATAATTCCAAAACTCAAGCAACCCCCCCATCCACTCCAGATTCTTCGGCATGATACCAACCTCCTCCCTACACTCCCTAACCGCGGCCGAGACCACGTCCTCACCCTCCTCCACCTTACCACCAATGCCATTGTAATAGCCAGCGCCAAGACCACGCTTCTTCCTTATTAGAAGGACCTTACCATCCTTAACCACGTAAACCAGGGTCTCAATGAAGAGCATTGAGCAATAGTATATGAATAAAATTAAAGGGTATTCCCAATACGTAGTGCCGTGCATCACCATCAACTATGCAAAACCTTAATAATGCCAGGCTCACCCTCCTTACCGCTAACCTCAAACCTCACGCCAAGCACTCTCTCGACTATGTATATATTCGTTAGTGCGTGCAGGGTTATTTTAGAAACACCAACCACACCACCGCCGGCGAGGGCCATGTACGGTATAACCATGTCACCCATGTGCTCATCAAGCGCCATACCACTCCTCAAATTCTCGAGTAAATTCCTGGCTGCTTCCTCACCAACCACCTCCGCAGGCTTACCCCCCCTCTCACCAAGCGCGTCCGCACCCTTTATCAAGCCCTTACTTGACACGGCCCACAGGACAATGCCACTGCCAGGGCCTAGATGCGGGTCCCTGCCCTGCTCGTAAGTCTCCACTGCAATGTCAATTGGAACCTTAACCCCCCCAGCCTTAACCAGGTACTCTCTGGCCGAGTTGGCCTGTCTATGAGCCACGTGGGCCGGCAACCTAACCGCGTGAGAAATACCCCCCCTGACCTCCCTCAAATCACCAAACTCAATAACCTCAACAGGCCTTAACTTACTCGGCTCCACCGTAAGCACAACCTCACCACCACCCTTGGGTAATGGCCTCGCCTAACCAACCTCACCTCCGCCTTAACACCGAATAAGCTCAGCATTGGAAGCATAACGAACCTCACGTAGTCAATTGGTGGTGACCAGGGCACGTCAGTTCCGCCGGTTATCGTAACCGTACTCCTACACGGAGCAAACACAAGTATTGGCAATATGGTCTGAATAACAAGCGTAACAGCACCTGCCGTGCCAATGTCAAACCTAAACTCACCACAGCCAATCCTCCCCCCCGGCCTAAACACAAGCTCTGTGGAACCCTTCACGGCACCTGTCACCTGGGCATTGGATATTTTAGCCGCGGCCAGAACACCAGTCAAATGCTGCTGCTGAAGCCCTGGATTACTCCTCTTGGCCCTAATGTTGTATATCCTAACCGGCCTACCCGTGATCGCCGACAGCGCTAATGCGGTCCTAAGTATCTGCCCACCACCCTCAAGCACCGAACCATCAATCTCCACAAGACTCATCACGTGAACAACCAACAAGGACTTTAATACTTAACGCAATCACCATTAAGTCTCCTAAGCGAATCAACAACATCACCACCAACCACCCTAGCATCAACATAATCAACAAATACGGAGAAGACACAACAGAGAAGCTTAATGACTGCCGTAACTCCGTCCCTACCCACAGAGGATTTATCACCAGACTCAACGGCATCCCTCGTAAGGTGAAGTACGTACTTATTAACATCCCTAATAATCCTCTGGGCATCATCATAACCAGGGCACTCCTTGACCCTGCGCCTAAACTCCCTGGCACTCCCGCGTTTTAGGTATGGTAGGTAGTAAATTACGTCTTTATACCTCCTGCCCCTGACAATCTTGAAGAACTGAATTAAACTACGGGAATGGGTGAGTATGGACTCAATGAGCGCCATCTCAATAACGCCCACGTACTCACTCGAATCACATGCAGTGCCTAGGTTCATCAATACCCTATACATGCTCAGTATCCTTTCATACTCACGGATAACCTCCATTAGGTAGCTCCTAAGTGAGCTCATGTGATTAAGTACCTGGGACCAGTTATATTAATTTAATTCAAACCAAACATAGAAAAGCCCAATCGCAGTGGTGACTTGATGGTTAACGAGGGTGAGGAGGCTCCCGACTTCGAATTGCAAAGCCACGATGGGGGGGAGGTAATAAAGCTATCGAATTACAGGGGGGGTAAGTGGGTGGTGCTCTACTTCTTCCCAAAGGCCTTCACCAGCGGCTGCACAAGGGAGACCCAGGAATTCGCCAGGCTCTGGATGAATTCGAGAAGCTGGGCGTGGTGGTCCTGGGCATAAGCACAGACTCCGTAAGCACCCAGAGAAGGTTTGCGGAGAAGTACGGCGTGAAATTCAAACTACTAAGCGACAGCGAGAAACGCGCATCACAAGCATACGGCGTGCTAAGGCCAACAGGGACTGCGGAGAGGGTCACATTCATAATAAACCCGGAGGCAAGGTGGCCAAGGTAATTAGGAGGGTTAAGCCGGAGGAACACCCTGTAAGGACTCTTGAATTCCTGAGACAAAGTATGTAAAACAATGCAAGAATCAATAATATTTATTTCAATATAATTAAAAATAATAATAAATAATATAAGAATAGATTATGATATAAAACATTAATTATTAAAGTTTAATTTTGATAATGCCCTAGCTATTCTCCAAGCTCTCTCAACCTTGCCCTCGCTTACTGCCTCCTCATACATCCTTCTGAGTATATCACGTACCTTTATCGCAAGCTCTGGATGACTTAATACTTCACTTCCTTTTATATAGACGGCGAATCTCTTGCCCCCCCTCCTGCCTAATTTAGCATTATAACCAGCTATTTGTAATCTTTCCCAAATTTCCATAGCATCTTTAAACTCTTTACGATAAGATATGAGTTCAATACTGCCTTTGGTAGTAATGTTTACTGTCATTTTAATGCCATTAATCACATTAATAGATGAATCACCCTTAGCCCTGCCCTTCATATTTGCTAAGATAATTAATCGTTTAAGTTTATTTGCATCTGGTAAAGCGCTTAGATATTCAATGATTATTTTAATCATAATATTACTAAACCATTTCTTAGCTATAGCAATGGCCTTGGAGGTAGAAATCATTATCTCCTTTACAGTCTTTATGCTATATTCCTTAAAGCCGTAATTATACATCCTACCAATTATTGGCTTCCATAAATTATACTTTCTATCACCTATCGTAAGTGCAATTGATTTGTTCTTAATTCTTATGCTACCATCACCGAGAATAGCAAATAATAAAAATATTAAAAATCGTCATCACTAAACTTAATGGCTCTTTCAACTACCTCCTTTTTATTCTTAACACCATGATTCATGGTTGTTAGAACCCATGCGACACTAACATTATCGTCATTGATACTTATACCACTTACATATATATGGACCTTACCTGGATAACTCAGTATCCAGATTATTGCTTGCCAAAGATTGTGCGTATTCATTCTCGGATATCCAGCCCTATCTATGGTACCATCAGTTAAGAGCAAACCATATTCCATAGCATTTAATATAATATCATCAAATAATTTAGGAATGGTTATATGAATACCCTTAAGCTTAGTCAATGTCAACGCTATTGTCCTGCTTCCATTTGCCTTTCTACTTATCGTGATTGCTATATGCCTTGTATATAAATGAACTGCAAAGCTCTTATTTTCTTTATTCGGCTCTCCACTAACTAATATTCTTGCTTCGCCCCCCCTTATTAACTCATTTATTAATTGTTCAAGCTCATGTTTGCCTACTCTTAACCATCTTTTTCTTACACGTTTCAAAAGACCAAGCATTGATTCGGCTATCCTAACCATTGATTTCTTAGTTTCTATAATTACTTTAGTTAGATCTTTATTTGCTTCATTACTATAATGATTACTACCTTTTTCGACAATACTCTGATTAC
The DNA here is from genome assembly GCF_001316005.1 of Vulcanisaeta distributa JCM 11217. Taxonomy (GTDB): domain Archaea; phylum Thermoproteota; class Thermoprotei; order Thermoproteales; family Thermocladiaceae; genus Vulcanisaeta; species Vulcanisaeta distributa_B. Next base: position 274,285 of record NZ_BBBJ01000001.1, read on the forward strand.
CATTTTCACCTAACTTAAACTCTAGATTATTAATAAACTCGTCTAATGCAATTATATATCTATCAAATGGTGTTCTTGAATCACTTAACAAAATATCCCTATATTTTTCGACTTTGTTCAGAAATTCATTGATAAGTTTCAGGGCTTCTTTCCTAGTAATATTATCAACAAGTTCGCCAGGAATTAAACGTCGATTTCCTTTAACCTTTATACCCCCCCAATATATCTTATTCATTTCGGAAGCTAGCAGAACCATGGGATCTTCATAAGTTATTTTATCAGCATGAGTAATAAATTACTTACACTGCTTAGGTTGAAATAACTTAAGCTGGAAGTAAAAATAATGCATGATAGTAAGAAACATTTTCTGTACGAATTTTACCCATCACCCTCCGTGGAGATAAGCAGGTTCACAGTCAGGCCTGGCGATGTGATATACGTGAACGTGACATACATAGGAGGTAATTCGTTCCAGGTAACCATTAAGGACCTAACAAGGAACGAGGCATACACAGTGACAGGTAGTGTAAGCGGCGCATTACTATCGTCCGCCGAGTGCATACTAGAGAGGCCTACCGTTAATGGCCAGTTAACGGCGCTGGCTAACTTCGGAACTGCGTACTTTGGGCAGGACTACACGGACGTAATGGGCACGTGCTACGCGACGGTGAGCGGTAGCACCGCCGCCTTCGGAACCTTCTCATCAACCGTAGAAATAGTGATGACTGCATACAACGGTAAGATCCTGGCACAACCAAGCTCATTAACCAGCGACGGATCAAGCTTCACAGTAACATACGTAAGCAGCGGTAAGTAAGATAATAATTCCACCCTAAAAATCAAAATAATCAAATACCTATGAAATGCCTTAATACACGCGTTAACGCATGACAACTCCTTAAAATCATCAGTAAAGTCCTAATCCCCCCCAACAACCCAGTTATGGATTAAGCATTGGTTTCAACCTCTCCTTCAAACATTCCTCAAGCCTAATCCTTAACTTATTCCTGGCCTTTCTATCGCCTTGCTCCTCATCTCTTAATTTCTCGCATGTGACCACGTATATCTTTAAACTATTAATCTTCTCACCCAGAACCTTCTTAACGAATTTCTCTCTACCCACGCATCAAGCCCAACCCATTTACCACTATTGGCGCAGATTTCCTCGAGGTAATGCATTAGGAACTTAACAACGCCCTCGGAACCACCTATATGAACTGAGCAATGCTCCTTCAATAACCTACGGGCTACATCATTAGCTTCACCAACGTAATAAACCCCCCCGGAGTCATCAAAGAAGACGTAAGCACCAGCCCCCCCATGAACATCAATGCTCCCACAATTATAGATACCAAACACGCAATCACCAGCAGAAACACCAATAATATTCAAGCAACCCCTAATGACCCGTTCAATATCACCAACCTGAACCATTAATAATCCTTGGTATTTACCATCTTTACTTATTTAGATTAACTGCCTTAAGCATGGGCATTGCTAAGGGTCTTGATCATGAGTATTCCCTACCAATAACCAACACTACATCAAATCCACACCAACACATAAACCACACCTAACAATCAACGATCAACAACTCTAATGCCTCGCTGGGATTCATAATTCCGAAATTCTCTAAAGAGAATAGAAGGGTTGAGTATTGCTCTACGTCTTTTGCTACGCTGATTTGATAACACGGATATGAGTAGGTGTTTATTTTTGTCTTGGTTTGATTTTGGGTTGAAAGTTAGTTTAATATAGTTGTTTGTGGTTGTTGGTTGATGGATTGGTTTGTTTATAGGTCGGTGTTTAGTGGTTTTAATGATTTAGGGGAGGGTCATTGATTGGGTTAGGGATAGGGGGGGTAGTAAAGTATTGCCTTTTGTTTGTGTTTTTCCTGGTAATGCTGAGCATTGGTTTTGGTCCCTTAGGTATTCTGTTGAGGGTGAGGTTGGTTATGTGCTTTGGGGGGGGTGATAGGGTTAGTGGTCCCGTAAGTATTAAAGGCCCTAGTGAGGGTACTGGGTTTCCGTTTAAGGGCCTTGTTGATAGGTACATTGATGCCTTATTTAGGGTTGAGAGGGAGGGTGGTAGTGTTAGGCTGTTGTTGAGGGGGGGTCCTGATGAGGCAACGCCTATTATTGCTCTTTTTCACGTAATTGATGTTGGGGGGGGTTGTTGGGATTGGTTTGGTGACTGATATTACTCTTGATGCCTTTAGGAACTTTAGGTATTGGAGGGAGGATCAAGGTCATTGGATTATTAGGTGGAGGATGAGGGTTCTATGGCTTGATCCTGGTGTTAGAGCCTTCTGTTGAATCCCAGCTTTAGATGGGAAAGTGAGGGGGGGGAATTGATTAAGGTGTTGAAGGATAGAATTACCAATAGGCTTGAGATTAATGTGCCAAGGCAGGGAAATACGTGCTTTACGAATGAGAATCTGCGTAGGGAGGTTTGGCAGAAGATAAGTGGTGTACTTTACAATGATGGTGAGGTTAAATCCATGGTTGAATTTTACGGGCATACAAAACCCTCTGCATCACCTAAGCAGGTTCTTGTCAGTGTTTCTGAATTTAATGTTAATGAGATCGTTAAGAGGGTATCTGAGGATTTTTACTTTGATGAGGGTTTCATTCGTAGGTTCATTAGTGCTGTGTGGTTTGGTAATGTTCTTCTTGTTGGTCCTCCTGGTGTTGGTAAGACTAGTCTTGCTGTTAAAGTTGCCAGGTTGTTGGGTGGTGATGATGGTTATATGATTAGGGTTGCCAATGCCCTTTGGTTTAGGCGTGATGTTATTGGTGGTGAGACTCTTGAGGAGGGCTCTGTTAAGTGGAGGGCTGGCATGCTTATTCAGGCCTATAATAGGGTTGTTGAGAGACTTGTTAATGGTGATAATAGGCTATTTTTCGTTATAATTGATGAGCTTAATAGGGCTGATGTTGATAAGGCCTTTGGTGAGTTCTTTGCGATATTTAGGTCGCCAATCCCAGCGATTGGGAGTTTCCTATTAATTTTATTAATGAGATTGAGGGGGGGTATGGAGAGAGGATTGATAGGGAGGCTAAAGATTTTCTTGAAACTTTAAGTTAGCTAGGGATAAGTATGGTGATCCTAGTTATCCCCTGAGGTATATTAGGATAATAGGTACTATGAACGTTGTTGATATTAGGAATTTATTCATTGTTGGTGAGGCGGCGCTTAGGCGATTTATATTGATGAGTATTAAATGCCCTGAGGGTAATGATGATGTCGATAAATTCCTGGGTAAAACTAAGTATTTGAATGAGGGGGTCTAGGAAGCTTATTGTCGACTTTGTTAAGGAGGTTCGTGGTAAACTTCGTGATAAGCCGCCCTGTGTTTCTCCGGGTGCTGTTAAGTTGGCTGTTGAGTTGTTAGATAACGCTGTTGGTCAGGGGTTGTTGAATGTTAATGATAGGGGGGGGAGCCTGCTTGAGTATTTCGTGAGTTATCTTGAGTCGTCGTTGGGGGGGATTATTATTGGTGAGCCTGTTAAGAGGTTTAGGAGGGTTGTTGATGAGGTTAAGAAGGGGGGGCTTATAAGTGCTAGTGGGAAGTAATTGATATGAGTGAGAGAGTTTCTAGAAGGGTAAGGAGGATTAGAAATTTGTCGATTCTTGTTGGTAAGTATTACTTGGAGCATTATGGTTTACGTAGGTCCTCTAGGATCTTGCGTGTGTTGCTTGGTCGTATTTCCAGTGGTGAAGGTGTGCTTGTCGATGAATTAACGAGGAATTACCTATTTACGTCGATGGGTAATGTCGCCGTTAATGACGCCATTAGCGCGATAAGGAGGGCTATCAATGACTATATTAGGTATAGGGAATTCAATGCAGTTGTTGATAACCAGGTATGGGGGGGTGTTCTCGATGTTCCGCGTACGGTAATTACGTACCCTGCCAAGCTTTATTCATCATTAACCTACCTACCAACTACTAGGTCGCCGGAGTATCTGTTGCTTAGGGAGATGGCGATGAGGATACTTAGGTCCACTAAATACGTAATTGATTGGTACGAAAGTGCGGTGAAGAATAGTACTAGCGATGAATTGAGTAGGGAATTAGGTAATGAGGTTGACGGCTTGCGAAGAAAACGATTGAGGTTGAGGCAGTTAGTTATGAGGTTACCAGCGGCAAATGTTAAATATGGACATGAGGATATTGTGATGGAGGTTGAGAGGTTAATGCCTTATGCGCCATCATGGCTGTTAGAGACTTATGATGCCTACTTACTAAGCAGGTTTATACCTGGTGGGAGGATTTACGCATCGTTGAAGCGCAGAGTTAGTAACCGTGACATGGTACTGCTTGGTTGGAGACTTTATGAAATATTCATTTACATGCTTGTACTCGATATATTCATAAACATGGGCTACAGGATAATCAAGAGAAGGGCTAGGGTGTTAGAACTAGCGAAGGATGGAATTACCGTAGATATTATCTTTAATAGGCCGTTGGAAAATTCGATCATAAACTCCGTTAATTTGAATAAGGATTTAGCTAGTAAGGTAAGGGGGGGTCGACCTGATGTTTCATTAGTTAATGGTAATAGGAAAACAATAGTTATTGAATGTAAGTTCTCTGAATTACCCATGTACATAACCGCCGGTAGATATAAGGTCATGGCCTACATGTACGAGTACAACGCCGAGCTCGGAATATTAGTATTCCCAGGCTTAAACACGAAAAGGATATATGACGAAGAGGATAGGGCAACCGTAAGGCTTTGGGACTTAATTAAGGTCAACGGTTTTGCTGAGATCTCGCTGAATAATGGTAGGAGATTATTCATGGTTAGGGTAGATCCAGGTGAATCTAATGATATTGATGAGGTGCAGAGAATAGCCATGGGAAGATTGGCTAATGTACTTAACTCAGTGCTTCATTAGGGAGCTTATGGAGAGGAGGATTGACGTTAATGAGGTGTCGCTTGATGCCTTGGGTATGAAGGATCCTAGTGAGAGTTCTAGGGAGAGGATGAGGCTTGCCGAGGTTTACCTAAGAGTGTGAGGAGTACCTTGCTAAGGGTGATGCTGTTCAGGCATCGGAAAGGGCGTATAGGGCGGCCGAGGAGGTTGTTAAGGCACTTGCTGAGAGGTTTAGGACGCCGGAGTATCAAAGGGCCTTGGAGGAGGATAGGTGGCACACGTACTTGCTTAGTATGGCTAGTAAGACCTTGGCGAAGAGCTTAGGTGATTGGGTGGTTGATGGTTGGAATGCCGCATATGATCTTCATGTGTGGGGGGGTTTCATGAGGGTAGACTTACGGTGGATTATGTGAGGGTTGATGTGGATAGGGTTAAGGCGATGTTCGGTGAAGCTAGGAAATTATTTGAAGAGAGTCATTAAATTATGATTAATCATATACCGGTATTGAACCTATGCCCGGGAAGTAAGGGGGGGTTTTAAGGCTTTGTAATGGAGAAATGAGACCATAGGTTATCAAGGTAGTTTGTTAAGACAGTGGCCTGTTTAATTGCTATGATGTATTGTCATGACTATAACGTAGTAAGTACGGACGTGTATTGATAATGCTAGTTCGTGATGTTGTGAGTGATTATCGTTCAATCCTCTGTTTAATCCTCCATATACTTCTGCTTAATCGCTGTATTTGGTGGGGGGGTGGAATTAATTTTTATACCTGGTTGTGTTTAGTTTTTGATGGGTAGGTCGAGGTTTGTTGTTGCCCTTGGTGATTTCATTATTGAGGCTCCGATTAGTAAGAGGCAGGCTGGGGGGGCTTTGTTGAGTTTGTTGAGGGTTTTGTATATTGATTACTTGGGTGCCTACCGTAATTACCGTGGTGTTATCCTTAACATTGGTAGGTTTGTCCGTAGGTTGGCCCTTGGGATTGTTAGGGAGTTTGGCATTGAGTGTGATGAGAGTGCGGTGTTTCGTGATCCCTGCCTCATTATTTATGATGTTGGCCTGGACATACCACCCATGGCCTTTAGGGTGAGCAGTGATGCCTCCTTTGAGGACATACTGCGTGAGGTCCTTAGGAGGGGGGGCTTCATTGATGTTGCTGGTGATTTGCATGTGGAGGTGACCTACGTGTATAGGGATGGTGGTAGGTTGAGGGTTGGTGATGATTACTTTAAGGTTGTTGTTAATGGGCTTGATAACATATACATTGAGTATAGGGATCCTGACGAGGAGGACGGTGTGTAATGCTTTACTAAGTCCCTGCACCTTATTGTATATGTCTGTGCTTAATGTGTAATTGAACGTGAAAAGACAACATTTATATAACTGGGCTGTAGTCAATGCCAATGAGCGCTAGTACTGGATTAGGGAACAGCGAGCCTCCTGGTAAGGAGCCATTCTACTTCAAGTCCTTTGATAGGGTCATTGGCGTTGCCCACAATGTCAATGAGTTGAGGAGTGAGTTTGGGAGACTTCTTAGCGTTGATCCTAAGGCCCTTGAGTACCACCTTAGGGAGGGGGGGCACATTGTTCAGTGGCTTGAGTACATAGGTGAGGTTGAATTGGCTAGGAGACTTATCGGTATTAGTGATCCAGGTATGGCCTATGAAGTAATGAATAACTACCTCACAGGTAGTAAGGATGCCACGACTGAGGAGAAGACCTCCGCAAAACAGGGTAGAAGACCCAGTAGAAGGTCTAGGAATTCGAGGAAGACCTAGCCACATCAACCCACCCTTTACCCTTAAAATCACTAGGACCTTGACGAGGTACCTAGCATCCCCCCCGCGCCTTGTTTAGGTGTTCCTGGAGCCCCCCCATGGCTATTAATGCCAATCCCATAGCCGTTATCACACTCCCTCGCTGCACTTGACCAAGTGAGCATTAGGAGCATGCCCAGGGATACCGCGATTATTCCCATGTTCAGCATGGCTGTTGTACCTAGTCCATGGCTCATCATAATGGTATATAAACACAATTAATATAATGATTACTAGGATTATTATGTAACCCATAGCCAGCCCCCATGAGCATTCCAGGTAGCGCACCAATGGCAATTGCAGTGACTGGTAGGGCAGGTTAGCCAAGGTAAATGCACTACTTAGTGACCGCTTGCGCAGGCATGATAAGCTTTTACTTAAGATAATTAACGGCAATATTCAGTGCATACTCTGAGAGTATAGTAAGATGGAGACGCGTCCTTGCTGAGAGCCGTTTAGAATTAGCTTGATGCGTTTCACTTACCCTTCGTTCATTATAACACCATTGATGGCTTTAACATGAATTAAGCAATTACGAAATACTCTTATAAACTTCTGGGGGCAGAAGTTACTTCCGGGGGGGGTGGAAGTGCTCTTTGATTTACGGCCGAAGGATACCAAGTCTGATCTCTTCGATAGGGAGATCGAGCTTAGCAAGGTCATTGAATATGTCGGTAGGTTGGGTTTACCCATTACCCTAGTTCTTGGTTTTCGTAGGGTCGGTAAGTCCTCCTTAATACTCGTAGCTATCAGGGAACTGGGTCTACCGTCGATATATATCGACTTAAGGAAGTTTGAGGAGAGGCAGTACCTGTCATATAGGGACTTCGTCCTTGAGCTTCAACGTGAGGTTAACAATCTCACCAGTAGATTTCCTGGGTTGATCGACTTCCTTAGGAACATAAGTGGCGTTAGTATTATGGGTAATCAAGTCCTCTTCTCCTGGAAGGGCAGTGGCAGAGTTTCCCTTGCCTCATTACTTGATGCCTTAAATGATTGGGCTAGTAATGGCGTTGTTATCGTATTTGACGAGGCCCAGGAGTTGGTTAAGGCGAGGGGGGGCTTCAACGTATTGCCGGTCCTCGCCTACGCATACGATAATTTGAGGAGGATTAGGTTCATAGTAAGTGGCTCAAAAATGGGACTCCTATATAGGTTCCTTAGGATTAGGGATCCTGAGTCGCCACTCTTTGGTCGGGCGATGGGTGTTGTGGAGTTATCGCCTTTCACCAGGGACCAGGCGGTTGAATTCCTGAGGCGGGTTTCGAGGAGTTGGGTATTGAGTTTAGGGATTTTGATGCTGTGTATGAGAGGCTTGGCGGCATCCCAGGTTGGCTCACGTACTTTGGCCTTAGGTACTATGAATATAGGGACCTAAATAAGGCGATTAATGAGACCGTGAGCTACGCGATAGCGTTGATAAGGCAGGAATTCAATAACTTCCTAACCGATAAGGTGGCTGCGAGGGATAGGTACTTGACGATAATGAGGATCGTGGCGAGGGAATGCGCGGGTTGGAGTGAGATTAAGAATGGGCTTGAGGTGGAGCTCGGCATGGAGATTAGTGACTCAAGGATAAGCGAGTACTTAAGGCAATTACTTGATTCAGCCTGGATAGTCAAGGTTGACAATAAGTACTGCCCAGCCGAGCCACTGATAGGTGCGGCATTCAGAACCTAAAGATTAAGTAAGAGCTAAAAAATAAATAAACGATGGAAATAATAAGTGACCGAGTCAGCCATGGGCGTATTCAGCGTTAAGGCGCGCATTTGGAACGTTAGGGAACCAGCGAGGTCAACCACGGTTGACCTACTCGTGGATACCGGCTCAACGTACACCGTAATACCCGCAGGGTACTCGAGGATTTAGGCATCAAGCCCATTAGGACGGTTAGGCTTAGGCTGGCTGACGGTAGGATTGTCGAGAGACCGTTGGGTGAGGTGGGCATTGAGATTGATGGATTCACGGCATCAGCAACGCCAGCCATCTTCAGTGACGAGGGCATATACCTACTGGGTTCAGTAACCATGGAACAACTCGGCCTAGCACCAGACCCCCATTGAAAAGAGGCTAAAGCCCACCGAGGCATTACTAATGATTATGCAAACCAATGCCCTATTTAGTCATTAAATCCTTATTAACTTCCAACAGCATTAATCATTAATGGGCAACACCATGGCCAAGGTTAGGCTCTGCAATCCACGGGACACGGGCAAGTGCCTAGAGCTTGAATTACTTGTTGACACAGGCAGCACCTACACGTGGATCAAGTCCTCAAGGCTCAGGGAACTGGGCATTGAACCAACGACCAGGTGGAGATTCAGGACGATCGAGGGCAGGATAATCGAGAGAGACATTGGCGAAGCATTAATCGAGTGCATGGGCGAAAGGGCAACAACAATCGTAGTCTTCGCCCAGGAAAACGACGCAGAAGTCCTCGGCGTATACTCATTAGAAGGCCTCAGGTTAGAAGTAGACCCAATAACAAAGCAATTAAAGAAAACCGAAGCACTACTCGCAGTATAAATGGATGGTGGGGGGGCCGCCGGGATTTGAACCCGGGATCACTCGGGCATACCCCCCCGCCACCACCGGTCTCAAGCAATGTCCCGGTGGTGGACATCCAAGCCGAGCATCCTAGCCAGGCTAGACTACGGCCCCCCGGTAATGATGGTGACCTAAGTGATTTTTAAGTTTTTATTAATGACTTGCTTAACGATTATGCGTAGGTTTTGAGCATCGATAAAGTAATACGTATCTGTTTGAAATTAATTGACGACTTTCAGCTCAAACTATGAAAGTAATTTATTAATCAGGTTGAGAATAGGCTTATAGATGCCTAATGGCTCTTCAGGTCTCTGATAAGATTAGAGTATGTTGGGGGGCGTAAAAGCTAGGGGTAATAAACGTCTAAAGTGTGGTAATGAGACCGATGAAACCACGAGAAAGGAAGCTTTGAAACTTATTAATGTATTTCTGAACCGAGTCGAGAAGCATAAAGACATTTTATTAAGTGATGAGAAATCACCATTCGACGTCTACATTAATGACTTGTCAAAATTCATTGAATATTTAAGGATTGAGATGTCTGAAGGAGGTAATGAAAAGGTTTCTGAAGCTAGGAATGCTATGCTCAGAATAGCAGAAATAATGCTTAAGCTCTCAAGGAAAGCAAGAAAAAGATGGTTAAAATTATATAAGGTAGAGCTTGAGGAACTAATTGTCAAGCTAACTAAAGGCGAAATGACAATACCGGTAACTGGAGATATAAATAATAAAAATAGGAGTTTTATAGTACATATGTATACTAATCATATAGCAATAAATGCATGCAGGATTGCTAGGAATGGCAACATAACGGTGAAGTTTACATTCACAGGTCTCAAAGGTGAGCATATTGAATCGCCAAAATTATTTAATGATAGTATATTGAAGGCCATGCAGTATGGATTACTTTTGACTGATGGATCGATTTACCAAGGCTATCCAGGAATGGCCACACATCAAATGTGGCAAAGCATCGTGTGGCACCTAGTGTTTCCAGGTAAAAATTACATAGCTATAGATGGTATCAGTATCAATGATAATATAAGCACCGTATGGCAATTGACATCCCTTAACTACAAGTTTGAAGGTAAGAGTGCAGTTAATATTAAGCGTGGTTTTGTTGGGGGGGAGGTTGTTGGTTTTGATGATTGGTTGTTTTTGTGGTTTTTGTTGTTTGCTGTGTTTGGTGATGGTAATGTTGATGTTCAGGATGAGTATGATGTGAGGGAGATTCGGTTGTTCATGGGTGGTGGTAAGTACGTGTTGTGGAGGCCGATTATTGAGAGGTTGAGTGGGTTGGGTTTTAGGGGGGGTGGTGAGTATGGGTGGGAGTGGGTTGTTAGGGGTTAGGTCTTCGAGGGCTGTTAAGTTGGCTAGGGAGTGGTTGGGTGATCCCGTGTTTGGGGGGGTTATTATTGGGGGGGGATTTGGCTCGATTGAGCGATGCTGTTAAGCTTAGGCAATTGATTGGACTGGCTGGCGTGGGTTATAGGCCGAAGGGTAGGTCCTCCGTGATTATTGGCGGTGTGAAAATGACGGTAAGGGTTCGTGACGGTTATGTGGAGTTAGTGGCCGTTCACAAGGATGGAGCCGAAATCACGAAGGTTTTAGAGAGTCTTAAGGCCCTGGGGGGGATTAATGCGAGTGTTACTCCGTGGGGGGGTGGTGGCATGAGCGCCGTGCGTGTAAGGCAGGGTGAGGTGATGAGGCATGATTGGGTTAGGGCCGTGGTATGTGGAAAACTGACTGAAATGCTGAGGGAGGCCGTGGGTAATGGTGATGATGGGAGATCGCGAAGTATTAATGGCGCCATGCTAGGCTCGGCTGCCAAACCACTACCCCCCCGGATTTAATGGGAACCGATAGGTGAATAGGTCTTACAATTAATCATCGCCACCCTGTTCTCAGCCCGACCCTTCCTTTCCTTTTGCTCCAGTATTTCCACCCATGTTAGGAAGCAGTCGGTGATAGTGTTCCCAGTCCACCTTTGCTCCTTTTCACCACCCATGCCCATCAACCCAGGTACTTCCTGAAGAAGTTAACTGTCCTCTCCCAAGCGTCTTTCGCGGCCGCCTCATTATATACCGGCCCACCCTCAGTGGCGAAGGCGTGGTACGTGCCTGGGTAGAAGGCCATCTCGAACCTTGGTTTGTAGGTTAGTACAGCCTTTATTAGGTCTGGTATTCCCTGGTTTATGGCTGGGTCCTCGCTGGCGTAAATAGCCAGTATCGCCCCCCCTTGATCCTGGCTATGTCATTTATATTCTTCGGATTCCTACCGTAGTAAATCACCGACGCGTCAAAGGGCACCCTAGTCGATGCCTCAAAGGCCAGGCCAGCACCCATGCAAAAGCCTATTATGCCCATCCTCTCCACCCTGTACGTACTCTTTACGTAGTTGTACGTGACCACTATGTCCCTGACCATCCTCTCTTCAGTAGCATCCCTATTAACGACCAGCTCCTGCACTATCTCCCTCTCTATCGGCGATAACGAACTCATTAACTCACCGATTGCCTTTGGATCAGCCCTCCTCTCCGGCGGTAGAGACCAAAACCTCCTCATTACACCTGCGATGTTTTGCTCAGTAAATACGTCAGCCCTCCTAGAGTATAGGTTTGGTGCGATAGCCAGGTAGCCAAGACCTGCCAATCTCCTGGCTACATTCCTTATGAATTCCGTGATGCCGAATATCTCGTGTATCACAATCACGGCCGACCTATACGCCGTATCCGGCGTTACCTGGAAGCTGCTAATTCGCTACCGTCGCTCGCCCTATACCTTATGTACTCCTCCCTTGGCATATCTATGGGTTTTACTTGCCGTCTTATTAGGTTTTCGTTATCGGATTTCCGAGACGCGGTGCTTGTTATTTCCCATGCTTCTTTAGAGATAATTTTTTAAGTGCCTGCGATACTCGTTCCCCCCCAGTTCTCGAGGTTTTAAGTATGGCATCCTTAAAGGAGGAGATGGAGAAGAAGATTATGGAGATCCTACCGCCCGAAGCCAAGTTTTCTAAGGTGGATTTTGAGGGGGGGCCTAACGTAATTATTTACGTGATGAACCCAAGGTATGTGATGGAGCATAGCGAGTACATAAAGACCCTGGCTAAGGAGTTGAAGAAGTACATAATCATTAGGGGGGGTGATCCGAAGGTTAGGATTAGGGAGGTTGATAAGTTGAAGAGGGTCATAACGGATATGGTAACTAAGAGCGTGGGCTCGAACATAATTGATGATATTGTCGTTGATGAACCAACAGGTGAGGTCTATGTCTACCTGAAGAAGCCCGTTAGGGAGAGGAGCAAGTTGGAGAAGGAGATACTGGCTGAGACTGGTTGGAAGCCCTGGATAATACCCACGGCGCTTGAGATGGGTAGGGACTTGCCTAGGTCGGACATAGATGCCGTTAAGCAGATACAAATAGCCACTGCGAAGGATAGGCTCGAGTTCCTTAGGAGGCTTGGCATGAGGATTCATAGGGAGCCCATTTACAGGGATGCCAGGATAACCGTTACCGGCCTAGGCGCTCAGATGGAGGTTGGCAGGAGTGCCATACTCGTCAGGACAAAGGAAAGCTCAATACTCCTGGACTGCGGCGTTAAACCATCAAGCTCGGGAGATGAGGCACCGCTACTTGATGAGTTAGACCTGGACGCACTAGACGCCGTAGTCATAACCCACGCGCACATGGACCACATTGGCTATGTACCATACCTATTCAAGTATGGCTATAAGGGCCCGGTCTACATGACTGAGCCGACCAAGTACCTAATGGAGGTACTACTCACTGACTATATTGAGCAGGCGGAGTCTGAGGGTAGGGTTCCACCGTATAGTAGGCAGGACCTCGCACAAGCCCTTTACCACACGATAACCCTTAACTACGCTGATCACCCAACGGACATATCACCAGACACGAAGTTAATGCTCTTTGACGCAGGTCATGAGGTTGGCTCAGCCGTGGTGCACCTACACATTGGTAATGGCCTTTACAACATCATTTACACGGGAGACATGAAGTACGGACCAACGAGGCTCCTGAACCCAGCCCATAATAAGTTCAAGAGGGCTGAGCTGCTCATTATGGAGAGTACCTACGGTGGTAAGGAGGATGTTCAACCGCCGAGGCAGGAAAGTGAGCAGAAGCTTGTTGACTTGGTTAAGCATACCGTCGAGCATGAGGGTAAGGTGTTGATACCCGTGTTCAGTACGGGTAGGGCCCAGGAAATACTCCTGGTACTTAATGAAGCCATTAACAATAAGCAGCTACCAAAGATACCGATCTACGTTGATGGGATGGTGCTGGAGACACTAAACGTACACCTAATGTTCCCCGACTACCTGAATAGGACCCTCAGGGAGATGATATACGACGGCGTGAACCCATTCCTGAGCGAGTACGTTAAGCCAATCGAGAGGGCCAGGGACCCTGAGAAGCGTAAGGAGCAGGTCATGGAGATACTCCAGGGACCACCAGCAGTCATACTGGCCCCACACGGCATGCTCAATGGAGGACCAATAATGGACTACTTCGTGCATGCTGCCGAGGATGAGAAGAACATGCTCATATTCGTGTCGTACCAGGCGGAGAACACGATTGGCAGGAGGATTCAGCAGGGCGAGAGGAAGTTGACTGTTAGGTATTACTCGGATAGGGTGACGCTTGATATTAAGATGAAGGTTGAGTCGATACCGGGCTTCTCGGGGGGGCATAGTGATAGGAGGCAATTGATTAATTACGTGAGAAACATGGAACCAAAGCCTCATAAAATAATGCTTGTCCACGGCGAACCAAGCAAGATAATGAACCTAGCCCTAACCCTGGAGCTTCAGCTGAAGATACCAACGGTGTTCATGAATAATGGGGGGGAGACCCTAAGGCTTGTCTAGTCTCTGCTCTTCCGTAAACCACAAACATAACTATTGCCAATAGGATCACCACAATCGCCACTAAAACCAGGGTAATGATCACGGGTTTTTGAGGCGGTTTATAACCAAGGGCTGTGAGCACGTACATGGCTGCCGACCAGGTTAGTGGCGATGTCGTTGGTAATGGATAGCCAAGCCTTGGGTCTATGGCCTCGGGCAGTAGGCCGTGCTGTGAATGTTCAACACACCATGCTAATATATTATATACACCCGTGTAGTTTCCAATGTCCTCGTAGTACATTGCCAGGAACAACGTGGTTATTAACCAGGGTGGGTCTGGCGCCGTACTGTCATAGAGGCTTGAATCGTAGTGATAATCATCGCCAGGGAACCTTGCTAACCCTCCATTAACCGTTAATACGCGCGTTATTGTTTCGACCGTGCTTACCGCCCTAACACTACGTGGGTTCACAAGTCCCATGGCTATGGGTAGAATTGCCGACGAGTCGGGTATTCCATTCGGTACGTAGGTCACCTGTGATCCGCTGCTTGTGTATACTACCGTGCTCGTGATCGCTTGTGAGTAGAACTTGCCGGTGTAGAAGTAGCTCTGTATCGTGGAGTTTAATTCATCGGCTGCCCTGAGTATCTCCGTGTTGTTAAGACCTAATACCCTATATATCTGTGCTGAGGCGTATAGGCCCAGGTCGTCAATTGCCTGGGTCCAGAAGTTGTAGGCGTAGTTGCTCTCCCAAATGCTTAGGTCCTTGGGTATCAAGCCATTATCCTCACTAATACTCCTCAATTCCCAGTTAAGGGACTTGTTGATGCAGGGTAGCACCGCCAGTAAAAACGACTTATTGTGGGTGTACTCATAGAATTGCCAAACACCTATTTGGAACAGGCCAACACTATCGTACTCAGGAATACCGAAGGTTTTATCCGGTATTCCATACCAGAAGTCATAGCGTGTGTACCAGGTGCCACTTGAATTCTGGGCGCTACACATCCATAGCCAGTACTTCATTGCCGGTCCATAATAACCAGCGGCCTGAAGCGCCATTGCCGCGAATGACGAGTCCCTAACCCAGCTGTAGAAGTATACGGGTTCTGGCGATGCAACGAATTCCCCAGTGACTGGGTTTTGATCGTCCATCAATAGTAGGAGACTTAGGTAATACTCAGTTAGTAATGCACCGCTTAACCTGGGCTTTCTCGCAAGTCCCAGCCAATTACTGACCTCGTTATTGTTAATACTCATTAATTCATTAATTGGAATTATTGATGCGCCACCGAGGTTTAGGACCACGTATGTGTAGTTACCACTAACGCTGAGTATGGTCCACCCATCCACGTTCCTCACCGTAATCCCACTACCTGAGTATATGCTGAATAGAAGTGGTGATTTGATAATCACGAATGTATCATTAATCACCTGGTACGTATAAGACGCAGGCATAAAAACCTCAATAGTCAGTAAGTCTCTAGACCTAGCGATAACGGCTATGGTTGTGTAATTCGGAGGGATGAACATCGACACCTCGCCATTACTGCCCCCTGATAATGACCGTATTATTAAGCGCCAGGTAAGCTTCACTGGTGTTTCCTAAATTCGTGATGGTCACGTTAATGCCGAGTAACCCGTATTGTCCATAAAAAACCTGGAGGATTGATGGAGGCTTGGAGGATTCACCATTTAGTATGGGCTTCGGTATTGGGTATCCAGTGGATATGTAAATGCTAAGGTTCCTCCAATTACTCAGGAGTAGGTATGTGGGTGATGAGGTATTTGTTGGTATTTGTACAGTGACTTGTCGCTGAGTTAATGATAAAGCAATTATTGACGCACCAATTACCAATAATGCAATTCCAATTACTAGGAAGATAACTCTCCAATTCATTGGCTATCAAATCCATGAAGAACTTTAATACTTTATCTAGAGTCAATGTTCAATTAATCAATCAGCAGTACACCTTTTAATGCCTAGTCTATACCTTCCATGAAGTAAGGATATGCTAGCGTACATGCTTGGTATCGTATTAGCCGTGGCTGCATCACTCACCTGGGCAGTATCGCCGATACTTTACAGGGTAGGCGCAACGGACAGCGCGCTTGATGACTTGATATCGAATTCCCTAGGTGCATTCGTACTTGCTGTACCATTTATACTACTCAAGCCACCATTAAATTATGGCGCCTGGCTCTACGGGACCCTCTTTGCAGTGCTTGGACCAGTATTTGGAACATACGTGTTCCTAATCTCACTTAGGTATGCAGATGTGGGTATTGCAAACGTAATCTCCTACGCCTACGTAGTCTTACTCCCAATAATACTGCTCGTGATTAGCCCATCATACCTGGCATACACGTGGCCCGCCGTATTAATAATGATCGGTCTCTACCTAATAATGGGTTCCGGCAAGGGTACACTTTACGGATACCTAATGGCACTACTCTCAGCCATACTCTACGCCTTCTCCTTCCTGGCGCTTTACAGGGCCTATGAGTACACAAATCCCTGGGGGCATAATATTCGTTAGGGGCATTACGCTGATGATGGGTGCATTAATACTAAAGATCGTGATTGAGGGCTTTAGGTTTAAAGTTAGTGGTAAGGTCTTCCTCGCTGGGTTAATTAGTTATGGTATTGGAGGTCCCCCCCTCTATGTCTTGTCCGTGAATTACGCGGGAATCGCCGTACCAACACTAATAACGGCATTATCGCCCGTTATTACCGAGGTCCTGGCGATAATTGAGCTTAAAGAGAGACTGAACCTAAAATCGGCACTCGGTTTCATAGCCGTAATAATAGGCATAATAATAGCATCACTAATCGGCATTCAGATTTAAAATCTAGGCACAATAATTTACTCTGGTGATGATGGGTCGATGATAAGGATGATAGGTGATTTAGGAAGAGACGAGCTGATTGCTAATTCTTATTTTTGACAAAATTATAGCATTATCGCATAATGCTATAATTTACTTTAACAAATATATTATTAAAATAATAAGATAAAATTTATTAACATCAAGAAACATAAAACTACAATGGCTAGCACAGTTCTTGATGAGTTCCTTAAACAGAGAAACATGCTCTTAAATGCGGGTAGTTATGAGGAGGCTAAGGCGAACTTCCGGTGGCCGCCGCCTGGCGAATTTAATTGGGCTGTGGATTATTTTGATAAGTATCTCGCTGAGGCCGCCACTAACCCTGCCCTTGTGTACATAAATGATGAACTATTCAAGACCGGCGATTCTAGGGTCTTCAGTTATCCAGAGCTTAGGGCTAGGTCTAATAGGTTAGCTAATGCACTCACTGAGTTGGGTATTGGACGTGGGGGGGATGTAGTCATGGTAATGCTCAATAACAGGCCTGAGCTCTTTGAGGCCTTCCTGGCGCTAATGAAGATGGGCGCTATAATAGCGCCGGCAACAACATTGTTGCTGCCAGCGGACATTGAGGATAGGGCCGCGAGGGCTCACTTCAAGGCCATAATTGCGGATCCTGAGGTCGTCAGCAGGATCGACCAAATTAGGGATAGGCTTGAGAAGCTTGGTGTTAAGTACTTTATAACCCTCGGTAAGCCAGGACCTGGCTGGATTGATTACTACGAATTAACTAGCGGTAAGTCAGAGAACTTCCAGGGGACTAGGACTAGGACTGATGAATTACTACTGATCTACTTCACGTCTGGAACAACGGCTAAGCCGAAGATGGTCATGCACACCCACTCAAGCTACCCAATTGGCCATCTAACGACAATGTATTGGGTCGGTGCTAAGCCAGGTTATAGGCACATGAATATATCGAGCCCAGGTTGGGCAAAGTGGGCTTGGTCGACATTCTTCGCAGCATTTAACGCTGGCGCAACCACCGTTGTCTATGATTATAGCGGCAGGTTCAGCGCGGCTAATCACCTAAAGGTTCTTGAGAATTACGGCGTTGACACGCTGTGCGCACCACCAACAGTCTGGCGCATGATAATACTTGAGGATTTAACGAAGTACAATCTCGAGAAGATTAAGAGCTTCGTGAGCGCCGGCGAGCCTCTGAATCCAGAGGTCATTGAGCGTGTCTATAAAGCCACGGGTAAGTACATACGTGATGGGTATGGACAGACGGAGACTACGCTCATGGTTGGTAACTTCCCAGGCATGAAGATTAAGCCTGGCTCAATGGGTAAGCCAGCCCCTGGCTATGACGTAGTCCTCGTCGATGAGGATGGAAACCCAGTGGGCACTAATAAGGATGGTCACATAACCGTTAAGACAAGCCCGAGGCCCATTGGTCTAATGGTTGGTTATGATGATGAGAATAAGAATAAGGAGGTGTTTAGGCTTGGCCTTTACTTCACGGGTGATGTCGCCTTCATGGATGAGGAGGGCTACCTATACTTCGTTGGTCGCGCAGATGATGTATTCAAGTCAAGTGACTATAGGATTAGCCCGTTTGAACTGGAAAGTGACTTATTGAAGCATCCAGCCGTTGCTGAGGCTGCGTGGTCCCAAGCCCAGACCCCCCCATAAGGGGCTTCATACCAAAGGCATACATAGTGTTAAAGCCTGGCTACACGCCAAGTAGGGACTTGGCCCATGAAATCTTTAAGTTCATTAGGCTTAACATAGCGCCATATAAGAGGCCTAGGGCCATTGAGTTCGTGCCTGAGTTACCCAAGACCATTAGTGGCAAGATTAGGCGTGTTGAGCTTAGAGGCCTTGAACGTGAGAAGAGGAGTAAGGGCATTAGGGGGGGTGAGCATGAGTATTTTGAGGATGACTTCCCAGACATTAAGCAGATGAGGGTGTAATATTGCTAGATCATTATAAAATGATTTTTAAATTTAGTATTGTCTTTTTCCTCAATGTCTAGCGCGATAAGGAGGATTAGCCTTGGGGGGGTTGATTGGCTTGATTACGCAATGCTTGGTGGTGTGCCAAGGGGGGGTAATTGGCTACTGGTGACTGGTGAACCTGGCGTTGGTAAGTCAATACTCACGATACAGGCGGCTGGGGGGGCCAATGTGGATGCCATGCCCGTGGTCTTCGTCTCCACGGAGACCAGGTTTTTCGACGTTGTTAGGCAGGCTAGGCAGTTCGGTATTGACCTCAGCGACGCTGTTAGCCTTGCCGATGTATTGGCTGGTAAGGTTAAGGACGTCAAGACGAACCTAGTCGTTATTGACTTATTCGGACTTGCCAGGCAATACAGGGAACTACTCAAGGCGAGTGAGGAAGAGGAGGGTAAGTCCAAGGCTAAGTCACCACTGAGTATGGAGGTTGTAATGGCCTCAATAGAGAAGGCTTACGAGGTCCTTGGCGTGAGTGAGGAGGGCAAGGTGACTAAGGATGTCCTAGTCATTATTGATTCCCTGGCTCCCATGTGGCTCATGCGCCGGCAATGGCTAGGCTCATCACGTATCGATTAAGGCAGAGGCTGTATAGGAGTAATGTTACTGTAATAATGACTAATCAATTTGCACCAACCACGGGCATGACCTTCGGGTTCGGCGCAGAGCACATCGCCGATGCAATAATACACATGTGGATTGAACAGCCTGAGAAGAAGAAGGAGATTGAGAGGTGGCTCATCATTAAGAAAGCTAGGCTCACGAATCATTATAGGAAGGCAATGAGGTATGAGATAGAGCCTGGCAGAGGATTAACACTTATAGAGCCTAGCATTGAGGAGTTGAAGAAGTGGTTTGATGAGTATGCAGGTAAGCAGGAATCAAGTGGGGGAGGAATAACTGTAGCCAAGAAGTAATAATGGCAATGGAGGAGTTTCTATGGACCTTATTAAACGGTGGTAGCAGGGAGAACGTGGTAAATAGATTAATGCATGCGGTGAGTATGCCAAGCCCTACTTAGATGTGGTCAATGGTAATGACCCAGGTAGCACGATATCTGCTGCGGTGTCGTATTACCAATACGTTAGGCTCGCCAGAGGAGATCTGCATATAAATGGGAATTACCTAATGGGTATTGACGAAGATCTCGTAAGGCCTGATTCTACGTATTCAGTGATTATTGATAACATGACCCGCGCATTGAAGGCTCAGGATTACGTAACGGCAAGCTTTCTGGCGGACCTGGCATTTATCGCCAGGTCATACATACTCTGTGTGGAGAATAATAATGAGGATTCGTGTGATTGGATTAGGAGGGCGTTTAATGTGAGGGTTTTGATCCTTAGAAGATTTAGCAATTATTGAGCGGCCTGAACTTATAGCCGTAGTTTATCAGGCCGTACGTGCCATCCATCTTAACCATTCTAAACACGACCTCAACATCAATGCCAGGACTTAACTTATCAGTCCATGCAATCCACTATCTGACCAACAACCTTAACGCCACCAAGATCCACTATGCCTATTACCAACGGCTTCATCTTCTCAAACTCGACAGGCACTGAGTAAAGTACTGTGAAGTTTACGAGCTTGCCCGTGCTTGGTAATGGGTATGGCTTAAACTCCCTGGAACCGCACTCACACACAGCCTTGGCGGGAAGTATATGCGCCCGCACTTAACGCATTGGACACCCTCGAGCCTATAGTACTGAGGCATCCTTCTCCAGTACCTTGGTATGGATAGTCTCTGGTCAACCATGTCAGCTCACCCTCCTGAGGATTATCGATGTTGATACTAAATCGAAGCCAGCCATGTCTTGAACAATTCCCAACTCAGCCCTGCCCAGCGATTCAAAGGGCTTCGCATTCATTAGCTCCATAACCATTAATGCCAATTCATACATACCCGACGCACCCCCCCCTGGAAATCCCATGGATTTAAGTCCACCACCTGCATTAACAACTAATTTATTACCCGCGTCTAAGGCACCCGTAGATAGAAGTCTCGGCGTCTCACCAGGCCTCACGAGACCCATGGACTCCAGCGCCAGCATGCCGAGTATGCTGTATGTGTCGTGAACCTCAGCAAGGTTTATGTCGCTTATTGAAACGTGAGCCATCCTAAGGGCCATATTGGTGGCATCCCTAACAGAGTAAAGCTCGGTTAATGAATCCCTCTGGCCTAGGTATGTCCCGTAGGCGCCAACGCCAATACCATCAATCCTAATCACAGCGTCACTCTTAATTGGTTTATTGCATAGTATGACTGCGGCTGAACCATCCACGGCAGGTGCAACATCATAAAGTCTCAGTGGGTCGGCAACGACCTCCGATTCAAGTACATCCTTAAGCGATGCTTGCTTCTTCATGTACGCGAGTGGGTTCTTGCTGCCTCGCTCATGCATCTTTATTGGCCATATCGCCAGATCCTCATAGTCATAGCCATACTTAATCATGTACTCCTTCATCGCCATCGCCGCCTGGGCGGCTGGCGTTACGCCAAAGAAGCCCTCATACTCGTAGTCAGTGATTGTTGATAATGCCTTATTCAACTTAACATTAACCACATCATGCATCTTCTCAACACCGACAACTGCGACGCAATCATAAATGCCCGCCTTAACCATGTTATAGGCCTCTAGGACAGCAATGCCGCTTGATCCATCACCACTCTCAATCCTAATGGCAGGTATTCTCCTGAGCCCAACATAATCCGCCAGATAGGCACCTAACACACTTTGGTCCTGGAGCACCTCTGAGAAGGCATTGGCCACGTATATGGCGCCAAGGTTAGTATTGCCTACTTGATCAAGGACCTTTAGGAAGGCCTCAGCGAATAGCTCCTTCAACCCCCCCTTCTCATAATGCCTACCGCCAGGTACCAGGGAGTGCGCTACGACATATACTTCTGTCGTATTAAACACCAGCAGTTGCCATAAATGTGAAGTTTTTAAATATTCCCTGGATATAGCCCATATAATGGTTGAGGAAATAAGCCTTGAGGACGTATTCGCAAAGATTGATAGAGGCGAATTGAAACTCCACGAACTAGACAAACTCTTCAATGATTCAAACAAAGCAACGGAGATTAGGAGGAGATACATCGAGAGCAAGGTCAATGTGAAGCTTGAGAATGTGGGTAAGACAGTCATAGACTTTAACACTGTGGTTGGTAGAAATATAGAAAATACGATAGGTGCTGCGCAGGTACCAATAGGCATCGCTGGACCACTGCGCGTGATTGGTGATTACGCCAATGGACTTTACTACATACCGCTGGCGACCACGGAGGGCGCACTAGTGGCTTCCGTGAATAGAGGTGCTAAGATCGTCACTGAGTCAGGTGGTGCTAGGAGTAAGGTCATTAATGATGGCATGACTAGGGCCCCCCCCGTAATAGCCGTACCAAGCATTATTGATGCTGTTGAACTCGTTAACTGGGTTAATGAGCATTTTAATGAGGTGAAGAGCGTGGCTGAATCCACCAGTAGGCATGCAAGACTGGTTAGTATTCAGCCATTCATTGTTGGTAATAATGTTTGGCTTAGGTTTAAGTTCACGACGGGGGATGCAATGGGCATGAACATGGTTACAATAGCCACCGACAAGGCCGTTAAGTACATACTCAGCAACTTCCCAAGGGCGCGCCTAGTCGCACTTAGTGGCAATATGTGCGTAGATAAGAAGGCCAACGCTGTAAACTTCCTACTCGGTAGGGGGTAAGACCGTGATCAGCGAGGTCGTAATACCGAGAAGCACCCTGGAGAAGTGGGGGGGTGTCACTGCGGAGGATGTGGCCGAGGTCAATAATAGGAAAAACCTGCTTGGTTCCGCGTTAGCTCACTCATATGGCTTCAACGCCCACTTCGCTAATATAATTGCAGCTATATTCATAGCCACGGGTCAGGACGTGGCTCAGGTCGTTGAGTCTAGCATGGGTATTACCTGGATGGAACCTCTCGATAATGGTGACCTCTACGTATCAGTCACATTGCCGAGTCTCGAGGTTGGCACCGTCGGCGGCGGCACCGGATTACCAACACAGAGGGAGGTTCTTCAAATGCTTGGTGTTTATGGCTCAGGGAATCCTCCCGGTACGAACGCACTTAAGTTTGCAGAGATAGTGGCTGCAGCCGTACTTGCTGGCGAGGTTAACCTGGTGCTTGCCTTAGCGAGGGATGAGTTAGCTAGAGCTCATGAAATGCTTGGTAGGGCTGGCAAGAGAAGTAGTGCGTAGGGTTTTAGGTATTATAAATCTATTTTTATCTACATATTCCTACGTACTCTCTATAGTACATAAATTGAAGCGATAAGGCTTATAAAGAGTTGCGCTAGCAATACTGTGGGGATTAGTTTGGTAATTTATGTTTCTCCCGATAAAAAGGTCGTTGAGAAGACGCTTCAAACCGAGCTTAAGCGGATAATGCTTAGCGAGCTAATAGACGGTGAAGTAATTATTGGCGCCGCTATTATTGATTCAAATGGCATCCCCCCCATCATTTATCACATCCCAAACACCCTCACCGTTAAATCCCTTAAAAACCTCCTCTCCCTCATAGAGTTCGTCGATCATACCGCTAAAATCAATGATGACCTCCTTGGTTCATATCAATACCTCATAATTCGCTTCTCAAACTTCAAAATTGCCTTCTTCGAAATGGGGGGGTCTAAGGGCTGGTTGATGGTTTTCGTAAACCCTGTTTGGCACGTTGAGAACGTGATGTCAAAGATTAAGCAGTTCATGCTTAAAGTTCAAAGGATGATTTAAAATCAACGCAGTATTTTGGTAAAAAATTGCCGCCTCAAATATATAAGGGTATTAATCCATCCTGGATTGATGTCGAAGGTAACAGCTACGGTTAAAGTACCTGAAATAGAGATTAAGGAGGAGGTCTCATTACCGGCCTCAAGCACCGCCGTTATAGTTGTTGATATGCAGAATGACTTCGTAAAACCAAATGGGAAGCTTTACGTGCCGACGGCGCAAGCCACAGTACCTGCGATAAGGAAGCTACTTATGAAGGCTAGGGATGCCAATGTACCCATAATATACACCCAGGACTGGCACTTCAAAAATGACCCAGAGTTTAGGATTTGGGGTGAGCACTGCGTAATGGATACGTGGGGTGCCGAGATAATTGACGAGCTTAAGCCCATGCCTGATGACATAGTAATAAGGAAGCGTAGATATGATGCATTCTTTGGCACAGACCTCGATTATGTGCTTAGGAATGTCGTTCATGCGACTAACCTCGTGATAGTGGGTACCGTAGCTAACATATGCGTACTACACACTGCAGGTAGTGCCGCACTTAATTGGTACAACGTAGTCGTACCAATCGACGGAATCTCCGCACTAAATGAGTTTGATTACTACGCTGCGCTCAGGCAAGTATCATTCCTATATAATGGCACACTCACTAAGGTTGATGGCATTAAATTCGCGTGAACAAATATAGTCGATGTAAATCCTAATTAATTTTTAATATTATTACCCAATATCGAGAATTCACTTTGATTTATAACTTTAATTTACGTTCTTTATTTTGAGAAAAATTTAAATAGAGGTAAAAATAAGGAGAAATAGATGAATAAGGAGTCTGACGTTAAGATTGAGGATATAATTAAGTTCCTGCTTTACAGCGACTCCCACTGGATTAATTCCTTAAGGAGTATTGACTTTGGTGAGAGAATAAAGATAATTCACGACGCCGTAAATGCCATTCCTCCCGACTTCGTTGATTGCGTTAATAAATCACTGGACAGTGATGTGCCTAGGTTAATGTTTATTGGGTGTTTCGACATGGTGTGGCAGAGTGTTGAGTCTACTGCTAAGAATTACATTAGGGATTAGGTTTTGTGTGAAAGTCTTTAAAACGGTAGGTAATTAATCAAGGATTAGATTGAGAGGGCACAGCAATATTAGTGGTGAGGATTGGCGTAGGGATGCGATATTCATAGCGATTTCCATAGTTGTTATAGTGGCAACAATAATTATATTGGTAAGATCAGGGTTAGCAAGTGCCAGGTATGAGTCTCCGAAGTACCCACTCTACCTGGTAATTTCCGAGCTCATATACCTAGTCCAATTATCACTTATTGGCCTTAGACTTAGTATAATATTTAATAGGGGGGGCATGGGTTATAGGGTAGGGACTACGGAACTTATTAAGATAGCTGCTGCGCAAACATTCACGTCACTACTCGTACCAGGATTTTACATAGGTGGTGAGGCGATTTCAATAGCCTATCTAACATTTAAGGGCTTGCCAACCACCAGGGCTACTGAGGGTATTGTTCTTCGTTATACCGTTGATACGATAACGCTGACATCAATCATAATCATTCTTTACCTACTCAGTTTAGTGGTGGTTCCCTACATAGCGCTTATAATGGCATTAATACTACTCATAGCATACGTAGTATTATTCATAGCAATAGTGAGCGCAAGACTTGGCAAATACATAGAGCGATTGTTCAGATTCATTAATTCACGGGTAAATTTCGCGAGCAATTTCATATTAATAAATGAGGGTGAGGTTTACGGCCTTAAGCTCTCATTAATTGACTACTTAGTGATCTTCATAATATCGATAATTCAATGGATACTGTCAGGACTTAATGTAATGCTGATATTCTACGCCTTTGGTGTTCGCATAGGCATGTTGACGGGAATCTTAATTTCATCCTCGTATATAGTACTCACATACGTATCAATACTGCCTGGTTCGGCAGGTATTGGGGGGGAACTCGCGAATTTATATGTGTTGAATAGTCTTGGGCTTGGTAATTATTACCTGGTGTATGATGTTTGGTTTAGGGTGATAACGTACATCATACCATTGATAATACTCATGCCGGCCTTCCTCAGTATATCCAGGAAATTAACGATGATAAACACTAATCATAGGACCTCCGGTAGGTAGTTCAGTGACTCTTGACGATGCACCCCCCCTGATTATTGCGTCAATGACCTTTATTGCATTCCTCCTTGATAGGTAATGATTGTCATTACCGCAGTAAGGCGAGTAAACGCACTTAGGACAGCCATCAGTGCATGTACAATGCGTCAATACTTCGAGGGATATTCTAAGTACGTCATCAATCCTCTTAAGGAGCATTCTAGCAGTACCTGAACCGCCTGGGTATGAGTCATAGATTATTATATGCCCAGTTGGGTATGAAATGCCGCCAAGATCCGTTGGCCCTGCCCCCCCAACCACATTCTCACCAACCATTATCATTATGTGCTCAGCCGCATGGTAAGCCCTCCCCCCCTCTCAACAACATCTACATTCTCGAATGGGCTGAAGGTTATGAAGGGCGCATAAATAACAATGCCCTTTGTCCTGAATTCATATGTGAATGGCGCATTGAATTCCCTCCTCTCGACAATCTCACCATTGCTGAACCTCTTAACCACGTAGCCATGGACCACCTCCTTAATTGCTAACCTGACGTATTGATAAGGCATTGACTTTATGAAACCTTCCTCAAGGACCTCTTCAATCCTAGGTTCAGAGGTATATAGCGCCGTTGTGTAGAAATCGTAATCCCCCCGGCAACTTCCTCACTTGGGCAGTCCTACTACCTAAGTCGAGTTTGTAAACCTCGTAGACCCTACCACCATGCAGGTAAATAGCACCATCATGAAGCTCCCTCAGCGCCATAGGCAATTCCCTATAACCAATGACTTTTTTACCTTCAATGATTTTCACAACATCGCCAATACCCCTAATACCATGTATTGCCTTAACAACCTCGCGTCCCTTATCACTCACGACGTAGTAATTACCCTAACCTCAACCAAGCCCTCACTAACCAGGGACTTAAGAATCTCCTCACAGTAGATATCCACTGAGCCGCTCCTCACGGGCCTCTCATAAGCCATCAATAGGCAGTGTCTCTTGGCTATCTCGTCATTCCTCCATTCAACGTATAAATCCTCGGGCCTCCTCATGTAGAATTCACGTGGATTTGAACTATAGTATGTACTCATTGGATCATCTCCAAGGACCTGAATCACATAGGCCCTTTGACCTCTCCTACCAACTCTACCACTCCTCTGCAGGTACTTCGAGTAGCTGGGCGGTATTGTGGCCATGACTGCGACGTCGACATCACCAACGTCAATACCCATCTCAAGTGTTGGTGTTGTTAGGAGCACTAGGTACCTGCCTTCCCTAAACCCATCCTCAACCTCATGCCTCTCCTCGATTGTGAGTCCAGCCCTATGAACCCTAACCCTATCGCCGAACCCAGCCCTATCAACAAACCTCTTAATCAACTCAACAAACCTGTGGCTATCAGCAAAGACGAGGCACTTCATACCCCTTCTAACACATACCCTAGCCAACTCAGCAGCCTCAGCAAGCCTACCCCCCCTACTTATCGGGCTAACTAGGACATGCCTAACCAAGCCCCCCCTCCTACCCTCGGGACCTCTGATCAGCCTAACATCATCAACGCCAAGCAACTCCCTGGCAAAATCAACTGGGTTTCCAACAGTGGCCGTGGAAACAATGAATTGGTAATCCCTGGTGAACCTTCTCATCCTCTTAAGAACATAATGGACGTGAGCGCCAAAGACCCCCCCATTATAGACGTGAAAGTCATCTAACACGATTACCCTGTAATTACGGAGTAAATCCCTGAACTTACTGACGTGGGTTAATGCCTCACTAACCATGTCAGGGTTTGTGATGAGTATGTCAGGTGGTGAGGAGTATATCCGAGACCTAATATCACTGGGTGTGTCGCCATCATACGGCATTACGGAAACATTGATGGCCGTAAAGTACCTCTGCATCCTTAGTAGTTGGTCTCTGGCAAGGGCCTTTGTTGGGTACATAATTATTGCCTTAACACCCTCTTTACTAATCATCGTTATTAACGGCAGTAGGAATGCCTCGGTCTTACCAACGCCGGTACCAGCCATTATGACCGTGTTATTACCATTGATAATTGATTGATAAGACTCCCATTGAAAGTCGTAAAGTCTATCAATCCCGAGATCCCTCAACCTATTTATTAACTCCCTCGGTAGGTCCAGGGATTCGACTGATGGGCCGTAATTAGGTTCTGAGGGTTTATCCTCATGCACATAGAGGATAATCCTAGCCCTATCACTACCTAATTCGCCGATGAAATCATCCTCAAGCATGTACTTGGCAACTACGAGCCTATCGCCCCCCCTAATCATTGCACTAAGTGCCACTAAATCGCCTTAGTAATTAATAACTTTGGGTGGGTTTAATCGCATATACTTAATTTCATCACCTGCCTTCAACCTCAACACCTTAGGCTCCATCACGGTAAACTTATCCCAATGCTTAATCACGGGTCTCAATCTATTACCACACCTGGGGGGCACTTCCTCATCTCATCCTCAGTCTCAAAGTCAATATAGCAATTAACGCATCTAAACACGTTAAACGCTCTGTATTCATCAAAGTCCAGCGATACGAGGCTTGGCACCTCCGTAATCACAATGCCATCAGCAACATCCTGCAATTTCTCAATAATCTCCCTCCTTAGTAATGAATTATCAAGCATTACCAGGAATTCCCTACTACCATAAATTGACCTAAGCCTATCCCTAACGCGTAATAGCCAGTCAGTATCAATAACCACATCCTTAATGATAACGCCATAAGCCCTAACAGACTGTTGATAAGGCTTATCAGGACTCACAATTACGTAGTTCACGGAATCATTACTAACCCTCTGATTGACGTGAATAACATCAATTAAATCGCTATTGATACTTATGAAATCATCAACTAATATACCATCAGCACCGCCAGCCAACGAAGCCCTAATAAAGTCATTGACCGGGTCAGGCATTGCTGAACCATAGATAAAGACCCTAAGGCCAACCCTCTTGGCCCATGCAACCGCACTGGCCAATGATATTAACTGCCTAAGCCTACCTAGTAATTGCCTAAGCACATCA
Source organism: Vulcanisaeta distributa JCM 11217 (assembly GCF_001316005.1). Classification (GTDB taxonomy): domain Archaea; phylum Thermoproteota; class Thermoprotei; order Thermoproteales; family Thermocladiaceae; genus Vulcanisaeta; species Vulcanisaeta distributa_B. Next base: position 303,209 of record NZ_BBBJ01000001.1, read on the forward strand.
CCATTAACATTACTCAACTCAACTATGGGCTCAGGCGGTGCTACCGGCGTGGCATCCCTAACATACTTAACTACATTCAAACCCTCAAATAACCAGGAGCCGGCGAACATGCACCATGGCAGTCCACACCACTTAATGAGTATCCTCACATGACGAAGTTAGCACCACACCATTATTAACCTTGCTATTAACATTACGGCACTAACCCAGGGACTTTATCAATAAAACCGCGTAATCAATCACCTGCCTCAACCTATCCTCCGAGAATGCCTCCGCGTAAATCCTAATAATAGGCTCAGTGCCGCTACCCCCCCTGATTAGGACCCAGGAACCATCGTTAAAGACGACCTTAACGCCATCAATGGTTATTACCTGCTTAACACTACCCAGCTCACGAAGCCTATCAATGATTACCTCCCTATTCCTGCTCACGAACTCCTTACCATCACTAAACGGCACATCAACTCTCCTATAGAATGACCTGCCGTACTCCCTAATTATTCCGTCAAACACATCAACCAGGTTACCATACTCAGAGGCTATCGCCGTTAATAAAGCCGCTGTGTATATGCCATCCTTGTCAGGCACATGCCATGAGTAAGCCAAACCACTACTCTCCTCACCAGCAACCTCGGCATCACCGTTAATTAAGTACTTAACTGAGTGCTTGAAGCCCACAGGAACCTCGTAAACTCTAACCCCCCCATACTTACCAGCTATGAAGTCAACGATGTGCGTCGTAGACACAGCCCTAACAACGCCCTTCTTAACAAACCCTCTCCTCATTAAGTGCTCAAGTACGATTGTTATCACGTTATTCGGGCTTAAGTAACCATGCGAAGGGTCAATCGCTGCTATTCTATCAGCATCGCAGTCATGCGCAATACCAATATCATAACCCTTACTCATGACCTCCTGAATCGTGTCACGAATATTCTCGGGCTCTGGATTAGGATTCCTACCACCAAAGCTTGGGTCGTAGCTATTATGAACCTCAACAACATCCATACCCAACTCCCTAAGTACCTTAGACGTATAGTTAATAGCCGTACCAAATAAGGGATCAACAATAACCCTCAACCTACTTCTCGGTTTAAACATCCTAAGCACATCATTAATCACGTGATCCACGTAATGAGAACTTGGATCAATTAATTGAGGCTTCATAACCCTAATGCTCGACACAAATCTATCAATATCCTGCCATTCCTGGCTATATAACCTCTCTATTTCGTTCGTATCATCATCAGGTGCTGGTGATCCCTTATTCGTTATTACCTTGAAGCCATTGTACATTGGCGGGTTGTGGCTCGCGGTAATCTGAATCGTGAGATCAAAACCAAAGCGAGAACCAAACCAGGCAACCACGGGGGGGGTTGGCGTGGGTCTCTCAGTAATTACCGCGTCAATCCCATGCTCAACAGCTACGCTGGCAACCACATTCGCATAATCCCTGGACTTCCTCCTAACATCATAACCAACTAACAACTTCTTTAACCCGTACTTACGTGACCAATAACGAAACGTGGACTCCGCGAGTATAGCCACGAGTCTTTCATTAAAATCCTTATCAATTATTCCGCGTACACCATCGGTCCCAAATCGAAATGCTGATCCTTGGCCCATTTTACTTATATTGGTAGGTAATTCTTTAAAAATTACTATCGCTCATTGATTAATGTCTGCACTAAGACCAACGGTGGGTACAAAGGTGTACCACTTAATGGCTGGTCCTGGTGATGTAGCGCCATACGTATTAACACCAGGTGACCCTGACAGGGTACCCAGGATTGCCAAGTACTGGGATTCTGCCCGTGCCGTGGCAACGCACAGAGAGTACGTAACTTACACAGGAACTTACAAGGGTGCCCCAATATCGGCGGTATCCACTGGCATTGGCGGACCAGCGGCGGCAATAGCCATTGAGGAATTACTCACCCTTGGTGCAAACACCTTTATTAGGGTTGGCACGACCGGAGCATTACACGAGTGGATTAGGGTTGGTGATGTCATTATTAACACAGGCGCCGTTAGATTTGACGGAGCGAGTAACGCCTACGCAATGCCCGAGTACCCGGCAGTGGCCAGTTACGACGTGGTCTTGGCCCTCATAACAGCCGCAGAAATGCTCGGCGTTAAATATCACGTTGGATTAACGGCATCGACAGCGGACTTCTATGTAGGCCAGGGCAGACCGGGATTCAGAGACTACCAACCGCCCTGGTCAAGGGACATCATTAATACGTTATCCTCAATGAACGTGCTCAACTTTGAGATGGAGCTGCAACCATTTACACAATAGCCAATGTACATGGGGGGGCAAGGGCCGGTGGTATTATGGCAGTCATAGCCAATAGGAAGACCAATGAATTTATACCTGATGCAGGAGTTGATGATGCGATTAAAGTTGCTAATGAGGCCGTTAGGATACTCTATGAATGGGACACTATCAAGTCTAACATGGGTCTTAAGTACCTAACAATGAATGTGATTAAGGAGTGGATTAAGAGGTGATCATCATGGTCCTTGAGGAATTCGATGAGAGGAAACTCGAGGAGTTGGCTAAGGGTTTGCCCGAATTTGGTAGGTTTGGTAAGGAATTAGAGACCATAGGCGTGCTTCCAATACCATCTAGCTAAGGAGGTATAGAGCCTATAATCTATTTATATTCTGGGCCATGGCATCCGCATCAGCAGCGACGCCCCTTGCTGGTTACCTACTCTTTAACCTGGGTCTTAGGGGCATGTTGATAGCGATAACCTTCGCCTTCATACTAGGCGTAATACCCACACTACTCTTCTCAGAAATGGGTAGGCAAATACCATTGACAGCCCTTGTGTCGCCAGAAAAACCTTTGGTTATGGTACTGCACAGGCACTATCATTATTGTATACCGTGATTAATATTGGGTGGTTCGCCCTTAACAACGCCGTAGGTTCAGAAATACTTTCGGCAGTGACTCACACGCCAATTATGTATTGGTACATAATAATGGGCGCAATACAGATATTCTTGGTACTACTCGGATTTAAGTGGCTGGAGTACTTCTACAGGTATACCTCGATAATTCTATTAATAAGTTACGCAGTACTCACGTATTACCTAGTTACCCAGTACCATGTCTCATGGGCAACCCTTTGGTCAACATCACCAAGCTCAAATGCCCAGTGGGGGCGCCGCCATAGACCTAATGCTCGCGTTCGGTGCTTTATCCTGGGCTTACAAGACGTCAACGACGTCCAGGTTTGCTAGACCATCTAATAAAGTCGATATACTCTATGGCTTAGCTACGCCGATAGGTATCATAGTTCCAATATACCTAATGGGAATCCTGGGCTTCGCCGGCCAATACTATGCCAATAATTGGAATGTTGCGGCCCTATCATTTCCACCGTCAACGCCAATCTGGGTTTTAATAGCAGCCCTTGGAGCATCACTGGCGATAATACATACTAATGCGATGAATCTCTATCCATCTGCCATAGACCTGCTCGTCGCTATAGACCCAGTAATAAGGAGATTCAGAAGTGAGTTTAGGGCTAGGTTAACACAGCCTGTGGCAATATTGATACTTGGTATAGCGTCGATAATAGTCTCAATATGGATTCTATCACTAATAGAGAGCTTCCTTAACTTTGTAGGGTTAACCATATTTCCATTAACATTTATACTAATCTTTGATTGGTACTTAAGGTTGAAGAAAAATGTACGTACACTAGATGATGTAAAGAGGTATTTCTATGACATACCGAGGGAACCTCTGAGACATATTGGAATAGCCGCAATAATATCCTTCATAGTCGGTAGTGTGCTGATGAATTACCTACCCATCGCTATCCCAACGGCATTTCCAAAGTACGTACCGCCAGAGTATACCGGGGCTTTAATAGGCGGTTTAATATACCTAGTACTGATGTTACTTGCTATCAGGGTTAAGAAATTATCATGGTTATTACCCTGAGTGAATACGTGATTATTATTTAAAACCACCATGATAAAATAACGGACTTACTTCTCACGTAACAACGATGTGTATACTCCAATAAAGCTAAGTATTGCGGATATTATTAATACGACTTTTAATCCAGTAATGAATGACTGATATACCGTGATATTACCCAACATTATGCCCGTGAATAAGTAAAGACTTGCGTACCTACCCAGGTAACTAACCAGTATCGCGCTGGCCACGGTAATGCTCAGTAACTGGCCCATAAAGCGCATTGTGCCCAAAACGCCTGAGGCAACTCCGTACTTATCAGGATTGACGGAGCCCATGACAGAGTTTGTGTTTGGCGCTGAGAAGAAGCCGAAGCCTATTCCCAGGATCATCAGTGAGATAGCTATGTAAATGGCATATTTAATATTTAGTAATAGGAGCATTACGAAGGCTAGGCCTATCAAGCCCATTCCTAACGCCGCTATCTCCCTAGAGCCGTACTTATCAGAGAGTTTACCGCTGACAGGCGATAATGCAGCCATGAATACAGGCTCCGAGACTAGGATCAGCCCAGCGACGAATGGGTTATAGCCAAGGACGACCTGTAGGTATAGTGAGAATAGGAATGGTACCGAGTACGTACTAATATAATTAAGCAGTGCGGTTACGTTTCCAGCCATAAACGAAACATTTCGTGTGAATAAATTGAGGTCAAGCATTGGATTTACGACCTTTCTCTCAACCACTATAAATGCTACAAGGGATGTAACACCAATAATTAATAAGTATATGTAGTATAGCCACCCACTCACTGCCGACAATATTAGGTACATAACAACGGATAAAATAGCCAGTGTGAAGGTAAGGGCACCCAGGTAATCAACCCTTACAACACGCCTAGGAAGTTCAATGCCCCCCCATCGAGAACCAGGATATTACCAGGCCAATCGCCGTTAATATTGTCGTTATTACTAGGACAAACCTCCAGCCAAGGAACTGAGTTATTAATCCACCAAAGAATGGAGCCGAGGTTAGGCCGAGGTATACCGCCATCGCGTTTATGCCAAGGGCAAATCCACGCTCGCCCTCGGGAAATACCTGGCTTACGATAGCTGCGGAGCCTGGCGATAGTATTGATGAGCCAAAACCCATTATTAACGATGCAATTATTAATATGTAAATGTTGGGCGCTATTGAACCAAGTATTGAGCCTATTAGGAATAGTATGAAGCCTATACGAAACATCCTGACCCTACCGTAAATATCGCTTAACCTGCCGAGAGTTATCATCAATGTTGGTAATGGTATTAGGTATATTATTGGTACGTAAATTAAAACATCCAATGGTACGTGGAAGTACTTACCCAATACTGGCGTTATGAAGGAAAGCACCGTTGAGTTATATGGCGTTTGAAAGGCGGCCAAGGATGTCGTAAATAATATCAACCTTTTCCTACCGCTGCTTAATTTTATCACGTTAATTCATTTTTCAATATCGGATTAAAAGCATTATTCCTCGCTATACCTCATCTTAACGAAGGATACGTAGGTCACAGGCCTCATGTGAGGCACACCATCCTCCTTAGTAACCACGTAGAGCACCTGAGTGAACCTCTCCTCAATTGGTATAACCATTATACCATCACTAGATAACTGCTCAAATAACTTAGGCGGTACTTTAGGGGGGGCGGCGGCGGTAACCAATATTCTATCAAACGGCGCATATTTAGGAAGACCCTTCGACCCATCGCCAATAAACACATGAACAATGCCCAGGTAACCCAACCTAGCCAAGTTCTGAGTAGCGTAAAGGGCAAGCCCTGGGTAATACTCAATAGTGTATATCGTGCCTCTCCTCTCCATAGCCTCAGCACACACTGCCGCGTGATAACCAGTACCAGTGCCAACCTCAAGGACCTTAAGCCCAGGCTTGAGGTCAAGTAATTCACACATCATGGCTACCATGTGCGGTGCCGATATTGTTTGGCCATACATAACCTCGAGTGGTGTATCTTCATATGCATAAAGCCTTAGGTAATTTGGTAGGAATTCCTCACGGGGTACACTAAGCATGGCCCTCTCAACTCTATCACTCTTAATTATTCCCTCGTCCTTAAGCATACTAACCAGCCTTCTTCTTGCTGACTCAAAATCAATCATTACAATACCTACTTTGTATTAAAATCCTAATAACTCTTAACCCTTCTCAATAACTTAATCCATTATTGAGGAAACTCCATACTTAGGTTCTTTGATAATGAAACCTTCATAGCCTTAAAACCAAGCCTCAACCTTACACCCTCAAGCACATCAAGCGAGAATGAGTCATCAACAGCACCATTAAGCGGCTCAACCTTAAGCGTGAGTATCCAGCCATTGTAGGACTCGGCTAAGTTACGCTCTATGTAAAATGGCACACCATCAACCCTACCAACCTCAACATAATCACTACCAACAATGAAATCACTAGCCCTATATATCTGTGGCTCCGTTGGCGAGCAACAGCCGTGCCCAAGAATTATGATAATATCACCATACTTCTCCTTCATATTCCTAATCAACTCCTTAACATCATCCCCCCCAAACTCAACACTAACATTCAACACATTTCCGCATATGAATGTCTAACTTAAAAATCTTACTGACCATTTAATGGCTGAATTAATAAAATATATTCAATAATTAATCGTGAATAAAGGTAAAATTTTTATTTTGCTCAATTTAAAACTAAATTATCATAACTTATCAATCTTCATCACAGTCCTCCAGTGCGGCCTATCAAGACTGCCCGTGGTATCGACATATACCTGCTTAATCTCTAGGAACTCCTCAAGGCCATAGAGACCTAGTTCACGACCAATACCAGACTGCTTATACCCACCCCCCCAGATGCCTTCTGTTGGTTGTGTGTATGCGTCGTTAATCCATACAGTACCTGCCTGGAGCTTCCTGGCCACCCTGAGGGCTTTTGCTGGGTCCTTGGTGAATATGGATGCCGTGAGCCCGTAAATCACGTTATTAGCTATATCGATGGCCTCCTGCTCAGTTCTAAATGGTATGACCGCAATGACCGGCCCAAATATCTCTTCCTGCGCAAGCCTGCTCTTTGGATCGACATCATCAAAAATCACTGGACTTACGAAGTACCCCCCCTTGTCATAAATGCCACCGCTTAATTTACCTCCATCAAGCGCCACCTTAAATCCAGCCTTCTTGCCAAAGTCTATGTAACCAAGTACCTTCTCTTCCTGAGCCTTGGACACCAGTGGTCCCATGTCCGTATTATCGTCAAGTGGATAACCAATGACGAGGCCCCTGGCGACCTCAGCTAACCTATTGACAAGCTTCTCATGAACACTCTCATGAACAAGGACCCTACTAATTGCACCACAGGCTTGTCCAGTATTCCTGAGGCCGCCAAACACGATCGCCCTAACGGTCTCCTCAATATTAGCATCATCAAACACAAGAGCTGGGTTCTTACCGCCGAGCTCAAGCCCTATCCTCTTAATGCCAGCCGCTGCCTGCTGCATGATTAATTTGCCTGTCGTAGTCTCGCCCGTGAAACTAACGTAATCAATCCTTGGGTGCCTAACTAATTCATTTCCAACCGTGCTCCAGGCCCATAGATCACATTAACAACACCCTTGGGAAGACCAGCCTTAGCCAATGCCCTGTAAATCTCCATAGCACTCATTGGAGTATAACTAGCTGGCTTCCATACCACGGTACAGCCCGCGGCCAAGGCAGGCGCTATCTTCCTAGCCGCCTGGGTCATTGGGAAATTCCACGGCGATACGGCAGCGACAACTCCAACGGGCTCCTTAAATATTAATGATACATTACCATTACTAAGGACGATGGAGTCGCCATAGACCTTATCCGCAAGGCCTGCGTAGAATTCGAAGATTTCGGCTGCGGCGAGCACGTGAGCCCTTGCCTGCCTAATCGGCATTCCATTCTCAAGCGCTACCGTGACGGCTATCCTCTCGGCCTCATCCCTAAGTATCTCAGCCGTTTTATATAAAATCCTGAGTCTCTGCCTATAATTCGTGACCCAACCATACTTATCCTTATCAAATACCTCCCTAGCCAGGTCAACAGCCCTGTTAAGGTCATCCGTGGAGGCCTCCTCAATAATTGCTATTGTTTGATCAAACTGCGCAGGGTTCTCCCTGGTAAATGTCTTACCCTTGCTTGAGGATACCTCCTCACCATCTATAAACAACTTAACTCTAACAGGTATTTCTATGGTGAACTTCCCATAGGATACCGTTGACATCAGAAGCAATTAATAATGCACCTATTAATAAGTATTGCCTCTCCATGCCCATTATTTAATGATTTAGTGATTTTATATATAACGTTTATCAGTTATAAACCCAAAATATAAATAATTAATTCATTATCTACCATAATTGCACTCAATAATATTCTCCGAGGAAGCTGACGTATAGTAATTGAATAATGTATCAGCTGGATTTCTCGATACCAGAATAATAACCTCCTCAGAGCCACTCGACAAGTTAATTAGAAAATGTACTAAATGCTCATCATTGCCTCGATAAATCCTCGCAGTTATACTCCGATAATTACCCACTGAAAGCACATTATTAATTACGTAGTTAATCAATTGACTTACACCATCGCACCCATTATTTATCATTAGTATTACCTGGTTAGGGCTTAGGTCCGAAACCCTCCTATACTCATTACCATGATAAACCCAAACCAAGGACATTGACTCAGCCTTAATGATTAGTGGAATAAATGTTTAACGGGCATTGAGCATGAAATTAACCGCGCCATTAATTAATGAATGCCTACTTGCAATGCTCTGTGACCTCATCATTAATGAATTCATTCTAGGCCATTTGAGGAATATTATGTAATCAAGCTCATTAGGAACAATCGCAAAGCCCGAATCTCTGATGTACTGCCTACTCATTATCTTATTAAATGTCTCTACATGGACCTCGTAGTACGTGTACTTATGTATAAGCACGGCGTAGTCCACGCCATCCATTAAGTAGTTCTCTAACGCCGATAAGCCTCTATGAACGGTCCTACTTGGATCCAGTATTTTATGTGCTATTGATGAGCGGTTATTGGTTATCACCAGGATATCAATCGGGCTCCTAAAAACGATCGTGTTCATTATACCAATGGACCTAACGTTAACCCCCCCAACATGAACTATCTTACCACTTAAGTAGTAATCAAACTTCTTAATAATGGATGCCATAGACCGGGCTAAATCATCATAAGGCTCCTCAACAATTTCCTTAGAATGCGGGACTCTCATGATCATCGGACTTGGGTATATTACCTCACCATCATCAATCGAATAACCATCATCACCATCACAAACAAGGCCTAGGTCTATTTGGTCCGCCAGCGACATCATTGAGGGTATCTCGGCATAACCATCATTATTTAGGAATGCTATTCCATTGCTTATAAGCTCGTGAATCAATGAATCAACTTCGGAGGCCCAGTCGGTGATTATTACCGTGCCTGTTGGTAGGACCTCCGCCTGCACGCTCTCTATGAAGCCGTACTTAAGCCACCGACAAAAGATGGATTTAGTGCTCGTGCTTAATCTCGATAATTTACTAATGATTTTTCTTGGGTAATCATCGTTTTCATAATACGGAGTAATTAATTGATTGGTCTCCTTTATCGATTTACCTAATTTGTCAAATGGCATTATCAAGCCACGAAAAAGCCAAAGAGCTAATAAACCTTTCCCTTAAGCATTACCTAGTGATGATGGCTAAGTTAATGATTTGATGATTAATTATGAGCCAGCTGATCATCAGTGGCGAGAAGACCCAATCACAGCTCATATAAGTCCTGGCTCATCATCAGGTAAGGATAAGCATTAAACTAAAATTTTAATGCATTATTAAAACCCGTGCTACTGACAAAGGCATTAGACGGCCCACCACGTAAAATCGTAAGTCTCAACCCATCAATAACGGAATTCCTATTCTTAATCAGTGCAGGCGATAGGGTAGTCGGCACTGACGTCTGGAGTTACAGACCTAGAGAAGCGATGAAGACAGTCAAGATAGGGTCATTCACATCAGCTGATATCGAGACAATCAAAAAACTAAGCCCCGACTTAATAATACTCTCATATCCAGTACAAAGGCAGTTGGTCGAGCCGTTAAGCGGCATCGCCCCCGTACTTGCGGTTCCAATGCCCGTGAATTTAAACGCTGTTGTGAGCTCCTTTGAGATGGTAGGTAAATTACTCGACCTGGATGAGGAGTCACAGAGGGTGATTAGTATATACATGGACCTACTGAGACACTCCATTGATGTGGAGGATGCGGTGGTCATACTATCCCTTGGTGATTATGTAATACCCTGCGAGGCATCTTACATAGCATCAGCACTTAATAAAGTCGGCATCAGGTATGTCAAGGGCCTTAAATGTGTTGAGCTTATCACAAATAAGGATGGCGCCCTAAACATAATTAATAGAATTAACCCGCAGCTGGTGATTTACGAGGGGGGGAAGACCAAGGATTATAGACCACAGGAAACGAATTGGATAAATAAACCAACAATACATACGCCGAACGATGTCCTCGCGCACTTTGGACCGAGCCTTCCACTTGACATTCAATTATTAATTAACGCCATCAGAAATGGAGAGAAATTCGTAAAGAACACCTCAAGCATAACAAGGCCGAGCCTCGGTGATCCTTGGTACAAGCCCTACCTATGACTTATCACCACGTATCTTCTTAATATTTGGCCTAACATAGTTTTTCCAAACCTCACCAGCCACCTTCTTGCCTATCTTCGTTAAGTCATAGTAAATGCCCCCCCTACCACGCCTCTCAGGATTACGCTGCTTAACCTTTAGCCAGGGCTTAACTGACGATGTTACCCTACCCTTAAGCGAACCCCTAAACTCCTGAAGCAGGCCCAGTTGAACCAGGTGTTGAATGGCCCTCTCAACCTCATCCTCAGGCACTATCGGTCTCCAACCAGCCGCCCCCCCAAGAAGTCTCCTGGCCAGTAGCAGGGCGTGTCTGGGCCGTAGTGGTATATATGAGCCAGTATCTTCTTTTCTAGATCCGTGAGTTGACTTATTATCGCGTTTACATCGTTTGACATTACAATATATTATTTTTAATGCCTAGTTTAAATCAATAACTCGGGATTACCTGTACCTCTTCCATGTACTTTATGACCCAGACAGGTTCCTCTTCATGGAATGGCTCCATACCCTCAAACCTCATCTCAGTGAGAACCTTCTCATTAACGTCAACACCAAGGCCAGGTCTGTTGGGCACCCTGTAATAACCATCCTCAAGCTTAATGGCATTATTAATGATATCCCTCTTCCACTGGGGGCCAAAATTCGTAGAAGCTCTCCTGAATCAACAGGTTATACGTACTCGCATCAAACTGCAAAGTCGCTGCATGCTGTACAGGGCCAAAGGCATTGTGTGGCGCTAGCTCGACTCCGTATGCCTCCGTTAAAGCCCTGATTCTACTCATACCCGTGAAGCCCAGGGCGTTGGTTATGTCAGGTTGAAGAACATCCACTAAACCCCTCTCCAGAAGCTGTAGTGCCTCCTCAACACTAATTATCCTCTCACCAACTGCGATTCGGACGCTAGGTGCTGCAGCCTTTATCTTTGCAAGACCCTCAAAGTTCAGGTCAGGGTGTACCGGCTCCTCAATGAATAACGGGTCGAATTGCTCCATGGCTTTAACCATCTTAACGGCCGTATTAACGTTGAAACGGCCATGAGTCTCAATAAGTATGTCCACGTACTTACCCACAGCCTCCCTAACAGCCCTAACCCTCTCCACAGCCTCCTCAAGTCCCTCCTCATCCATTTGGTCGAAATACGGCCCGAATGGGTCGAACTTCATCGCCTTAAATCCCATGGACACAACCTCCTTAGCCCTCTTAGCAAAGTCATCAGGTGTTACGCAGTCGCTATACCAACCATTTGCATAGGCCTTAATCTTCTCATTAACAAGGCCGCCAAGGAATTGATATATGGGTGCGCCGAGGTACTTACCTAGTAGGTCGTGTAGTGCTATGTCGACGGCACTATATGCTGTGGCTGCCTCAAATGAACGACTAATGTAAAACTCATGCTTATACCACTCCCTGAATAGGTACTCAATCCTGAACGGGTCCTTACCAACCATAAACCTCCTAACCTCCTCAATGGCCTTAACGACTTGGTTAACCCTGAGAGTGGGCACGGCCTCTCCATAACCAACCTGCCCATCACTTGTAATGACCCTAACTATTATCGAGACCGAGGCCCATGGCGACGCTTTAGCCGTGGCAAGATCACTGACTGGGTATATCTCTACGTCCTTAATAGTTGTCATACAATCCCAATAATGTGCTCATTTTTAAGGTTTGGTTTCTATAATAAAGGTTTAAAGGAGACTAAAATAGCGGTACATAATGGATAAGACGCAATTCATAGTTTTGACATTACTTACATTAGCCACATTCATGACGGCGTTGGATAGCACAATCGTCGTACTAGCACTACCTGTAATGCTAACCGCATTACACAGCGACTTATCCACGCTTGTTTGGGTAATACTAATCTACATACTCGCCGTCACAATATTCTCAACACAGTTGGGAAAGCTCGGCGACCTAAAGGGCAGGGCCAAAATGTTTAATCTCGCATGATACTCTTCGGCATAGGCAGTGCATTATGTGGTTTATCGACAAGCGCCATGGAGCTTATTGGATTTAGGACTATACAAGCGCTTGGCGGATCATTAATGACCAGCAATACCATGGCCATAGCCAGCGATTACTTTAGGCCGGAGGAGAGGGGTTTCGTGTTTGGTACAACGTCGATGGGTTGGAACCTGGGCGCAGTGGCTGGTATACTGGCTGGCGGTATTATAACAACATTCATTGGTTGGAGGTGGATATTCTACATAAACGTGCCAATAGCCATATTTAGCTTCACAATTGGCTTAATGTACCTAAGGGATAGGGATGTCAGGGTTAGGCAGGACTTTGACATATACGGTGCAATAACCCTCGGGCTATCCCTCGGCCTCCTATCAATGGCCGGGATAACTTACGCTGGCGTTGGTTATAATAATGCCGTGGGCTTAATGACGCTATTGGGGCTAGTTCTATTTGCCATATTCATATACATAGAGACCAGGGCGAAGTCACCATTAATAAGCCTAAGGCTCTTCAGAATCAAAATGTTCACACTATCAAGCTTCTCCTACTTCTTCCAGTACATGGCCAACAACGCAATACTATTCCTGCTAATAATGTATTTACAGGGAGTCAGGGGACTAAACCCATTCTACGCGTCCATATGGCTAGTCCCTGGCTACCTACTCGGCTCAATAGCAGCGACCCTCGGTGGTAGGTTAGCAGATAAGTCCGATGCCAGGGTGATAGCATCGATAGGCCTCACGCTTCAAGCCGTGGCTACGTACTGTATGACACGTTATTAACGTTAACAACGCCGTTTTACTACATAACAATAATCGCATCAATAAGTGGCATTGGGGGCCGGCATGTTCTTCGCGGCCAATGGCAAGATGGTGATGCTAGACGTTCCAAGGGACATGTACGGGATAGCCTCCGGAACCAACAGGACGATTGGTAATATAGGTATATTGCTCAGTTTCATAATAGCCATTGTGGTCTCCTCAATGGCGATACCGAGGAGTGTCGCCTTCCAAATATTCGTGGGGGGGACCTCGGTATTAACGCCAAGCCTAATGGCGCCATTCATAAACAGCCTACACATGGCGTTCAGGGCATCCCTAGCCCTAATAGCCGTGGCGATAGCAACATCCTGGAGCAGGACAAGGGTGCCAATGACACAGCAAAGAAGGATAGTGAATAAACCGTAACACCATGAGTATTCCATAACCATTAATGACTAAGCATTTTTAAGTGAGGATAGGCACCATCCTATGGTGGAGCAATTACCCAAGCCTTGGTTCGACCTCAATAAGTACAGAGAGGTCAGGTTAAGGGAGGCGATGTACGAAGCCGAACTCGCTGAGTCCTTCTTAAACCAGGGACTCGTAAGGAATGCCGCCGGCAAGGCATTCCAGGCCTGGAAGGCCCTAGTGGCGGCATATGCCGTGGATAAAATAAATGAATTAAGGAAGTTATTCCCAGGCACAAAGAAATTAAGGGGGGCTCAGGGCAAGGATCGAAAAGGCCTATTGGATCATAGCTGTCATGCCAACAACCGTACTGAAACCCGTGGCTCAAGTAATAGGCGGTGACGTTGACATATACACAAACATGGCACTATGGTTGCATGAGTACCAATACAACGGGCCGGATAAACAGGGCGTACTAAGTCCATACCCAGATGATGAGTCTGCAGCTAGGGATATAAGGACATTGATAATTAAAATTAGAGAACTTACGAAGAGAGCTGTTCAATAACCATCACGAAAAGCTTAAAATTCCTCAGGGAAACACATTCCCGCCCCGGTAGCTCAGCCCGGTCGGAGCGCCCTGGGGGGGCGAGGGCCCCCCGTGCAAGCCTTGTAAGCGGGAGGTCCCGGGTTCGAATCCCGGCCGGGGGGGCTCCAACAAAGTTATTAACCACATATCATAATGCCCTGAAAATATTCACTCTATCGATATTTCTCCTGCTGTGTCTATTCCGCACTTTATTACGTCCATCTTCGTGTTCATTAGACATATGAGTTGTCTCATGGTTAATGGACCTAACGCCTCAATCTTTCCCATCTCGGTTTCGCTTAATCCGTATTCCTGAATAACCTCCTTTAGGTCCTCCCTTGTTACGTAGTCGGGCAGCGTTATTGCGCCCAATCTCAATATGTCAAATAGTGGTGTGTCGACTTTCGATATTAGGTTAACCACGTCAGGGAGTAACGTTATTACTATCCTGGTTGATGGTAATGCCTGCATATTATTCCTAAATGCATGCATGGAATTTATGAAGTCCATAGCCCTTGGATCATCCTGACTAAGTAAGCCCTCATCAACCCAATAACCAGCGGTGTCATGCCCAGTAACTCCACTGCATCATTAAGTAATTTCAGGGTTTCCATTGGCTTGAGCTTGGCACTTTCAACAACCTCATCAGGGCTTGCCTTGGCAAAGGCCTTGAGCAATCCCTTAGCGCCTGCCTTCTTCAGCTTATCCTGTATATCCCTAATCACGTGTATGTTGTCTGCGAATACCGTGGATACAATCGCCGATAAGTCCCTATCCCTAACCTCAGTCATGTCGCGTACATAAAGACGCCGTCACTCACGCCCTCAAGGCTGAGAAGTAGCGTTGTCTTTCCAGCGCCTGCCCTACCGATTATCGCAATTAATTGATAATCCTCATGAATCATGCTTAATAACTTCTCCCTGGCAGCCCTCCATGATGGGCCAAGCAACTTAATACTCGAGCCCCCCCTATTAGGAACTAAGAGCCTCTGCATCACCCACCACCTTTATCAAGCCATAGTATGAGGAACCAATTTTTAATCTACGGGAACCACCGTGTGCAAACACGAACCTACCCCTGTGAAACTTAATTACCTTAACCAGGAATTCCTCAGCCTCCTTAGTGGGTACATTGAGCCTACCCTCTATGTACTTAATAACATCACCAATATCCGCATAGCCAGACAGTGGATTCGCCAACTTCCTAATGCCCTCAATAACCAGCGTCAATGGATCAACATCCTCCCTGGGCGTTAATAGGTTATTCACCCTACTCATCATTTCCCTATCCGTCAATATCACGCTCCTACCCTGACCACTCCTAACGACCTTAGCCTTACCAATATTCACTAGGTATTGAACAACACCCTCAGGATCCTTAACCCACTTACCCAGGGTGCTCGTGTATGTGGTATACGCAACCCTAATGCCATCAACGTCCTCCTTACCGAGCACAACACCAACTACGTAGGCCAGGTCAACCCTATCCACGGTATAGGCTATAAACCAGCATTAAATTATTCTATGCCTTATAATAAGTAATTATTACGTAGATAATACATGGGTATTAATTACCAATAAATGCTAAACGACATTAATGGATCTGAGGAAATCAAGCACGAGCCTCACGAATTCCCTAGGCCTATCAAGATAGGCGGGGTGACCAGCACCATTAATAACCTCAACCCTAAAGCCAGCCCTCCTCATGGCCTCCATATTCTCCCTACCCGAGACCCTATCATTACTACCCCCCCAAATGCCCATTACAGGTACCTTAATCCTGGATAGGTTAATGCTTGGCACCCTGACAGGCCCAACCACAATACCCGCAGTTGCCGGGTAATTAAGTGCCAAGTACCTAAGGACCGTCTCACCACCTAAACTGGCCCCCCCAATAAGTATGGGGGGGTTCTCAATGTTTAAGGCCTTAACTATTGCGTAAAGATGGTTTGCGTAGTCATCATCATTCCTCGGCATGAAGTGGTCGCTCCTCGATTTAGGGCCATACGGCATATCAACCGCGTATATTTTAAGGCCTTCAAAGTCATTGCCGCAGCAATTAATCCAATCATCAGCGCTGAAGTTGAGCCCATGGACCATGACCATCGGCTTACCCTCACCATGCACTAAGTACCTCACTGACCGGCCATTTACTATTATCCAGTTCTCGCTCACGACCTAGACCTAAATCAACCTTTTATTTTACTTTTTCGGGGCTTCAATAATTACGCCTTATCTACATTGTTGTGTAATCCCTGGTTAAGGTGGTCATAAGGTTTTTAAGTAAGTTCTTTGTCTGCGTTAATTCGCAATGAAATTTTGTCCTAGATGTGGAGGCTTGATGGTTCCGGTTAAGAAGGAGGGAAAGGTTTACCTCAGGTGCCAGAGGTGCGGTTATGAGGAGGAGCTGAAGAGTAGTGATGCTAAGTCCTATGTTGATAAGAAGAGTGTTGAGAAGAAGGGCGCGGTTATCGTGGAGAGTTATGAGGAGAAGGGGGGGCCTAGTGAGGAGGAGAAGGAGCTTAAGGAGGATTATGTTAAGCAACTTCTTGATAACTTATACGAAACAGAGAGCGAGCAGGAGGAGGATTAGGATTAAAATAAATGGGATTACATGCCTAATGCGGTAATGGGGGGGGTATACCGTAGTCGATTTATTCGCAGGGGGGGCAGGGGGGGGATTTAGTAGGGGGGGGTTTAAGGATGTGGGCTTTGACGTAGCACTTGGTGTGGAAATTGACATTAATGCGGCGCGAACGTATAGTTATAACTTCCCGGAGGCTGTGATGCTCGTTGATGATGTTAGGAATGTTAGGGGGGGTGAGGATATTATTAAGTACATTGGTGGTAGGCCTGACGTGGTAATTGGTGGCAGTCCCTGTGAGGCATTTACTGAGACTAACCCAAGGAGGGCTAAGGACCCACTCGATAGGCTTTATGTTGATGAACTTGGTAGGTTGACCCTCGAGTTCATTAGGCTCGTTGGTGAGTTGAGACCTAGGGTCTTTGTTCTTGAGAATGTGGTTCACATAATGGATGGTCCATTGAGGGATTCCCTAATTAATGAGTTTGCCAGGGTTGGTTATGAGAGGATTTACTTCAATGTGCTTCATGCTGAGGATTACGGGACGCCGAGCATTAGGCGTAGGGTCTTCATTAGCAATGTACCGATAAGGCCTGAGAAGTTAGGTAGGGTGTTAACTGTGTGGGATGCCATTGGTGATCTACCTGAGCCTGGCGATCCCAGAATACCTAATCATGAGTATGTAACCGTTAGTGATAGGAAGATTAAGGGTATATCAAAGCTTGGCTGGGATGATGCCCTTTACAGGTTCAGGGGGGGCGCCACAGGATCGTTTAGGAACTTCGTGAGGCTTAATCCGTGGAAGCCCGCGCCAACGGTTATGGGCAGTGTGCGTTTTGTGCATCCATTTGAGGATAGAGTATTAACCGTTAGGGAGCAGGCAAGGCTCATGGGTTTTCCTGATGACCACGTATTCTTTGGTCCAAAGGACTCCCAATTTAATCAGATAGGTGAGGCCGTACCACCGCCATTAGCCCGCGCAATCGCTAGAGTTATACTTAAATACCTGGAGGAGGTTGATTTTAATGATACTTGATCTTTGTCAATGAATTAATATTTCTTATACCCATTTTTTACCCTATTAAATAATTATAAAAATTAAAAGTGTTATAAGGGTAAAGTATTAATACATCGATTTAATAATAACCATAATGAAGGTCACAGTATCAATAATAAAGGCTGACATAGGTGGCTTACCTGGACACGCATGGGTGCATCCTAAGATACTTGAATTCGCAGCCGATAGGCTTAGGGAGGAGCAGAAGAGGGGTTTGTTGATTGATTACTTTGTTTATAACGTCGGCGATGACATGTCATTACTCATGACACACACTAAGGGTGAGAATAACCCTGATATCCATGGCCTTGCTTGGTCGATATTTAAGGAGGCTACGGAGAACATCGCAAAGAAGGTTAAGCTTTATGGAGCTGGTCAGGACTTACTTAAGGACACATTCAGCGGGAACATTAGGGGCCTAGGCCCACAGGTTGCTGAGATGGAGTTTGAGGAGAGACCCAGTGAACCACTTGTTGTGTTTGCTGCGGATAAGACAGAGCCGGGGGCCTTCAACTTACCATTCTATAGGATATTCGCCGACCCGTTTAACACGGCTGGCCTAGTCATAGACCCAGCAATGCACCAGGGGGGGTTTAGGTTTGAAATCCTGGACGTATATGAGGGTAAGGTTTACCTGCTTGATGCCCCTGAGAATAGTTATGACATACTGGGTTTAATAGGTACGCCAGGTAGGTACATAATAAGGAGGATTTACAGGAAGTCTGACTTAATACAGGCCTCGGTGACGAGCGTTGAGAGGCTGAACTTAATCGCCGGCCGCTATGTTGGTAAGGACGATCCAGTGGCCATGGTTAGGGCTCAGCATGGCTTACCAGCGGTTGGTGAGGTACTCGAGGCCTTCGCTTACCCACACCTGGTTGAGGGTTGGATGAGGGGTAGCCATGTTGGTCCATTAATGCCCGCAAAGATGGTGAGTATTGACCAGGAGAGGAAGATAGCCCTTGGCCCAAAGATGACTAGGTTCGATGGACCGCCAAAGGTCATAGCCCTTGGCTTCCAGCTACATGATGGTTACCTGGAGGGTCCTGTGGACCTATTTGATGACCCAGCCTTTGACTATAGTAGCAATTGGCTGCTCAGATAACGGATTACATAAGGAGGATGGGGCCTGTAATGCCGCATAGACTGCCGCCTGAGGAGATGGAGTACACGACATTACCACAAATTCTATCGAAGCTTAAGCCAATACCGGTTGATGAGTATGAGAAGAATAGGCTTCAGTACATTCAATTCGTAACATCACAGGCAAGTGGTCAGGCAGCCACGGGCCCAAGCCATGATTAAAGTACTTAGCTATTAAAGGGAGATTTAAAATTCATGAGAGATTATTTCTAAGGACCTAAGGGCGTTTTCAAAGGCTATCTTCCTAATGTCGCTATCGCTAATTCCATACTCAGCTAGTTTATTTAGGAATTTCGTGATCTCGCCAATGTTAGTTAAGTCCTCGGGGGGGGTTTTCTCGATTCCCAAGAAGTCGGTCCCAATGGCTATTATGTCAGGCCCAAACCTCTCGCGTATATAAAGTACATGCCTAACCAGTGAATCCGTGTTTGGCCTTGGCCCTATCGTTGATGGTATCATCGTTACACCAATCACACCATGATTCCTGACGAGGAGCTCCAGCACTTCATCATCAACATTCCTCAGGTGCTTATGAACACCCTGGACATTCGCGTGGCTAATTATGACAGGTCTCTTGGAAGTATTTAATGCATCGATCATGGTATTCCTACTCGCGTGAGCTAGGTCAATTATTATGCCGAGTTCGTTGGCCAATTTGACTAATTCTTCACCGTCTGCCGTTAATCCGTAGTCCTTCCTCGTGAAGCATGATGCGCCGTACCTATTGTCAAAGTTCCAGGTAATGCCCAAGGCCCTAACACCAAGTCTATGAAGCAGTAATAAGTCGTAGATGTCGTCAAGCACATCAGCACCCTCAACAGAGATCAACAACCCTATTAAGTCGCTATTCATCACCTGCTCAATGTCGGAATAATTCTCAATGATCCTAAGCCTATTACCGAATCTCTTTGCCAGTATTAGGTAAATCTTGATCATTTCAAGGCCTATTAACTTGGACGCCGCTGGTGTGTAAGACTTTATTGATCGTGTCCCGTAGCCTGAGGATATCCTCTCACCAATCATTGGGTTATACGTATCATGTATTGGGAACACGGCGCTGAAGACCACCTTAACGTTCCCCCCCTAATGAGCTTAGGTATGTCCGATTGCCTGCCAGGCGCATCGACGTCGAAATCCTGAAGTTCCTCCTCAAGCCTTCCAGAGTTCATTAGGTAATACGCTATGTCTTCATGTAAGTCAATAATTGGGTAATTAACCATGACTTTAGTATTAATGCAATGACCCTAATTAAGTATTATCTAAACTTTACGGAGATTCTGTATTGCTCAATCACGTCCTTAGCCCTCTCCCTCCTCTCATTATGCTCCTTCATGAACTCCCTAATCCTCTCAAAGAGCATTGCCTTACACTCACCACATAGTAACTTCCCAGCCTTGCAGTCCTCATAGATCCTCTTAACCTTCTCATCGCTGTCCTGGAACAATAGGTGATACTTATAGACAACGCAGTTGTCTGGGTCACCACCATACTTACGCTGAAGCTCTGCCGTCGGTTGACCACCCGTTAGCGCATTCATTATCTTCCTCCTAACGTCCTTCTCGCTGTCGGTTACGTAAATTGCCGAGTCCGGGTTTGAGGCGCTCATCTTATCCTCACCTGTTAATCCAGGTATGAACTTGCTATATATCGTGGATGGCTTGGGATACCCCAACTCATCGGCTATGTCTCTGGCGAGCCTGAAGTATGGGTCTTGGTCGATAGCGGTTGGTATTAGTACAGGCACCTGCTCACCATATAGCTCGGTAGGTAGGAAGGCGACTGATATCTCCAGTGTTGGGAAGAAGGCCGCGCCTACGTTGGTTGAGTCCGTGAAGCCGAAGGTGTGCTTCACGGTTGATAAGGTTAATTTCTTACCCACCTAACGGCTATCTTGTATAGGTACTTAATGTCCTCACTATCAATAATTATGTGCAGCTTATCTGGCGTGAAGCCTAGGGCTATTAGGTCCAGGGCATTTTCGTAGGCGTACTTATTCGTTTGCTCCAGGGTATATCCCTCCTTGACCAGGAATTTCTCGTCATCCGTTAACTCAAAGAAGTAATCAACATTGAACTTATCCACAAACCACTTACTAAGCATCCAGGGAACCAGGTGGCCAATGTGCAGATCAGCGCTGGGACCCCCCCTGCCGTTATACAACGCCCACCTTAGGCCGCTCCTCTGCCGACTCAGTATTGACTGCAGGTCCTATGTGCGTAGAAGAACCCTCTTCTTATTAGGTAGTGAACCTCACCCGTTAATTCACGCAGCGTGTTGATCTCGTTTTCCGTTATTAATTGAACGCCGAATTCACGGGCAAGCCTCATATAGTCTACCTTACCCTTTACCTCCCAGGGCGTTACTGTGAACTCATTCGCCAGATAATAACCACCGTACCCATAGAGAATTTAGTAAATATAAGCATTATTGGCTACTTAACCTCAGAAGTCCCTACGTGATGACGTAACTTAACCACGACACCCCTGCCAACACTTAACACCTCATCCTTAGAGAGTAACAACCTACCAACACCGAGGAACTCACCATCCTCTGAGTAAATGGCCACCTCATCGCCGGGAACGGCATTTCTAACGTCAATGACGAACCTAGCCATGACGCTCCTGCCCTGCTTCACGAATGGAGCGGCTTCCCTACTCACGATAACCACCTTATCAATCAACCGCGCACCCTCTAATGTTGGTAATGGACGCCCATCGCTAGCCCTAATCGTGAAAATAAGCTCATCACCCAGGTAAATTCTCCTTAAACCACCCGTCCTGCTAACCTCAATCTTAAGCTCACCATTTAATCTCTTTAATATACTAGGTCCATAAATGTACGACAATACTCCCCTGATTATATCCCTAGTTAATTGATCCATCCCTCCACACTAAAAGCAATGACTTAATTTTAAGGCTTAAGCATTAGCGCTGTGAGTTGGTATAACGACTTCGTAAGTAGATTAATACAGTGCAGAGCATGCCCAAGACTAGTGAGTTATAGGGAGAGCGTTAAGCCACTGCCAAGGTTTATGAATGATAATTATTGGAGGAAGCCAGTACCGCCATGGGGTGACCTGGGTAATGCCAGGATAATGATTGTTGGGTTAGCACCGGCTGCGCATGGTGGTAATAGGACTGGGCGTATGTTCACTGGAGATAGCAGTGCTCAATTCCTATTTAGGGCCTTATACGAGGCTGGCTTGTCTAATAAGCCCTATAGTATTTCCAGGGATGATGGTGTTACGGTTAGGTGCATTTACATAACATCAGTCGTTAAGTGCGCACCACCCGACAACAGGCCAAATAATGAGGAGATTCACACCTGCGTGAACAATTGGTTTAGGTATGAACTTGAGCATGTTAGGCCCAGGGCAATCATAACCCTTGGACACATAGCGTTTCTCGGTATTAAGCTGGCCCTGGGTATTAAGGCTGAGTTTAGGCATGGTAATTACATAGACTTTGATGGGATTAGAATATTCATGAGTTATCATCCAAGCCCAAGAAATACAAATACAGGTAGGTTGAGAATTGAGGATTTAGTACGTGTTTTAAGGATGGCGATGGAGTATGCCGGTTGCTAATTAGCCTAGGTACTTACTTAACCATTTGTAAATAACCATCCTCTGAACCTCGTTTGTACCCTCACCAATCTCCATTAACTTGGCATCCCTATAAATCCTGTTCAACTTACTATTGCTCCAAACGCCATAAGCCCGGTTAATTGTACGGCCCTCCTAATTACATCCATGCCCAGGAGCACAGCCGTTAATTTAGCTATTGATGCAAACGCATAGTAATCCTCGTACTTACGATCAAAGTGAAGCGCCGCATCGTATACTATGGACCTCATGGTCTCTATGTAAGCCATCATGTCCGCCAACTGGAACTGAATCCACTCCAGATTAGTCATTGGTTGATCAAAGGCCCTCCTATTCCTAACCCACTCAAGTGCCTCCGTAAGGGCGGCTTCTGAGAGGCCTAGGGTCACGGAGGCCACGGCAATCCTACCTAAATTCAACGCCTCCATGGCTATTTTGAAACCCTCATTAACCTTACCAACAACATCATCATCACCAACCACACAATCATTAAATGTCAATTCGGATGTGCCCGTCCCTCTTATGCCCATGACGTGTATTGGGCTTGCCTCAATGCACTTATTTCTCCTTACTAGGAATGCCGTTATTGCCCTATGCCTAGCCTCCTTAGGTCCTGTTCTCGTGAACACTATGTATACATCGGCATAAAGCCCCCCCTGGGTAATCCACATCTTCTTCCCATTGATTACCCACTCACCACCCCCCCTCCTCTCGGCTTTGGTCTCGATAGCTGCGGCATCACTACCACAGCAAGGCTCACTGAGCGCAAATGAACCTATTAATTCACCCCTAGCCAGCTTAGGAACTAATTCCTCCTTCATTTGCTTATTGCCATATGTATAGAATGCGTCCGTTACCAGGAATCCCTGCACCTCAGTTAATATTCCCATTGATCCACTATACCTCGATATAACCTCAATAGATAATGCCGTGCCTAAAACATCCATTCCATAACCACCATACTCCCTCGGCAATATTGGGGCCAATACGCCATTCTTACCCAACTCCCTAATTACCTCGCGTGGGTAGTAATTCTCCCTATCTATCTTGTCGGCAACGGGCTCTATAAACCTCCTACTTAGCTCATCAACTAACTCGATGAACTTTTCATGCTCCTTCGTTAGTGATGGATGCCTTATCGGTATCATAGTTCTACCTCTGGCAGTCCTCTCGTCAGTATTCTGTGAATTACTATTTTCTGCGCCTCATTGGTGCCCTCAGCAATCTCAAGGACCTTGGCATCCCTGTAAGCCCTCTCGGAGAAGCTCTCCTTTGAGTATCCGAAGCCACCGAGTATTTGAACACCATCCCTCGCTATTTCAACGGCCATCTGCGCCGTGTATAACTTAGCGATTGATGCGTAGAGTACGAATAATGGATCCTTATTATCATAAAGCCAAGCAGCCTTATAAGTCACAGTCCTGCCAATCTCAAGCTTCGTTTTCATGTCGGCTAACTGGAATTGAATCCACTCCCAATCAATCAATGGCTTGCCAAAGGCGGTCCTTGTTTTAGCCCACTCAAGTGCCTCATCAAGCACTCCCTGAGAAAGCCCAACAGCCACGCCCGAAATGCCAATCCTAGCTAGGTCCAGTGTGACCATAGCTATTTTGAATCCTTCATTGACCTTACCCAATACGTCATCATCACCAACTACGCAGTCATTGAATTTAACCTCAGCCTCGCCAGCACCCCCCCTCATACCCATCATTTCTAATTTACTAACCTCAACG
Organism: Vulcanisaeta distributa JCM 11217; assembly: GCF_001316005.1. Lineage (GTDB taxonomy): Archaea > Thermoproteota > Thermoprotei > Thermoproteales > Thermocladiaceae > Vulcanisaeta > Vulcanisaeta distributa_B. Next base: position 327,734 of record NZ_BBBJ01000001.1, read on the forward strand.
CAATTGCTCCTTCTCACGATGAATGCCGTTACCGCCTTGTGCCTAGCCTCCTTGGGTCCTGTCCTCGCGAAGAGTAGGTAAACGTCTGCATAGGCTCCCTGCGTTATCCAAATCTTTCTACCGTTTATGACCCACTCACCACCCCCCCTCCTCTCAGCCTTGTTTCTATGGCCGCTGCGTCAGTGCCGCAGCAGGGCTCGGTTAAGGCGTATGATGCAACCCATTCACCACTGGCGATCTTTGGTAGTATCTCCTCTTTCTGCTTGCTACTACCGTACTTGAGCAGTGCATATACTATGTTGTCATTTACTATCTCGGTTATGAAGCCTAGGGTTGGGCTGTATCGGCTCAACTCCTCAACAACCACAACACTACCCCCCCTAAGATCAATGCCCGGCCCACCATACTCAGGCGGTGCGGATGGCGTTAGGAAGCCCTGCTTACCAAGCTCCCTAATTAAATCCCTCGGATAGTAGTCCTCAAGGTCCATCTTTCTAGCTATGGGTACTATATATCTCTCAGCGAACTCCTTAACACTATTCCTAATGAGCTGGTGCTCATCGGTTAGGAAGGGATCCGGCATATAACTTAATAAAATTACTATGTTAATAAGTATTACTAGGAGTTAGTGCTTTCTTACTTAGAAACATTATTAGTAATACTATGATTATTGAGATTATAAATAGTGAAAGATACCAGGTAAGTAATGCCATAAACGAAACCGCACTAATACCGACCTCCTCAACCAATGACCTTAGTCCATTGAATACTGAAAGTTTCATGAGTATCCTCTCCATGATGTATGAGAGGTATATTATGAGCAGGGATAGAAGTAGAGAATAAGGCTCAAGAATTCCAATTAACAGTAGGTATAATGCAATACTTATCATTAGTGTAACCGTGTATGGCACTATTAAAGTTGATGGTACCAGGAAGCCGGTGATGGTTAGTAATGCCATATTAATTATGAATAGGTAGTTACTATACGTGGATCTGTATGATGCTATTACCATGGATATAATGTTAATTATTATGCCAAGGAATGCCATACCTGAGCATTGACTATACCGCGTTAATACCAACTCAAGTATTAACCACACAATACTAACTATCATGTATGAGATATAGTAGTTCAGCCTTACCATACGCGTCAACCGCCCGCCTTAAGATTCAATAAAATAATTCTATTCTTACCGCCTATCGCGTTAATTACCTTATTTAAATCCTCAATTAATGGTTCATCATCCATGGGAGCCTTAATATATGCTATGCCTAATAATTCATCCTTACTTAAATACTTACGAAAATAACCTGGCAAGTCCATAAGCACATTATCTTCATTAGAAACGCTGATGACGTTAATTCTTATCTCACGCTCTAGGTATGGAATACCACCTCTACTCATAACCCTCTCCTCAACGTGACCCCTACGCATAAGTATAACCCTAACCTCACCGCAATAACTAGTTGAATCACTTATTACCTGCAGGGCATCATCAATGGGTCTCTTACCATTCTGCGGTATCAACATTCTTGATGATGCATTAACTACGAATATTGGGCATGATCCATAATCGCTTCTATTAATCATCATTAATTCGCTAACCCTCGCACTCGTTAACCAGTGTATTGATGAGGCAGGTTTTTCGTAGTCGTAAGTCGATAGCGACCTAAAATCACCAAGCCTACCCTCCATTGATAAACCATGCTCGGCATAACCACCAACACCAATCTTACCGGAGGCACTAATTAGCTGTCTTGGTCTTACCACAACATCGACACAATCACAGAGAAGTAACCTTTGAATTGACAGGAATCCCAGTGGATCCCTCAGTTCCATTATTCCACCGATGATTTTAGCGCTTCCAATCCACCTACCCGTTAATTTCACAGTAAATTCATAATTAACCCTAATATTCAGTGCACTAGATTGAATGTGAGGTGAATGAATTAGGTTAAGCCTCGCCTCCCATCGCATTGGCATACTTGATGAGATAATCGCGTTAATCGATGTTGACGAATCCACCGTAAGCTCCACACTACTCTGGCTAAAGACTAACCGTGAATACAGAGCAACTAGCATTGCTAGTAGGTACCATGATAATATGTATGATGTAAATACTATGAAGAGCATTAAACCAAAGTATGTACCGAATAGGTTATTGGTCAGTAAACCAATGTAGGTGATGCCAGAGAGTACTAGGTACGTAATTAATAATTTATTACTTGGTATTACGCGTATCATGACCTACGAAGCACCCTTTCCATGAGTGGCGTTGGCACTTGCTGAAGCAACTGCCTAATTAATACTGTACTGTCAGTGCCGAGAGTTATGATCCTGTGATTCAGGACGTACGGCGCCAGAATCTTTACATCATCGGGTATTACGTAATCCCTACCATCCAACAAAGCCCAGGCCCTAACCAACTTACTAAGTACCTGCGCAGCCCTTGGACTTGCTCCAAGCTTAACATCGCGGGCATTCCTCGTAGCCTTATCAAATTCACTATGTACCTAATTATTGATTGATCAACGTATACCGAGTGCATTAGTGATTGAAGCAAATCAACATCCTCCTTACTCACCACGGTATTAATCGAATTAACATTACCAAGGTCTATGTTCTCCGCAATCTTCAATTCTATATCCTCACTTGGGTATCCTAGTTTTATTCTTATCATGAATCTGTCTAGTTGTGCTTCTGGTAGTGGGTATGTTCCCTCAAGCTCAATCGGATTCTGAGTAGCTATTATCATGAATGGCTTCGGTAGTTCATACGACTTACCACCAATTGTTACCTGACCCTCCTGCATAGCCTCAAGCAAAGCAGACTGAACCTTAGGAGGAGCCCTATTAACCTCATCAGCAAGGACCACATTCGCGAAGATGGGGGGGCCAAACCTGACCTCAAAATCTCCAATCTTGGGATTGAAAATTAGGGAACCCGTTATGTCACTGGGCAGTAGGTCAGGTGTGAATTGAATACGACTGAAGGAGAGACCAAGGGCTTTTGCGAATGCCTTAACTAAAGTAGTCTTGGCAAGTCCTGGGTAGCCCTCAATCAGGGCGTGACCACCAGCAATTAAACATGCAAAGAGGAGCTTGACC
>NZ_BBBJ01000002.1 GCF_001316005.1 Vulcanisaeta distributa JCM 11217
CCCCAGTATAGGCCTCCTCCACCGCCACCATACTCACAGCCCATACCAACCCCCCCCACCACAGCCACCCCCCCCAAGGCAGGTACCAGTTACTAGGCCTATAACTCAGCAGCGAGAATTGAGGAGTTAACACCGAGTTTGAGTAAGCTTGTGCTTTACCTAGGCGTACCACTGGCATTAATAGCCATTGTTTTCGTAATAACTGCCATAGCCCTATTCCCCCCCACAACAAGTGATGCCTACGTTCCATACTCATCAATAGCCTTCATGCGTCCCTAATAACGGTGGCCGCCGCATTGATAGTAAGCTTCATAGCCATGTACCAAATAGCCATGGGCCTTGATAGGAGGTTCGAATACCTAATAAGGATGGTAAGGCAGCAATCATCCACTGCCCAGACCGTAACAACCACACCAACAACCCCGCAATACCTGCCTCAACCACAGCAAAGCCCCCCCGAAAGAATACTGGCGCCTCCACCGAGACCACCGCAGGTAAAGCCACAGCAGGTTCAGCAACCTCAACAGCAGGCTACGCAGGAGGAAGGCGTTAGTGAGGAGCAGCAACAGCAGGAAGGTTCTGAGGAGGGGGGGCTTAATGAGGAGTGAGGTTAAAGTTCGAGACCTCATTAATTAATTCATTCTCATTAACAATCACGTACTTACCAAAATAATCCTCAAAGATTTTCGCTAACCTGGCTTCCCTGAATCTGCGATCCATGAGTATTATCAAGGCCCTATCACTCTCCGACCTAAACGCCCTACCAACTGCCTGCTTAATCCTAACAATGGCGGGCCATTGGTAAGTCAGCTCCCAAGCCAGCTTCCTATCATTAAGCCTGGCCGCAAGTATCTCCATGACATCATCCAGATAATCATTCGGTTCTGGGTATGGAACGCCAACGATTATTATAAGGCCGAGCAAGTTTTCGGTCCCGAGCCTATACTCAACCCCCTCAACGAGTTTTCCACCTGCTACGGCCATTATCAACCTTTTACGGTCATTCCTTAAATCCTTAATTAAATCATCGATTGAGGTACTACCGAGCTCCATTATGTACTTAACTCCTGGATTTAGGTACTTCCTAACGGACTTAAGTACTGTGTATGATGGGAATATTGATAATATGGCCTTATCAAGTGCGTATGCCTGGTAAATCCTGCTTAGCACATTGGCTATCTTCGCATACTCCTCCTCATCCCTCTCCACGTATCTTGTGGTTACGCCATCATAAATCAGTACGCCGTAGTTCTCAGGCCTTACGTAATCCCTAAAGCCAATCCTGTACTCCACAATACCCCTACTTATGCCGAGCATGCTCATTACGTAATCCCTCGGTGGTAATGTACCGCTCATGAGAACCACACCATTTGCCTCATTAATCACGGGACTACTCACCACTGATGGGTCAATACACTTATAGACTAAGGATACGCCCTGCTCGTCCCTAGCGAGGAATACACCGAATCCACTTACCTTATTAAGTATGGCTCTGTGGAAATCTAATAGTCGGGAGAGTGGCGTGTATGGTATTGGCACGCCGGCACTTCTCTTTTTCCTAATTATTTCGTAATAGGAATCAGTTATTGCCTGGAAGTCCTCAAAGAATTGAAGAACATCCCCCAACTCTAGGGATACCATAGTCTCCTCCTCAAGTACCTTGCTTAGCTTGACCATGTATGTTTGAAGACCCCTCAATATCTTAATGGCCCTATTCCTCAACTCCTCATCATCAACCAACTTCTTAACCTCGGTAATTGACGCAATCACCGAGGTTAGGGGGGGCAAGTCAATACTATTCAACCCACTTATCGCATCCGGTAGGTTATGTGCCTCATCAATTATTAACACGGAATTCCTTATATCGATACTTACGGATTCAGGCCTATTAATACTGAAGATGTAGTAATACGTCATTATACCCACCTAGCCCTGTCCAGGTACATCCTAGAAATCTCATATGGACAGACATTAAGCTTGCATAGGGTTGATACGTACTCCTTCACATTGCCTACCTCATCCATTATGTGAAGCATTAAGTCGTTGAGATTAATCATCCTAATATTAAGGTAGTATGGGCACTCACCACTTGATCTTAGGAACTTGCACTCCTCAAGGAATTCCTCATACGGGAGCTTACGCGTACTAGTTAGGCAGCACATGTCTGGCCTATTCCTAATTACCACGAAATCAACATCAACACCCTTGTCTCTTAACTTACGTAACTCCCTAATTGGCGCCTGAGCCTCATTCTTGGTCCTGACGAGAAACAGCACCTTAACGCCACTCTCCTCTGCATAAGCCAATGATGCAGCCAGGGCACTCGCGGTCTTGCCGACGCCCGTAGCGCCTCAATAAGCGCCACCTTACCACTCGATAATGCATCGTATATGCTCTTGGCTATCTCCCATTGATACCTCCTAAATACGTCATACGGGAAGTACCTCCTAATTAGTGTCTCGATCCCCGACACTACTAAATCAAAATAATAAGGCGCTTCTTGATTTAAAAACCTATGATGCGGTTACTAATGAATTATCACCTAGGCAGGTTGATAAAGCGTTTTAAAGGCCAATAAAGCCATAACTATGAATAATGAGCAGCGTTAATGCATTATTAAATAGGTTGAAACCGACCAGGACGATATCAGGGGTAGTCCCAATCGCCATAATGGTCGAGCCCGTGGCATGCCCATTCAACTGCACATACTGCTGGCGGGAAGAAAACAAACACCCCAAAGAGTTACCTCCCAGACTCGCCTGTGGTTCTTAGGGCTGCTCCATTGAATTACGACCCATATAGACAAGTCGTGGCCAGGATAAAGCAGTACGAGGCTCTCCACCACCCAGTATCCAAGGTTGAGTTAATAATAATGGGTGGTACGGTAACGTCACTACCCGAATCATACCTAACGTGGTTCATCGGCAATGCGTTCAAGGCCATTAATGACTACCCCCCCTTCATAAATTCAGGATCCGTGGATAACCCGGACATTGAGTATGAGCATAGGCGTAATGAGAAGGCCAGGATTAGGGTCGTAGCCCTTGAACTTGAGACGAGGCCTGACTTTGCGAGGCCAAGGCATATAGACCTAATGCTTAGGCTTGGATTTACGAGGGTCGAGATTGGCGTTCAATCGATATATGATGATGTCCTAAGGAGGGTTAAGAGGGGGTCACGGTGTTAAGGAGATTATTGAGGCAACGCAGTACCTAAAGGATGCTGCCTACAAGGTCTGCTACCACATAATGCCTGGACTCCCTGGCTCAACGCCAGATAGGGATCTTGAGATGGTCAAGACGATATTCAGTGACCCAAGCTTCATGCCCGACTGCGTTAAGGTTTACCCAACCTTTGTTGTTAAGGACACGGAATTATACGAGGAGTGGTTAAAGGGCCTATATAGGAGCTATGATGAGGAGACCTGGCATTGGTTATTGGCTAACATCATGGCATCAATACCCAGGTGGGTCAGGGTTATGAGGTTCGGCAGGGACATACCACTTCACTGGGTTGTTGACGGCCCGAAGATAGGCAATATGAGGGAGGTCGTGCTTAGTGACATGGAGAGGCTAGGCCTTAAATGCGTGGAGATTAGGTGCCGTGAGGTTGGCCATAAGTACGTAAAGAAGGGCCTAGTGCCAATGCCCAGGAAATTAATGATTAATAGAATTGATTATGAAGCATCCGGTGGTCATGAGGTCTTCCTGGAGGCGATCGATGATGACGACACACTCTATGGAATACTGAGACTTAGGATACCAAGTAGTAATGCGCATAGGCCTGAGATTAGGATTGGTAGGGCAGCCCTAATTAGGGAGTTGCATGTTTATGGGCCTGAGCTACCAGTTGGTAGTAGGGCGACGGACCTATTCTGGTGGCAGCACCGTGGTATTGGTAGGGCGTTGATGGCGAGGGCTGAGCACATAGCTCTTGAGGAGTTCAATGCCTATAGGATGTTCGTTATATCGGGCGTGGGCGTTAGAGAATACTATAGGAGACTTGGTTATAGGAAGTACCCAGGTAGCTTCTACATGTTTAAGGACCTTAGGAGATCAATATTGAGTGAGAACGATATAAACGAGGTGTTCTTAAGCAGCGAAAACCTGATAACGGGTTGATATGGACAAAATTAGGCTATCGTTGGCTCAAACCAGGAGGTTTGGTAATTATAATGACGGTATTACGTGGCTGAAATCCCAGGTCAGGGGGGGTCTTAACACAGACCTAATAGTATTACCGGAAAATTGGGTTGGTACGAGGGTACTCAGCAATGAGGAGTTTAATGAGTATGTAGAGATGCTTAAGGCCATTGCTAAGGATATTAATGCCTTGATAATTGGCGGCGCCGTCTACGTTAATATTAACGGAAAAAACGTGAGTGTATGCCCCCCCATGGTTAGTGGGAGGGGGGGCCTAATTAATTACTCAGAGAAGGTATACCCGTCAAGAGCAACCGGCGAGAGGGTAGAGATAAGTGGCGGTACTAGGCTTGGAATTGTTGAGGTTAACGGCTGGCGCGTTGGCTGCATCATATGCGTTGATGCAATGTATCCAGAATTAACCAGGCTATTAGCTAAGCACGGAGTAGACCTAATAGTTAACCCCAGTAGTATAAGCGTTGATAGGGTGTCCCTATGGAGGAGTTTAGGCTTAATTAGGGCCTTTGAGAACTCCGCATACTTCGCATCAGCCATGGGCACGGGGGGGTATAAGTACCCGGATGGCCGCGACGTACTTGGCGGAAGCTTTGCGGCATCACCAAATGGTGAGTTCGTATTAACGGTCGACTTGGTGCTGAGGGTTTATTCACGACGGTGATTAATTACAACGAAATAAAGTATGCACGTTCCAGGAGGGGGGGTTACGTTGATGATCTCAGGAATAACGCCTTAATAAGCAGTATTTTAGTGAGCATTACTAATGCTTAAGTTATCGCCCTAGCAACGTCTTGACTTACAACGCCCTTCTTCATCAACGTCCTTATCAACTGCCTAAAGGCAACGAGCCTCTGAATGTTGTTCGCACCCTCGTAAATCTCCGTTATCTTAACATCCCTAAGGAACCTCTCAATGCCGGTCTCATGAATAACGCCGACACCTCCATGAATATCTATTGCCCTGGAGATTATCCTTTCGGCGGTCTCTGTTGCGTAGAACTTCGCGAGACTAGCCACGTACTTAAACTCCTCCCTACCCTGATCAGCTAGGTAAGCTGCTAAATACACTAAATACCTGGCAGTCATTAACTCCGCCATCATCTCGGCAAGGCTGAATTGAATGGCTTCAAAACTAGCGAGGTATTGGCCAAAGGCCGTGCGCTGTAGTGAGTATTGGAATGCCTTCTCAAAGGCCGCCTGCGCCATTCCAAGTGCCTGGGCCGCAACCCCCCCAACTCTGGTCCTGTCGTAGGTCTCCATGGCTATTATAAAGCCCATGCCAACCTCACCAACCCTATTCTCATCAGGAACCTCGACATCATCCAGTATGACCTCCATTGCATGACTGCCCCTCAAACCCCTCTTCTCAAACTTGGCACCAATCTTGAGGCCGGGCGTGCCTTTCTCGACTATGAAGGCTGTTATTCCAAACCAACGCCTATTAGGCTGTGGCTCACTGGTCCTTGCAAAGACCATTATATAGTCAGCAATGTCAGCATTACTAATGAAAATCTTCCTACCATTAATAACCCACTTATCACCCTTTTTAACGGCCTTCGTCTGTATACCAGCAACGTCACTACCGCAGCATGGCTCCGTCATTGCGTGGGCACCAAAGGCCTCACCCCCCCTAGCTATTGGTGGTATGTACCTCCTCTTTAGCTCATCACTGCCAAATAAGAGTAGTGGTATTGCGAATAGGTCATTGGTGCCGCGGATGACCGCGAGAGGCGGCGCCACCCTACTCAACTCCTCCATTAATATAACGGCCGATATCGTATCGCCACCCTGCCCGCCAAGGCTCTCATCAATGCCGATGCCCCATAAACCCTGCTCACCAAGCTTCCTCAATACATCTCTAGGCACCTCATCCTTATCATCAAACTCAAGCGCATGCGGTGCAACCTCCCTCTCAAGAAACTCCCTGATGCTCTTCCTCAGCATTTCATGTTCTGGCTTAAATATTAATTGATAGTCCTGGAGACTATCGAGTGGGAATACCATATGAAAATCAACAATGACCTTACTTTATAAGTTATCTCAGAATATAGATTTAATAGGTCTGGACACTTACGTAAATTATGATGGAGCTTAAACTCGGTAAAGATGAAATCCTCGAGAACTATAGGGATGAATTAACGGATGCCGAGATCTACGCAGCATTAGCCAGGGTAGAGAGCAATGATAAATTAAGGGAGGAGTTGCTAAAGCTGTCTCAGTACGAGGTTAGTCATGCGGAGTTTTGGAAATTCATTGCGAAGCAGGCGGGTATTGATGTTGGTGGGATTAAGCCGTCGAGGTTCTCGGTGACGTTCTCGGTATTAATTAGGAGATTATTTGGTCTTGGCTTTCTCGTGAAGTTGAGGGAGAGTGCTGAGGTTGAGGCTATAAAGAGGTACGGTGAGATGGTTAGGAGAAAGGCGCTTGGGCCGTATACCGATAGGCTCAGGGAGATATTACTTGATGAGGTTTCCCATGAGGAGGTATTTAAGGAGGAGGAGTCGAGGTTCGAGGCTTTCATCGATAATATTAGGGATGCCATGTACGGAATGAGTGATGGGCTGGTGGAGGTACTGGCGGCGGTAGCGGCTTGGCGCCCGTCGTCGCCAACCCCCCCATGCTCATAACACTAGCCGGTTTAATAGTTGGTACTGCGGGCACGCTTTCAATGGCTGTGGGCGCCTACATGTCAACAAAGGCCCAGAGGGACATTAGGGAAACCATGCTGTCGAAAATAGACATAGAGCTTGAGAACCTCAACATGGAGGATAGGACGAAGAGGGTTAAGGATGCCCTAAATAAGATGGGCATTGATGAGAAGACAGCCAGCGAGATAGCCCCCCCTAGCCTATCGACAGACATAAACATTAGTAAGAAAATAACTGAGGTGAGTGAGGTGGGACTGTCGGAGGAGGCCCTTGAAAGCCTGGAAGGTCAGCCCTATACACGGGCATATTTTACCTAATAGGCGCATTACTCGTCATCGCGCCATTCCCACTGCTCGGCCACGTAATTGGGAATGTAGGCTCATTATACGTATCAATAGTGCTCGTGGCCCTTGCACAAGCCATAAGCGGTCTATTAACGGCAATATCAGGGAGTGGCCGCATAGCCCATATAATGGCCATGAACATAGCGCTATCCCTAGGTGCAGCCGCAGCCACATACACAATAGGCACGATAGCGCATCAAATACTGCATATAGCAATAACCTAACTAGGTGTGCATGGATTCCTAAAAAGCCTCCCTAACTCATCCCTAAAGCACCAAATGCCATTGTCGCGTCAATAATCACTATGCCTAACTCTGTCAAAGCCTTATCGCTAAGGAGTACGTAATCCACAGACTCAGAAACAATGGGCGTCAACCTAATGATGGGCGCATCTCTATCATCAACCAATACCTTAACGTTGATACTCTCCCTAAAACGATATATTGGAGGCGATCCCTGAAGCCGTACGAATGGCGTAAGCCTCAGCATCACCACCCGATAAGTTAAGCCCAAGCCTCTGGGCAGCATCAATAGGGATTAATACATCAGGGCCTAAACCTTCAAACCCAGTATTGGCTAGGGCACAAGTAATGACTTCATTATTTCCTCTTCTCATTACGATCCTTAACCAGGTGGTCATCCCTCCTCAAGCCCCCCCTAATATACTCATCATAAGTCCCTAAATAAGCAATATACCTAATATAACCAACGAAGCCCTTAACCTCAAGCTTGGGAAGCTCCTTCTTACTACTCATCTGCTGCACCAAGATAGTACTAAATGAGGATATTTAAAAGCTGACTCATTTCCTAGGTCAGGGATTTAAACACCCCTGTGTATAATGCACAGAGGTGAGTATTTCATGTTATTCGACATAGAGCCGAAAACGAGGAGAGAAGACCTCTTTAGCAGAGACAATGAGGTGGATAGCATCCTAAACTTCATAAAGGGTAGGTCAAGGTTCCTTGCGATATACGGAATTAGGCGTGTCGGTAAGACATCGGTGCTGAGGGTTGCCTTAAATGAATCAAACATACCGTATTGCTACATTGACGCTAGGGCTCTCGAGAATGACTTCACGAAAAGGAGGTTCTATCAACTATTATCGAATTGCCTAACTGAGTTATCCATTAAGTGGCGCCTTGAGAATGTCATTAGGAATATTGCGAAGATTATTCGAGGCATAAGCATATTCGGTAGCGGCATTGAACTTAATATTGAGGTTGATTGGAGGAGCATCTACCTAACAGACTTACTAAACGCCTTATCCAAGAACCTAGACCAAATAGTGATCGCGATAGACGAGGCCCAAACACTTAGGATGTTAAAGGGGGGGTTTGGCAAGATTGACCTCACGCAGATACTCGCCTACACATACGATAACCTAAGCAATATTAAGGTGATATTAACAGGCTCTGAAGTTGGTCTGTTACACGATTTCCTAGGTCTCGAAAACCCCAAGTCACCACTTTACGGAAGATTCATCGAGGAACTAACGATAACCCCATTCAACAGAGACGCATCAATTCAATTCTTAATAACAGGCTTTAGGCAATACGGAATCGAGATAACAATGAGCGAAATACTCGACGCAGTCGATAAGCTCGATGGCATTGTGGGGTGGTTAACGTACTACGGCAATGCCAGGGTACGCGGAATAACAAACATTGATGAGATTTACAGGAGGGCTATGGAACTCGTCAATGAAGAATTAAGGTCATTATTAAGTAGGTCCACGTACTATGGATTAGCACTTGAAGCAATAGCCAGAGGTAAGAAGCAATTCGGCGAAATCAGGGAATACATAACACTAAAACTCAATAAATACGTGGCACCAAGCGAAATCGAGAGAGTATTAAACAACCTCATGAAAATGAACATAATAAGTAGAGTCTCACACGGCGAATACGAGATAGCGGACCCAATAATAAGGATGAAATTCAGCCAGATTTAACTACGACTCGCCATGAAAGCCGTAACTAGGTATTAAATGGCGTTCTATAGTTTTGCTTCCTCGCCTCATACTCCTCAAGATCCTTCTTTACCCTCTCATACGTGAACCTGCTAATCCTACCCTCTATACGCCTCCTCAATCACACGCTTACTCTTCTCCTCAAGCCTATCAATGATTGGTATCCTAACACCCTTCTCCCTGGCAACCATTAAGGACTTCGGATAGCCAGCGTGGGCATGCCTAACAATGCCTGATCCAGGGTCTACAGTGAAGACCCTGAGAGCCTTCTCCTCAGCGAGCTCAGTACCATCAACAACCATGCCAAAACCAGCGTGGATGGCGTAACCGATACCGACACCACCACCGTGGTGGAAGCAAGTCCAGGTTGCGCCAGCAGCAGTGTTTAGCGCGTAGTTCAGTATTGGCCAGTCTCCAATTGCGTCTGAGCCGTCGAGCATTCCCTCGGTCTCCCTATAGGGTGAAGCGACTGATCCACTATCCAGGTGGTCTCTGCCGAACCATATTGGCCCACTCAGCTCGCCCTTCCTGACCATTTCGCTAACGATCTTGCCGAACAATGCCCTCTCCCCCCCATAGCCTAGGTAAACTACCCTGGCGGGTAGTCCCTGGAACTTCACGTACTGGTGAGCGTTCTTAATCCACCTGACCAGCCTTGGGTTCTTTTTCTCGAAAAGCGTTATTAATACGTCATCCAGCTTGTATATGTCGTTTGGGTCACCGACTAGGCTCGTCCACCTGAATGGTCCACGGCCCTCCTCAAATAACGGCCTCATGTACTCCATCTGTCCCGGTATCTTGAATGCGTCCTCAACGCCGGCATCATATGCCTGCTTCCTGAGGTTGTTGCCGTACTCGAAGGTCACGGCGCCCCCCTAGCCTGTAACTGGAGCATTAATTGCACGTGCTTCTTCATAGTCTCCTTAGCCAGTAGCATGTACTTCTCGGGATCACTCTTCCTCAACTGCTCAGCCTGCTCTACAGTAAATCCCTGGGGGGGTACATAGGACAATGGGTCGTGGGCAGGGGGGGTCTGGTCTGTTAGTATGTCGGGAACTATGTTCTCCTTAACCAACTTCTCGAGTAGATCCACGGCATTGGCGAGAACACCAATACTTGTTGCCTGCCGCCTCTCCTTGGCATCGAGTGCCATGTCTATGGCCTTGTCTAAGTTGTCTGTCCACGTGTCGAGGTAGCCGGTGTCTATCATCCTCTGTATCATCCTCTTATCAACATCCGCTATCAAAGCCACACCACCAAGCATCTTAATGGCCAGCGGCTGTGCGCCACCCATGTTACCGAGTCCAGCACTAACCACTAATCTGCCCTCTAGCGAGCCGCCGAAGTGCCTATCTGCGGCTGCCCCCCCAATTGTTTCGTAGGTTCCTTGGAGAATACCCTGGGTGCCGATGTAAGCCCAGCAGCCGGCAGTCATCTGGTGGAAGCTTATCAATCCCTTGGCCTCGAGCTCCCAGAATATCTTCCAATCAGCCCACTTGGGGACGAGCATGGCATTGCTCATTAAGACCCTCGGCGCTTGCCTTCCAAGTCTCCAAATGGCCACGGGCTGGCCACTCTGTATCACCAGCGTGTCCTCACTATCCATCGTGAGTAGGGAATCCACGATAGCCTCGAAGTCATCCCACGAGCGGGCAGCCTTACCCGTACCACCATAGACAATTAGGTTCTTTGGATCCTTAGCAACCGCGGGATCAAGCACATGGAAGAGCATCCGTAGTGGGCCCTCAAGCTGCCAGTCACGGCTATGTACATGAAGTTCTGTGCCGGTGATGGCGTGAACGGTCCTGGTCTCAGGATCATAATAACCAGCCGAGATCAACTCCTCAATGGGTCTACCTCTATATTTTTGAGGGACGGACATAATGTCTCGAATTATTTTATACCATGTTTCTTTAAAGTTTTATCTATTTAATATCCTTTTATATTAATTTAATATTATTGAAAAGAATAATATATTGAAAATTAATACTATAAAATATATCATTTTTACTTAATATATACGTTTTAATATTTATACTGAGAACAAGCCTAACTTGGCTATGGTCTCCGGTCTCCTTCTCTTCTCAATATAATATGCTACTATGCCCAAGGCTATCCATATAAATGCCGCATAGGGTGCGTAGGTTATCGGTGGAGGTGGTGCTGGGTATATTGAGAATACTATGAATGTTATTAAGGCACCAACTACTATAGCTGGTACTATTATATGCTTAACTATGCCAAAACCACCATATTTATGCCTATATCTCGCTATGCCTACTGCCGCTAATAAATGATTTAATGCCATGAATACGGCATTAAAGGTTATTAACCATACACCACCCATAATGGGCCTAGAGCTAATCCTGCAGCTATGGCAACTATGGCATTTAGTATTGCTAGGAATATTATAGCATCTCCAGGTACTCCATATTTATTAATCCTAACGAAACGCCTTGGGAATATGACACCATCTCTCGCCAAACCAAATGCCATCCTAACCTCATTATTGAAGAAGGCTAATGCGGATGAGTTAAAACTATTTATAACAAAGGCTATTAATAAGGCCGCACCAACAATTCCTAAGTACTTTTCATAAATTATAACGCCGGGATCAGGCAGTTGTGAATACTGCGACATATTACTTACACCATATATAATCTCTTGCGCATAGCCATTTAATATTATGGTCACACCAAGTATTATAGCTATGGCTGCTAAGGCTCTAGGTACGTTACGTTTAGGATCTTTAGTTTCTTCAGCCAAAGGAATTACTTGATTCATACCTCCGAAGGTGGTTATGCCAAATATCATAGTTGTTAAAATTAAGGTCCAATTATTATTAACGGGCTCTGCGGTGAACGGCAGTATACTATTCTTAGGACCTGCCATTGCTATTAATATTAACGCTGTTATTATTAAGAAGGGAACTTCCATGTAAAGGCCTGTATAGAGTATGTATCTATTCGATGGTTTTACCCCTAAGTAAGCCAATGCCGACGTCTCTATTATAATGATTAATGCTATTGGTATCCAAAGCCATGAAGGTGCCTTAGGTATGAGAAGGTAGATAAATGATGATAGTCCAAGTACTGCGAATCCCACGGAGCCCGTTAAATAATAAGCCCAATACGTCCAGCCAGCAAAGTACGCAGCTAATGTACTATTGAATCCTTTTCTTTGTATTACTGTCCAAGAATGAGCAGCAGCAACGTCCTTGGACCAGTCATAAATAACTACGGTCATAGCAACATAAATTAACCAGGCCAATAAGATATCAAGCATCATAGACCCGCCGACAAGTCCGGCAAGGCTAGTAAAATACAACGCGGTTACAGCAGCTGGTCCATTGGCACCAAGAGCGCCCGCTAAGGCTTCCCACATACTTAATACAGGCTTTAGCTGTGGGATTTCGGAATTATTTTGACTTGTTACCATGAAATAACTTATTTTTAATAGAAATTTAAAGTTTTACCTTAAAAAATTCATTGACTTTAATTATTATAAACTATATATTTAAGATTTAGATAAAATTTTAAAATAAATTATAGATTAAGAATTAGTAAAATAAAATTAATTTTTTAAATTAATCCAAGTATAATAGGTATAAATTAAATTAATAATATGTCTTCAAAAACTATTCATTTTCATAATTTTTATGCTTATAATACTTATTTTCTTTAACGATTCTAATCACGTTATCTATATGCCGTATATTCATTAGTGATAGGTCTCCTATTGGATAGTGAGTGAGGCGTAAGTAGTACGATGAATATGTTAATATCGTACTTACTAGAGAGTGACGAAACATAATTATACCGACTGGGCACTAATTAAGCGTCGGTCAAGGCGCCACTTGCCGCAGCCGCGCCATCAGTCTTAACGGATAGGCCCATCCAGCACCGGCCGCATATGGTGCCTACTTTAGGAACGTAGCAGCCACGAATGGCAGTATCACCAGTTCCACCACTGCGAATAGTACTATTATTGAGGCAATAGTGGCTGGCACTATAGATGGGGGCTCCTATCGCGGCGGCTGTGGCTATGGCCGCAGATACACCGCATATACTAACACCTGACGCGAGTGTTGCTGTCCATTTAATGTCGAGCTTAAATACCTTATGTGATATTAAGTATGAGATTGGCCAGTAAATTAAGTAGGCGGCAATTATCGCTATTAATGACCTCTCAACGAGACCAACGGCCAATGATATGTATCTAAGGGATGAGGCACCAACTAGGCTCCGAGGAGGACTATTGCAGTCTTTATGTACCACTCAGTCCTGGCCCCCCCTGTTTCCAGGACTGCCGGTAGCTTCTTGTAAAATATTACATTGAATATGAATAGGCCCACGAGTAGTAGGTAGATTAATATGCCGTCTGCTCCCACGGGTATTGACCAGGTAATGTAAAGCTTCGCGTATTGATCAGGCGTAGCGTTGAAGTAAGCGTATCCAAAGAGCCACCAGAAGCCAAAGGTTAGTATGAACATTATTGTGAAGCCGGCCATAAACCTCTTGACGTTATGGCCCATTAACCATGCCGCGAATGTTAAAATTGCTAATAGGAATAGGTAGAAGAGGAGAACACTAAGTAATGGGCTTAGGCCCAGATATGCCTTGGTCATTGTTAATACCTGCCCAACAATTATAATACTTTTTGATGGGTCCAGCCACGGTGCTGAGACCCTAGGCGCCCAACCAAGGAGGTAAATACCATAATAACCAGGTAGTGATAGAAAGAATATAAGGAGACCAATCCACAGCGCCCACCAATCCTCCTTCTTCCATAGTGATGACCAGTCAATCTTTGCCGTTACCTGGGTCGCCATACTTATCGAGACTTAATCGTAAATGTCAAAAATAAGACTTATTGCACTTCCTATAATATTTATACGTGGAATAATATTTAAAAATTATATCTAGATTAACTAAATTATTGATAAAAATTCTTAGAATTATAATAATAAATATGAATTAATTATAAGGAAGTTAAGAATATTTAGGAATATGCTTTAGGCATTATTTATTTTAACTTGGTAGAAATACTTTTATAGAAGTAATTATTTAGTTTATTGTGAAGACCCTAGTTAAGGTTACTAGGAATTTTCAGGTTACGATACCCGCGGGCATTAGGGAGAGGCTTGGTATTAAGGTTGGTGATCTACTGAGTGTTGAGGTTGATGGTGATCGTATTATTCTTAGGAAGGTTGTTCAGGAGATACCAATGATTAGGTTGGGTAGGGATTTAACGATTGATGATATTAATAGGCTCATTGAGGAGGGTTTGATGAAGAATGTCGGAGGCAGTGATTGATACTAATGCGTTGATATTTTACATAGTTGAGGATTCGAGGGAGCATGCTAGGGCTGTCGAGGTTTTAAACAATCTGAATAAGTGGTTCCTACCTCACATTGTTATTTATGAGTTAGCTTGGTTTTTTAGGTCTGTCAATGTGCCGAGGGATCGTGCTATTGATATCTTAAGTAACCTAATTAATTATAGGAAGGTGGTTTTAGTATGTGATAATGACGTTATTAAATGGGTATTGCGTATAATGCGGGATGCTGGCTGGGGGGGCTTGGTAGTTTTAATGACCTGGTGATACTTGGAACTGCGTATGTACTTGGTAAGCCTTTATTCACGTTTGATGAGGAATTAAGGAGGAGGGCTAAGAGGGTGGGTGTTGAGGTTCTTGGGGGGGGTTTAGTTCGTGATGTAGTGCTTTTAATGCTATTGGCATTGCTTGATTTTTGTATGCGGTTTGTTAGGGGAGTCCATGTATAAGTTCATTAAGGATCCTGGCGATGTTAGGGTTGGCGAGGTCGTGAGGAGGGGGGGCTGGGTAAATGGCGATGTTGGCATTCTCGGTGTTCCCTGGGATGGGGGGGCAGTGGGTACGAGGCCTGGCTCTAGGCTTGCCCCTGCCAGGATTAGGTCCTGGCTTTACTCCTCGCCCTACATCTTCAAGGATGTTTCGATTGTTGATCTTGGTGATGTTGATGTGGTTGTTGGTGATCATAATGAGACTTGGCGTAGGGTTGAGGAGACTGTCAATGAGGCGTTAGGGCTTGTTAAGGAGTTGATCGTGATTGGTGGTGATAGTACTTCATCCTACGCCACGTTTAGGGGGGGTTTGAGGAGGGCGGTTAATGGTGGGTTAGCGTATATACTGCTTGATGCTCACCCTGATGTTAGGGTTGTTACTGAGGGTTTAACTAGTGGGCAAGTAATTAGGTGGATTAGGGATGTCGATCCTAATGCCTACATAGCCATAATCGGTGTCAGGACGCACTCAAATGCTCCTTACTTATTTAGTGAGGCTAGGAAATTGGGCGTCAATATATATACCATTGACCAGGTCGATTCCATGGGCGTTGATGCGTGATTAGCGAGGTCACGAACAACATTGGTGGCAGGACTACTCACATAAGCATTAACCTCGATGTTGTCGACCCAGCCTTCGCACCTGGCGTCAATAGTCCATCACCAGGCGGCTTCACATCAAGGGAGGTAATTAGGCTCATTCGTGAATTAAGCACTAGGTTAAGGCCTAGGGTTTTTGATGTTGTTGAGGTCACACCACCCTTTGATGTTAATGACGTGACGAGCATGCTCGCCTCTACGTTAATAATGAATGCCGTATGGATTGGTAAGGCGTGATTTTGAAGAAATTGAAAAATAATTTAATTTTAAAGTTATTGAATTACTTTATGTACTTCCTAAGCCTATTCTCTGCCTCCTCCCAATTTAATACGTTCCAAATGGCGTCTATGTAGCCATTCCTATTATTCTTATATTGTAGGTAATATGCATGTTCGAATTCGTCAACTATCAATAAAACTGGTAGCTCTGCGATGTGTTGGTTGTAGTGGTTTTCGAAGGTTGTGAATTCCAGGTTTCCGGTCTCTGGATCGTAGTATAGCACGGTCCATCCACAGCCTGGTAATGACCTCATGACCTCCGTGAACAGCGCCTTAAACTTATCGAAACTCCCAAATTGCTTATTTATTAGGTCGCCGAGATAGCCACCTGGTGTTCCTCCACCCTTTCCTGGTGGTGCCATTGAGTACCAATAAAGTGTGTGGAGTTTGTGACCGTTAACATTAAAGAATAGGTTCCTCAGTAGCCCCTGTATGTCGTAGCTTGTTACCTCCCCCCCCTTAATGATTTTCTCGAGCCTCTCGATGGTTGCGTTGGCACCGTTTACGTAGCCTTGTGATGCCCGTTATAGTGCACGTCAATTACCTGACCACTTATGTGGGGGGGTTCAAGGGCATTTATTGAATATGGTAGTGGTGGTAGTTCATATCTTTTGAAGAGTGTTGCTGGGAGACTCATCAAGCCTTGCGCGGGTTGGACTTATTAAATATTGTCTTTTCATTATTTTAGCTGGGTTGGTAAAGTGCTAATGATTATTCTATACATAATTGCTGGATTCTTCTCAGTACTTATT
Organism: Vulcanisaeta distributa JCM 11217; assembly: GCF_001316005.1. Taxonomy (GTDB): domain Archaea; phylum Thermoproteota; class Thermoprotei; order Thermoproteales; family Thermocladiaceae; genus Vulcanisaeta; species Vulcanisaeta distributa_B. The sequence goes on from NZ_BBBJ01000002.1 coordinate 16,578, forward strand.
GGTGGTTGGCTCTTTACTAATGCAATGGAATATGTAAGTCATAGGTATAGGGTTGGGGCCTCCTTCGTTGGTGCCGTGTTATCGCCAATCCTCACATCACTCCCCCCCGAGCTTGTGGTATTCTTGGTTGCTCTCCTGATTTACGGTGGTGTGTCTGGCGAGGACGTTGCAGTGGGCACGGTGATTGGGGAACCCTTTGTGGTATCTACTATAATATACCCAATAATCTTCGTTATCGCCATCATCGGGTTTTACCTGCATTATAGGAGTGACATGGTTCTCGAGGTTGATAGGGTATTGATGATACCGTTTATCGTAGTCACCACGTTTTTCCCCACCGTTCTCCTACCAGCCTTTATAAATTCACCCCCCCTGGTTAGGTTAGTAATAGCGTTTCTTCTGCTTACGATTTACTTATTGTATATCTATGCGATGAGGGTTAGGCAGGGCTTAATTATTGAGGATTATGAGGGGCTTTACGTGCTTAAAGTCATCAAGTCATCAAGGCTTAATGAATGGCTTTTACTCATGGCTCAACTTGTTGTTTCGGTAGCACTGTTATTTATGGGCTCTAGGGCTATGGTTGAGGGAATAATTGACTTATCACGTAGTCTCATGCTTAATGTGATGGGCTTATCGATAATAATCGTGCCTACGGCTACGGTACTGCCTGAGTCAATAACCGCGGCGATATGGACCTTGAGGGGGCGTGATACTATGGCTATTGCCGCGTTAATTGGCGAGAAGGTTCTTTACTCAACCGTGTACCCAGCCATAGCCTTAATCGTCACTAGGTGGTCTTTGGATATTGAGGCTTTAATTAGTGTTATCGTGGTTGAGGCCGTATCCTCCGTAATGCTTTACCACGTAGTTAAGGGAAGACTTACATGGGATGTGGCGGTGATAGGGCTTCTTGGTTATATGATTTACGTGCTCATTTTCATGCGTGGTATCTAATGGCCGTGGATTATTATCGGCCCCCATAAGCAGCGCATCAAGGCCCATCAGCATCAATAGTTCGAGCGGTATTAGGTTTAGGAGTATCATTAGTGGTATTAACGAAAGATACTGGTTAAGTAATTCCTCAAGCTCCTCATCACTCATATTATTTATCTGGCTGATTATTCTTTCTGATAGACTTTTCAGCTTCTCATATGCCTTTTGAGCCTCTTCAAGGCCTGTTGGCGTTAAGTCAAAGGCCTCTTTCTTAAATATAAAGCCCCCTCTTAACCCTCGTAACTAGTTTATCATGCTCAAGGTACTGAAGCTCCTCGGTGATTTCCCCAACATCCCTCCTTAAATAGTAAGCCATTTCCTCAGCGGTTAATGGGCCTTTCTCCCTAATTAGGATGAGTATTTGTTCACCTAGTGATAGTTCCATCATTAATTCATAAATATAGGCAATAATAAGCCTTGCTCACTAAGGGAGTTAAGTATGCCGAGGGCTAGGCTTGGCCGTGTTTGGGTTGGGGGGGATGGCGAGCCTGTTAGGTTGGTTGGGGGGGTTATTAATGTTAGTCCTGAGTCCTTCTTTAAGGGTTCAGTGAGGAGGACAGTTGATGATGCACTTAAGGCTGCCGAAGCCATGGTCTCCAGCGGTGTTGACATAATTGATGTTGGTGGGATGTCCACGGCGCCGTATAATAAGACAGTGATCAGCACTGATGAGGAGGTGAATAGGGTAGTACCAGTGATTAAGGCCTTGAGGAGAGAGTTTCCTGAATTAACAATATCCATCGATACATTTAGGTCTAGGGTCGCCGAGGAGGCGTTGAACGCAGGTGCTGACGTTGTTAATGACGTCACTGGGTTAAAGGGCGATAGCGACATTGCTCGCGTGATATCTAATCATGGGGCGTCCGTAATCATCATGGCTAGGGAGAGAGTGCCAGGCCTGGGTGGTAACCCCCATCAGCAGGACCATAGATGCCTTGAGGGAGAGCCTGGGGGGGATTGCATTAAGTAATGGCATTAATGAGGATGGTATTGTTATTGATCCTGGTGTTGGCGCGTGGCCTCCACTTAGTATGGATCCAATATTCACTGGTGGTGAGCCATTAAGGGGCGATTACATACGCGGTGATAGCACTTACCCATGGTATTCCTGGGACTCAATAATTATAATGAATATTAATAGGATAAGGAATGAGTTGAATAGGCCTGTTCTCGTTGGTATTTCGAGGAAGTCGTTTCTTGAGAGGTTGATGCGTAGGAGGGCGCCACCTGAGGAGAGGTTATTCGCATCAGTATCTGCCGAGGCCATTGCCGTGCTTATGGGCGCTGACGCCGTTAGGACGCATAATGTTAACGAAAGTAGGGATGCCATTAGGGTTGCTGAGGCGCTTAGGCTATGTTTAAACAAGGAATCTTCTATGTGTAATGATGAGTTGATCAAGCTTGTGGGTGCAGGTAATCGTTAAATTTATTGATTAGTCATAATTATCGTGGGTAGTGCTGATGTTGCGAGAGAGGCTGCGGCTAGGGAGTCTCTTAAGTATGTTAGGGATGGTTATGTTGTTGGTGTTGGTACCGGGTCCACAGCAATGACCTTCCTTAGGGAACTTCATAGGTTAATAATTAATGGGGTCGTAAATAACGTGCTTTTGGTACCAACGTCTACGGAGACCGAGATTGAAATAGTGAGGTTGGGGGGGTTGGCTAATTTATTGCGTTATCCCTGGCAGGTCGATAGGATTGACGTTGCTATTGATGGCGCAGATGAAGTTGATAGGAGGAAGAACCTGATTAAGGGTGGTGGTGCCGCCCTGACTAGGGAGAAGGTAATTGATTATTGGGCTAGGGAGTTCGTGGTAATAGTTGATGAGTCTAAGGTGTTTGATTCAATACCGAGTAAGCACCCAATACCTATTGAGGTAATACCCTTTGCCTGGACCATAGTTAAGGCAAGATTAGAAGAGCTCGGTGGTACGGCTGAGCTTAGGTTTGGTGGTGGTAAGAGGGGGGGGCCTGTGGTGACTGATAATGGTAATTACATAATCGATTACATGCCCAGGGCTGGAGTTAATGTTGAGGATTTAGAGAGGGTAATCAAGGAGTTGCCAGGTGTTGTTGAGGTTGGCGTATTTAGTGGTAAGAGGGTTTCCAGGGTGATAATTGGTAGGGTTGATGGGTCTACGGTTACGATGGATTAATCCCTAGGTTAACGAGACTTGAAAGCTCATCAATCGCACTCACTAGCTTCGTTATCGCCTCACTATGTGATTGAGTGCCTGCCACGTACCTACTAATAATGCCATATACGTGGGTGGCGGCTTTACCGCAACTTCCACATGCATTATTAGCGCTAGCCACCACGTAGGCATCGTAGGCGAGTATAGCTATTAACTGCGCAATTAATGAGTTCACCTCGTGAAGCTTTATCGCGGAGTTCGCACTCATTGAGTTAACATCCTCCTGAAAACCACTGGTTGGTATGTTCTGTACGGTGGACGGCATCGATAACTCCCTAAGCCTTGCCGATAATGCAGCCGCCGTATATTGGGTTAGCATTAAACCGACACGCAAGGACCACTGGCTAAGTAATTACCGACGTTGTTAATTTCCTTCCTAAGTAATTGAGCGATCTGTCTCTCGATTAAATTGCCGAGAACAGCAAGGGACATATTAAGCGAATCCGTTGATAAGGCTATGTATTGACCGTGGAAGTGACAGGTTGAGTAAACATTATTATTAATTATTATTGGATTATCACTTACAGAATTGGCCTCGTTCAATACGTTACGTAATGCCCAACTAAGCGTGTCAAATATCGAGCCCAATACCTGGGGTATACACCTAATCGAGTATGGTCCTGGGTCCTACCGCTGGTATTCACGTTCTTACTATCGATTACTAACTCACTAATGGCTCTTGCAACCTCAAGTTCACCCCCCCTATGTAACTTAGTGGAGTTTGCCTCAGTGCTTAATGGCGCTGTGCTTGCCCGCGATGCCTCTATCATCAATGCCATGACCGCCACAGCAGCTCGTAATAATCGGTAGGAATCCCAAATACCTAATGAGGCTACGGCAGTGCTATAACTTGTCCCATTAATTAGTGATAGCGCCTCTTTATAACTGAGCTTTAACTCATCAAGCCCAGCCAGTTTAAGGGCTTCAGTGCTCGGCAACACCCTGCCTGGTACTTGACAAATCCCTTACCTAATAGGGTCAATGCCATGTGAGCCAGTGGTGCTAGGTCTCCTGAAGCACCGACTGAGCCGTACTTCGGGATTAATGGTGTTATCCTCATGTTCAGAAAATCCACCAGTCTCTCAACCACAATACTCCTAATGCCACTATACCCCCCCAGTGATAGTTGATGTGCTCTAATGAGCATCGTCGCCCGAACCCAATCATCCGGTGCGTAATCACCAACACCCGTTGAGTGATCAATGAGCATCTCCAGCGAGTACTTCGCAACATCCTCGGGATTTACAGTCACACTGTATAGGTCACCAAGCCCCGTGTTAACGCCATATATCCTCACATTACCATGAATGAGCTCCTCAAGGACTTTACGGGACCGCTCCATCGCGTTTAAAGCATCATTACTCAACTTAACCTCCTCATAATTCCTAGAAACTCTAATAACATCCTCCAGGGTTAAATACGTGCCCACGCCAATCCTCGTAACCATACGATCCTAGGCATGTAATGGATCTATTAATTATTTTCCTCAATATAGTCATTTAGACTTCCCTAAAACCCTCAATATGTAATCGGCCATTACCTTAATTCCCGCCTCAATATCTCGTTCATTCTCTCTGGCAAATGTCATCCTAACGTGCAACTTACCTGCCTCACCAAAGGCTGATCCAGGTACCACAGCAACATGAGCCTCCTTAACCAATTTCATTGCGAACTCATAATCATCAAGCCGAGCCTCTCAAGATATGGCCTTAAGTTTGGGAACATGAATAGTCCGGCCTTTGGTTTTACGACTGTGGCCTCGGGTAGGTACTCCCTGATGGCTTTGTACATGGCCTCCATCCTCGACTTATAGATTGGCAGGGTCTCGCTTATGTACTTCTCCTTATACTTCCTGAGATATAGAAGTCCAGCATACTGGGCTGGTGTTGGTGGATTTAGATTCGTGTACTGCTTAACCCTATTGAACACCTTCATGAACTCTTCATGAGCAACCACATAGCCAAGTCTCCATCCAGGCATTGCTGGGTCCTTCGAAAACGTGTTCAGGGCAATGACATTCTCAAGACCATACCTAACGGCGTATGTGTGAGAGCCTCGTAATAAAGGTGCCTATACGCCTCATCGTATATAAGGAACGCATCATAGTCACGGGCTAAGTCAACCAATAACTTAATCATTGATTCACTCAAGACCCTGCCCGTTGGATTATCTGGATTAACAACTATTATTGCCTTAACCCTCCTACTCATTACGGCCTTAACATCCTCCTCACCCGGCTCCCAGCCAAGCTCCTCCCTAGCCCTAACCCTAACAACCCTACCACCCAGGTAATTAATGACAGGCTCATACATTAAGTATGTTGGGTCGAAGAGTACGACCTCATCACCTTCATCAATAATAGCCATAAAGGCAGCCAAAATAGCCTCCGCGGAACCCGCAGTGACCGAGACATTGGCACTGCTTACCTTAACCCCCCCTGAATATTTTGTGTAGTCTTCGGCTATTGCCTCCCTAAGTTCCTCAATACCGCTACTCGGCGTGTACATGCTGTACTCGAAGGGCTTCTCGAGAAGCCCCCCCTTCGTAAACTCAAGGAGCAACTCCCTACTAGGCGGAAGACCAGGCTGACCAATATGAAAACCAAAAACCCTAACACCAGAACCCTCAAGCCCAACAACCTCCTCATTAACACCCCTAATCGCGGATCCAGGGAATGCGTTACTCCTTGCTGAGATCCTCACGGTGCGTAGGGAATTGTACGTGTTTATAAAGGTTACTCCTGTTAAATATATTTCATTATATTTTACTCATTATATCTATATACTTTAAGCCACTACCCGTTAGTACTATCACAGTCTCATCATCCTTACTCAAATAGTTATTGTTTAACAGCTTTATGTAACCTGAAAGAGCTATCGCACTACTCGGCTCAATAATGAACCCCCTCCTTAGTAATGATTTCCATGATTGTAGAAGCTCATCATCGGTAACTACCAAGACATCACCATTACTTCCTCTAATAGCGTTAACTAACTGCTCAATCCTAGGTGGATTAAGCACCCTAAGCGCATCTGCGAACTTCGTAGGCTCTCTAACGTAGTCACCATGCACTCTCTCATAGAGGGTTGCAAAACCCTGCGCCTGCACCGCGTAGAGTCGTGGTATCCCACTGATAAGGCCTAGATTCAATAACTCATTGAAACCAATCCATAGGCCAAGTAATAATGTGCCAGCTGACACGGGGGGGAGAATCACGGCATTAGGAACATGCCCCAGCTGATCAATTAATTCATAGGCTAGGGTTTTCGTGCCCTGTAGAAACCAGGGATTCCATGCATGGCCGATGTAGCCTCGCCAGGTTTTACGGATTCAACGGCTAACTTTCCCGCCTCATCTCTGGATTGAGCCTCGATTAACTCAGCCCCCAACGACCTTATGAGACTCTTCTTACCCTCAGGCGCATCCCCGGGTACGTAGATCCTAGCCTTAATCCCAGCCGCAGCAGCGTAGGCTGCTATGGATATTCCTGCATTACCACTTGAATCCTCAACAACGGTCTTAACGCCGAACTCGAGCGCCTTCGATATTGCGACGGCAGAGCCCTATCCTTAAACGAGCCTGTTGGGTTTAGGTACTCAAGCTTAAGGTAAACATTATTGCCAAGGAAGTCGGCATTAATTAACGGCGTAAAGCCCTCACCTAAACTAACCAGTGGCTTGGCAGGTATTACGCTGGTAAACCTCCATAAACCCCCTACGTTCACTAAGCGTAAGTTTCAAACCATCAATAACTATGTCAAGCGGATTACCGCACCTTGGGCATCGCCAAAGCCATGAAGACGCCTCAGCGGTGTAACCGCACCTTGAACACTTGTACCATACCCTCATACACTGGCTTACTGAATTTATGGATTAAATTATTTTTCGTAGATCGTAGACGCGATGTATAATCTCAATCATGAACGTAAATAAACCTATCATGCCCAACCTTCTTAACAAAGCCATATCTCATGAACTGTATTATCTCATCATTAGCCACCTGACCCACGGCTGGCTCAGCAAGCCCCCCCACATCTTCAATAAGCTTTAAGTCCTCAGGCCTTACAACCCTTATCGGCAATCCATCGGGTGGTACCCACTGAATAATTGGAGCATTAACCTTCCTGGCGCTCTCGAGATCCTTACTATGCATCCTCACGGTCAAGGTATCCTCACCTTTACTCATAACCTCTATGTTAACGAGCTCCATAAGTCGAATTACGGAGCCCGGACCTACCTTATCATAGTCGGCTCTGCTTATGAAAATCGTCACCTTATTATCGACTGGCTTTAGAGTTATTACCCTAAATCCGCGTTCAGGAAATGATGGGTGCATTGGTAGCTTAGCGGTTAATTCCTCCGTAATCCCCCCCTCAATCACTACCTTAACGGGATCTATCACGGCCATGTACCTATTAGCCCTTGGCTCTATTATCTTCCTATTCTCAGCAAATAGGTTGGCTGAGGATATCGTGGCATCCGTGGGTTTAACACCAACTTGAAGCATTATATTCCAAATGGCCTCTGGTTGAATACCCCCCCTATTCCGAAGGCCCGCGAGTGTCGGTAATCTAATGTCATCCCACTTAATACCGAGCGCCTTCAGCTTCGTCTTACTCAGTGTCATACCAACAATCTTAAGCCTGCCAAAGTGTATTGCCTCCGGTTGTTCCCAGCCCATGTGAGCATAAATAAAGGATTGCTTGACGGTGTTCACTGAGTGTTCCTGCGCCCTTAGTATATGCGTTATACCCATTAGGTGGTCATCAATGGACACGGAGAAGTTATACGTAGGCCAAACAATGTACTTAGAACCAACCCTTGGGTGTGGGTACTTATTCGTGTCTATGATTCTCATGGCAACCCAATCCCTAACGCTTGGGTCTGGGTGTTGTAGGTCGGTTTTTATTACCATGACAGCCTCACCCTCCTTATAATAACCCTCAAGCATCTTATCAAAGAGCTCAAGGTTGACGCTTGGGTCAGCATCCCTATTTCTACATGGCTTACCTGTTACCTTAGACCTCTTCCAATCATCGGGTGTGCACTCGGTATTCTCCGCAGCAACGTAGGCGCCTCCCTTCCCAATAATTTTCTTAGCAATGTCGTAATAGATCTCCATCCTATCCGACTGTACGTACTCCTCATCCCACTTAATTCCAAGCCACCTTAAGTCCTCCTTAATCGCATCATAAGCCTCAGGAAGTGGTCTCTTCGTCCTTGGGTCGGTATCCTCAAACCTAAGTATGAACTTCGCCCTCTTACCCAGGCCCTCGTACTTCAATTTATATGCGTAATTGATAATGGCTGGCCTGGCGCTACCTAGGTGAAGCACGAAGTCTGGGTTTGGCGCGAATCTGAGTGTTATTACCTCGTACTTACTATCGTTGGGTAGTGGCGGTAGGTCCTCAATCCCCCCCTTTCTATATGACTCAACCTTCCTCTCCCCCCCAAGGGCTTCAGGCCACCTACTCATTAGTAGGTTTCTTTGTTCGTCAATGCTTAGGGAGTTCACGTAATCAATGACCTCCTTAACTATTTGTGCGACTTCCCTGGCCATGGACCTAAGTGAGGGGTCTTCAGCAAATACCTTGGAAATTACTGCGTTCATACTCGCCCTTCCATCGAACTTTACGGCGTTAATCAATGCATGCTTTAGGGCAATATCCCTAATCCTATCCCTATTCACGGACACGCCAGTTAGTTAAAATGGAATCTTTTTAAACATACGCTAAACAACCACATTATGAATAAGGTATCCCTACTCATTGGCCCGATTAAGCAGTTAGTTACTGCAAAATCAATGCCCTGGAGGTATGGAGACCCCGTGCTGGTTATTGAAGATGCAGGCATAGCCGTTGACGGCGATAAAATAGTGGATGTTGGCTCGTGGAACTCAATAAGCAGGAAATACGAAGGTAAGTGCAGAATACCTGCCGAGGAATCCCTAGTAACGGCCGGACTCGTGGATCCACACACGCACCTCCTCTTTGCTGGTTCTAGGGAGGATGAGCTTGAGCTTAAGCTTGAGGGTGTTCCATACGAGGAAATACTCAGGAAGGGTGGCGGTATTTACAGGACTGTTAACGCCACTGTTGGCGCAACGGATGAAGAGCTTAGGAAGATACTCCTTAACAGGTTGTTTGAGGTTGCGAAGTACGGCACGACCACGATAGAGGTTAAGAGTGGTTATGGGATTGATCCAAACCAGGAAATGAGACTTCTTAAGATAATTAATGAATCATTGGTGAAATCACCCATTGATGTTGTACCGACGTACTTAATTCACGTGCCACCGAGGGACATGGATAGGAGGGTTTACGTTAATGCCGTGATAAACTCTCTCGATAAGGCGAGGGACCTGGCGAGGTTTGTTGATGTATTTTGCGATGAGGGCGCATTCACGGTGGAGGAGACCAGGGAAATACTTAGGGAGGCGTCAAGAAGGGGGGGTTTTGGACTTAGGCTTCATGCCGATGAAATAGCGTATATCGGATGTAGTGACTTGGTCAGGGAGTTTAGTATTGCATCTCTTGATCACTTATTGAATTTACCTGAACAAAATGCAAGATTGATTGCGGAGAGGGGTTCCGTAGCGACCCTATTGCCCGTGACCATACTCTCGTTAATGAGTAGTAAGAGACCGCCGATTAAGGCATTGAGGAGTGCAAGCGTCCCCCCCATCGCGCTTGGTACGGACTTCAGCCCAAATTCCTGGTCCTTAAGTATGCAATATGTAATGGAATTAGCCACATACCTACTCGGCATGACGCCCATGGAGGTCATAATGGCCTCTACGACTAACGCGGCATACAGCCTCGGCCTCAGAGACAGAGGTATCTTACAGCCTGGTTACTTGGCGGATATCGTTATTTGGGATGTACCTAACTATAGGTGGTTAAGCTATGAGTTGGGTAGGAATAAGGTCCTAGTCGTAATAAAGAGGGGCGCGGTGCTTGAATCAACGCCGATGGGCACCATGATTAGTAAGGAATGTGCTTGAAAACTTTATTTATTAACTCCACAGGGCTTTTAATGACCATTGATGGAGATTAGGCTTGACCCTGAGGAGGAGTACGTAGTGATGCCGTTAAGTATCCTGGAGAGGATTTTGAGATATGCAATGGTCGTTTGCCAGGAGCATTGTCCAGCCGGTAGGGACCCGGCAACGTGCCCGTACATAGTTAACCTAACGAGGCAGGTTGGCCTGAGCCCACCACCATGTATTAATGATTATGGCGAGTATAAGCCGAGACATTTAGGGTTATGATTAAGGACTTGGAGCGTAAGTATAGTATGAGCATTGAGGATTTCGTGAATATGATTAGAAAGAGGAAGCCGAGAAGCCTTGAGGAACAAACGGATTTCATGGAGGCCACGTTCTATCTTGGCGTACTCAGGGAGTTGAGTAATATGAGGAGTATCTACATTACGAGAGGTTCGAACATAAGCATAAAGGAGGCTGTTGTGGTTAAATAATAAATGCCAAGAGCGAGAGTGATGCGAGACTCGTTATTAGGAATAATAGTAATACATCACGAACAACCTCCTTCTCAGTCTTTGGTCTCCTCATTACCATCAACTTAACCAGGGTAGTTGGCGATCCAGGGGGTCTTATTTGCGTGGATTATGCCATCATTCACAATTACGGGCCTCTTCAAGGTCTCCCTAGGCTTAAAGCCCCCCCTTGCTGTTATGACTATTAGGAAGCCATTTATTATGTATGGTAGTGCCGATATCACGCCCTGGGTTCCAGCATTGTATAAAACCATGAATGCGCCCATCATTGCCCCCCCAAGCGCGTAGCTGCCAACGTTGCCATTGAATACCCTGGCAGGGTACCAATTAAATACGGCCAGCGGCAACACCGTGAGCACGAGTATTAATGTTGCCGGTAAGGCATAGCTAAAACCAGCCATGTATGAAATAAACCCACTAACGGTCAATATCATTAATGTTGAGACGGGGACTATCCCATTCATCACATCGAGCATGTTGACGGCATTAGCCATAACAGTCACAGCAAGCATTGAGAGAAAGGCTACTACGAAGAAGTTATGTACGTGACCAATCAAGAGTATGTATATATAGCCATGAACAACCACGGGAATGATCAATGACGGCACCAACGGTAAGAAAACCCTGACACTGACGGGCAATCCCCCCCTGAGATCATCAGCAAGCCCTATCAAACCCACAGTCAAGGTCACAAGACCCAGCGCGAGTAACCTTGCATCGTTAATCAAGTAGGCGATCAACGTGACAACGCCCATGGCGATCAGTACGGAAACACCGCCTATCTTAGGCACAAGAGCCCTGTATGGCTTATGGACATCCGGCGCCAATAATTTTGGATTTCTTAACCTGGATATTGCATATACCGTGATCAACGAGATTACGAAGGATACTACCGCAATTAATACGTAGTTAATGTTCATAGATTTCGCCTAAACCAATCAATTGTAGCCCTCAAGCCGCTCACCAAGTCATATTTAGGCTTAAAGCCGAGGATCCTCATGGCCTTACTAATGTCTGGATAACTTCTAAATGGCTCGGATGTCTTCGGTTGAACATTAATTTTAGAATTTGAACCAACCAACTTAACCACCACCCTAGCTAAGTCGAGTATTGAGGTCTCAACACCAAGCCCAATATTGAAGGCTTGACCAACCGTCTCATCCTTCCTAAGCGCTAGTTCAGTGGCATCGCATAGATCCTCAACGTATAGGAAGTCCGTTGTGTCGACACCGCCATTATTAACCACGAGATCCTCATTCCTCAATGCCCTGGTTATAAATATACCAACGACACCATTGTCGTAGGGGCCATAGGGCTTCCACAACCTGAATATTGTTACTGGGACTCCATGAACGACGTGGTAAGACATGGATACGGCCTCTGCGGCCACCTTACTCCAGCCATAACCCTCAAAGGGCCTTAGTGGGTCATCCTCAGTAACGGGTAATTTAATGGGCTTACCATAGACATTCGATGTTGAGTAGAGTAGGAATTTAGCGTTCAAGATTCTCGCGAGTTCCAGCATATTTATTGTGCCGACGACATTAACATCAAGGCCCTTGAGAGCGCCTGCATTTGTGAATGACCTTGGGTTTGGGTACGCTGCCAGGTGTATAATTGCGTCAAAGCCCTCCTTAGAAAGACCGGTGATCTCATCCCTCCTTGTTATATCGATTATGTAGTCCGTGGTCTCCGCCTTAACGATATCGAGGCCCCCCCTCGCATCATATCCTTTAGCTCTTAGGCAACTAACGATGTTCCTTCCTAGGAATCCTGAGGAACCGCTCACTAGTATTTTCATCAAATCATCGATTATAGGCTACCTTAATAATAATTACCCACTAGGGGGGGCCTACTTACCCTCGTTCGCAAGTCTCCTTATTTCATTGATGATGAGCTCTGTCGGGTCCTCCATTCTACTTAGTACTGAGCTCGTATCGACATGTGTGGTATCCGATTTAAGGATTGAATCAAGAACAACCAGGCAATCCTCATCAACGCACCTATATAGCGGTAATCCCTTACTCATTAAGTAATCATCTATGTAGTAATGCTGTGGGAAATAGCTAATGGCAGGCGTACCCAGTAGTGCTGACTCGTGGGCCATCGTCGAGCCACCTGTAATCACGAGCCTGGCATGCCACGATAGGTCAAGGCCATCTAACTTCATGTTCCTTGGTATCACTAATTTACCAAGCTTAAGGAAAAGACCAAGTTCAGACTTTATCAATTCCTCTTGATATGGATATCGCGGAAACATAACTACATAATAACCATTCTCAAGCACCTTCTTAGCCATTCTAATTAATAATCGTGATTTATCACCATAACCATAATACGAAGCCCTAGACTCCTCAAACCTAATTACAACGAACTCCTTACTCTTAAGCCCCCCCAGCCTATTAATAGAGTCGCCGGTCGGTTTAAACCTATTAATCCACATGAGCTCAAAAACCCCCCCATCAAATGCCCTAACCTTATCAATCTCGGCACTGGTATGTAACGAGCCCACTCACTCATTGGTATTGCCAACGGCGCTATTACCGTATTCGCCAGCGGTAATGTTAGTTTATTAACGAAGTACGAATGAGCAGTATCCGTCAATGCTATTATCGGTTTACCAAGACCAAAGGCGACCCTAACCGCGTCCGGCGATGTTAATGATACGTGAACATCGAAGTCCCTAACCACATCAAGTAATGCGAGCTGCCTTTCAATACCCCTCAGCAACTTCTCCTTAGGGTCCTCACCATGGTAACCAACGCATTCATAGTGAAGATTGAACATATCCAGGACCTCCTCGACGTAATCATACTTCCTACACGTTATTATGAAATCTATATTATTCCTCCTACCCTCCATACTTAATACTGCGGCGATCCTAGCCTGCTTAGCTGTTAATGCATCGAACCACGCCTTAACAACCATGGCCTAAAGACACAGTTAATAGGTTTATTTTAATTTTAATGCGAATTGCTTTGATAACTTATCCTTTAACACGCATAGCAATTGGTGCCTTGCTCAATGGGCTTAAACAGACTGGGCATCTATAGCCCCCCCACTGCCTGAGCACCTCATCAACGCTCTTAAGCTGCTGGTCATTATAAAACACGAAGCCGCATGAATGGCACTTAATTATTATCGGCATCATAAATCCCCCCCATAGTGATTATTTTATAAGAATTACCATTATTATACGCATTATATTACAGATATTCTACAGGTATTATATAAGTAATATGTATAGAATATCTCATCATTAAGTCTAATTAAGTAATTACTCATGGGAACTCGTTGCAAGGCCGGTATATGCGTAAACTAGTCCATCAAGTTCATCCAGCGTTAGGTATGGATACCTGGACCTGAATACATCCTTCTTTCCATAGGCCAAGCCCTCACTAATCACCCTAACCCTAACATTCACGTCATTCAATGAATCTACGAAGACCCTAACGAGCTCTGAGACGCCGGGGCTCGTGCCAATTACTAAGTTAATGATTGACCGCCTAGCCAACCTCCTTATAACTTTAATGAGCTTTACGAAACTAAGTGTTACGTGAATCAATGGTGTATCGTTGGCAAGTATGATGGCGCCACACCTGGAGTTACCAATATCAACCCCCCCGATGTTCAATTCATTAAGGCCTAACCCATTAATCACAGCCTCAATTATACCATCAATACTTGGGTCATTCAATACAAATACCCTGGAACAATTAACTAAATCCGCCATATACCTCTCAACGATCACGAAGTCAAGCCCTAGGCAGTCATCCTCATTACTTACGTACCTCAAGGCCACATGCTCAGGAAAAATAAGCTTTCTAAGTAGGTTCCAGGTGGATGACCTACCAGCAAAGCCGAGTTTAAAGTCATCCACTGAGCTTAGTGTGAAACTAAAGACATTATAAATCTTACAGTGGTAATTATGTGTATGGAGGTTATACCAATCGCCGAGGAGAGCCTTGGTGTTAGGTCAATGGCGATGTTCATAAGAACGAAGGACTTATCAATACTTCTAGACCCTGGGATTAGCCTATCGCCGAATAGGTATGGTTTACCGCCCCCATCCTCGTGAAATAGAGAGAGTTAGAGCGTTGAGGAGTATTCTTGAGAGGTACGCGGAGGATGCTAATTATGTATTCATTAGTCATTATCATAGAGACCACTTCACAGTACCATACCCAAGCATTTACATGGGAACCACAAACGAGAGTTATAAGAAGATATACAGTGGTAAGGTACTGCTCATGAAATCACCTAGTGATGAGAATTGGAGCCAGAGGAGGCGTTATTATGGGTTGAGGAAGGCTATTGAGGGTATTACGAGAGATCTCGTGTTTGCTGACGGTAAGGAGTTCATAATAGGCTCCACGAGGCTCATAATATCGCAATCACTACCGCATGGTGAGGATAATGCGAAGACAGGTAGGGTAATAGCAATTACGATAGTAGACGATGATGAGTCATTAACATTTATGCCTGATGTCGAGGGACCCGTATCGCAATTAGCCGTTGATTACGTAATGAGTATGAAACCACAAACATTAGTAGTTGGTGGACCACCCCCCCTGTACTTATCGAGGAGAGGGTTCGGCGAGGAATACCTTAGTAATGCCCTGAGGAATCTTATGGCAATCCTAAGGGCTGGCTTTCTCAATAAGTTGGTTATAGCGCACCATACATTGAGAGACTTGCATTGGAGGGATTCATTGAAGGCATTGTTTGAGGAGGCAGGTAAGTTGGGGGTATTAATCACGACGTACGCGGGGTTACTTAATCGTGAAGACGAATTACTTGAGGCTATGAGGAAGGATCTATACTCAAAAGAACCGCCGCCTAATGATTACCTGGAACAGTTCAAGAGAGTTAAGGATGAGGTTGAGGATTAGCGTATCCTAACCTTATTAACCTTCTTATTCTGCCATGAGTAGCGCCTAATCCTCTTTGACCTACCCCAGCCACAGGCTGCGCAGTAGCCCTTAACTGGGTTGTAGGCGTGTCTGCCACATCTTGGACATCTAATGTGCGTCCAACCCTTATTCATCTTGCCAAAGCTTGGCGTGCCCTTTACCATATCGAGTCATGCTAATTTCAGTGGTTTTTAACTTTTGCCGCCATTGATCTATACAGCGGTAATTAATTATGAAATTGAGTTAATTACATGCGAGAGGTTAGAGTGAAGGCTTATGGCGGTAAGAGGGTAAGGAGTAAGGTAAGGAAGGTGTATGGTTATGTATTAAGGTTCGCATTAATCCTAAAAAGGGAATTAAGTAAGGTTTTCTTAGTATGGATAAACTTCCACTTGAGGGTATTAAGGTTATTGACCTAACCCACTCTGCGGCTGGTCCCTTCGCAACCTCGATACTGGGTGATTTAGGTGCTGAGGTTATTAAGGTTGAGTCGCCTGAAGGTGACATGACTAGGACGTGGGGGCCACGTAATTAGGGATAATGTTAGTACGTATTACCTGGCAATGAATAGGAATAAGCACGTGATTAGGCTTGACTTGAAGAATGAGGGTGATAGGAACAGGCTTTATGAGATGGTTAAGGGCGCCGATGTGCTTATTGAGAATTATAGGCCTGGCGTTGCGAGAGGCTCGGTGTTGATTATAACTCAGTGAGTAGGGTCAATCCAAGGATCATCTACGTATCGATTAAGGGCTTCATGCCTGGTAGTGAGTATGAGGATTACCCGGCCTTCGACGTTGTTATTCAGGGCATGAGCGGTTTAATGAGTGTCACTGGCTGTGAAGATGGGACCTTGTTAAGGTCGGTGTTCCAATAACCGACATGGTGACGGGCTTCTTCTCGGTAATAGCAATACTATCCGCGCTCAGGATTAGGGATAGGGAGGGTAGGGGGGGTGTTAGGATTACCGTACCAATGTTAGACTCAGCTATACGTAATGGGTATACACATCCTTTACTACCTCTTCACTGGTAATGTACCAAGGCCATTGGCACTAAGTACATGAGTGTCGTTGCTCCTTACCAAGCCTTTAGGGCTAAGGATGGTAAGATGTTCATACTCGCGGTTGGTAATGATAGGATTTGGAGGAGGTTCTGCGAGGTTATTGGCAGGCCTGAGTTGATTGATGACCCTAGGTTTAGAACTAACCCTGACAGGGTCAGGAATCAGAACGAACTTGAGAGGATACTCCAGGAAGTATTCCTAACAAGGGATAGAGACTACTGGGTAAATCTATTCCTAAGCAATGGAATACCGGCAGGCCCCCCCGTCTATGACATGGCCGATATAGCGAGGGACCCCCCCTATGTGAATAAGTACGTATTAACCGAGGCGAACCACCCTGAGTTGGGTACGGTAAAGCTCGTTAGAAACCCCCATTAGATTTAATGATGAATCCACTGGCGTTAGGCTCCTTGAGTATTAGCCGCGTCGAGGGTCCTTCTCCAAGCATTAACAAGTTCTTCAGGCATGGAATAGCCCTTAATTCACCACCTTCATTACTAACGCAGGTAAATACCAGGTAACCCTCAGCGGCGTTTTTACCGGTTGTCTCATTGATTATCCTAAACCTATACCTAATAGCCCTAGTTCTCGCCTCATCAAGCCACAACTCAACCACAGCAACATCACCCCTTTTTAATGGTGCTGTGTATGTTATGAAGACCTCCCTGCGCGGCGCAATTGAGTGGTAGTGAAGTATCCCATTCTCTCTATAGAAGTCCTCCTCCGCGCGCTCAACGAGCCTTAGGAATGATGTGAAGTGAGCGATACCGGCTGCGTCGGTATCGGCCCAATAAACATAGTACTTAGCCCTAAATGGCATTTCTATAATTAATTAAGCACCTAACTTATTAAGTATTAGCTCGTACATATCAATGTGAATTGCATACCTAAGGACATAATTAATGAGGTGATTGATAGGTTTAGAAATGCGTATGCTATATACGTATACGGTGGGTCACTTGACTGTAGTGGCGGTGATGTCGATATTGCGGTATTCATGGAAGAATTACCTAAGGAGATTCCCAGGATGGGGGGATAATGTGGATTTACAGGTTTTTAGGAAGCCACGTAACACCCTATTCTTCGTCTACGTAATTAAGACTGGCAGGTTAATCTACGGTAATCCCCTAGACATTGATGTTAATTCAGCCATTAGAAATGAGTTGGGGGGGATGATCGATGAGAGGGAGTTCCTCTTCCTCAATAGTGATGATGAGGTTATGGTGTGCAAGTCTCTTAAGGAATTAATGTTTCTCCTTGCCGCAATTAAGTGCGGTATCTATGAATCGAGTAATTGGTATAGGATGGCCCGGTGTTTAAGCGGGCTTGGCATAAATGTACCCGTTGAGTTCAAGCATTGCCTAAAGCCGCCAGGTATTGATGTGCTTAGGAGTGTTGGCGAACCAATACTTAATAGGGTAATGCAGGAACTTAAAACTATTAGGCAAGTTATGGAGCATAATTATTCATTATAATTTTATTATTTCATTAAATGTGCCATTGAATTGGTAATACCTTTAAGTCTATACTTAGGTATTATCTCATGGTTTGGTTATTAATAAGTATTTCGAGAGACAGGCCTGGTCTACTTAACGACATCACCGGTGTGATTAGGTCTCGGAATTTAAACATAAGGAATATCGTGGGTAATAACTACGCAATACTCATTGAAATTAATGGTGAGGTGAGTAATGAATTACTGAGTAGTATTGGTAATGTTGATGGGGTAAATACGGTGAATGTGTTAGACTTACCATTTACAATACTTGGCTTTATCCAGGAGAATTTCATGAAGGCGTTGGTCTTCTACGTAATGGAGAGGGAGCCTGAGTTTATTGAGCGCCTTGGTTATGAGTATGGTAAGGAATTAATGAGGTACATACTGAATTCAATGAGGGACTTTAAGGACGCTCTTTACTCCTCATTAAGAATACTCACAGCACTAGGGGGGGTCATAGCCCTAATCAACGTGCAGTTCATGCCAAATAAAACCGTAATCTCTATAGCAAGGTCCTTTGATGAGGATGTTGGAATGCCAATGACTAAGGGAATTATTAAAGGGTTATTCGAGGCCATAGGCAATATTAGGCATTATGTAAAGATAGAGAGAAGGGATTCTTATCGTGACATAATAATTACATAAGGCATCAAGTAGCGGGCATGAACTCATCCTTGAACTATCCCTAAGTATTTTCTTGTCGATCTTTCCTGTGCTTGTTTTTGGCAATTCGGACTCAACAATTATCACCTTGTCCGGTATCCACCACTTCGGTATCTCACCCCTCTCCACAAACTGCATCAGGTAACTCCTAATCTCATCCTCAGTAAGCCTTTGTCCTAGTTTAGGTACGACTATCGCTATTGGTCTTTCACCCCCCCACTTTGGGTGAGGAACACCAATCACGGCAACCTCACCAACCGCAGGATGAGTACTAATGATACTTTCCAACTTAACACTTGATATCCATTCTCCACCACTCTTAATCACATCCTTAAGCCTATCAACAATTACCACATAACCATCTGGTAGCCAAACCGCTACATCGCCCGTGTGGAACCAGCCGTTGCGCCATGCATTCCTCGTCTTCTCAGGATCATTCAAATACTCCCTGGCAACCCATGGAGACCAAACCACTAACTCGCCCATTGTTTTACCATCTCTTGGGACATCCCTATCCTGCTCATCAACAACACGCAACTGAACAAGAGGTATGGGTAGGCCTGTCCTAAGCACTATTTGCTTCTTCTCATCTTCGGAAAGACTCAGATGCTCAGGCCTTAGGTAGGCCATTGTTAGTACTGGCGCCGTTTCGGTCATTCCATAACCAGAGGCCACGGTAATGCCCCCCCTAGCCCTTGCCGCATTATAGAGGCCTTCGGGCATTGCCGAACCGCCATTGCCGAACCTCAACCCACTTAGGTCATACTTAGGTGAGTCAGGATGGGTAAGGAGTAGGTATAGTATCGTTGGCACACCGCCTGTGTACGTGACTCCCTCCTCATGTATTAGCTTGAGTATGTGACCCCAATCATACCTACCTGGCAGTACGTACTTCCTGGTTCCCGAAAGCATCACTACGTATGGTGTTCCCCAACCATGTACGTGGAATAATGGTATTAAGGGCATGGCGACATCTCTAATACCGACATTGTATGGTGGGTAACTCAATGCTATTGTTAAGGACATTGCATGAAGCATTAACTGCCTATGTGTGAAATAAACACCCTTTGGCGGACCCGTAGTACCTGATGTGAATAACATTGTGGCAGGGGTTCTCTCATCAATCTCAGGGAATTCCTTTAGTGGTTCGTGTTTTAGGAGTTCCTCGTACGGTATCATCTTAACGCCGTAGTCCTGGCTCGGCACCTTACCCCTATCACTCATATAAATAACGAGCTTTATTGTCTTAATATTGTCGAGGATTGGCTTTATGAATAATTCGAAGTCGTCGATATTTATCATTAAAACATCTGGCTTTGCAATGTTCATTATATACATTATTTCGTGTGGTGCCAACCTAATGTTCACTGTAAATAAAGTAGCGCCTATTGACGGTACTGCATAGAACAAATCAACATACCTAAGCGTATCCCATTCCATAACCGCAACCTTAGAGCCGAATTCCCATGATTTACCTGGTTGTAGACCTAAGTCCATCAGCGCCGCGGCAACTCTCCGGACCCTATCCGCGAATTGCGCGAATGTGACTGATGTCCTGGAGCCGCCAGGGGGCCAATAAACAATCTCATTATTTGGGAAAGAGTATGAGGCCCAGGTAAGTACTTTATCAACCGTTAACGAGTAATCTCTAAATCCACTGAAGAATTCTCTTTGTTCCGTCATAGTTTTATCTTTGTAAATTTTACTTTAAAGTTTTAGCACTAAATAAAATATATATTTGATAAGACTATCTCTTGGGTAAGTATACATTACTTCCCGACGCTAATTCCACGGCGTCTATAAAGAGTTCCGTGAAGACTGGGTGCGAGAATACCCACTCCTTTAACTCATCAAGTGTTAGCCCCCCCTTTCTAATGGCTATTGATGCCGTATTAACGATCTCCGAGGCCCACGGACCAATCATGTGAAAGCCAACAATTCTCCTACTAATCCTATCAGCCACAATCTTCGTCCAGCCATAAGGCTTATTATACGCTATTGCCCTATAATTTATGGCATTAGGCATCTTGGTAACTATGTACCTTGGGTCATCCTTACTCGCTACAATCCCCACAGAGGCGATTTCAGGGTCTGAAAATACGACCATGGGTATTAGTTCATAGTCAATCCTTGTGTTTAGGCCTGCCGCGTTTTCGGCAGCCACAATACCCTGAACCTTAGCTACACTCGCCAGCATATACTTACCAGTCACGTCGCCGGCTGCGTAGATGCTCGGTACGTTAGTCCTGGAGTGGTCATCAACCACGACAGCGCCATTCCTAACCTCAACACCAACACCCTCAAGATTAAGTCCCTCAGTATTCGGCACCCTCCCAACAGCAACCAGAACCCTATCAACTAACCGCCTCACCACTCGATAAACGAACAAGCCCACTATCGGGGGGGTCTACCTCCGTTACGGATGTACCTACTCTAACGTCGATCCCATACATCTCCCTCATGACCCTATTGGCGAGATAATTACCTAATTCAGCGTCTGCAAATGTTGGTAGTAATCTATCCATGATCTCGACGATCATGACCTTAGAACCAAGCTTATGAAGCAATGTTCCCAATTCAACGCCTATCGCCCCACCGCCAATAATTAATATGCTCTCGGGAATTGAGTCAAGGGAAAAGAAGTCATCGCTTGTTATGACGAAACCTCTTCTCAATCCATTCTCAATCCCTCTTATTGATGGTATCTTAGGCCTGGAGCCCGTTGCTATCAATATGCTCCTCGCCTCTATTATTGAATCACCAACCTAACGGAATTCGGAGACCTCAACCTAGCCTCACCAAACAACATCTTGATATCCCAACTCGGGAATACTCTGAATACGTACCATGCAATTATTTGGTTAATTAATTGGTCCTTAGCCCTAAACATAGCCTTCACGTCAAGCTTAGTGCTAGCTATCAATCCCTCATTGCAGGTACTTGCTTAATTCATGATAATGGTCTGCTATATACAATAGCTTCTTCGTTGGTACACAACCAACATTTACGCAGGTCCCACCCAGCCTATCCCTATTCTTCTCTATGAGTAGTACCTTAAGCCCCCCCAACTGCGCAGCACGTACTGCAGCATCTGCACCCGCGGTTCCCGACCCAATAACTACGAGATCCCACTTCGTGCCCTCCGCCTCCCTGCCTGTGATCTCAACGCTCATTTAGAACCACCTAGTAATGATCTCAGGGTTATCTCAACAGACTTCCTAACAATGACTGTGCACCTCTTCCTCTGCTCAGGCGATACAAGGTCGAACTTGGGGGGGTTCAGGTCCTTGCAATTTGGTGATCCAAACATATTCACGAATTGTTTATAGACATCTGCAACCTTGTTGTGAAGCTCGATATGATACGCTATGAAGGGCTCGCCTGACCGCTTACCACCCTTCTCCTCATCAATCTTCCTCTTCATGTAAATACTCACGGCAGCAACGGAGGCCCACAGGGCGCCGCAGAGATGCCCAGAACCACTTAATCCACCGGCAAAGCCTATTGATACCGCTAGTAACTCTGGCGATGCCTTAATATTTAAGGCCTCGAGTAAGGCCACAAAGGGTGAGTATGCGCAATTCTCAGTCTCAATAAGTAACTGCGTAGCTCTTTCCTTGGCATTTTTAATTAATTGATCAAGTTCCTCGTCCCTCACCCGCACCACCCCCCCTCTCCTTCCTCACCTTCTCATCAACCTCCTTAAGGAACTTATCATATAAAGGCCCAATAACCGGTATGGCGCTAAAGTCAACCCTATAGAATATGCTTGGCATTGGTGGATAGACAATGAAGTTGGTCTTGCTCTGCTCCTTAAGGGCATCAATAAGATCGCCTAATAGACTTGCGGGGGTAACAAAGAGCATTTCATAATCCTCCACATGCCCAACAATTCTATCGCCATAGCCAGGTAACGCAAGCCTTGGCTTACCAGTGAGAAGAACCTCGGCAACTGCCGTGTCGGACCCCCCCGCCTTACCGCTGGCGCTCAGTGTAACCTTCTCACCACTGATGTACACGTATGCGGTGACTAACTTCACCATTTGACCTGGGGTCCCGTAAATCATCACGACCTGAGGCTCATAAATAACGTTGTCCAGGGGGGGCATAGTTAACAATGCCTTATACCTACCCACTGGAAGCCTTGGTAAACTATTGTCAAGCGCCTTACCCGCCTCCTTCGTCCTCGTGTAAAGACCGTAACTAAGACTACCATCAAGAAAATAATCAGGCGGTTCAGCAAACCCAAATATTATTATTTCACCAGGGCATGCCATATCCTCGAGGGTAGCGACCATGCCCATGCCGTAATACCTAGCCGCAGCAGTCATTTGGCAAAACGTTAACTTCCTACGGAAATGCCTAAAAGGGCGAAATGCACTAATGCCGATCTCGTCAGGATCCCTATCTAATAATGCAACACCAACGGGCTTTGTTCTAAGCCTAAGTATCTCCATTAAATCATTTGAATAACGTCTATATCTCTCAAGAACTTCCTGAGAACTTATGGTCATTAATAATTAATTACTTAATAACTTATAAGTAGCGTATGTACATAATCTATATATTACTATGATTAATGAGCCAATCCATGAAATGCTTATAAAGCCTCACACTACCCGTGCTTGATGCCTAGGGTCTTTGATATTGGTAGGGTATGCGTGAAGGTTGCCGGTAGGGAGGCTGGCAGGAAGTGCGTTATTGTGGATATTAAGGATGAGAACTTCGTAATAATAACGGGGCCCAAATCCCTAACGGGCGTTAAGAGGAGAGCCGTTAATGTAAAGCACATTGAACCAACGGAGTACAAGATAAACATTAAGAAGGGAGCCAGCGATGAGGAGGTCCTCAAGGCGCTTGAGGAGGCTAACCTAATTGATTACATGAAGCAGGTGGTTAAGCCTAGGCTTTCCATGATACCAACACAACAACAGTAATCAGCCGGTCCTACCTCTTCATCGAATCATGCTCGAGGCTCACTCATCACCTAGGTATTAAGTACGACCTGCCTTTTAATCCCTTAAAGGAATTCCTTAACCTCATTTGGATCCTTTGCATGTTCAGCGGCCACTCTCTCGTTTAGTTCTACCCCCCCGAGACCAGGCCTTTTAGATGGTGTTATGTAGCCTTCCTTTATAATCATGCCCTCCTTAACCATGTCAGACCACCAGGGCAAGTCAATGGCGTGCCACTCAATGGCTATGAAGTCCCCTATAGTGGCTGCCACGTGGGCGTTAGCATCGTCCCTATTGGGCTTGAGATGTTGTGTATCGCCACCGGCACGTAGTACTCCTCGGCTAGGTAGGCTATCTTCTTCATCTCGAGTAAACCACCGAGCCTCTGCACATCAGGTGTATAATGTCCGTAGCCCCCCCCTCCTCAATCAACTCCCTAAACTGCGAAAGCCTATACAACTTCTCGCCGGTGGCTATAGGCACCGGCGACTTAAGCCTGACCTCCCTCATCGCATCGATGTTCTCAGGCGGTACTGGGTCCTCAAACCAGAAAACGTCGTATTTCGCCAACTCCCTGGCTATGGCTATGGCTGTGGGCACGCTGAATGCCCAGTGCCCATCAATCATTATGTCCACATCGTACTTAACGGCATCCCTAACACCACCTATGAACGAGGTCACGAACTTAACAATCCTCATGCCGAAGGTCCTATCGAACTCTGTCTCCATCATGCCCTCCGGCACATCAACATCAAACTTAATGTACCTGAACCCCCCCATGTTCATGGCCTCCCTAGCCCTCCTTACGTAATTCTCAACGTTATAGGCAACCTCAGTACTAGCTAACTCAACCCACCTCCTACTACCAGTCTCGATTATGCCCGCGCCAGCGTGCAGGTCCGCATAAACCGCAACCCTATCCCTAACCTTACCACCAAGTAATTCATAAACGGGGAGACCCGTTAACTTACCCTTCAAATCCCAGAGGGCTGTTTCTAAGCCGCTGATTGCGTTATTAACCACACCCCCCCACTCGGAGTTCGGTATATGCTTCCTAATGAGCCTCAATAGGTACTCAATATTAACCTCCTTACCCCCCCTAATCAACTCCTCAGCTCTCCTCAAAACCTCCTTAATGCCCGGGCCCCCTATGGCACTCACCATAACCAACAAGGCCATTACTAAGCTCAACCTTCACAATTGGCCACTCGAAATTCCCCATAACGGTTAAAACCCTAACCGACTTAATGGTTGGTTCACTCATACTCGGTTACTCGATGTATTAATCATTAATAAGTATTTCAGGCGGATAAAGCATTAATAGTCTAATGCGTTCCTAATTGGGTATGGAGGTCAACATAATTGGTTTGATTGACAATACGTATTTAAGGCCCTACGGCTCAACCAGGGAGATTGAGGCTTTAATTGAGGATACGGCTAAGTACGGCGCGTACTCAATAACGATAAATCCAATATTCCTTCGGTATGCGAGAGAGTACATGTCTCGTAAGGGCTACAACTTTAAGGTTGTTGCGTGGTTGACTTTCCATTTGGCGCCGGCACCACGGAGGCTAGGGTAGACGCTATTAAACGCTACTCGCAGTATGCGGATGAGCTCGACATCGTGGCCCCCAATAGGCCTTGTTAAGTCCGGGCTTTGGAGTGAGGTTGAGCATGACATAAACGCCGTGGTTGAAGCAGCGCATAGGGAGGGTAAGGTCATAAAGATCATTGTTGAGGATGCCTACACGACAAGGGAGGAGAAGCTTGAGCTGTATAGGATCGTAATGCAGTCAGGCGCTGATTTCATTAAGACAAGCACTGGGTTTGAGGAGAAGGATTACGCGGAGAGGATCGGTAATAAGACCGGCGCTCAAATCGAGAATGTAAAATTAATGGCTGAGCTATCTAGGAAGTATAACCCAAAGATTGGCATTAAGATCGCGGGCGGCGTCAGGACTTATCAACAGGTTCTTGAATTAATGAGGGCAGCAGAGAGGGAACCTGACCCCCCCATGAGGTTTAGGATTGGCACGAGCCACATGATGAGCATTATCGAGAGCATGAAGGGCACTCACTAGTCAATGGCGAGAAAATTTATAAAATGAGTTAAAATGCCAACCACCGAATGTCAGAGGAAAGCACGGAAAAGACGACGGAGGAGGTTCAGGGAGAGGCG
The DNA here is from genome assembly GCF_001316005.1 of Vulcanisaeta distributa JCM 11217. Classification (GTDB taxonomy): domain Archaea; phylum Thermoproteota; class Thermoprotei; order Thermoproteales; family Thermocladiaceae; genus Vulcanisaeta; species Vulcanisaeta distributa_B. Next base: position 42,559 of record NZ_BBBJ01000002.1, read on the forward strand.
CAGCCGGCGCCGCCGCAACCAACGCAGTTACCCGAGATAAAGCCAACGCAGGTTAGTGGGGGGGCTAGGAAGCTTAGGTGGGGGGGCGTTGCGTATGTTTACTCCAGTTATAATAATACGATAATAATAATCACTGATTTAACAGGTGCGGAGACGGTTGCGAGGGTTAGTGGTGGGCAGGTTGTTAAGGCCGATAGGGATAAGCCCAGCCCATATGCGGCGATGATGGCCGCGTATAAGGCTGCCCAAATAGCCATGAGTAGGGGGGGCATAAATGCAGTGCACATAAAGGTTAAGGCACCCGGTGGTTACGGACCAAAGACTCCAGGTCCTGGCGCAGCCGCTGCCATTAGGGCTTTAGCCAGGGCTGGCTTGATAATTGGCCGTATTGAGGACGTGACGCCGATACCCACGGATACCATTAGGCCACCTGGAGGTAGGCGTGGTAGGAGAGTGTAAGCCACCACTACCTACTTTCTTCCATCAATTCAGGTTTACGCATTATACAATATTAGGTGGTTTTTGTGAGCTGTTATGGCCCAATCACAGTCCTCATAGGCAGTAGGGAATTAATGAGTCACGCAGAGCCTATATTGAGGAATTTCTTCGGCTCAGCCTATAGATACGCAAAGGCCGTTGTTGATTATGGGGGGGTTGGCTCTGTGGCGTTGGCCGTAATTAATGGGTCGAGTGTTGGCGCCGCTGTTTATTACAGCATTAACGTTGGCGCAGTTAAGTTATGCGTTATTTACTACATAGCCGTTATTGAGGAGTGTAGGGGGGGCTTGGGTATTGGTAAGGTCTTAGTGAGTACGATTGAGGAGGTTTGTACGGACTCGGATGTTTACATTGCCACTACGTGGTTCGGTAATGAGCCCGCCGATAGGCTCTATAGGTCGTTGGGGGGGTACGTTGGTTATGCATGGGATGAGTTAAGGAGGCTCATTGGTAGGAGGGCTGTTGATAGGCTGCTTAAGGCTACCTGCGCTATGATGATGACATAGCTACGTAAAGCCCGTCGTCATGGGTAATGACGCGTTGAGCGTTCTTAGGCGTATTGTTGAAGGTGATGATAATGATGTTAATAGGCTTTGGCGCGAGACATGCTTAGGCGTTTGGCTTAGGCTTAGGGCTGGCCTTCGGTGAATTCCCTGCATCATCACTGCTTAGTTTTTTAAGTAATAACCATTTATTTTTAGTGGAGAATATGCCAAAGGGGGGGAGGAGGAAGGTGCAGGAGCAGGAAGTTGAGGAAGAGAAGGAGGAGGAACCTGTCGAGGAGGTTGAGGATACAGAGGAGGAAAGCGGTGAGAAGGGTACCGTCGTTACGGCAACGGTCAGCGGTGGCTATCCTGTGATTGATGTCGAGGAGATCGAGGGCGTTGGTAGGGTCACGGCTCAGAAGCTTAGGGAGCTGGTTATAACACGGCTAGGGACGTGGCCTTCGCGAGCGTTAAGGAGCTTGCCGAGATACTTGGTAGTGAGGATAGGGCTAAGCAGATCATTGCCGCTGCTCAGAAGCTCATTGGCTTGACGCCGTTCATAACGGCCTACGAGCTTTATGAGAAGAGGAGGGGGGGTATTCGGAGGATTAGTACTGGCGTTAAGTCGCTTGATGAGTTGCTTGGTGGTGGTATTGAGACTAAGGCCATTACGGAGCTCGTTGGCGAGTTCGGTAGTGGTAAGACTCAGCTTTGCCATCAATTGAGCGTTATGGTTCAATTGCCCGAGGATAAGGGTGGGCTCAAGGCTAAGGCGCTGTATGTCGATACCGAGAACACCTTCAGGCCTGAGAGGATAATGCAGATGGCTAAGTACAGGGGTTTGGATCCACAGGAGGCTCTTAAGAATATTCTCTATGCCAGGGCTTACAACAGTGATCACCAAATGATGATTATTGAGGAAAGTAAGAAGATCATTGAGAAGGAGAATATCGGCTTAATAGTCATTGACTCATTGGTAGCCCACTTCAGGAGTGAGTACCCAGGTAGGGAGAACCTAGCCGAGAGACAGCAGAAGCTTAATCACCACATTGCCCAGTTGCTTAGGATCGCAGATATCTACAACGTGGCTGTCGTCGTCACAAACCAAGTGGTTGCGCAGCCAGACGTATTCTTTGGGAACCCGCTTAAGCCCGCTGGCGGTAATGTGATTGCTCACGGAGCTACTTATAGGGTTTGGCTGAGAAAGGGTAAGGAGAATGTCAGGATCGCCAAGATCTTCGACTCGCCGTATCACCCTGAGAGGGAGGTTACGTTTAGAATCACTGAGGAGGGCGTTGTTGATTAAAATCAATAACCATCAAACACCAACTTAGGCGCGCATGTTACGCTTCATGATTAAAACTATTTAATTAAGGTAATTATGAATGCCTAATGGTTTTTGTTAAGGTTAGGGCTGGCATATTCAATCCACTAGCGCCAGAGAGGACTGTGGAAGTTGATGGTATTGTAGATACTGGTGCGATTTATACCGTTATACGTAGGGACATACTTGAGGGACTTGGAATAAAACCGAGTAGGAGAAGAAGGTTTAAGGCGTTTGGTGGTTATGTGGAGCGTGATGTTGGTGATGCAGGCTTAATACTCATGGGTGAAAGGAGGGTTGTACCCGTGATATTTGGCGAGACTGAGGATACGATGGTGATTGGCGTAACCGCGCTCGAGATTTTTGGACTTGAGGTGGATCCAGTCAGGGGGGGAACGCTTAAGGAGGCTGAATTACTCCTGCTTTAACTCCCTAGTCCATGACTAAACATCATTAGAGGTTGTCGAGTCTCTCAATCAACGAATCCTCATCGCCCAAGTACCTAATGTTAATCCTCTTCTCAAAACTAATCAACTCAAAGTTAAGGCCCAAATCCCTCGCGTATCTATAAACCTCCATCAACTCCTCCTACTCGGCCTCCTAGCCAACTCCCTAAATTCAGGGTTGAACCTCGGTGAGTTAGGGTCAGTCTCGTTCTCCGGCCTGTACTGATCCATTATGTTAACCAAGACCCCAGGCATGTTATCAGCGATCCACCTAAGCACGGGCTTTGAATCATCCTCAACATGCCCTGGCATTACCAAGTGCCTAATTATCATGTCCTCGCCCCAGTCATAGACGAGCTTGTGATTCCTCGAGACAACCTCGAAGTACCTCGGTACCCTGGAGATCCTAAAGGCACACTTATCATTGCCGTACTTAAAATCGGGGGGGAGCCAAATATCCATTAAGACCCTAAGCAGTTTCGTGGTTTCTACGGTCATGTAAAAGTTGCTGTTCCATAGCATGGGCACGTTAAGCTCATTTCCGTAGAACGCCCAATCCCTGGAGAAGTTGTAGGGTATGAAGTCCGCCTTAACCGAGAGTACGGCATCGTACTCCTCATCACTCAGTTCATCGAGGACCTTAATGCCATCCCTGGCAATAAGCCTTATAGCCTCGGCAATATTATGCAGGTGCGGCGTTGGTTCGCCGCCAACCCAATTAATGTTGTGAACACCCTCGAGCCTGAGTATGATGGCTGACGAGGCTATCTGCCTTGGACTCATGACAATGCCATTGAATCTATCCCTGCTTATGTCTGCATTTTGGCAGAAGGCGCAGCGGAAGTTGCAGGACGTGAAGAATATTGTCCCAGAACCCATCACACCACGAAGTGGTAACTCCTCACCAAGGTGGTGGAAGTATGTGGATACCCTACTCGTGGAGTCGAGCATGCATACACCAAGCCTCTTATTACCCGTCCTATCGACCTACAACGCCACTCACAAAATTCGCAGTGCCTAATCATCCTTCTAGTGATTTCGGCAACCAGATCCAGCAGTGATGGTGATGCCTTGGGCATGCCCCTAATATCCACCTCATTACTTCTGACCCTGCGCCACAACTCGAGGAAGTCCTTTAGGGCCCTCTCGAACTCCCTCCACAACTCACCCTCGCCTAACTCGGTTATTTTCTCGTTAACGGGTATTCGCGCGGCTATTAAGTACTTGGCTGGTTTCCTGTTAATGGCTACTTCATAGTACCAGGGCAGTTTATCCCTAATGTACTTCCAAATCCATAACCTTGAGAAATTAAGCACTAGAGTTAATGCATCATTGAGACTTTAAAAACGCTATAACGTGGCAAGGTTTATAACTACATACCTATGTAGTAACTACATAGGTATGTCGTTTCTCGACAGGCCGGCTGAAGACCCAAGTGAGTTGTACGATAGGGAAGCTGAGATTAGGCAATTGAGATTTTCAGCATTGAATAGGGCGGTCACATTGGTGGTTGGCTTTAGGCGTGTTGGTAAAACGTCGCTTGTTAAGGCAGCCACAAAGGATATGGTCAGGGTATACATCGATGCGAGGAGGTTTGAGGGCATGAGCTACATGACAATTAGAGACTTCCTAAGTGAGCTTGCGAAATCCTTAAGTCAATTATTACCAATTAGCAAACGGCTAATTGATTTCCTAAGTAGGGTTAGGGGGGGTTTATCAATAATGGGCCTTACCATTGAGCTCAGCGGATTGGCTAGGGAGGTGTCAATACCGTCATTGTTTGATGCCCTTAATGACTGGGCATCATCTGAGGGTAAGCACTTAGTCGTGATAATCGATGAGGTACAGGAATTGAGTAAGATGAGGGGGTTTCAATTTACTTCCGGTATTTGCCTACGTGTATGATAATCTGAGGAACATATCCTTCGTATTTGCCGGGTCAAAGATTGGCATGCTCTATAATTATCTGAGAGTTAATGATCCTGATTCGCCACTGTATGGCAGGTATATGGAGGTGATAGAGTTAAAGCCATTCACACGTGAGCAATCACTGGACTTCTTAAAGCGTGGATTTAGTAAGGCGGGGGTTGTCATTGGCGAGGATATGATTAATAAAGCTGTGGATGAACTGGACGGCATTGTTGGTTGGCTATCATTGTTTGGTCTCACTTACATAAATAACCCAGGGCCTGAGGCTCTTGATAGAACCGTGAACATAGCCTCAGGTATTGTTGAAGAGGAGTTTTGTAACTTCGTTAGGACCATGGGCTCGAGGAGGTATGTATTAGTAATTAACGCTCTTAAGCAGGGCGCCACCTGGTCCGAGGTTAAGAGGTATCTTGAGTTGAGGGAGGGTAGGGCAATAAGTGATAGTGAGGTTACGAAGCTCCTCAGGAGGCTTATGGACAATGGATTTGTGATGAAGGTTAATAATCAGTACGTGATTGCCGACCCAATACTTAGGAGGATTAGTGATAGGGTTAGGTGTCGGGATTAAGCTTTAATTTTGGCCTGCCCTAACCATGGCGTATGGCGGATAGGGTTAGACTCGCGATTGTGGTTGCGGAGTTCAATTACGACGTTACATACCTAATGCTTCAAAAGGCCCTTGAACACGCGAGGTTTTTGGGTGCCGAGGTCACTTACGTGGCCAAGGTGCCGGGCACGTACGACATGCCGATAATAGTTGATGAGTTGCTTAGGAGGGACGATGTTGATGCCGTGGCGGCTATAGGCGCGTGATTCAGGGCGAGACTAAGCATGATGAGGTTGTGGCTCATCAAACGGCTAGGAAGTTGATGGACCTATCCGTGGAGCACAGGAAGCCGGTTGGCATGGGGATAATTGGTCCTGGAGCCAATAGAATGCAGGCTCTGGAGAGGGCTGAGGAGTACGCTAGGAGGGCTGTGGAGGCCGCGGTTAAGTTGGCGAGGAGGCTCGAGTTATTGAGGGGGGGTAGTAAGTACACGGGTACCACGGTATTCATAGAGTGAGGAATGACGTATTAAACTCCCGAGGATTTTTACGAAATTCCAATCAGCATTGGAGTCACTCTTCATCATTTCGGTAGGCGACTGAGCATCATCACAAGTTAAAACCCTTATAACCCTAGATTTATTTTTACTCGCCGTGATACTCGTAGCCCTTGGTTCAAGGAACCCAAACAAGATTAGGGGGCACGGAGTTGGCATTCAGACTCGCCGGCTTTAGGGCTAACGTGGTATCCATAGAACCACCTGGCGACATAACCCCCCCCGAACCCATTGGCCTTGATGAAATCATTAATGGGGCAGTTAGGAGGTCTCAGTACGCGATTAATGTCGTGAGGAATGCCGAGTTCGGCGTTGGTATTGAGGCAGGGATAATCAGGGTTAAGGGGTTTGAGGAGGGCATTGATGTGACTATTGCGGCAGTGATTGATGGAAGCGGTAAGGTAACCCTTGGCTTTAGTCCCGGGTTTATGGTTCCCAGGAAATTCATGAACGAAGTATTGCAGGGAGTCGAGTTAAATGATGTTGTTAGTAGGTATTATGGGGGGGAGCCAAACATAGGCAGGAAGTACGGACTAATTGGCGCATTAACTAGGAGGTTCATAGACAGGGTCATACTGAATACAGAGGCTGTTTATATGGCGTTGATTCCCAGGTTGCCGTGGAATGCGGAATTATTTAGGGATTGATGGTTGGGCAGGCAGAGTGGAGGTAAGATTATTCTTACCTCCACTCTGCATATCCAAAGTGTTCAATTACTCAATACCCTGCTCACCCTCACTCAATTCCTTAATCTCCTCACCACCCTCCCTCTCACTTAATTCCAGGTATATTAATGCCTCGACCTCATCCTTATTATTCAAGCCTAGGTTCTCTATTACGGTGGTTGGTAGGCTGGCTCCATACTGTGACTTGTGTATCCTCCTTATGTTTCCCTCATAGGCCATGTACCTATTATCCTTAAACAGCCAAATCCTCACTGGCGCCCCCCCATTCCTAAAGCCGAAGTACTTAACGGTTGTTGGCAATGGTATGTACGCATTAATCACCTTATACTCCCTATCACCAACCCTCCTATTACTCTCATAAATCCTAACCCTAGCCCTAACCCAAACAGCATTACCAAAGCCAATATCAAGCACAGTCATACAGTATAGCCAGGAAAAGCCGCCTTAAATCCCTGACCATCATACAGAGGTCGAGACTTGGATATGCAGAGTGGAGGTAAGATTATTCTTACCTCCACTCTGCCTGCCCAAACTTTGGCACATCATTAATAAATAGATACTTCACCAATACTTTCGCTTATGTTTCTATTTTTTATTAGAGTAAAACTTATAAGCCCCCCCTGGGTTATTTTAATCCCTGATGTACATAGTCACTGGCTACACACGTGGTAAGTCCTCGAGGAGTTTTGAGGTAGGTATAAGGATGTTGATGATGTTAGGGATGTCCATGAAACCCTAGCCATTAAGTTGAGGAGGGATTTGCAGTACTTCGTGGTTACGAATGATGATAGGGACCTTGTTCTTTGGACCTTTGATATACCTGGTTATGAGACCCACATATACTCAATGATTAAGGAAACAGCAACTCTAATGCTCTGCCCGAGGATTGACAACTCCACATACCTACTACCCGACGCATCGATGCTGGGTTACTTAACAAGTGCCCTATCACGCTATGAGTACAGGGACATGGTGTACTTCGTGAAACCGCTAAATAGGGAATTCGTGATTAGGGCTTTGAGGTCTACCTACGACTCGGCAATGGCTATAATCATGAAAATGCTGATGAGTGCGAGTAGGGCTAGGGGTATCGCCCTGAGGGTTCTCATGGATAAGGTCGACTACGTCGAGGAGTCAATAAGTAGGGCATTGAGCATGTGGAGAGGCAAGGGTTATGACATAGACTCCTCAGGTATTGAAAGTGCAATAAGCAGTGCTAGGGAGGTGCTTAGGAGGAAGGTCAGTAAAACTAACCGATAAGGTCATTAGTTAATTACTCAAAATAAGGCAGTGGGTATGGAATAGATAGGCAGGTTATTAGGGCAGTAATCGACGAGTTAAGGATTAGGTACCAGGCAAGTCAAGGTCCTGGGTAAGGAGGTCACTCAGAAGATTCCTGAGCAATGGCGTTAAGGCCTTGGGCAGTGATACGTGGGTTGTCAGGGGGGGTGAGCCATCAATGGGCGACAAGCTGCCTCAGTACATCGTTAGGTTCGTGAATGGCAAATACACCTGTGATTGCCAGGTAAGCGCTTGGGGGGGCGAGAGCAGGGGGGGGCTATGTACCCACATTGGTGCGGTTATCATAAGTCAATTGTATAATGAATTCACGAAAACCGTGTACGCGGCGGTAGTGAGGGCTGAGTGCCTTGACAATGAGTTATTAATACCTGGTAATAATGAGGTCATGGTGAATAAGGCTGTTCAGGGCAGTACAACCATATACATAATAAGGACTAGGCAGGAAACCACCGTAAAGGCCCTACTCGCCTGTAATGATGAGGTTAGGGAATTATTAATAGAAACAAAGCCCACAAAAAGCTGGGAGGTAATGAAAATACTGAGGAGTAAAACCGCGTGATTCACGATGTAACTCCTAGATAAGGAGAATGCCTGGGAGGCAATGAGCGAGGACAATATCGAGCGGACTTAGGTAACAACAAAGACGATGGAGAACTTAAAACAACCCTGCCGGAACTCATGGATAAACGACCAAAGCAAAAACTTATTGAGTATAGCGGCCCCGCCGGGATTTGAACCCGGGTCCTACGGCTCCGCAGGCCGCCGCTCTATCCATGCTGAGCTACGGGGGGGCCTGTTTGTTGTTTCGCTCATTGGTTTTAAGTCTTTGCTTTGTGGTAATCCTTATAATGATTCTTGGTGTTTCTTATTTGATATGGGGGGGTTTGGTGGTGCTGTGGCTGAGGTCTTCATACCGCTTAATGCCGGTGGTGATGTTGATGAGAGTAGGGTTGGCTCAATGCTTGATTTCTTGCTTAAGCGCGGTGTTGAGGGTTTCTACGTTGGTGTGTTTGGCGCCGAGGCCTTTGCATTCACTACCGAGGAGAGGCTTTGGTTTTTTGAGGCTGGTTGTTGATTATGTACGTGATAGGGTCCCCCCCGTGTCATTCCTAGTCTCTGAGATGAGTATTAAGAGGGCTATTGAGGTTGTTAAGGAGGTTGGTAAGATTGGTATTGATGTATTGGCAATACCGCAGCCATACCCACAACAGTTTGGTGAGAGGGGTATCCTGGACTACGTGTGCACCTTGTCTAGGGAGTTTGGCGGTGACGTCATGCTGTATAACGAGCCTGCCGTTGGAAATCCCCTGAGTCCGTCAATGGTAATTAAAATCCTTGATAAGTGCCCAGGCATTAAGTACCTTAAGGACAGCTCGCATGACATGATAGGGCTGCACACGGTATTATCGGCGCACCCTGAGTTGAGGGTTATGGCTGGCAGTGATGGTTTGATATACGACATAATGCTCGCCGGCGGCGTTGGTGTGGTGTCCCTGGTGATAAACCCGTTCCCCGAGTTAATTGTTAGGATTGTTAATGAAATAAGGAGTGGTAATTACATGGAGGCGAGGAGACTCCAGGAATTCATAATAAGGGTTAGGAGCGTGCTAAAGGCTGGTGGCTTAAGCGGTGGTTATAGGTACGCAATGTCCCTGGTGGGTATTGACATTGGTAAGCCGAGGCCACCTTATGAGGACCCGGACGAAAAGACTAAGGAGTTCATTAGGAACTCATTGATTTCATTGGGCCTCATTAAACAGTGATCAGTGGGTTAACCCAAGGCCCGAGTCAAGCGTTTCCTTAAACCTCCTCCACCAATTAATGTAGTCCTCATAATCCTCAAACCTCCACTCCTTGGAACCGACCTCCCTAGCCATCGTTGAGACCACATCCCTAGCCCTCTCACTCTCCCATGGCTTGGCTCCGCATTAGCTTCATGGAGTACTCAACGATCTCCCTATAAATGTCCTTATTGGTCGACATACCCGTTACTTCAAGGTACAGCTTATCAAGGACTGGCTCAGCCCATCCCCCCCTATGGAATCTACAAAGCCCTGCATCATCAATTAACGCCTCGGCAATAGCCTGCTAAGCGATGACTTCGCGAAGTCCTCAGGACCCATGAAGGTGGGCGTGTAATTCGTCCAGTACCTGCCGAGCACGTACATTGGAGCGACCATGCCAGGGGGGGCCCAGTATAGGTTTGGTGTCATGTAGCCGTCGTTCCCGTATGCTACGTAAACCACCAAGTCCCTGAAGGACTTACCAACCCTTAAGACCCTGTCGTGAAACATCTCATCAAGCTTCCTTGCGGCGACCCTGATTCCGTTTTCAGCAATTATCTTAAGAACCTCATTGGACTTCTCAACAAAGCCCTTAATAACTTCCTTAGCCAGGCTCGCGTTTCTCCCTGAGTCGGTCTCTGGGTTAAACCTCATTGGGTCGAACACGGGCTTATCACCAAGCCCAACCTCATCTGGCCTCAATAGTCCATGCTCAATCGCATCAAAGATCCAGGCAACCACGTGTCCCATCTCAATGGCGTCTAAGCGTACTGATCTATTAAGTCCACGAGTGGTACGGCCTCCTCAAATATGTAATTACCAATGAAGGGGCCCATGGCGTGGAACGGTTCGTAATCCACCTTCTTACCGTGCCAAACCTTCTTACAAACAACTGAGCATCCGAAGTCACCGCAGTTATACCAACTCTTACTCCTGACAAAGACCTCGTCATTAAAGGGTTTCCAGAAAAGCCTCAGTATTGCTTCAACGTGTTGAATCCTCACCTCCCTGGGTAGGTATATGGACTTATAACCAAAGAGGGGCAGCAGCTCGCGGTAATGTGGGTAATTAACGCCGAAGGTGCCTCCAGTACCCATGCTCGGGTCAAACCTATACTTAATGGTCTTTTCATCCATGACCTGCCTAAAGGGCTTCTTAAAGGACTCAATCATTAACTTATTGATGAATTCCATATCATTGACCTTAGCGTACCTCGCCTTATGCGTACCACCAGCCACAAGGCCAACCACGTTATGGCCCATGGCGAGTGCGGTGCCTGGTCCACCCCTGGCAGCGAAGTCCTCGGCGCCAAGCCTAAACTCACCCTTTATTGGATTAACATCAATGGACACTAAGGCGCCGTTATACGTACTCAGTGCCGCTGGACCAACAACCACGGCCCTCGCGTTATACTTAACGAAGAAGTCCCTATAGGTGTCAAGCAGGTACTTCGTGAAGGCATAGGCGCCGTGGTAATTACCATACTCAAAGACTGGGTCAATACTCCTCAACTCAATGCCATCGCTTGACAGGAAGATCACCGTTGGCCTCCTCGCCTTACCCGTTATCACCACGCATCGATGCCCGCCCCCCCCATGAACTTATACGCAGCACCGCCCAAGGCAGCTACATGGATTGTCTTCGTCATTGGGCTCTTGAAGACTGCGATTAACCTGTGGAAGCCCGGCATTTTACCGCCGACGAACGGGCCCATACCAATTATGAATGGCACACTTGGGTCAAGTGGGTCTAGGTTCCAGGTCCTCGCTTCATTATGTATCCGGACGCCTAGCGTCACTGGTCCCTGTGCCGTCACATCCTCGATCTTCCAGGAATTCTCATTAAGGTCTAGCCTAAGTACCTTCACGCGTATTGCGTTTTCAAGCCTAATAATAGGCTTTCTTGAGTAATCTGTGAATAGGTAATACCTAACTTAATATGGGTGTTCAGAGAAATACTTATTAACCCATTACACCCAGTTATACTCAGTAGACCCAGCATGAGGATCAAGGAATTGATTAGGGATGGTGTCATATCCTGTAAATCCACCGACCCAATAACCTGTGCCGTTGCGAAAATGTACATGCATAATGTTGGTAGTGTCCTTGTGATTGATGAGGATGAGAAGCCAGTGGGCATATTCACAGAGAGGGACCTGGTCAGGGTTGTGGCTGAGGGCATTAGCCTTGATACGCCATTAATGAAGGTTATGAGCAGGAAGTTAATAACTGCGAATACCTCGGAATCCGTGATCTCAGCAGCAATGAAGATGATTGAGAACAACATAAGGCATTTACCTGTTGTTGAGGAGGGCAAAGCGGTCGGTATGGTGAGCATTAGGGACTTAGTGAGGGCATTAATGGCTCAGGAATTATCCTACCCGTAAGGCGTGTCCAAGTTAATTAAGTAAAACCAATTCCCATTACAGACCATGTTGTAGCTTATCGCACATAGATTAAGGATTTACGTTGAGGAAAATACGTAAATTTATGTGTAATTTTAAGGCAAAATATTTCTAACACCCTGTGTTACGCGGCCTTATACTTTCCGTCAGTCTTTACTACCTTTCCATCCTTTATTAACCTCGTAAGCTGTGCCTTAACGACATTTACCCTCTCCTCACCAACGGCCTTCGCAATCTCCTCCGCGGTGAATTCCTTACCCTTATTGCTCGTGAGGTAATCAAGGATCTTCTTCTTTATTCCCTCGACCATACAATGTAAATACTACTTCTTTAGGTTATAAAGATATTGCCTTTATATTTGTGAAGTATCAACCGTAATTTGCTAGGGCAATTAATGATATAATTAAATACACGAACATCACTAGTTCCTGAATTACTCCCTGGGTAAAATCCCTAGCTCTCCATAATCCCAACATTCGATTTATTGCTAATTTTAGGAGAACGAGTATTATTATTCACCTGTAGAAAGAGTGTCTAATTTTTAATTACCGTGGGCAACAACCTATTATATTAGTTCCAACATTACCTCTCAGTAATGAATGGGTTTAGGGCGTATTATGATGATGGGATTGTGATTGAGCATGGGAATAAGCGTTTCATAATTGACCCATTGAGGAAGCCCGGTGGATCCTTTAATGCCGTGTTAATAACCCATGGGCACAGGGATCACGTGAATCCAAGGGCTCTTCACAAAGTCTCGCCTCTCGTAATGAGTAGCGAGACCGCAGCCATAATTAGGGCGCGTGATGGTGATTACCTCAGGCATTTCGCGGTTGGTCCAGGATCTAGGCTCATTATTGATGATGTAGTGATTGAATCCTTTAACGCCGGCCATGTGATCGGTAGTCTATCCTACGTACTTGACTTTGGAGATCTAAGGGTTGGCGTTACGGGGGGGGACTTTAATGTGGAACCATCAATACTACTTGACGGTGCCAAGGGGGCTTAATGTCGATGTTTTGATAATGGAGGCCACGTATGGCGACCCGGATTACGTGTTTCCAAGTAGGCGTGAGATCTATGATGAATTAAGGGCTATTGCCGAGGATAGCGTTAAGGATGGCATTACGGTATTCATGGGCCAACCACTTGGTCGCGGTCAGGAACTCACAGCGTTACTCAAGGATTACCCAATCTATGTGGAACCCAGTGTTAAGGTGATTAATAATGCCCTGGCTTGAGACATGGCGCCGTGGCCAGCGGCTTACCGCCTGCCGGTTCTATACTTATCACGGGTGTTCCTAGGGATATTACGTGGTTCATTAAAGTCCTGAGGAGTAGGTATAGGAGTGTTAGGATTACCGCATTAAGTGGTATGTACGCTAGGCGTTCAAGGGCCACCCGATTAAGGCAGCTTGGCGTGAATGCAATACCACTCAGTAGCCACTCTGACTTTCCAGGGCTTGTGGACTTCGTATTAAGCAGCGGGGCTAAGCTCGTATACACCGTTTATGGAAACGCCGCGAGATTTGCGAGGTACCTAAGGCATGAATTAGGTATTATGGCTAGGCCGTTGCCTAAGCGTAGTCAATTAACCATGGATTACTTCCTATGATATTATGATATAATGCTTAAATTAATGAATGAGGTCGGAAGCATTAATGAGGCCAATAATAACGTTACTTACGGATTTCGGTTATGAGTCATACTTCGTACCATCAATGAAGGGCGTAATACTTAGTCTAAACCCCCCCAGTGCCGTGATAATTGATATAACGCATGCAATACCGCAATTCAATGTGTATAAGGCGGCATTCACATTATGGGCCTCCTACAAGTATTTTCCCAGGGACACAATACATGTGGTGGTTGTTGATCCGGGGGGGGTTGGCACGTCGAGGAGGGCAATCGCCATTAAGACGAGGAATTACTACTTCGTTGGGCCTGACAATGGCGTGTTGATGATGGCTGCCGAGGATGATGGTATAATTGAAATAAGGGCTATTGAGAATAGGGAGTTCATGAGACCTGTGGTGTCGAGTACGTTCCATGGGCGTGACATATTCGCGCCTGTGGCGGCCTACCTAAGCCTTGGTCTTGATATATCATTGCTTGGGCCTAGGGTTACGGACCCCCCCGTTAGGCTTCAGGGCATTACGAATAGGGTCTCCAGGGGGGGATTTGCCAGCTCAGCCATTATATACATTGATCACTTCGGTAATGCGTACACAGGTATTAGGGAGAGTGATCTTGGGGGGGTTCTTGGTCTTGAGTATGGCAATGAGTTGCGCATAGTCATACCCAGGAGGAATGTCGACCTTAAGGTCAGGTTCTTAAGGAGTTATGGCTATGCCAATGAGGGTGAGGCCTTGGCGCTCATTAATAGTGAGGGCTTTCTCGAGCTCTCAATAAACAGGCAACTTTGCTCAAAGGTTTGGTGTTGAGGAGGGTGATGAGGTTGAGGTCTCGGTCATTAAATGAGTATATTACCTGACGCGTAATTGAGTAGTTCCCTGAAGTTTCTCATTAGTGATGCATCATCAACGATGTACTGCCTGGGTACTTTACCATTAATTATCTTCACGCCCTCCATTTCCAATAACTTAAGTTTTACGTTAATATCACCCGCCGAGTAGCCGCCCAATGAACCGTCGCTCTTAATGACCCTATGACACGGGACAAGAACGGGGAGCTTGTTGGCGCTGGCCAACTTACCGATGGCTCTTGGCTAGTATTTAATAACCGAGCTAATTGGGCGTAGGTGGCGACTTTTCCTCTCGGTATTGATAACATGGCTACCTGCGCCAAGCCAAGCAGGCCAGGGCTTAGTTCTAAGTGCCTAATTATTTCCTGCGGCTTTACTAGCCCCATTATATACCTCATTATAGTCTCGCCAATCGGGCTTATGGTCTCCCTATTAATTCCATCAGTTCCAACCCTAACCCTAACCTCCCGAATTCTATCACCGTAAATACACACCTCCAAGGCGCCAACATCACTAAGAAGCAGTGTTATGCAACGCATTTTAATTCAATTAACTAGGAGGCCTTAAAAACCCTGTCCCGATACACATACGTGGCTGTTAAGGTTAAGTTAGCTGGTGTTTTAAGGGCATTGGCCCTCGGTAAGGAGTACGTGGAACTCAATGGAGTTACTACGGTGAGGGATGTTATTCATGGGCTTAAGTCAATAAATGAGAAGTTATTCAGGAGGGTTTTTGATTCAGCGAGGGGTGAGTTGGCGCCTGACATCTACATCGCGGTTAATGACGTAGATATAAGGTTGCTTAAGGGCCTTGATACGCCTATCAAGGATGGCGATGAGGTTTTAATACTGGCTTACATCCATGGTGGTTAATAACCATGAATTACCTAATCAGGTTGAGTAGCGACATTGGTGACTTAAGGATTTGGCTTGCGACCGTGATACTAACGAGACCCTTCGACGATGAGGTATTGAGTAGGGTTAAGTCGCTGACGAGTGAATGCCCCCCCAATTCATTAATATCAATAGTGCCTGCGAGGAAGGTATTAAGTCCGTGGCACATGATATACCCAGCGTACCTAAGCCTTAGGGATTACGTGAGGGGGTTTATCGAGGTTTAGAGATCCTGGGCTTGGAGCGTTGACTTACATGGCAGGTACAACGCAGTTAAGGAAGGGGTTGAGTATGATGAACCCTATTGGTAATGATCAGTTATCAATCATAATAATGGGTATAAATGATTGCGTGTATGACCTGGTAAACAAGGTAGTTAATATACTTAGGGATTTCATGGAGGATTTAATTATTGGTGTTGGTTGCCATAGGGTTTATGATGGCTTATTTAAGTCGATCGATGATTTCATGAACGCATTAATTAGTAAGTATATTGAAGAGTTCACGTGATCTTTGCGGCAATTCTTGCAGTTAATAATTTATAATTCCAGCGGGGGGGTTCGGGAGGTTAATGGATAGGCTATTCTATACCGCGAGGGATGAGGAGATAATTAATGGTGAGGCTACGGATGTTTATTTCCTAAGGACTGTTGAGGTCCTTAAGGCGGCTGGGCTTGATAAGGTTAGGGTTAGGGCTGAGTTTCACGTTGTTAATTTACCGAGGAATTACAAGTGGGCGGTATTTGCGGGCTTAAAGGAGGTGATTAATATTGCCGTCGCTAAGGAATTGCCAATAACCATATACGCGATGCCTGAGGGTACATTGTTTAGAGCTAATGAGCCTATAATGGTTATTGAGGGTAATTACGTGGATTTCGCCGTCTACGAAACAACGTTCCTGGGAATACTTAGGCATTACAGCTCGGTGGCTAGTAAGGCGGCCAGGATTAAGAAGCTGGCTGGTGATAAGTCATGCATATTCTTTGGTGCCAGGGTTGTGCACCCCGCAGTACAGCCAATGGTTGATAGGGCATCCTACATAGGGGGTTGTGATGGTGTTGCGGGCGTGATAGGGGGGGCTAGGTTAATAGGGATTAAGCCAAGCGGTACAATGCCCCCACGCATTAATGATAGTGTTTAGGCACGCAACCGGTGACCACACGCTCGCCTGGGCCTGGTTCGATAAGGTAATGCCCAGTGACGTACCGAGGATAGTGCTTGTTGACACGTTCTTTGATGAGCGTGAGGAGTCAATGATTGCCGCAAAACTACTTGGTAATAAGTTGTACGGTGTTAGGTTAGACACACCAAGTAGTAGGCGTGGTAATATGGAGGCCATCGCCCGTGAGGTTAGGTGGACCCTGGACCTGGCTGGTTATAAGAATGTGAAGATACTAGTCAGTGGTGGCGTTGATGAGGATGACGTGGTCAAGCTAAGGGATGTCGTTGACATGTTCGGCGTTGGTACATCAATAGCCTTCCCACCAAGTGTTGATATTAGTATGGATATAGTGGAGGCTTATGACGAGAAGAGTGGGCGTTGGGTGCCAATAACGAAGCGCGGTAAATTACCAGGCTTTAAGCAGGTATATAGATGTAGGGGTACCTTAGACGATCAAGTGGTTCCGTGGGATGCCGAGCCCGCGTCTTGCCCAGACGGTTCTAAGCCGGTTCCCCCCCTACTCAGGAAGTTTGTCGATAATGGTAAAGCCGTAGAGTCAATACCCAGCGATCAGGAGATTAGGGATTATGTGCTTGATCAATTGAAATATGCCGAAATGTAGCTATTGCTTATTATTTATTCATCAATTGAAAATTAAACGATAATGAGAGTCTCCAGGGCGAGTTCCGAGCCAAAGAATAGGTTATTTTCTATTTTTAAGGAAAAATCACCGTTAAGCTCACAATTCCTCTTCCCACTCCTCCTCAAATTCCTCCCACTCTTCCTCCTCCTCACCCTCCCATTCCTCCTCTTCCATAACTAGGTTGTTCATGCTCGATCAATGATGACTTAAAAGAATTCTTAAAAAGCATTACCTATATGCTTAATTCGTCTGTATTATCACCTCACGAGGCTCTATCCTTATTCTTTTTACGCTCAATCCTTAATAATTTCATGAGGTAGGTGTGGTTTATAAAAGGTTAAGGCGAGGTATAATAGGGGGGGTTCATGTGGATTTCAATTTAGTCATATCCACAGGAAGGAGGTTAGAGGGTAGGTGCGCTGATGAGCTTAAGTACATTGGTGATTTAGTTGGTATGAGGATTGCCCAGACATCCTTCACGGGCTTTGACGGGCTTATAACGGGCTACGTGGATGGTGACCCAGTGGAATTCACTAGGAGGTTGAGGGAGCTCGTTAGTAGTGGTCGTTATGTTCCGCGCTTTGTGCTTAAGGTCGTGCCTATAATGAGGACCGTGAAGACCGATATTGAGGAGATTAGTAAGGCGGCTGTTGAGTTGGCAGGTAGGTATTTAAGCCCTAACGAGACGTACAAGGTTGAGGTTAGGAAGAGGGGTGTTGACTTGGATAGGATGGAAATCATTGACTCAATAGCCTCGAAGATAAGTAATAAGGTTAAGCTCGAGAACCCAGATAAGATTATTCAAGTGGAGGTATTCCCATCAAGGACTGGGATAAGCATCATTAGGGAGGATGATATTTTCTCTCTTATGAAGATCAACGTAAATACTCAGCAGGGTAATGGGTAATTCATTAATCAACTAACCATAATCCTTTAATTTTCTCACGGCACTCCAATTTGATGGAGGTAACAGTCATTGGAACTGGCAGGATGGGTAGTGCATTAGTTAAGAGATTGGCTAAGCAGGGCTTTGACGTTTATGCATGGAATAGAACCAGGGATAAGTTGAGAGATTTACCTGCAAAAGCCATTGATGATATTTCGCAGGCCAGGGGGGGAATAACGTTCATTTTTGTTTCCGATGACGAGGCGTTAAATGCAGTTAAGGGCGTTGGCGGTGACGTGATCGTGCTATCAGGGACCTATAGCATTAGCGCCGTTACTGCACTCAATGTTAGATTCACGGGTATGGGTAAGGGATTACTTGCGGCTCCAGTTGTTGGGGGGCCTGGTGATGTTGAGAATGGTACGGCAGTATACCTGGTGGGCGGACCCGAGACAACGTATCAAAGGGTTAAGGAAGTATTTGATAAGTTGGGTATTGTGATTAGGCTGCCGACGGCTGAGTCAGCAATGGCGCTCAAATTAGCCTATAACGCATTCTTAATAGGTACAATGGCATTACTCGGCGAGTACATCGTGCTTGGCAGGACATATGGGGGGGTCGATGATGATACATTGAGAGTGTTATTAACAAAGACGGTGTTTAGGGATGTGGCCGAGAAATACCTTGACAGGATGCTTAAGCCTAAATCGCCGCCATCATTCACGCTAGCCCTGGCCGCTAAGGACGTGCATTACGCCGTTAAGGCCGCGGGTGATGCTAAGTCGCCGTTAGTCGTTTCCTCAGCCGTTAAATCACTGTATGAGTTGCTGGCTACCCTTGGCTTTGGTAATGAGGATTACGTCAGGGCCGGCTTACTCGAGCTTATTGGCGGTTTAAAGGAAAAATAATGCTTATTAAGTCCACAGTTTAATCGTGCATGATGAGCGAGAGCGCCAAGGTTGAGGTTGAGAGGGTTTACGTAATTAATCTAAGGAGGACTAGGGAGGTTTCAAGGACTAAGAGGTCTCCATACGCTGTGAGGTTAATTAGGAAGTTCGTGGCTAGGCACATGAAGGTTGATCCTGAGAAGGTTAAGATTGATAATAGTGTTAATGAGTATGTTTGGTCCAGGGGTATTGAGAAGCCTCCCAGAAGGATTGAGGTGAAGGTCACTAAGTATAGTGATGGCACTGTTAAGGTTACGTTGAACGTTCCCGAAAAGGCTGAGGAGAAGGCTGAGTCGAAGTAGCTGTTTATACCTAGTGCTTCCTGAATTAGCCGATTCTTTTTAAAGGGCTTTTTATCCCTCATTAACGTGATTAGTAATAAGACGCTGCAGTTAATGTCTAGGCTTTTCACGGCAACTCTCTACCTGGCAATCTCCCTAATAGCATTCGTAATTGACTTCCCATTCTACCCAGTACCAATTGCGCTACTTATTATTGCAGTGACCACGGCACTCGCCTACTCAGGGCATGTCAAGCTTGGCTTCGCAATCATGGCAATACTCCTAATACCGGCGCTGCTCTATGTTTATAAGTACGCGGCACTTGGTGTTCTGCTTCTCATATTAATCCTCCTAATACTGATTAGAGTCTTTGATTGGTTGGGTGTCGGCGTTGGTATGCTTGCTTGGGAATTCTCAATAATGCCAAACCCACTCTACGTTCTTTCAGTACCGCTAATACTAACTTCACCAAGTCTCACGATTGGAGTTACGAGGAGAGTAACGCCGCTTAAGTCGTTGATTACATTCCTAATACTATACATACCAACGTTACTGCTATTAAACGCTAACAACATGGTTGTTCCCTGGTTTGGCTACGTAAACGCAAACCTAGCACCACTGCAGTCGCTCACTATCAATTCAATAACGAGTGCGTTGAGTAGCATGGACGTGGGGGGGCTTTACGGGCTGTCCCAGGCAATTG
Organism: Vulcanisaeta distributa JCM 11217; assembly: GCF_001316005.1. Lineage (GTDB taxonomy): Archaea > Thermoproteota > Thermoprotei > Thermoproteales > Thermocladiaceae > Vulcanisaeta > Vulcanisaeta distributa_B. The sequence continues at coordinate 62,520 of NZ_BBBJ01000002.1, forward strand.
ATAGAGTTTTTACCTGGACTAGCACTTACGTATTGCCGCCGATAATGGCATTGGCGGCTTACACGGCATATGTCATATCAAGTAGGTTGAGGTCGCATGACAATAAGGTGGTTAGGTTCCTCGCGCCTGCCATTGGCACGATGACGGCCTACGCGTTGATGACCTACCTACTATTTTATATGAATCCGTACTTCGGGCTTTACCAGGGCATTGACGTTAATGCACTAATGCAGGGCTTATTGCCAGCCCTAGTCATAAGCCTCGCCATACTACCATTAATAATGCATTTCAGGCTTGTTGAGATTAAGTTTGAGCAGGAGGAGAAGCAGTCGGTGGTTGCCCTTGAGCGGGGTTATCAATTAATCCTAAATAAGGATGAGCTTAAGTCGCTCGCAAGCGAGTGGGACAATGTGATTGGGCTTGATGACATTAAAAATGAGATAGAGACCTCAGTCATAACGCCACTCAGGGATGTTAAGCTATCCCAGAAGTACGGTTTAATGCCAATACATGGGGTCCTCCTATTCGGTCCTCCTGGTGTTGGTAAGACAATGCTTGCGAGGGCAATAGCCGGTAAGTTGGGTTGGACGACAATAATCATGAACCTTGGAGAATTGCTCAGTAAGTATTATGGTGAGAGTGAGAATAGGCTAACCGAGCTTTTCAAGGCCGCCAGGAACTACGCGCCATCAGTGATAATAATTGATGAGTTTGATGCCATTGGCAAGGCCAGGACTAGGTATGTGAGTGATGATGTTACGCCAAGACTATTAAATATTTTACTTAGCGAGATGGATGGGATAACCAAGAGTAATGAGAATATTTTAGTAATTGGAACGACAAACCAGCCGGACCTCCTAGACCCCCCCGCACTGCTTAGGCCTGGTCGATTCGATAAGGTTATCTACGTGCCACCGCCCAATGAGGAGACCAGGGCTAGGATGTTTGAGGCGATGTTGAGGGGGGGCAAGCCTGTCCAGGGGGGGCCGATTGACTATGCAAGGCTTGCTAAGATGACTGATAGGTTCACGGGCGCGGACATAATGAATGTGGTTAGGACGGCCGTGCTTGAGTCGTTGAAGGATGGTAAGCCAATAACCCAGGAAAAGCTCGAGGAGATAATAAATAGGTATAAGCCGAGCCTCACGTATGACCTGCTGGAGAAGTACGATGCATTCAGGCTTCAGTATAGTAGGTTGAGAACCTATGGTAAGGCGCAGGTCGGTATTCCAGAGGTTACTTGGAATGACATTGGTGATCTTGAGGAGGTTAAGGAGGTCATTAATAGGTATGTGATTGCCACGATGCAGAGGAGGGACGTACTTGAGAGGCTGGGTATTGAGCCAATACATGGAATTTTGCTCTTTGGTCCTCCAGGTGTTGGTAAGACCCTCGTTGCCAAGGCGACGGCTAATACGCTAAAGGCAAACTTCATAGAGCTTAATGGCGCCGAGTTGGCTAGGGCCGGGCCCGAGAGGGCTGCTGCCGTGGTTAAGGACGTGTTTAACATGGCTCGTGATAACGCACCAGCCATAATATTCATCGATGAGATAGATTCAGTGGCGCCGCCCAGGGATTCACCAACAGGTAGTGTTTGGTCCATCGTCATTGCCCAATTACTGACCGAGATGGATGGGCTAAGGGGGCTTAACAACGTAATCGTCATAGCGGCCACCAATAGGCCCTGGTTCATTGATCCAGCGCTTCTTAGGCCTGGCAGGTTTGATAAGGTCATTTACATACCACCACCAAATAGGGATGCCAGGCGTGAGATTGTTAGGATACACATTAGGAATGCGGAGGTTGAGGAGGGGGTGATTGATTGGGTTGCCGAGGTCACTGAGGGCTACAGTGGTGCTGACTTAGCGGCGTTGGTTAGGGAGGCTAAGATGAGGGCTTTGGATAGGGTGTTGAGCGGCGATAATAAGGTTAGGATTACTAGGGAGGACTTTGAGTATGCGCTTGGCAAAGTACGACCATCACTGAATAAGGAGTTGCTTAGCCAGTATGAGGATTTTGTGAGGAGGGTTAACCTAATGATTTAGCCGTTGTGTTTTAACCCTATTAATACGAAGAACATTGTAGGCTTAGTAATTTAAAGGGTGCCCCCCCTCACATTATTGTCATGAGTCAAAAACCTGAAGCATTGAAGAACGTAATTGAGGAAGTTACGAAATTGGTAAAGGAGGGATATTCCTAACGAGCATTGTGAAGGAGGTTACTGAGGCGATTAATAAGGACGTTGGCTTGAGTAAGGTGATATTCAATGAGATAAAGGAGTCCATGGTTAAGATAAGCCTGGCAATGTGCCTGTCGGCTTATTCACGCAATGCGCGTTAATACCGAGTTATTACCTAACCGGTAAGACGCCAAGTATTGATTGGGGTGACGTGACAATGCACTTATTGGGTAAGATGATACATAGCCTGGCAATTGCCGAGATAAAGAATAGGCTTGGTAATAGGTGCATTGAGGGTGTTGAGGTCATGTACACGTACAATGCCTGGACGATGAGGGGTAAGCCAGACCTTGACTGCGGTAATTATTACCTGGAGTTCAAGACCATAATGGGTAGGGTTACGAAGGCTAGGTTATTCCATGACATGATACAGGCAGGTTTCTACTCGGCGGCGGGTAATAAGAACACGTACATACTATACCTAGTGCTTAGTGATGGTGTGCTACGTAACATAGTCCCTATCGAGATAATTCCTGAAGTTGGCTATCCGGTCATTTACGCCTTCAAGCTTTGGGTAAAGGCTGTGGAGGGTGGGGGGGACATTGGCGCATTGACTGTTAAGACAACATCATGCAAGGTATGTAGGTTTAGGAACATATGCATAATGAGGACTAGGAATCCTCATGAGGTCTTCTTACCAGGTAAGGAATTGCTTGATAATTATCTCGATTATGTAAAGCAAGAAGTATCAAAGGCAGGGGGGGTTAAGGTGATTGGCTGATGAGTCTCGAGGAAATAACAGACCTAGCAAATTACCTATTAAATAGGCTGCAACTTAGAGATACGCACTTCGTAACATCGATTGCTAAGTGTTCATTGCTGTCGTTGAGGAGAGACGTTAGTATAATGGATGAGGCCTATAGCGAGTATTTACCGAGGGTCTTAACGGTATGCGCTACGGAGAAGCACGTGGTTAGGGTTGAGGATATGGTGATTGAATTACCAAGGCTCCTCAGGTGCGGTGATTCATTAGTATTACCGAAGCTCATGCTTCTTAAAGATAATGTTAAGTCCCACATAGTCGAGGCGCTGCTGGTGGCTGCGCTACTCAATACGGAGATACAACTGCATTACCTATCTAAGAACATAGACGGCGATATTGAGGAGGGCTTGGCAATAACGATAAATCCTGAGTGGGGTAAGGAATTACTTGATGCGGTCATTAAGTCGTTGAAGAGTAAGGAGGTTGGCGTTAAGACAATGAGTTGCGCATCATGCCCGTTAAGGGACGTGTGCCCGTTTAATAAGCTAGGCGATAAGATTGTACTGCCCGATGAGACTGCGAAGATCGTTGATGAGCTCTATAATAAGTTAATCACAGAGCCGACGACCGCGCAGGAGAAACGCAATGCAGGGGGGGCTTTAACTCCACCGAGCACATTGGATAAAGAGGGCATTAGGAATTACCTGAGGCAGGTGGCTGACTGGGCGCGTTCTCGTGGTAGGACGTGGGTCAGTGTGGCGGTTGGTAAATGCCCAATATGTGGTAGGGAGGGTACGCTGGTGGTTAGGATTACGAGTGGTGGTGAGAAGGTTCTATATAGGCATGGTTCCTCAACGTGCACCATAGGCACGATAGACGAGTCAATAGATAAGATAAGCATTGATAGGTTCCTGGAGATTGAAAGTAATGAAGCGGAAACCGAGTGATTAATCACTGAATGCGTTAATTGTTATAAGGCGGTTATTTAAATGCCAGGTTAATGGTGCTGAGGGTTGGTATTGTCGATACGACATTCGCCAGGGTCGACATGGCTAAGTACGCAATTGAGGAATTAAGGAATAATGAACCCTCCATAGTGATAGAGAGAATAACAGTACCTGGCTTCAAGAATACTCCCTGGGCTGCTAAACAACTCATTAATAAGGGCGTCGACGCGGTCATGGTATTTGGTTGGATTGGGCCAAGTTTAACGGATAAGATAACCTACGCCGTGGCCTCCATGGGCCTTATAATGCTTCAGATTGAGTATGATAAACCGATAATAGATGTGACGGTTCACGAGGATGAAGCAAGCGATGAGAAGGAATTGTTTGACATAGCCGTTGATAGGTCGAGGAAGCACGCCAGGAACCTCATATTAATGCTTAGGGGGGGTGAGCTGACGAGGTGGGCTGGTATGGGCCTTAGGCAGGGTCGCCCGGATGTCGGACCAATTATTAAGTAAAAGCTTTATTAATACCATGTGGGTGTCCTCGTTGTGAGTTCATCCCTTGAGCTTGTGAGGAAGATATTCGATGAATTAATAAATAATAATCTGCTTATCAATGTTAAGGATAGAAAGGACCCACTGGTTTCGGAGTACGTCATTAGGTATGGCGATAAGTGCCCAGGCATTGCCAGTATTGATGAGGACGTGAGCATGGATAGGGAATTAACCTGGTACCAAGTGTTGACGATGGGTGTCGGTTTAAAGCTCAGCATAAGCAGGGTTGGCCTGAATTTAAGTCCTAGCGAGGGGTCCATAAGGATTACATTAAGGTTAATGAGCGGTGATAGGTTGAAGGCATCCGAGGTATTCGTAATAAGTTGTGGTGATGTTAAGGATTCTATTTATGGTAAGTCTATCGTGGATTTATTCATTAACCTTGATGTTATCTCGAGGGTTTTAAATACAGTGAAGGAAAGAAGAAGGTTAAGTGATGATTATATTGATGAGTTATTAAGGTTCCTAGGCAATGCCAAGTCGAGGGTTGAGCAGGATATTAAGAGGTTAGTAAGCACCTATCAGTGGTTTGAGGAGTGATTGGTTATGGTTAGGAAATTAATACTATTCCTTGAGATGCATCAACCCAGGAGGTTGAGGTATGGCGTGCTTGATAAGTTATGTGATTTAAGGCGTGGTGAGGTGGATGAGCCTACAATAAACTCGATAATATTTAATGATGAAGTAAATAGGGAGATATTGAATAGAGTTGCTGATAAGTCATACATGCCCACCCTCGAGTTAATGAGGGATTTAGGCAATGATGGCTTTAGGGCTGCTATATCGATATCCGGCTCATTAATTGATCAATTACTAATGTGGAGGCCTGAGGTTATCGATTTACTGAGGGATTTGGTGAGGAGGGGGGGTATTGTCGAACTTGTTGCTGAGCCTTATCACCATTCCTTAGCGTCATTCGTCAGCGGGGGGGATTTATTTCTCAGGGAGTTGGAGGATCACGTTGAGACGAACAAGTCATTATTTGGTCAGGTACCCCTTGTCTTTGAGAATACTGAATTCCTATATAGGAATGATTGGGGGGGCTTACTAATGGAGAAGGCGGGCGCATCGGTGGTTCTCACGGAAGGGGGGGTTGATTGGGTGCTTGGTTGGAGAAGTCCAACATACCTATACGGCGCACCCAATTCTAGGGTGAGGCTGTTGCTTAGGCATTATAGGCTATCTGACGATATAGGCTTTAGGTTTAGTAATAGGTCTTGGGATCAATGGCCATTGACCGCCGATAAGTACATGGCCTGGATTAGGGCAACCCCCCCAGGGGACTTTGTCTTGGTGGGCTTGGACTTTGAAACATTCGGTGAGCATCATTGGCGTGAGAGTGGGATCTTTGATTTTCTCGCATGGCTTCCTAAGGAGGCGCGTAGGGCAGATGTTGAGTTCATACACCCATCATCACTAGCGAATGAGGAACCCATTGATTATTTAGACATACCCTCAGTGATTTCCTGGGCCGATGTCGAGAAGGACGATAGCGCATGGCGCGGGAATGATCTTCAAAGAATCGCGTTTGATCACGTGATCTCCATAGGCAATTTAATGAAAATGAATAGGCTTGAAAAGACGTGGAGGTACTTACTAACGAGTGATCACTATTACTACATGTCAATGAAGCATGGACCGAGTGGTGAGGTTCATAGTTATTTCAATCCCTATAACTCGGCCTTTACGGCATTTAAGGCCGTGGAAGACATTGTCGTAGGTATTACCTGTGCCCTCGCCAATACGGGCATTAATAGGGCCGTAGGTCATGGAGTCGAGTAATCCCGTATAATGAGCGCTATGGTGAATAAGGTATTAATTACTGTTAAGTCGTCCTTTGAGTACGGCGTGAGACAGGACATTAGGGACTACCTATTCTTCTTTGATAGAGACGTGAGCGTTAGGGCCACGGAGTTTCGGGGGGTCTTAATCGTGGAGACCAATATAGATCCTAAGTATGTGGCTGGTCTCCTTATTAATGCGCCAATACCTGAGAACGTACTTACTTCGATAATTCCGATTATCCATGAGGGGAGTTATAATACGATTAACGATTTAATAGATGTTGTTCGTAGATACGTGAGTAGTGATTGCGAGACTTATGTTGTTAGGTGTAGGTTACGTGGATCATTAATTAGCGATAGTGATTGTGAGTCTTCAATAATTAATTTATTGAGAGGTCTTGGCTTTCATGCGATGTATAGGGGGGGGCGCTTCTGATTGTGCAGTTGTTGTTGAGGGTTTGGGTAATTGGTTTGGTGTTTACGTGGGTCCGAGGACGTTTGTGAGGGTTTAGTGAAAGTTTCAGTTAACCTAGGTCAAGGCTTATATAGTAACCAAAAACTATTTTTTACCTCTCTACTAAAGAAATAGTAAATGCCGAGGATTTTTAAGAACGAGGCTGCATTAACGCCGGAGTACATACCGAGTAAGCTGCCGCATAGGGAGGAGCAATTGAAACAGCTTGAGACGTACTTCAGCGGTTTTCTTGAGGATCCAGGGTCTATGTATCCGAAGGTCGTGCTCATCGGCAGACCTGGCAGTGGTAAGACCGTGACGAGTAGGAAGTTTGGAAATTACGTAGTTAGATCAAGTGAGAGGGTTAGGTATGTTCATGTGTCCTGCTTCCTCAATAGAACACTAAGTTCGGTGCTAAAGGACATTGGTGTTCAATTAAACATTGCAATACCGAAGAGGGGGGGATTCTCGACCGAGGAATTACTTAAGATGCTTCTTGACATGGTTAGGGAGAAGGACATATACGCAATAGTGGCTCTCGATGATGTATTCCACCTAGTTAATAATAGTGGTCCGCATGCGTTGGGCACGTTGATAAGGCTTGGCGAGGAGTATGTAAGTAGGGGGGGTGATAAGTATAGGTTTGGCTTAATCCTTATTAGCCAGGACCTAACCTTTAGGGATCAACTCGATAGGAGTTCCCAGAGTGCGCTTGGTAATGCCGTGATTAGGTTTGAACCGTACACGAAGGATCAAATATTCGAGATACTCCTGGCAAGGGCTCAGGAGGCTTTAATTGATGGTGTGTATGATGAGGAGATACTCGAGATGATAGCGGATGTGGCTGGCGTTGATGAGCACTTAATGGATGAGCATAGGGGGGGTGATGCTAGGTATGCCATTGACATATTATGGAGGGCCTCAAAGCTCGCCGAGATGAAGGGTGCAGATAGGATTCTGCCTGAGCATGTTAGGGAGGCCATAAAGAACACGCTTAGGGGCATTAGGAGCGATGAGTTAAGAATGCTGCCTCTTCATGAGAAGATATTTCTACTGGCCATCGTTAGGAGTTTAATGAAGAATCCAAACTCGCCCTACATACCCTTTGGGACCGCTGAGGATGAGTATCAAATGCTCTGTGAGCAATATGGTCAGGAGCCCAGGAAGCACACACAGTTATGGGAGTACCTTAGGGACTTAAATACGAAGGGCTTTGTTGAGACTAGGACGTCTAGTAAGGGTATGAGGGGGGGTAGGACAACGCTGATCTCAATACCGTCAGAGCCCCCTGGAAACGTTAGAGGAGGAGTTGGAAAAGATAATTAAGGGTGAGTTGGGTACGTGAGTGTCGATTTCATAGAGGACCTATTCTCATCGAGGATTAGGGTTAGGGTACTTAAGGCGTTGATTAAGTATAAGGAGGTGAATATAACGAAGCTCTCCAGGGAGTTGGGCGTTAATTATAAGGTGATTGAGTACCACATAGAGGCTCTTAAGAGACTTGGCATCGCTGAGGAGAAGAGGTTTGGTAGGATAAGGATAATAAGGATTAGCGAGGGCGACCCACGGGTTTTAGCCATTGAACGCTTCTTCACGGAGCTCGAGCAGGCATTCGCTAACCAGGCCGATTCACGAAATCGAGGATCCTCTTAGCCAATTTATAGTGCACGTAATCAACCAACTGACCCTCAAGGCTTATTGCTCCACGACCCTCCTTAACAGCCCTCTCGTAAGCCTCAACAACCCTCCTAGCCCAATTAATCTCCTCCTCACTTGGTGAGAAGACTTCGTTAGCCACGGGTATCTGGCTTGGGTGAATAACCTGCTTTCCAATGAAACCCATGGATTTAGCCTCAACACACTCCCTCCTAAAGCCCTCAATATCCTTAATATCAAAGAACACCTTATCGATTGGATCAACCCCCCCATAAGCCCTGGCTGCGGAGACTACCATTGTCTTAAGGACCTGGTTTTGTTCATAAGTCTTTACAACACCACCAACCGAGAGTGCGAAGTCGGCTGCCCCCCCATAGGACACGGCGGTAACGCCCTCACTCCTGACAACATCCTCAACCTTAAGCAAACCCCCCCTAGCCGTCTCTATGAGCGGCTCTATCTCCCTACCTGTGGCCTTATATACGAAGCTTAAGTCAAACTCGGCCTTTGGAATCACGATGCACTTAACGACATCGATCTTATACACGGTATCAATGTCCGCATAGAAGAAGGGGGGGTCTTTGGGTCATTAACCCTAACACAAACCTCCTTACCACCCCCCCAATCAAGTTGTGGAAGTAATTCCCTTATTAACTTACGTGCCGCTTCCTTACCATCGATTGGCACCGCATCCTCAAGGTCAATAATCACAGAATCAGGCTTCAACTCAAGGGCTGCCTTCCTAATCATGTGCTCATTATTACCGGGAACGAATAATTGGGACCTCCTCAAAACCACAGAGGTGCATAAGGATTAATAACTAATTAATTTTTCCCATTAAAACACCAAAACGGCTCTGCCCAAAACCCTCTGGTTAATTAAGTCATCATATGCCTTATTAACATCCTTAAAGTCATAAATCCTGTAAATAGGCTTAACAACACCTCTATGAAGAAGATTAACAGCCTCAAGAACCTCCCTCCTCGTATACGCAGCCGAACCAACTATCCTGTGCTCCCTCATTACCGTAAGCGCGGGCCTCATTAACCTAATCTCCTCGCCCTCGGTATTGCCTATCAGCACCAACGTACCTCACGCCTTAGCGTCCTGAGACTCTCGTTTATGGTGGCGGCACCCACGATCTCCAAAACAACATCAACATCCCTAACCTTCCTCGAAAACTCCCTATCAGTAACGACCTCATCTGAGTACTTAGCCACAAAATCCGCCTTGGCTGGCGACGTTATTGATATTACGTACGCACCAAGACTCTTAAGGTACTGAATAGTGTGCACGCCAACGCCACCTCCCGCCCCCCCCGTTACAAGAACCCTAGTGCCTGGTCCAACATTGCCCAGCTTACTTGCGTGAATTGCCGTCGCCAGTGGACATACTGCTGCGGCATACTTAACGTAGTCGCCATCCGGCAACTCGAATACGTTGTTTCTCGGCGCTATTACAGCCTCCGCGTAACCGCCAGGCCTGCCTTCACCGAAGAATTGAAGATTAACACATAAATTCTCCTTACCAGCCTACAGTATGGGCATGTACCATCGGTAATAGCTCCAAATACCCCCCGACAGCCCTTCCATCAATCTCGCCGAAAATTTCATGTCCAAGAATTAATGGAGGCTTTAAATTCCTGAAACCACCCCTCCAGATAACTAAGTCGCGGCCACAGATGCCCTCTGCCTTCACCTTTACTACGACATCGTTAGGTCCAGGTTCCCCCAATATCGTACTCCTCAATACTGAAGGGCTTATTGAACTCCCTTAGTACAGCTGCTAATACCCGCATTAATTATTGAATTGAGGGAAATCGATTATTAAACTAACTAATACATACTTTATTTAGATTCGTTTTGCCATGGTGATCAATTCTTTTCTGTCAAAGTAATACTTATTTCTCTTGGTCCTATTACTTATCACGTGGATACGTGCATTGTATTGCCGACGATAAACGAGGCCGACAACCTGAGGATATTGTTACCCATGCTGAGAAATTACTTGGCTAACTATGATTGGTTTATTGTGGTTGTTGACGATGGCAGTACTGACGGTACTCAGGATGTCGTTATGGAATTCGCCAAGGCAACGAACAGGGCTGAATTAATTGAGAGAGGTGTCAGGCTTGGGTTGGGCAGCGCTATTAAGGTTGGCATGAGGGCCTGTCTTGATAAGGGCGCTAACTCCATAGTTGTCATGGATGCCGACCTGCAGCACCCACCTGACGTAGTTCCTAGCCTTATTAAGGCTGTGCTTGTGGATGGCGTGGATTTGGCAATAGCCAGTAGGTATGTTGGGGGGGTGGCGGCATCGTTGGTTGGTCATTTAAGAGACTTGCTATTAGTAAGGGGGGGCTACGTACATGGCTAGGTTATTAATGCCCTGGACCCGCGGCATTAAAGATCCAATTAGCGGGTTCTTCGCCGTAAATGCGGAGAGATTAAGGGGCGTGATTGACTTGCTAAGTGATTCAGCAGGTTATAAACTAATCCTAGAGTTACTGACGTTATTTCACATTAAGTATGGTGATTCTTTCAGGGTTGTTGAGGTACCGTACGTCTTCAGGAATAGGGCTTATGGTGTAAGTAAATTGAGTACTCATGAATTAATTAATTACGCGCTACTCGTACTTAAGCTCAGTAATTACTCCGTGCTTAAGTACTTATCATCTGGCCATTGGGTCCATAGTTGGTTATTTAGTCTTTAATTCATTGTCGAGTGTGAATGCGATAGCCTGTAACTTAATATCCATAGAGTTATCCCTAATCACTGTTATTACTATCTATCAATTATTGATGGGTGTGAAACCACAAATGCGTTATTACGTGAAGTATCACTTGGTTAAGTACGTTGCTGTGGCCGTGAAGTTGACGCTATATATGGCGTCGACGCCCGTGCTTATAGCGCTCATGGTATCGGGCATAATACAGTTGTTAATGACGCTTAGGGTAATAACCATAAATCCAACCATGATACACATGTTATGAATCACGAAAGACCTTTTAACTCAACTATCCCACTGCATTTTATGAATGATGATACTCCTAACGACGGTGCCTGGGATTGAGGATATCGTAATTAGTGAAGTCAGGGAATTATTCAAGGATAGGGTTGTTACAGCTGAGGTGTTTGGGTCGTCTAACGTGACCGGTAAGGTGCTGATAAATGTAGGTAATGTAACCATTAATGAGCTAAAGGCACTGGGTACTGTGGAGCATGTGATAGCGGTACTCGACGTAGAAAACGTTGGTAAAGACATAGGGAGTTTGAGGAATTGCATCTGGAGGTTAAGACTTAATGAACTACTCAACTACTATACTCCAAACACTACAATTGGTGTGGTGGTTGATAGGTCTGGGGGGGATCATGAATTTAGGAGCCCGGACGCGGCGGCACTACTTGGTGAGAGAATTTCCGAATTCCTGACATCCATGGGCATTAAACCCCCCCTCTTCAACCTTGATAATGCTGACCTAACGTTGAGACTTATTATCGACCAGGACAAGTGCGTGCTTGGCATATCAATAACCCGTAAATCACTTAGGAATAGACCATATAGGAGGTTTAATCACCCAGCCGCGATAAATCCCATACTGGCTAATGCAATGTTTAGGATGTTAAGCCAGCCTCATCATCGAGGATTTGTGACATAACCTGCGGTAGTGGTACGATAGTTATTGAGGGTGCCTTAATGAGGAGGGACGTGAGCTTTCTATGCGCCGATATTGACTATGGATATGTTAATGGGGGGGCATTGATGAATGCGCGGGAGGCTGGTGTGGATGCCTTAATTGATTTTGTGGTTATGGACTCAACAAGGCCGGCCATTAAAGATAATGCGTGCATGTATGCCATTTTTAATCCTCCCTTTGGTATTCGTGTTGAGCCTCTTAGGGGGGTTGGCGAACTTCTATGACTCCTTATTAAGGGCACTTAGGGAGGTTCTTAGGGATGGTTCGAGCGCCGTATTTATAACTGTTAGGAAGTCCCTGGCACGAAAAATACTTGCTAAGTATGGGTTTAGGATAATGAGTGAGAGGGTTGTTGAGCAGGGCGGTATCTGGAGTTCTATTTTTAAGGTTGTTAGGGAATAAGGAATTGATTATTTAATTTTAAGGAGTGTCTACTGAGCCTTTGGTATGAATGACCTCTGATCCTCATTGGGAAATAGCTTATCAAGGACCTTCCTAGGCACTTTATACACCCTGAGGGCTATCTCCCTAATTAACTTGTCATGGGGGGGTACGCATTTAGTCATGTTAAGTCTAAGGCAATGCGTGTACTTCATGATCTTCTTCTCCTCAACCTTCTTAATATTACCAAGCGCGATGTCTTCAGCCACTCTAAAGCTACGTAGAACCTCACATACCTCATAAACTTACTCGCCAGGTCTGGGAATGCGGTGCTCAATGCTTTATATGTGCCCACGAAATCCTCCTCGGGGGGGAAGAACCTCATTATCGTACCAGTGAATACGTACCTCAATAACCTAAATCCTCTCTCCTCGGTCTTAGGCCCCCCCAACGCCTCATTATCAACCATTTTCCTAAACTGCTCAGTATCGTTATTGTCATTTAATTGGAAGTTCCTAGCCTTAAGGAAACTATATATTTCATCGCATGCTATTTCCACATTGAATATATTCTTGAAGGCATTGGTTAATTCACCGTCGAGTAGGCCAAGGCCATACTTACCAATTATGTATATTGTGGCTATTTCCTTATCGTAAATCCTAACCTTACTCAAACCCCTAAATGGTTCAATACCCTTCTGCTTATACACTATGTATACTAACTCCTCAAGCTGGTTCCTAGTGCTTACCTCATTCCTCATTATCTTGCTCCATATCTCCGTCGCAGCCTCAATACGGCCCTTATACAGCTGCCTAGCATCTAAGCCACTACTCATATTAGCAATTCACCTACTCTAACTCACCGAAAAACTAGCGCCTTATAATCCTTGTGCTTCAGGGCCTATGACTGGGCAACGACCTTAACCTGCTGTGCCTGCTTTGGGTAAATAACAATCCTCATAGGAAGTGGCAACTTAGACGCAGCCCTCCTAAGGGCCTCCTTAGCATGTGCCAGGTTCTTACCCTCAATCTCCAGGTGCATTATGATTGTACCGGGCCTAAGAATCCTCGCGGCCCTACCTGACGGGACGCCAAAGGCCAGCCTCATACCCTGCTGTAGACGGTCTGCACCAGCCATGGCCAACATCTTATTCTCCCTAATCACATGGAATGGGTAGACATTTATCTTTAGGTAGAAGTTGGGATCACCGACGTACTTAGACAGGTACTTATACGCCATCTGCCTGGCAGCCTCAAGAGCATTAGCCCTTATTTGGCCTGTCTCCTCAGTCACAAGCTCAGCCACGTAATCAAACCTAGCCCTCTCCCTAGGCTTCGTATTACCAAGCTCAAACCTAGGTATTTGAACGTATGGAGCGCCGGCTATGTACTCAGTCCTCGTGTAAGGTCTCTTCAACCTCCTATAGCAACGACCAGGTCTAAGCGGCATAGTGACGTCGAGTTACTGGGGGAGGTGTGGGTATTTAAACACTACGCCCATTAAATCTTATTGATCCTCAACGAACCAACATACCTCTTAATCCATGAAACAAGTTCTTCGTACGTTCTCTCACCATCTCTCGTGAGTCTGACGAAGCCATCACCATCAATGAGAACAAGGTTCTTCTCAATCATCCAATTAAGATACCTCTCCAATTTATCATACGATAAACCACAGGCTGTGGCTAACCTAGTTCTCTTCATAGGCCCATTATTAACCAAGACCTCAATAATGCGTGCTAATACGTACAGGTCAGGCCTGAATTCCCTGGAGCTCATGGTAAAGCCACCTGAGCTCAATAATTAAGCCACTGAGGGACCACAGTCTTTTAACATCATTGACCAAACCATCCCACTCAAGGCTAGTGTTATTGCTATATCAATAATGATGGCCATGACCATCGTATACCATGTCCAATACGTATAACCTAATACCATAATTAATGCTGATGTAACCATAAAAACCACTAGGAAGAGGAGTATTGAGAGTGCCAATAACTTAATTATGATTACCAGAGCATACCCAATCCTAGCTCTATTAATTTTATACTCAATACCGTCAAAGTCTAGTGTTGATAATATCTCAAGAATCCCTGAAATGCCGAGTTGAAGTTTGCTATCCCAATCACTGTAAGTACTCGTACTCTTCATTGATTTATCAATACGTGTATATACGTAGTACGGAACCACCACCAATAATGTAATTATGGTAAGAATACTCAACCCTGATGGTAATAACGTTATTGTTTGTGCCGTTATTATGTATATAATGATGGAGGTTATGAGCGTACCCATAATCACGGCAATAATAATTAATGCATTAATTAGTATCTTTGGTAACTCATCGAGAGCATGATTAATACCTTCAATACGGGTAAGTGTGTCCCTAAGCATCATAAGCTTAGTTTTGGTTTCTTCAATACTCATATAACAAACACCACCCTACTTACCTGGACCATGACCATGGCATTATTACCATTGGTCAGTATTAACAAGTAAGTTCCCGTCCCACATGGAGACATATCCCTAAGAATTGATGAGACCGCCAATGTTAAGTTAAATGACGTTAAGCGTAGCAGCCCAGAATTAAATGTTGATTCATAAATTATGAAAGGATTGCTTAAACTATTTAATGAGTATGCCATTGCTGACGCATTAGGTAGTGAAACCACCCCCCCACTACATTCTGGGTATGCGAGGTAACTGCTTGGTGTGAATAAGTACGTTAGTCTGATGGTACTGCCAGGCCTTAAGGTTATGTTAGTACCGTTACTTAGATAAATCGTTAATGTAGCGTTTGATAATGGTAAGTTTGTTAATGTTATTATGACCTTAGCATAAGCATCATGAGCTACTAACATTAGTATTACAAGCCCTGTGGTTGAATTTATAGTAAATGTACTTGGGATGGTATATGCCCTAATCATTATGTTCTGCCAATTTAGTATTAATAAGGCGGTTTCGGAAATCACGATTATGAGTAACGAAATAATTAATAATCGATTTAGCACCTTACGCCTACTCATTGGTAAGCATTGTAATTATTAATTAATAAACTGAACTCTCCCAGGGAGAGTAAACTCATTACTTAGTGCCTTTCTGTGATTGTACCTTAATTATTGCCTCCGCGATATCGCCATTAGTCTCCTTCAACGCCCTAATCGCCTCCTCCCTTGTACAGCCGGTCTCCTCCATGACGAGCTTAATATCGTCCTCACTCGGTTCGTACTGTGGCGGGGGGGTCTTTACAGTAGCGGCCTGTTGGGGGGGCTGCTGTATTATTAGTGACTGCCTTGGCTGCGGCACCGCTGGTTGCGATTTAACAACTTTAACGTCTGAGTCGCTGGCCTGCACCTGGTATATTGATAATCCCTGAATCTTCATCCTAGCGACCACGGGCTTATTTATCTCGATGGTTGATCCATCACCTAGGTAAATAACAACCTTAGTTACGTTATTAACCTCCTCAAGGTTAAGGTCCTGAATGCCAAACCGCCTAAGCAACCTCCTGACCTCTCTTGGGTTTATTCCCACGATACATTAATGCAAATGGGTGTATTTAAACAATTTTTGTGTTGTGAGGTTATTACCACAGTATGGTCCCAGCATTTGTGCAATCGTTGGTGATGAGCATCCGTATCCAAGTACGTGGGTTGGGAAGTAATGGATAACGTAATAAACATAGCCACTACCAATCATTGTCTCTAAGGATCTGCCGTACATCACCTGGAAGAGTGCGCAGTAGGGGGGGCATTCTGGGTCTAGGAATTCAATAACCGTTATATTGGCGTTGGGATTACCGATCCTTAATCCAGAGGAGATTAACTCATTTATGAAAGATACCTGGGTTGAGTTGGCCTTAAATCCATAACCGAGCTCCTGACCCTGATATACAAATATGGTTATGTTACCCCTTATCGCATCATTAATGGCGTCAAAGACATAGGGTGATGCGCCGGCCAATACGTAGGTCACGTTATTCGCTTTATCAAAGACAATGAATAATGGCGTACCAAGCAGGTTACCTGGTATGTTAAGCGTGTATGCCACAGTATTTATGTTACTTAATGCGCCTAATACGGTATTAACCAGGCTTTGGTCACTCTCGCTCACGGCACAGTCTGGGTATTTACTTGCTATGTATTGGTATTGAGCTATTGGGTACATTAATAGGTACGTTATGTTACTTGTCTCTTCATAATCATATATGTAGCCATAGGCTATCGTGTATATATTGTTCACGGCATTCAACGTGGCATTTCCACCATACTTATTATAAATGCATTCAATGCTTAACCAATTCTCAACGCCTCTCTCAAACGCTGTTGTGGCTAACGATAATTGTGAGGATGCGGAGGACTGAGATGATGAGCTGGATGAGGAGCTTGATTGGCCTGGAGGTATTACTGGTTTTGTTGGTGGTTTAAATGCGAGGAAGTAAATCAACACTGCGGCTAATGCCACGGCAAGTACTATAACGGCTACTAGAAGCATCCTATTTATGTTTTTACTGCTCGACATAATCCCTAATCAATGATTGAATTAAGTTAAAAATCTTACTAACATCTCGCAGTCTCATAAGAAAGTATTAATAATTACCTAATAGTGCACTATTGTAATGGCTATTCGACTGCGGATTAAATTATCCTCGATCATGGGTAGGACGACGGTGACAAAGGCGCTGGTGACCACGGGTTATGAAACCCAGGAGCCGGAGGTATTAATACCGAGGGGGGGTGTTGCCGAGGACCTAAACCTACTGCCCAAGCTGCCCAGTGGTTCTGAGGTTAGGAATTACGTACTGGCCGATGGGACGGTGACTAGGTTAATACTAATTCCTAATGCAGTTCAGGTCTGGGTCCTTGAGAATGATAGGGAGGTTGGTGGTATTATGGCTCATGCAGCGGTCAGTGAGCGTGCCGATGAAGTACTACTGAGTGATAAGTTAGTTAGTAAATTGGGCATTGTTTTGCTGGATATTGGTGAGGGCATCTGGTGTTTTAAGGATGAGATTGGAAAGACTGTTAGGAGGAGCCTATAGACCCTAGGAATGCCTTAATGGCGCTTGTGAAGGTATCTATTGGCGGCTTGCCCTGGGCGAATCCCTGCCCATAAGTCGTTGATCCGCCACCCTTGCCATTAACGCTTGCGTTAAGTCTCGCCATTAATTCCCTAATGCTTACGCGCTTGGCGGTTTCAGGGCTCAGGTAAACCATGTACTCAGTTCCATTACCAACCCTATTAACAATCAACAACACGGTATTGGGCCTCGCGCTTAAATACTCCTTGGCAAACTCCTGTATGTAATTCCTATCCTCATTTTCGTACTCCATGTACGTGAAGCCAACGCCATTTATCGTAGTCTCCCTATCCATGGCCTCGGCAATATCGCCCTTAATAGCCTTCCTGGTTAACGCCTTTATCCTACCCTCCATTTTACCCACATCATTAAGTAATTCCTTAACACCCCTTAACCACATCCTCCCTACCCCCCCTACCAATTAGTTCAGACACCTCATTAATTGAATCCTCAAGGGACTCCGCGTAATTAAGCGCATGCCTACCCGTGGTGAATATGAACCTGACAACACCCTCCTGAATCTTCTCAACCTTAACAATCTTAATCATCCCAATCTCACCGGTATTACTCACGTGCATACCACCACAAGCCTCCACATCATATGGCTTTCATCAGGGCCCACCTGGACAATCCTCAGCTTAGCCCCTGGCACAGCGCCTCCCTGGTATATGTAGACTCCGAACTTCGACTCTGCCTCAGTCCTACCCAACCACCTAATGATCACTGGGTAATTGGCAACAACCATTTGATTAGCCAGCTCCTCAATCTTCCTAATCTCATCCCTACTGGGTAACTTATAATGCGTCACATCAAGCCTACTAAACGGCACATTCTTCTCCGCACCTGCCTGCCAAACATGCCTACCAAGGACACGCCTAATACTCTGAAGCAGTATGTGAGTTGCGGTGTGCATTCTCATTAGGTCGAGCCTACGGGTGGAATCCACAATGCCCTCCACAGTCTCACCCTCCATTGGTGGTTCACCCTCAATAACATGCACGATTACTGGGCCAACCCTCTGAACATCGATAACCCTCGCCTCACCTCTACTATGCTTAATAACGCCGTGGTCAGCCACCTGCCCTCCACCCTCTGGGTAGAACGCGGTCTGGTCTAGAACCACGTACTTACCCCTAATGACTCTAAGAACCTTGGCGTTGAATTGAAATAGCCTCATATTCTCATAAAATAACTCCCTGGTCTGCGGTAGGTCCTGAACCTCCACTGGATTCACATCGACCTTAGGCTTCTCCTCACCGACCTGTCTCTGATACCTAGCGGCCAGCCTTGAGTAAAAGTCATCAGGTACTGAGACGCTTAGTCCAAGCTTTGATGATGCGATATCACGCACAATCTCCGGTGGTAGTCCCTGTGAGTCATAAAGCATCATTAAGTCATCAACGGTGAGCTCCCTCTTGCCAGTCCTCCTCTCCCTATCCCTAACGACCTTATCGATGATGCCTGGTGCCTGCCTAAGTAGTTCCTTAAACTTCCTCTCTTCAAGGTCGACCAGCTCAAGTATCGTCTGTCTTTCCTCATAAACCTCTGGGTAATCATCCCTTAGAAACTCAAGTTCCATGTTCATAATCTCTGTAAGCGGCATTTCAATACCTGCAACATACATACTCCTAAGCATCCTCCTTAGTAATAGCCTACCTAGGTAACCAACGCCTGAATTGCTTGGTATCACGCCATCAGCCATCATCCAGGATAGCGTCCTACCATGATCACTGAGTATATACAGCGTCTCCTGGGCCTTAAGTATGTTCCTAACCTCATTGACATCCATACCAACCTTACTCGATATGTATTCATAGGCCTTCTCAATACTCGTAACCTCAGGGTCAAGCTGCCCAAAGTAAGTTGCCATGTGCATTAGCATTTCATTGCTTGGCTTTGGAAGACCTAACCTACTCCTTAACTTCTCAATGAATGGCCCAAAGACAGCATCATAAACGGTGGGTTTACCCGTGAGTAACCAGTAAATTCTCTCTAGCCCATAGCCCGTGTCCACGATCTTCATGGGCATCTCCACGTACTTACCATTAACGGTCCTATAATGCATAAAGACAAGCGTTGCTATTTCTAAGCCACCCACGAGAACCTCGAGACACTCACCAGCATTACCGCCGCCCTCCCAAATATTCTCTTTATACGTGATTTCATCATCCCTGAGGCCAAGCTCCTTCGTGAAGAACTCATGCGCATACTCAACAGTCTCGTCAATCCAGTAAATGTATTTATCGGGATAATTAAAGGCATGGTGAGCCATCATCTCAAAGCCCGTTAAGTGCCTACCGCTACGGCCAACCTTATCAATATCCGTAAACCTAATGCTGGGTTGGGAAAGGGTCAGTGGATTTGCTGGTGGTGGTACAATGCCCTCAGTGACCCATGCTGGAAGTCATAGATTGAGGCGCCAACTAAGTAAACATCAGACCTCCAACGCGCAACTACTGGATATCTCTTAATCCTAACATGGCCATGCTTCTCGAAGAAGTTCAGGAACCTCTCCCTAACATCCTAATGGACTCAGGCCTGAATTTGCCGGGTGGATTGCCTATGAATAGGTACGGTGTGCAGGGTTGATCACCGCAGGATTCCTGGTCCTTATTTAACGTCCAGAAGTAGTGCTTACAGTATGGGCATTGCTTCCTATAAAACCTCATCCTATCGAATAACCTCGTCCTCAATTCCTCCATAACTTAACGATAAATAAAAATGGGATTATTTTTATATTTTGTTCCTGTCGCAACTAAAATTCACTATTTACGCTTTGTCTCAAGATCTCGGAAGTACTTATACAAACCATCAACAGCCATTCCAAACAGGTGATAATGAGCTCATGTTCCTAAGCCTATCATAAACCCTCCTAAGGTCTTGATCCCTCTCCACGAGAATCCTCTCAAGGTCACTAACACTCAATCCCTCCTTAACAGCCTCCTCAGCAGCCTTACCCCCCCAAACATCCAATTGCCTGAGGTGCCTATTCAATAAGTCGGTGGCGTTGGGAACGAGCAAGTGGTGTGTATAGGCTATGTACCTTGGATTCCTAGCTATTAACTTCTTAACACTATCAACATACATGTCAAATCTGAGGGGGCTCCATTGTGGTCGGTATTATGTAATCGAGATCCTTAACATAAATACCCGCCGCATCCCCCCCAACAATGAGTATGTCCCAAGGCTCCACAATGAAGGATTGGTGATGGCTTGCATGACCTGGCGTGTGTATTACCTCCACGGTAACGTCGCCAACAGTCACCCTATCACCATCCTTAGTCTCCCTAGCATTCTTACTTGGCACCTCGAGTGGCCTACCATATAATTCGCCGAGCCAGCCCATGGCCTCCCTAGCGGGTATCCAAATAATGTCTGGATTTGGTAGGACCTTTGAACCCCCCCTTGGATGGACATAAACCTCGATGTTTGGGTTAAGCTCTGTCAAAGCCCCCCCTGTGCCTCCGTAATGATCAATATGAACATGCGTAATAAATGCGTGGGTAATATTACCTGGTAATCCTCTTAGGGCATTCCTCAGGTCATTGCTAGATATTGCTGGTCCTCCCTCAAACACGATTATTCCCTTGCCAGTGTTTATGGCGTACACCGAGACCAGGTTACTAAATCCACCGGGTTCTAGGTCTATTTGATATACGTTATTCATCACCTCAATTATCCGCACCATAATTAATGACTGGAGATTCTACTTAATAAATTATGCGATAATTACATTATATAAGACAGATTGCGTAGGTATTGCCGCTATATTTTTACGAACCAAAGAGGCTGGAGAAACCTGCTGCGATCTCCTCCTCGCTTGGGCCCTCCTTCTTCTCCTCCGTGGTCTCCTCCCTCTTTTCCTCGGCCTTCTTCTCCTCAGCCTTAGCCTCAGCCTTCACCTGCTGTGGCTGTTGGGAGACTTGAAGCCCAAGCTCAGGGGCTTTCGGCGCTATTACTGAGGCGAGTGCATTAGCCTCCACCACGGCCCTAGCCAATATGTACTGGGCGGTCTCCGGAGTTACATATCTGGCGTTAACGGCTAAGTTCAAGGCCTCCATGTGGGCCTTGGCAATGGACACCCTGAGGACCTCAGGTGTTGGATATGCCGTGTTAACCGCCAGGTTGAATGCGTACCTAACGGCATCCTCAACCATTGATCTATACGTACCAACATCCAACTTCAGGTTATCAACGGCTATCACGTACTTACCTTCAGTATTACTGCCTTTATTTTGAGAGTCTCGAATATGGGCTTTATGTTCAATTTCTTCAGGATCTCAGCGGCATCCTCATTAATCTTATCACCCTTCTTAACAACCACCGTATCCTTAACAATCCATATCTTACCATCCTGGACCTTGATTGGTATCTTCAACTTACCGAACTTACTCATTATTGGGCCTGGGCTCATGTTAGTATTACCAGCGGGTGCCACTAGGTCAAATGGCGCTACATCGCCGGGCATCGCCTCCCTCCTAACTCCTGTACTCCAAATCCACCTGGCTAACTCGAATGGGTTCTCATTCGAGAATATGAGGAGGTTCTCGCCGGTGAATAGCTTCTCAATATCCTCACCGACACTACCCATTAACTGCCTAAGCGCTATTAACACAAGGGTGTTCTTCGCCTTAATAACCCAGGCACCCCCCCTCCTCCTGAGCCAGAACCTATACTCCTGAAGAACCCTGTTGGATGTCTCGTGAATATCTATAATGAATACAGTCTCATACTTACTAAATAATTCCTTCAACTCATTAACAATCCTAACCTTCTTCTCCGGATAGGGCTTCGTCCTAACGTATGTACGCTTAAACACTGGTTGCGAAGCCATACCAACAAGAACCGCCCAAATAATGCACTTAATTAATTTTTCTTCCCAATGGGTAGGCTACGTTACTGATTAATAACGTGAGTATGAAAATATTAAGCGTTATGAATGTGATTAAGTATAACCGCCTTAATTCATTATTTAGATACCAATGGTGAGAACGTTATGGGCGGGCCCATTGTTAACTTCACGCTCACGTCCCCCCCTAATTGCTCAGGTCTAACCCTCTTAAGTATTTCGTCGAGCACCGTCGCTATATTCTCAGCAACCTGCCTTGGATCCATATCTTCAGTGCCTACCTTACACATGACCTGTGGTTGGTCCTTAACCCTAACCCTGACGCTTCTCTTTAGCCTATCAATCACGGCCTTAACGTCAGCATTTGGCTGAATAACCTCGGGCATCTTGTTCCTAGGACCCAGTATTTGACCCATTACCCTACCAATGAGCACCATCAGGTCCGGCGTGGCGACAAAGTAATCATAGGAATTAGCCAGCTTCCTAATCTCCTTCTTATTACCGGACAACTTCTCAATATCTTCCCTAGTTAGTATCGCATCCGCCTTGGCCTCCTTAGCCGCGAGAACCATGGCGCCCGTAGCCATCACGCAGACCTTTGGCTCCTTACCCTGTAATGGATGTGGTAATGCAATGGTTATGTTGAATCTATTAGCTTGATTCTTAACGTCAAAGTCCTTAAACCTAACTATTAACTCGTATGTTTGCTTAAACCTCCTCCTCTTCGCCTTTGCCTTTGCCTCCGTGACTGCCTTAATTATTGCGTCAAGGTTTAGGCTCATAATCGCGTATTGTGGAGAAACCCCTTATTAAAGCATTTTTCCCACTAATGCTGTGTTTTGATTAATTCTCTTATTTAGTTTATAACCTGCCCTCCTGCTTCAACAGCTCTTCGTACTTAGTTATCACATTATTATAAGAGCCTGAATCCAATTCCTTTAGTACTTGCTTCGGGTCCTTACCGTTGATTGTGACACCAATACTCCTGCAGGCACTTATTACCTGCTTAAGGGCATTCTTGAAGTTCCTACTCCTTAGTTCCTCCCACTTTATGTAGGCTATCTCGGCGAGTTTCTCAATGCTTATGTCACCAATCAACTCCTTAACCGCCTGATGACTACCTGTGTCCTTACCAAGAGCCTTCATTATTAGATCAGCGATTGGTGGTAGTTCAGGCTTTACGTCAAAGTTCTTCGTGTCCTCATCAATCTCTATCTCTACGAATACGTTGTTAATGCCGTAATTAGCCAGTATCTTCGTCTTTTTATTGATCTCCTCGGTGACCTTACCGACATCGACGCCATACTGACTTAATTGCTGAACCGCGGGTCCACCCGCCTTACCTGGCGCGACTGTTATCTTAACAACTCTCTTTGCCATATCGTAGGACCCGCCTAATGTAGGTATTTAACGTTTTTGCTATTATTGCTTACTTTCAATTTTCCTAACACCCTTAATATTCACGATTATAGGCATTGTACTGGATGAATCAAGTAACTCCAGGTAAACCTGCCCCCCCTCTGCCTATCGATATCCACGACCTTACCCCCCCTATAACCCTTAAATGGTTCGACGATTATCTCAACCACATCACCAACATTAATCTCCACGGGCTTTGCCAGGCTATTCACTATCTCATCAACACTCATGACACCCCTAACCATGACCCCCCTATAATGCTTAATACCTGTGGCTAGATCCTGGATCTCATAAGGCATTGAACCCTCTACAAACACAAACCCCCCCTTAAGTGCCGGTAGCACTACTATGGCGGTGATCTTAACCTTATCAAGACCCTTATGCTCAGCCCTGGCCTTGAGCATGAAGGCAACATTGTACTCCTGATTACCCACAGCCCTGAGGGCATAAACCCTACAACTCATTGCCTGCTCAGTATTGCTCATTGCCTTCCTCCTAACATAGTGAGTTAATAAAACTTGCCTAATATTGCGGATTGTCCTTAGGCCTTATCTGCGACCAAGGCCTCTCGTACTAAGTAAAACCAGTATGAGCATTACAGCCAGTATTATGACTATTGTAAGTACAACAATTAGGTTAAGCGGATATGGTAGGCTGAAGTTGGCGCTGCTCGTTAGGTATTGCTGGGCCACGCTAAATAAAAATGAGTAAACACCGAGTATCGCGACTATTAATGAACCCAACTTAAGGATTATCATGTAGTTACTTCTGGTGGGTTTCTTGGCTACCTTAAATATCCATGCGAGTGTGCTTAACCAATTCATTATCTTCTTACCTAAGCCCTCATTACTCATTGCACGGATTATGGCTAATTAGTGATTATAAAATTTTCTAACCATTCGTCACAGGATTAACTGCCTAAAGAACTCCGCCTTATTAAATGGTCTTAAGTCGTCGTATCCCTGCCCAACCCCCCCAAGGAAGTAAATGGGCCTCTTTAATTCGTATAGGAAGGTCAGTATGGCACCGCCCTTTGGGTATGCATCAACCTTTGTCACAACTAATCCATCAATCCTCACGTACTTACTATAGTACTTAGCGATATCCAGCGCCTCATTGCCGAGTAATGCGTCGGCTATGAATATCGATAAGTCCGGCCTACTAACCCTCTGTATCTTACTTAATTCATTCATTAGGTTAATGTCGGTGTGCATCCTACCTGCGGTATCAATCATTACGTAATCAATGCCCCCCCTAACCTTCGCGTGGTTTATTGCGTCATAAGCAACGGCGGCCGGGTCCGAACCATATCCATGCTTTATAACCTTAACACCAAGCTTAGCGGCGTGACCCTCCAATTGCTCAATGGCCCCCCCTGCCCTATAGGTGTCCGCTGCCGCCCAGACGGCGGTATAACCCCCCCTCTTCATTAATTGATGCGTTATTTTGGCTATTGTCGTGGTTTTTCCATAACCATTAGGACCAAGGAATAGGAGAACCACGGGCTTCTTCGTCTGAAGAATTCCTATGACCTCGTTCATGAAGTCCACATCAGGTATATCACTAAATAGCTTATTCATTACATCAATAATTCCATTCCTAATTATCGACTCCTTATCACCAAACCTAGGCACCTTAAGACCCCTAAGATAATTAACCATTGCATTACATATTGCATCAGCTACGTCAACAGCTACGTCTGACTCAACGAGCTGCATGAATAGCTCATCGCGTATCTCGTTAAGCTTATCCTCACTTAACTCGGTTGTTGTTATTGAATTAACTATTGTGTTGGTAAATGACTTAAAGGCGTTCTTTAACTTATCAAACATTAAGTAACACCTTATTGTCCGGGTTGTTGCTGTTGCTGCCTAATGGCTGCGCTTATGTATAGGAGGAAGTTATCGATGTCTGTTATCCTCTTAGCTATATCCGCTGATTGAGCATCCAGTTTTGATCTTAAGTCCTCAAATTCCTTAATTCTCTCATCAATGTAATTTATTGCGTATGACACGTCCATCTCAATTACGAAGTTCGCACCAACACTCACAAGGACTTTCTCGCCCTGCGCCGGCGAGGCTTTGATAAAGACTCCCCCCCACCAACCCCCCCAGCGTATGTGTCCTGAACCGCGCCCTTACTTAATAGTGTCAGCATGTCCTTGGCGCTCCTTAACTCATTTATTGACTGCGTCACTAATGCTAGGTTCTGCCTAACAACATCAAGTAGTGCTGCTAGGGAGTTCCTCTCCTCGATTAGTCTCTCAATGTCCTCCCTCGTTATTACTATCCTCTGTGGTTGCTGAGCCATTAATGGCATCACCACTTAACCAGTGACTCCATGGAGAGTAGCTGTAATACTTCGGTGCGTTTAACCTCGTCCTTACCTACCTCCCTAACCTCCTCAATCTTAATCATACTCCTCTTCAGCTTATGCCTACTCCCTAACTCACTATATGCTATTTCCACTGCTTCGCTGGGTTTCGTAGCTGGCAACTCCAGGGAAAACCTCTGCCACCGCATTCCAATCCTCATGCGCCCAGTTACTCTGTAAATCCTAACCGACACGTGATGCGTCTATGTATGAAATATTTAATCTTTTCCCAATATGTTTTTAAAGGAGAATTGCCATTACTAGTCAGGTGATTAGTATGGTCCTTACATGCGATGTCTGCGGTGCACCGATTGAGGGCGAGCCCGTCATCGTGGAGATTGATGGCGCAGTACTAACGCTATGCCAAAAGTGCGCCCGTAAATACACAAACGTTAAGGGGGGGGTCAGGGTGATTAAGGGTCCTTCGCAGGTTCAAGCAACGCAGCAGCCAATAACCGTCACTAGGTATGAATCTAGGAGGGGGGGGATTACGTATAGGGTTAGTAGGCCTAGGGTTAACGTTGATAGGTATGAGGTTGTTGAGAACTACGCCGAATTAATTAGGGAGGCTAGGGAGAGCCTTGGCATGAGTAGGGATGTGTTGGCTAAGGTAATCGGCGTTAAGGAGAGTATATTGAGGAGGATTGAGGATGGCCAGTTAATACCTGATGTTGAGCTTGCCAGGAAGCTTGAGAAGGCGCTTGGAATTAGCCTATTGAGGGAGTCGGAGGACGTCGGTGCGGAGGCTCAGAAGCCCGTTAGTAAGTCGCTAACTTTAGGCGATGTGGTTACTCTCCGTGAGAGGAACAGGGGTAAGTGATGTTGCTTAGTATTTATGGCAATAGTTTTAAATAACGAGTGAGTTAGAGGATACGTAGTGAGTAATAGTAGGGCTAGGGCCTTATTGCTCATTGCAGATGATATTGGAGAGAATAGGATTAGGGAATTCCAGTTACTGAGTGAGGCTGGTGGTTATGAGGTTCTGGACATAGTCGTACAGAGGAGAAAACCCGATACGCGTTATTACCTAGGCATTGGTAAGTTGGGTGAGTTGAGTCGCTCGTTAAGTCCCTTGGGCCTGACGTGGTTATTACGTATCATCAATTAAATCCAATACAGTATGTTAACCTTGAGCGCAGGTTGAGGGTTAGGGTTATGGATAGGATACTGCTTATTCTTGAGATTTTCGAGAAGAGAGCTGGTAGTAAGGAGGCTAAGCTTCAGATTGAGTTGACGAGACTCAGGCTCGAGATTCCAAGGGTTAGGGAGTTCATTAGGCTTGCCAAGATTGGCGAGCAGATAGGCTTCTATGGCGGTGGTGAGTACGCAATAGAGGCTTATTACAGGTACATGATGAGGAGAATCGCCCATATAAGGAGGGAGTTAAACGCTATTAGGAAGAGGAGGGAGATGCTCGTGATTAGGAGGAGGGATTACGGATTACCACAGGTTGCGCTCACTGGCTATACATCGGCTGGTAAGACGACGCTTTTCAATAGATTGGCTAGGGAGAGTAAGTACGTTGATGGTAAGCCCTTCGCAACGCTGGATACGTACTCAAGGCTTGTGAATTTCAATGGATTAAACGCAATATTGACGGATACTATAGGGTTTATTGATGACTTACCGCCATTGCTCATCGAGTCGTTCTATGCAACGATTGCGGAGGTCCTTAATGCAGACCTCGTGCTCTTCATGATGGATGTAAGCGATGATTATCAGGAATTCTCCAGGAAATTCATGAGCTCCATAAAGATATTCAATGATTTAGGGATTTCTAAGACTAAGATTCTGCCCGTTCTTAATAAGGTTGATTTAACGGATGGTATTGATATTAGCGATAAGATAGGCCTTGTGGAGGGTGAGTTTGGTAATTATGTATTGATATCCGCAAAGACGGGGTGGGAATCGATGATTTAAGGAATGCGGTAAGGAGTAGGTTGGAGCCGTTAATGATCGGTAAGAAGCATGATAATAGTAAGAATTTTAACCCAATAGATTAGTCATTCATTGATGGTCGAGGACCTAGAGACGTCATTATTCCTTGAGTACGCGAGGAGGAGGATAGCCTTTGAGTATGATAATGAGGAGATGGGTGAGTTAGCGTTAAGATACTAAAGACATTGAGCGAGAGGAATGAGGCCATACCAGATGAAACCCTAGCCCTAATCCTAGGCATAAGCGCGACGGAGATTAGGAGAATACTCCACGTAATGCATAGGGCGGGCCTTGTAGGCCTTGTTCGTGAGTCCACGGATCAGTATAGGTATGAGTATAAGTGGTTTATTAATAAGGAATTCATTAGAAAATTCCTAATACAGCATATAAATAATGTTGCTTCCAAGCTCATGCACAGGATAAATACGCTAGGTTCAACAACACTATACATATGCCCAACATGCTTCAGGGGCTACACACTCGATGAGGCCTATGAGTATGACTTTAAGTGCCCAAGATGATACAGAATTAGTGCAGGTGGATGTACCCTCGGAAATAACACTCCTAACCACTGTAATTAAGAATTTGCGTAGGGAGGAGAAGGAGTAATGATTTTTATGTGTTTGTGCATTAATGAGGCTTGTTAATACTTACCCTTAGATAGCACCCTGGCTGCTGTAATTAGTGGATGCCAGATGGGGGCTGTTGGCGGTGAGTATGATAGGTCTGCGAAGAAGAAGTCATCGATTGTTGCCCCCCCTTACCTATCAATGCCGCTGCAATGTCTATATAACCAGCAACTATCTTATCTGGCCCAATTACCTGGACTCCGAGGACCCTATTGCTTGGTTCATCCATTATCATCTTAATGTTGACCTGTACACCACCTGGGTAGTAATGGGCCGTGGTCCTGGCCCTAATTGTAGCAGACACAGGCTTAAACCCCCCTCCTCCCTCGCCTGCTTTTCCGTGAGCCCAGTCCTAGCCACATAGAGGTTGAATACCTTAGTCACAGCCGTACCCAACACACCTGGGAACTTCAGGAACCTACCCTTAACGGCATTAGCACCGGCAACCTGCCCCCCCATCTTATTAGCCGGCGGCGCCAGGGCAACATACATCCTCTTCCCAGTAATTAAGCTCCAGGTTTCAGCAACATCACCTGCGGCGTAAACGTTAGGTACTGAGGTCTCCATATACTCATTAACCCAGACAGCCCCCCCAGTCTCGCCGAGCCTTGCACCAGCCTTTACCGCTAGATCCACGTCGGCTTAACGCCAACGCCCATGACCACCTTATCAACGTCATACTCACCCTTCTCGGTAATGACTTTACTCACGTGGCCATTAACGCCCTTAAAGCCAACAACCTTCTCATTAAGGTGTAGCTCAACGCCATTCTTAATGAGCTCATCATGTATTAGCTTAGCCATGTCTTCATCAAACGTCGTTGGTAATACGTGAGGCATCATTTCAAATAGGAGTACCCTCTTACCGAGGTTCCTAAGCGCCTCGGCAACCTCAAGGCCTATGTAGCCACCACCAACCACGGCAACGGTACTCGCCTTCTCGACCTCCTCCCTCAATTTAGGTGCCTCATGCGGGAGTCTAAGCGTCAATATGCCATTTAGGTCGTGGCCCTCCACAGGGAGTGTTATTGGTTTTGCCCCCCCAGTGGCTATTATGAGCACGTCCCATTGATACTTAACCGTTTCATTACCCTCCTTGGCATACACGACCTGGTTCTTAGTGTCCACATCAAATACCTCAGCATTTATTTTAACGGTTATTCTTCTCTCCTTAGCAAACTCCTCTGGGGGGGTATATATCGCTAGGTCCTGAGCCTCCTTAACCACGCCACCTATGTAATATGGTATTCCACAGGGTGCATGGCTTATGAATAGGCCTTATCAAGCATTACAATCTCAGCCTCCGGGTCTAACCTCCTAGCCCTAGCAGCTGCTGACGCGCCAGCGGCGCCACCGCCGACTATTACAACACGTTTTCCCATATAACCTTCAGGACTACTACGACTTAATTAGTTTTTCCATTAACTGCAATCGCCATTGAACCTCATTAATAACTCATTAATTATCTTCCTAGCGGTCAATGCATGTCTCCTTCTGATGGGGGGGTATTGAATCGCTAATTCAGTACCACCTAACTTACTCGCTCTTCCATACTTAATGCACTCAGCCACGTATCTGCTCACGTGGGATGTTAATGTCCACGCTATTAATTCATGAATAACACCATCATCGATAACGCTTGGTATTCTCTTCATCATCTTTATAAACGTTGATGAAACGAGGTACTTCCTATCAAGTATGTAATGGAGGAATTCGTGAACGAAGGTGTCAACCACATTGCTTATATCGTTTAACGTAAGGTCTCCCTTGGAGAGAACGTCATTTAATCTAAGTAGGTCCCAGATTGACAATGCGATTGCCTCGTTCCTATTAATGAGTATTATTTTCCCATAAATAGTCGGGTTATGAGTAAGTAATATCCTTGGCATGTCAGTCTCAAATACCCTACTCATTATCGTTGACGCCTTTAGTATTAATCGAAAGTACGTATCCGCATTACTCCTTGCAATGCTTACCCCCCCATTATCAACGTAATACTCACAATCGTTATTGCACGTGATCATTAACTTAATGAGCAGCGACGGGCTCGCCTTAATAGTTACTATGTATGTACGGCCATGCTCTCTCATACTCTCTATAGTTACGTACCTATTAACGTCATAATCCTTCATGAGCGATTCCATGGTATCTTTAGTGATTAAGGCGTACTCCTCACCATGAGGCATGAAGTCAGGATTAACGGAACCCAATAAATTTAGTATTAGGTCGAGGGAGGATAACGCAATTTTTAATTTAATGCGTTGTCTATTAAGTAAGAATACCAATGTATTTATGGATTTTAAGTTGCTTAGGAGATCATTATGAAGCTTTCCAACATAGTTCCATGATAAGTTAGTCAGCATGTTAATTATCACTGAGGCAGTATTAATTTTATTATCCGTAATTTAAATGATTCTTTTTAGTGCATTGACTATCCTTCTGCGCAATACTATAAAATTTCCAGGTAATGCATCTACCACGTGCCCTTGCCAATAGTCGGTGGTGTTAAGCTCCTTGGATCACAGAATTGGGTGGCGTCGCCTCGGAACACCCCCCCGTGGCCAGTAGGTTGGGTCTTGATGTTCTTAGCCTAGGTGGTAATGCCGTTGATGCTGCAATAACAACATCACTTGCGCTGGCCCTTACGCAACCGCACCTGGGCGGCCTTGGTGGTGACTTCTTCGCAATGATTTACATCGCCAGGGAGGGGAGGGTTTACTTCCTAAATGCGAGTGGGTGGGCACCGCGGAGACTGAGTAGGGAGTTATTAATGCAAAGGGGGTTGAATGCGGTACCAATAAGGGGTCCGCTATCGCCTGTGGTTCCTGGATTATTGGCAGGGCTTCATGCGATGTGGAGGCGATTTGGAACCGATGAGTGGAGATCCTTAGTAAGACCTATCGTTGAGACCGCGAGGAGGGGGTTTTCCAGCAAGTCCAAGCTTCGTTAAGGCCATAGAATCACTTAAGGGTGACATTGTTAATAATAATGACTTCAAGTCAGTTTACCCAATAGATGCCAGGCCCTGGGATGTGATTAGGATTGAGCCGTTGATTAGGACCTTCGAATTAATAATGGAGCATGGACCCGACATACTTTACAGAGGGGAGGTCGGTGAGGCTCTCGTGAATTACGTGCAGTCTATTGGCGGTGTTATGGAAATGAGTGATTTAACCGAGTATGAACCTGAGTGGCGTGATCCACTGAGCATTGATTATAAGGGATTAACGATCTATGAGTCACCACCCAATACCCAGGGCATAACCACATTGATGATATTAAAACTCCTGGAGAAGTTGAATGTTAATGTTAATGCGTGGTCACGTAGTAGGATTGAGACCTACCTGGGCATTTATAGGATTGCCTATGAGCTTAGGGACTCGTACGTCGGTGATCCAAGGTTCGTTGACGTACCAATCAACAAACTCCTTGATCCAGAATTCCTGGTATCCACGTACATGTCTAGGGTTAGTAAGCAATTGAGTGGCTCTGGCGATACCACATACTTCGTGGTCGTGGATAGGGAGGGTAATATTGTAAGTGCCATCCAAAGCTTATACCAGCACTTTGGCTCATTAGTTACCGAGCCTAAGTATGGGATTACACTCAATGATAGGGCCTCGGATTTCTCAATGGATGGTCCTAACGCATTAATGCCAAGGAAGAGACCGCTTCACACATTAAGTACTGTAATAATCACTAAGGATGGAGAACCAAAGTATGCGCTTGGAACCTCTGGGGGCCCACTTCAGGCCGCAGCAGCACACTTTATTTATAACGAACATTGTTGATTATGGATTAAGCCCTGTGGAGGCAATAGACGCGCCCAGGTTCCTGTGGGATAGAAAGTCATTAATCATTGAGGAGGGTTACGAAGTAACGGGCTTAACAGAGCCCCCCCACCAAGTAATTAAGTACCCTGGGCGAACAGGCGTGGCGAGCATAGCCGCATTTCTCAATAATGGTAAGAAACTACTCTACGCCGACATACGCGGAGATGGTCTGGCCCTCGGTCAATAGCCTCATGTTTAGTGACCACGAATGTATGTGCGTGTAGGGAAATGCTTATAAATAGGATATCTATCCTATCACCGTATGTCGAGAGGTATCTCGAAAGCGTTAGTTGTGGGAATAGCCGTAGTAATCGCCGTGATAATCATAGCCCTATACTACGTAACTCAAGCCCATACATTAAGGCAGGGTATGCATAGCGCTGGCGTTAATTATCCAATAACGGTGGTTGACTACCTGGGCCGTAACATCACGATATACTCACAACCAAGTACTATAGGTACTGTAAGCCCTGACTGCACACAAATAATATATGCATTGGGCTTTGGCGATAGGGTTATTCTAATTGACATTTACTCCGAGCAATTACTTAAATACCTAAACGTCACAGTGCCGAGTAACGCCACTATTATTAGCTCGATATATGGATCACCACCAATAGAGCCAATAATAACCGCGCACCCATCACTGCTTTGCGCAGATGCTGGTTTCCAGCCGCAGCTTGCGCAGAGTGTTGGTACGTTAGGTGCGGCTAACATTACCGTGATATTCATAGGTGGTACGAGCAATACGAACGTGACAGGCATAGAAAGCGACATAATGCTAATGGCTAAGGCGCTTGGTGTTCCAGGTAGGGGGGGTGAGGAGGTAATAAGTCACATGAATGCCGTCATTAACTACGTAGTAAGTAAGGTCTCGAATGAGCCCAGGGTGACCGTAGCCTACATATCGTGGTATAACCCAATATACGTCGCGGGTAATTCCTCATTCGTTGGTTACTACATTAATCTAGCCGGTGGTTATGATCCATTCAACGGCATGTACCCCCCCACGGTAAGTCCAAGCCAATTACTCACGGTTAACCCTGACTATATAATCGCCGATGACTTCATGGGCAATTACACGGCAACCCTCCAGGCAATACTCTCAATACCTGGGATAAATAGTACGAATGCCGTTAGGGAGGGCCACGTATACGTACTTGGTAATTTCGCGGAGAGCCTCATTGAGGAGCCTGGACCACTCTCTGTTTATGGGGGCTTTATTACTCGCCATGATACTTCACCCAAGCGCATTCGGCCTTAATTCAACGGCAATACCACATTATATAAGTGCCCAGTGGGTTAATCAGTACGTTAAGCCTAACCTAAACATTACATTAAGTGGTGGGTGATTACGACGGTAAAGGGCTCCACCATTAAATTCCTTTGGATCTTTACTCCATTGTTATTAGTAGGTATAATTCTGAACCTAATTATTGGTGAAGTTACTATTCCATTAAAGGCATTATTTGACCCAACGAATACTTACAAGGTTATAATAATGGATATTAGACTGCCTGAGGTACTTGCGTGCTTAATAGTTGGTAGTAACCTGGCAGTTGCTGGCGCGGTCATGCAGGCCGTGTTTAGAAACCCACTTGCGGAGCCTTACGTGACCGGTACGGCATCTGGGGCATTGCTCGGAGCGTTGCTAGGCTTATTAGCATACGCGGTATTCAAGGTCTCCCTTCTCTCACCAATTATACTCATGCCAATACTATCATTCCTAGGCGCCTACTCGCCACAGCTATTGTGATTATCTTCGGTAGGGGGGGATATTGGTTATCCCTCATCCTGGCGGGTATTGCCGTTTCAATACTATTCTCATCAATTGTAATGATACTAGACACGTACTTACTAACTATAATTCCAACACTGCCAGCAATTATTTACTTATTATTCGGCACGGTAAGTGGTGTTAATTGGAGTGATGATGTTGTTATGCTTAGCGTGAGTTTGCCAATCCTAGTGTACATGGTCATGAGTGGTCATGAGATTAATTTGCTAATGATGGGTGACGAGGTGGCTCAAGCCGGTGGTGTAAGTCCTAGGGCATTTCGAAACATACTAATTACCTTAGTTGGGTTAGTGACTGCGGTATCGGTATCTTTCACGGGTATTATAGGTTTCGTGGGTCTCATGACCCCCCCTCACATAACTCGATTATTAATATCGAGCTCAGATAATTCAAGGGTCATACCATTATCGGTTATTTCGGGCTCCACAATAATGCTCTATGCAAATGTTGTTAGTAAGGTGTTGGTTCCCGGGGGTTGTTATGCCTATAACGGCAATAACGAGTCTCTTTGGTGTCCCAGTATTATTAATATTGCTTAGGGGTGGTCGTAATGGGTGATTACGTGGTTAGATTCGTGAATGCCAGGATTGGTTATGAGGAGCCGATCATTAGGGATATCGCGCTTAATATACCAACGTCAAGCCTAACAACGATACTTGGGCCAAATGGGTCTGGAAAAACCACGTTGCTTAGAGCCATAATAAAGTATGCGAGGCTCTTTGGCGGTTATGTCTACATTGATGGCAAGAGCATTAGTGAGGTATCGATTAGGGACTTACCGAGGTATGTATCGTACTCGCCAGCTGAGATTTACTCGCAAATGGCGTTAACAGTACTCGATGTGGTTATGAGTTCACGAAATGGTAGTGGTTGGGTAAGTAGGATGAAGCGATTGCCGCACTTAAGTACCTGGGCATAGATGGCATTGCGAATAGGATGTTTGATGAATTGAGCACTGGTCAGAAGAGGCTTGTTTTGATAGCAAGGGCGTTGGCTTCGAAGGCTCCATTACTATTGATAGATGAACCAACGTCAAACCTGGACCTCGGTAATAAGTATAGGGTTATCCATACGTTGAGGAGGATCGTTAATGAGAGGAGGGTTACGGTGATAGCTGCTGGTCATGATATTGACCTGGCGTTGGCCAGTGATTGGGTTGTGGCGTTGAAGGATGGTGAGGTTATGGCGATGGGAGCCCCAGATGACATAATCAACGGTAAGGTTTTAAGTGAATTATATGGCGTTGATGTGGAGGTTTTTGACGTGGATGGGCATAGACTTGTCTATGTTCGTGACGACTTCGGAAAATCCCATCATTAGTTATGTTCATTTCATTTTAGATCACTAAGAAAAATTTATTTAATGCGTTGTCCTAGGTAATCGCCGTTATGTTTGGATGGGGGGGTGGGCGCATATTAAGGATTGATTTATCTAAGAGAAAATTCGTTGTTCAATCGCTCGATCCATTACTCGCCCAGAATTACATTGGCGGTAGGGGCTTCGCAATCAAGACCTTATGGGACGAGTTACCACCGGGTGCTGACCCATTAAGTCCATTAAATAAGCTAATATTAGCAGTCGGCCCATTAACGGCATTACCAATACCCAACAGCGGTAAGTTACTCGTAGCCGCCAAGAGCCCATTAACTGGCGGTTATGGTGATGGAAACATCGGCTCATGGCTTGCCATTCACATGAGGAGGGCAGGCCTTGACATGATAATAATCGAGGGTAAGGCAGAGAGACCTACGTACCTATACATCGAGAATAAGGGCGATGAGTTTAGGGTCGATTTTAATAGTGCGGAGGATTTATGGGGGGTCTTGACTCCTTCACCACAGAGGATAGGTTGAAGAGAATTCATGGCAGCGACGTTGGCATGGTACTAATAGGACCCGCTGGTGAGAGGCTCGTGAGATTTGCAACCATTGTTGCGCAGAAGGGTCGTAGTGGTGGTAGGCCCGGTATCGGCGCCGTCATGGGTAGTAAGAACCTGAAGGCCGTGGTCATGAGGGGGGGCCATGGCGATGTTAAGGTTGCAGATCCAGCACTTAGGAAGATAGGCGTTGATGCCATAGTGGCTACGAAGTCCAAACCTAATTACCCATTCTGGATGAGGCAGGGCACCACATCAACTGTGGAGTGGGCTCAGGAGGCCAGTGTGTTACCTACGTATAACTATACTGAGGGTCAATTCGATGAATACGAAAAAATAGGCGGCTTTGCAGTTGAGAGGAGTAAGGTCATGACGAGGTCTTGCCCGCAGTGCATCATGGCGTGTGGTCACGTGGTTAAGGACGCTGAGGGTGAACTTGCGGAGCTTGATTATGAGAATATTGCAATGCTTGGTAGTAACCTCGGTATTGGTGATTTGGCGAAGGTGGCTCACCTAAATAGGATTGCGGATATGATGGGCATGGACACGATAAGCTAGGTTCCACGCTGGGCTTTGCAATGGAGGCCTCGGAAAAGGGCCTTCTTAAGGATAAGATTGAGTGGGGTGATTATAAGAGGGCTGCTGAGGTTGCCATGGACATAGCGCTGCAAAGAACGGAACTAGGTAGGTTACTTGGTAAGGGCGTTAGGGCTGCATCGATGGAGTTGGGGGGGCCCGAGGCCACGGAATTCGCAATGCATGTTAAGGGTCTCGAGATAAGTGCTTATGATTGCCATGCAGCGCCTGATGGCGCTCGCATTCTCCACAAGCCCCCCCATTGGCGCTCATCATAAGGATGCCTGGTTAATATCCTGGGAGGTTCAGAGGGGGTAGGTTTGACTATACCAGGGAGAAGGTTGAGAAGCTCATTGAGATGCAGGATATTAGGGGCGGCCTATTCGAGACTATTGTTACGTGTAGGTTCCCATGGGTTGAGGTTGGGCTTGAGCTTGATTGGTACTTCCGCCTATTTAAGGCTGCCACGGGAATGGACATGAACATGGAGATACTAAGTACAATAAATAATAGGATTTATACACTAATTAGGGCGTTTTGGATTAGGGAGTATGGTCATTGGGATAGGGCTTACGACACACCACCTGCTAAGTGGTTTAAGAGACCGCTAAGTAAGGGTCCGCTTAAGGGTGCTAAGCTTGATTATGATGGCTACCAGAAAATGCTTAGTTGGTATTACGAATTAAGGGGGGGTTGGGATGAGAGGGGGGGCATACCGAGGAGGGATACCTTGAAGCGTTTAGGACTTGATTTTGTTATTCCGCAGCTCGAGTCTAGGGTTAACCTTAATTGAATTTAATAACGAATTAAGTTTATATAATGATTATATGTGATTTGTGGCAATGAGTAATGAGTGCCGCTTACCTTTGTTTGCGGATTGTAAAGAGGTTGATGATAGCATTAAGTGCCCTGGCGATAGTGGCTATAGTGTCATACCATTGTTTGGTAAGAGGGTTAGGGTACGTAAGGACTCAGCGCCAATAAATCTCATGGGTTGTTTAGATGAATTATCAAATACCGCGAACAACGTCAGACTTAACTTTAGTAGTAATGACGTTGGTAGGATTGCGGCTATGGTCATGGCCTTATCCATGCAGCTAAACGCTTACCTGGTTCAGGGTAGTGATGAGAGGCTGGCCAGGGTTAGAAACGTGGAGGAACTATTAATGTCTAAAATTGCTGAATTATGCCGTGGATTCAAGGGACCTCTTGGCTGGATAATAGCCACTACGCCTGAGCTCCAGGCCCTTGACACCATGAGGGTCAAATTGAGGGAATGCGGTAGGATTGCTGCGTCAATGCTTGATGATTACCCATTATCAGTTAACATAATCGGTGTTATGAACCATGCCGATAAATTAATTGCCCAGGCCATGTATTGCCTGGGTGGTCATGTGTTTAGGTCGGTCGATGATGCTATGAATTACTTACTAAGTAATGCCACGGGATAAAGACAGATTTATTAGCTAATAATTATTTGTAAATTATTAATGGAGAGTACGGATAGGATTAAGGAAAAGTATGATGAGTGGGTTAGAGAATTCCTATTACCAACTCTTAAGAAATTACCTGAATGGAGGAAGTTCGCAACGTCATTCGGGATTGAGGTAAAACCACTATACACGCCACTGGATATTAAGGGTGATTACCTGGAAAGATTGGGATTCCCTGGCGAGTACCCATTTACTAGGGTATATACCCAAGCATGTATAGGTCGAGGCTTTGGACGTTCAGGGAGTACTCAGGCTTTGGTTCGCCTGAGGATACGAATAGGAGGTATAAGTTCCTCATATCGCAGGGACAGACAGGCCTGAGTGTTGCCTTTGACTTACCGACACAGTTGGGCCTCGATCCTGACCATGAGCTTGCATATCCTGAGGTTGGTAAGGTCGGTGTTTCAATTCCTGAAGTAGTTTCCATGTCCATACTCTTTGATGGTATTGACATCGGTAAAATAACCACGTCGTTCACGATAAACGCCACGGCGGCGGAGATACTGTCCATGTACATAACGGTTGCTGAGAGTAGGGGGGGTATTGATAAGGCGGTGCTTGATGGTACTATTCAGAATGACATACTCAAGGAGTTCATAGCGAGGAACCTATACATCTATCCGCCGCTTCACTCAATGAGGTATACAACGGACATAATAGCCTACACCTCTAAGAACCTACCCAAGTGGCACCCAATAAGCATCAGTGGTTATCACTTTAGGGAGGCGGGCGCCACGGCGGTTCAAGAACTCGCCTTCACGTTGGCCGACGCCATTGAGTACACTAATTGGGTTATAAATAGGTGGAAAATGAACGTTGACGACTTCGCACCAGGCCTATCCTTCTTCTTTGCAGCAACAACGAATCTCTTCGAGGAGATTGCGAAGTTTAGGGCTGCCCGTAGGCTCTATGCAAGGATTATGAAGGAGAGGTTTGGAGCCAAAAAGCTTGAGTCCATGAAGCTTAAGTTCCATGTACAAACATCGGGGGCTGCATTAACGGCTCAACAGCCCGAGGTTAACATCATTAGGACGACGATACAGGCATTAGCTGCAGTACTCGGTGGTGCCCAATCACTCCATGTTAATGCCTATGACGAGGCATTGGCATTGCCTACGGAGAAGTCCGTGAAGCTTGCGTTAAGGGTTCAGCAGGTAATTGCGTATGAAAGCGGAGTTATTGATTCAATAGATCCGTTAGGTGGTTCGTACTACATTGAGTGGCTTACGGACACGATAGAGGAAGAAGTCATGAAAATAATTGATTATATTGACAGGCTTGGCGGTATGACAAAGGCCGTGGAGATTGGCTACCCACAGAGGCTATTGCCGAGTCCGCGTATCAGTATCAGAAGATGGTTGAGGAGGGTAAAATAGCCGTGATTGGAGTCAACATGTTTAGGGAGGAGGAGGAACTCCACATAGAGCTTCATAAGGTCGACCCAGTGTCTAGGGAGAGGAGCATTAGGCGTGTCAGGGAGGTTAGGGAGAACCGTGATAAGGAGGCCTGGGAGAGGGCACTCAATGAGTTGAGGAGGGCGGCTGATAGGGATGATGAGAATGTGTTCCCGTACATACTAAATGCGGTTAAGGCTAAGGCAACCGTTGGCGAGATATCGGGCGTATTACGTGACGTCTGGGGGGGTGAGTATAAACCACCGTCCATTTACTAAGGAAAGATTTTTAGGGCATGATTCACGTCTAGTGATGAGGTATGCCTAAGCCCAAGATAATCATCGCCAAACTTGGTCTTGATGGGCATGATAGGGGGGGTGCTAAGGTCATCGCCAGGGCCT
Organism: Vulcanisaeta distributa JCM 11217; assembly: GCF_001316005.1. Lineage (GTDB taxonomy): Archaea > Thermoproteota > Thermoprotei > Thermoproteales > Thermocladiaceae > Vulcanisaeta > Vulcanisaeta distributa_B. Next base: position 102,596 of record NZ_BBBJ01000002.1, read on the forward strand.
TGGCTGAGGCAGGCTTTGAGGTTGTTTACACGGGTATTAGGCAGACGCCTAGCCAGGTCGTTGAGACTGCGATTCAGGAGGATGCGAAGTTAATAGGTATTAGCATATTGTCGGGCTCGCACATGGAGCTTGTGGGTGAGTTAATGAGGATTATGAGGGAGAGGGGGGGTTTGAATATACCCGTGCTTGTTGGTGGAATAATACCTCCTGAGGATAGGGATGCATTACTGAAAATGGGTGTTGCGGGTGTTTATGGACCAGGCACACCACTTAAGGAGATAATAGAGATCGTAAAGAAACTCGTGGGTGTGGCATAATGAGTGCAGGTATTAACGAGTTAATCGAGAGGGCGCGAAATTGGGATAAATCGGCCATAGCTAGGTTAATTACGTTAGCTGAGGATGGCGTTGAATTACCGCTAAGTATTCAACGTAGGAGTCACGTAATCGGCATAACGGGGGGGCCTCCAGGCTCAGGTAAGAGCACGTTAATTTACGCAATGGCTAGGAAAATACCCCAGGATAAGAGGATAGCCATTTTAACGATAGATCCCTCAAGCCCATTCACCGGTGGCTCCTTCATGGGTAATAGAATTAGGATGCAGGAGCTTACCTCAAGACCTAATATATACATTAGGAGTATGGCTACCAGGGGGGGTATTCGTGGTGGGCTTAATTATGCAACAATAGCTGCGGTGAACATACTTGAGTATGCCGGTGCGGATTACATACTCATCGAGACTGTCGGTGCTGGGCAGTCCGATACCGATGTTAAGTATGTGGCTGACACAATACTCGTCCTAGTACCACCACTCTCTGGTGATGAAATTCAAGCGCTTAAGAGTGGTCTTATGGAGATTGGGGATATATACGTCGTTTCAAAGTCCGATAACCAAGCATCTGAATCGACATATAGGGATTTATTAGCTATGGTTGACATGATGAGGGAGGTTAAGGGTGATTCCTGGAGACCTACCGTGGTTAAGGTGTCCGGTTTATATGGTTATGGAGTTGATGAGTTGCTTAGGTTGATTGATGATAGGTTCAGGGAGTTGATTAATAATGGTAAATTGAATGAAACCCTAACTAGCAGGAGGTTACTTGAAATGAGGCTTTACGCATATGACCTACTTGAGAAAAAGCTTATTGAAAGTAAGGAGCTTGAGAATGAAGTTATTAATGGCAAATTATCACCTCAGGAAGCCGCAAGGAGGTTATTAAGTATGGAGATGCCAAGGCTTGACCATGTGGCCATTGCGGTTAAAGACCTCAACAGCGCTGTTGAGAAGTTCAGGAGATTGGGGGGGCTTAAGGTTAGTGACCCTGTAATTGTTGAGGAGCAGGGGGGGGTTAAAGTCGTGATGGTGTGGCTTGGTAATACTAGGATTGAATTACTTGAACCACTTAATCCAAGTTCCACAGTGGCTAAGTTCCTGGAGAGTAGGGGGGGTGAGGGCATTCATCACATAGCCCTTGAGGTTGATGACTTGGATGAGTTCATTAAGAGGGTTCAGGAGGCAGGTCTTACACTTACTGGTAAACCAAGTAAAGGCGCTGAGGGTATAGTCACGTTCATACACCCAAAGAGCCTTAATGGTGTTCTCCTTGAGTTAGTTCAGCGTAAGGCTTTCAATGAGTGATCTTTAAATAATCTAGAGGTGCAGGTTCAGCTTGCGTGAAAAAGAGTAGGTCATTTGAGCGTGGCTACACAATCGTGTTTAGAGGAGGGGGGGATTCAGTAAAGTATTCATTAATATTACTCACAATAATAGTTCCCTACTTAATGAGTCTATACGTACGTGAAACAATAATTACGTACCTTAAGTCGTTAATTATTTACGGTGTGATGTTCCTATCAGTGCTTATAACCCTTAGGGCTATGGTCTCCATACAATCATATAGGGGCTTTGGTACAACGCTATCGCTATTTAGTACCGCGCTTGCAGTTATAGTCGACTTACTAATAACATTGGTTACTCATAAGTTTGTGGTTGGTTTTGGCGCATTATCATTCGTCTTACCATTAAGTGCCATGATAATGGTGTTAAGGGGGGGCCTTGAACATAACGGAAACTCCATGAAAAAGTACATACTATACCACTGTATACCCTGCCGAGCATATTAATCATACAATTAATTTCATTCCTCATGATCGGCACAATAAGCCCTCTGAAATACGTGATTTTAGACCTGGCATTTTACACATTCTCCTTCCTATTTATTTACTACGTAATTTTTAAGTTCGAGGCATCATATGGAGGCGTTGATATACTTAGGTTATTTAGTTCATACTTATATACGGCCCTCTTCGAGTACTCAGAGCCATTTGAGAGGGAATTGAGCAAGAGGTCTGTGATTAAAGACGTTAAGGTGCACCTATTCATGCTTAATCACGACAATAATGTCTATACAGTCACAATACCTGAGCTGCATGCCGGTCCAATAGCCAAGGTAGGCGGTGGCTATTTAATTAGCGACCTTGTTAACGAGTTAAGTCGCTATGTCGACCCAGTGGTTTATATGCATGGTGTTGGTAGTCATGAGCTGGATCCGGCGACGAGGATTGATGTGCGTAGAGTGGTTAGGGCGGTGGCTAGTAAGGTTAGGGAGTATTTAAGTGGACATTACGTAAGTGATGAGTGCATTGGAAAGATGCCCATTCAGATACAAAGTCGTAACTTTAGGGTAACGCATATACCACTTTGTGAGCGGTCACTCGTGATTGTTAGTCGACTTATCAAGTCCAGTGACGATATTCCTCTTAATGTTTATGAGGAATTGAAAAAGAGAGTAAAGCTCAATTGGGATAATGTAATATTAGTTGATGCTCAAAATTATTATTCAGATGATAATACGTGGGACGAGGACGACATTAACGAACTAGCATCGTTACTAAGTAAGATTGGGGGGGAATTGGAAGACCAAAGGCTCGAAGTAAGATCATGTGTAAATCACGTACCTAAGCACGCCTTTGGACCAATACAGTTTGAGATTGGTGATAATGGCTTAATAACATGGGGGGGCTTAGATATAAATGGTAAAAAAGTCCTGCTGGTTATATTTGATGGTAATAATCTAAGGAGGGAATTGGCTGATGCAATAATCAATGAGTTTAAGGGTATTTTTGATATTGTCGAGGTCCTAACCACGGATAATCACCAGTACACGGGCATTGCCAGGTTCACGAGAAGTAGGGGGGGGTATAAGATCGTTGGTGATTCGATAAGCCATGAATTAATAATGAGAAATGTAAGGAGAAGTGTTAAGCATTGCCTCGGTAACCTGGCAATAACCCATGTGAAGTATTACCCAGTCATTGTTGAGGGTGTTAGGTTGATAGGTGATTCATTTAATAACATGGTGAGGGCTGCTGAGAGGGGCACTATGGATTGGAAGAAGCACTTCACAGTATTGATAATACTGCCGATACTAACGATGATGATCCTAGGAATAATACTCGGTATTCTTTAATACTTAATAAATACAAAAGGTTTAATAGAGAGGTCTACGTGATTAATCAGGAAGGGATATGGGTTCCGAGGATCTAAAAAGGCAGGCAATAAGGGCTCACATAGTTGGATTAATAACCAGACTTGAGAATTGGGTTAAGGATCAGAAGAAGTTCATGGATGAACTGCAGAAGTACGGCGACTACATAGTGACCCAGGATAGGTTATCACTATTACTTTCAGCACAGGCAATGCTATACTACATAGAAAGGACGCTCAAGGACTTCGAGTCCTGGTTAAACAACCCAATGATAACATCGATAATGCCTATAGACATGCTAAAGGAGTTGGAGGAGAGGCTTAGGGATATAGCAATTGAGTTCGTAAAGCTCGATATAGACCATACGAGCAAGTACGTGGATATACTCAAGAAAATGGAGAATGAGAATGAGATACCAGACATACTAAGGCTCTATATTGAGCAGAGGGGGGGTATTGTGCCGCAGAGGGGGGGTCAGCAGGGAGAGCAGGGTGAGGTACCGAGGTTCATGTAATCAAATTAATACCATTTCCCTTATTTTTTCTCGCTAATTTCATTTAAATAATCCCTAATTATCTGAATAGCGTCCTTACCAAACATCTTAATTATTAAACCAATATGCTCCCTAATTATCTCACTCTTAACCTCATACGGTATTGATAATTCATAGACGAACTGCCTAACGTTATTAATAACCTTCTCACGCTTATTAATAAATCCCCCCCTGGTGTATAATCTGCTCAATACCGTGAGCACCGTGGTGTAGGCAGTCTTCCTACCCCCCCTCCTCGTCAACTCCTCCCAAATCGTCATTGCCGTAGCCTCCTTAAGCTCATTAAGTATGCCAATAACCTCAGCCTCAAGTGGTCCAATCATCAGTAGAAGCCTTCTTCTGCGCTCACTTTGCTCCATCATGTGGATTTACACGTGTAGTTTTATAAACCTAACACACAGGTCTAAAACTTACCAACTTTAATATCTAGCCTAACCTTATACACATATGGAGCATAATCTCTAACAATCCTCCTATTAATAACGTTACACTCATAACCCAATTCGCCACAATAACTCTTAACCAAGCTCTCAGCCTCGCCGTAGGGATTCTCCTCAGTACCTAGGTGATAGAAATGTATAATACCGCCATCTTTAACACACATTAATGATTGCTTAAGGAACCTATGGGCGCCCAAGGGAAGTGTTAGTATAACCCTATCAACGTCGTGGAATAACCCATTAGCCTTGCAGCATCACCAAGCAGTGGTAATACCTTACCCTCAAGCCTATTTAACTTAATATTATCAAGCATGTAGTAGTAGGCATGCTCATTAAGCTCAATGGCAATCACCAACCTAACCAATGGTTGCGCCTTTAAAATGGCGATTGCGTAAGGACCGACACCAGCAAATGGGTATAAAATAACCTCATTAGGCCGTACCTGCCTAGCAATATCCTCCCTATCACCCTGATCCCTAGGTGAGAAGTAAGCCTTAGTGGGATCCACCTTAATTAGGTAGTTGCCCTCTTTATGAATAACCTCCGTAGGTCCAGGAACCAGGGCTTCATACCTATACAGCCTAAACTCGCCCTCCCTAGCCCCCCCAATTCTCCTAAGCACGGTTTTAACATGCTTATTCAACTTGATTATTGCCTCACCTATCACGAACTTGTAACTCTCAAGCTCAGGTGGTATTTCAATAATGGCAATCGCGCCAGACCTAGAGCCAACTATGTCGAAACTCCTTGGTATTTTGTCCCAAAGCTCCCTAGGTATTAATGGCTTAACAACCTCCTTAAGTGTTGGCACTACCTAATGATGAAGTGTGGGTGCACTTAAATTTGATTTAGTCCGCGGTGCCCGTGTAGAATAAAAATTAATAAGTGCTGTAAAACTCTGTAAATCGATGAGCAAGATCATAGAGTCTGTACCAGGCATTGTGTCTTACAGTACGGTTAGGGAGGTTAAGGGCCCATTGATTGTTATCGAGAAGACTAGGGGGCGTCGCCTATAACGAGATTGGTGAGGTTACTGGGCCTGATGGTGAGCCGAGGATGGTTCAGGTAGTTGAGGTTGGTGATAATTACGCAGTTGCCCAGGTACTAACCGGCACGCTTGGTTTGCCGGCCAAGGGCAGTACTGTGAGGTTTTATGGGAGGACCCTTAGGATACCAGTTAGTGAGGATTTACTGGGTAGGGTACTCGATGGTAAGGGGGGGCAGCCTAGGGATGGATTGCCACTACCGCCTGCTGAGGAGTACCTGGACATAAATGGCGAACCACTCAATCCATATGCCAGGGAGTACCCTGAGGAACCAATAGAGACTGGTGTCAGCGCAATTGATGGGTTAAACACCATGGTTAGGGGTCAGAAGTTACCTATATTCAGTGGCACGGGGGGGCTTCCGCATAACATGCTTGCTGCCCAAGTCGCTAGGCAGGCAACGGTTAGGGGGGGTCATGAGGAGGAGTTCGCAATAATCTTCGCGGCAATGGGCCTTAAGTCTGAGGAGGCTCTATTCTTCCTTAATGAGTTTAGAAGGACCGGTGCATTGAGGAGGTTGGTCATGGTTTTAAACCTGGCTAGTGACCCAATTGCGGAGAGGATATTAACACCAAGGACTGCATTAACAATCGCTGAGTACCTGGCATGGTACAGGGATTACCACGTACTCGTCATACTAACGGACATGACAAACTACGCAGAGGCTCTTAGGGAGTTGTCATCATCAAAGGGTGAATTGCCTGGTAGGCGTGGTTACCCAGGTTACATGTACACGGACTTCGCGACTATTTATGAGAGGACTGGCAGGGCTAAGGGTAAGAAGGGTAGTATTACCCAGTTCCCAATACTCACGATGCCTCACGACGACATAACACACCCAATACCAGACCTGACCGGCTACATAACTGAGGGTCAATTAGTGCTTAGTAGGTCACTATGGGGTAAGGGCATTTACCCACCGTTTGATGTGATAATGAGCCTATCGAGGCTCATGAAGGACGCGGTTGGTGAGGGTAAGACGAGGGATGACCATAAGTACGTGGCTAACCAATTAATTGCTGCTACTCAAGGGCGTTGGACGTTAGGAACCTAGCCCTACTCGTTGGTGAGACCAACCTGAGCTGGCGTGAGAGGAGGTACCTTAGGTTTGCTGAGCAGTTTGAGCGTAAATTCATCAACCAGGGCTATTACGAGAGGAGAACCTTTGAGCAGACACTCGATATTGCTTGGGATGTTATTAGTATATTACCTGAGGATGAATTAACGAACGTACCACCCGACATATCCAAGAGGTATTATAGGCGTTCAATATTTGAGTCCATAAAGGACGTGGGCGCATAAAATTAGCACTTTGTAAATAATGTTAATTCCTTCGATCGAAGATACTTACATAGTTCACGGCAGAGAATCTTAATAAATCCTGTAATTATCTAATTCTCCATGCCAAAGACTAAGGCGAAGGAAAAGATGGTGCTGATAAGCGTGCACATACCCAAGCAAATGCTTGAGGAGCTAGATGAATTCGTGAAGCAGGGAATATTCCCCCAGCAGGAGCGAGGCAATTAGAATAGCAATAAGGGACTTGCTCTATAGGGAGAATTCGAGAAGCAAGACGCAGAATGTGGAGGATCTAATATTATTACCTGGTAGGTAATGATAAGTATGACCGTAGTGAGATCAATAAAAATAATAAAATGCAACGATCAATTACTTCTTTTAAAATAATTTTATATAAGAGTATATATTATACATAGTTAATACACTTAGACATTAACGTTATTTATAGGCTCTCCTTAATAATGATGTGAGGAGAATAATAGTGGGCATAACAGGGGGGGCAAGCGGCGTTATTTATGGCGTTAGGTTTCTGGAGATGGTTAAGAAATACGCAACAGACTCAGAGATACATCTCATTGTGAGTAATACAGCAATTGGCATATTAAAGTACGAGGTTGGGCTTGATAAAGCATCATTATCAAAATTCGCCGACAGAAGCTATGACGAAAATGAATTAGACGCACCAATAGCCAGCGGTTCGTTTAAGCATGATGGTATGGTAATCATTCCCTGCTCGATGAAGACCTTGGCATCCATAGCCCATGGAATAACAGATAACCTAATCACTAGGGCGGCCGATGTGGCGCTGAAAGAACGGAGAAAGTTAATCTTAGTAATTAGAGAAACGCCGCTCAATTTAATACATATTAAGAACATGGAATTGGTCACGTTGGCCGGCGCCATTGTAATGCCCGCAGCCCCCCCGCGTTTTATAATAGGCCGAGGACTATTGATGATATGGTGAACTTCATAGTTGGTAGGGTCCTTGACCTACTGGGTATTGAGAATGACCTTTACAGGAGATGGAGCGGCTACCCCAGTGAGTAGCATAGTAATTTAAGAATGGGTTTGTTAAAACGGTATCAATAGGATTATGGATGTTCCAATGTGCACGAGGTGCGGCAGGAGACCAGCAAACTACTATAGGGTATCCAGTGGTGAGAGGCTTTGTCTCAACTGCCTGTTTAAGTCTATTGAGGATACTGTGCTTTGGACTATTAGGAGGTATCGATTAATAAGTGATGGTGATAAGGTTGGTATCGCGATAAGTGGTGGTAAGGATAGCCTGACCCTAATGTACCTACTGGGTAAGTTTAGGAGGCAGGGCAAGATACCTAGGGATGTTGAGTTAATAGCGTTTAGCATTAATGAGGGTCATCCCTATAGCTGTTTTTATAGGATGGCTAGGGTTGATTATGTGCAGAAATTGAGTGAGGAATTCAACATACCCTATAGGGTATACACCTTCAAGGAGTTATTCGGTGTAACCGCCAGTGACGTGGCGCATGGCCTATGGTCCAGGGGGGGTATTAATGTGCACATGTGCACAATAGATGGCGTGTTAAGGCGTAGGGCAATGAACATAATTGGTCGTCAACTCGGTCTAACGAAGATAGCCACTGGGCACAACCTGGATGATGAAGCTCAGACAGTATTACTTAACGTACTTAGCAATGACTTAGATAGGTTTGCGTGGTTCGGCCCAAGGCCGGAGGTGGATAGGGAGGGTTTCATACCAAGGATTAAGCCCCTTCGCTTCGTTAGGGAGGAGGAGATCGCGATATATGCCTATTATCACGGGATACCGCTAATGGAGCTTGAGTGCCCCCCCTTCGTATATAGTAACCCTAGGTATGAGCTTAAGTTCACACTTGCCCGCTGGGAGAGGGATAACCCAAATATTAAGTATTCCCTGGTATCCTTCGGCGATTCACTAGCAAACCTAATGGGTGAGAAGGCTGTGAATGTGCCACTAAAGAGGTGTAGGTACTGTGGTGAACCAACATCAAGCGATGTGTGCAGGGTTTGTGAATTAATGAATAGGGCAGGTTTATTGGAGAAGTACCTGAATCATTTAAGGACTCTGAAACTTATAGATACGCAATCCCCCCCTCGTAGCTCTTACCCACGGCCTCAACATTACTCTTTAGGATCTGTGATAGGAATCCCGTGTAGTACTCAATCATTAATTCCTCCATTACGTGCTTATCATTCAATTCGGAACAGGACCTTATAGTAATGGTTCCATTCCTTTCAATTAATACGACCTTGCCTAACCCCCCCCTGAACTGCCCAATCTTAATTAGCTCACCGAGATTGCTATTACGTAGGAGTGAAGCATCGTAGGCTCCAAGGTCCCTAACTATCCTCCTAAACTCAGGGTTTGTTAATAAGTCCTTAACCCTCTCAAGTTCCACCACCAGCACTTGCTTATCCCTGAAGGTGGGCATTATCATTGACGGTACCATAAAGGCCTCCTTCTCAACAATCCTATACCTAACCCACTCAACGAAGGAGAATTTCTTCAATTCCTTCTCCAGGTCATTTAATGATGTGTCCATGTTTGTGAGGTCAACAACGAAGTGCAGGAGTAATTGTGTCCTATTGACTGATATGTTGAGTATGTTTATTCCGTGATCAGCGAAGACGTTGGATAGGGCAGCGAGTATTCCCGGCTTATCTGCGGTGAACTTAATTAGGAATTCGCCAAGTACCTTGTCCTTACCCTCAAATGACATTGCAAAGTCCCTATACAATACCTCCACAAGCAACCCCCCCCAAGAAGCCATGGTTTAAAAACTTATTTGCTATGTAATTCACGAGATATATCCAACGTTGGTTCACGTATTATTGCGCAACATGGATGAGTTATCTTTTAAAGGTGCTCTGAAGTTAGGTGTTGGGACCTCTATTGGTATGGAGTTTAAACCAAGCTTCAGGAGAAGAGATGGGACATTTCAAAGGAGATAGAGTTGTTAAGGAAGTGGGAGGAGGAGGGCTTGTTTGATATCAATATTGACGAGAAGAGACCAACACTAGTAATTGATACGCCACCGCCATACCCATCAGGGAGACCCCACATAGGCGGCATAGCGCATTATGCACAGATTGATATGATTGCCAGGTTCTTCAGGATGAGGGGTTACAACGTGATATTCCCATTCTATGCCGATAGGAATGGATTGCCTGTTGAGGTTCAGGTGGAGAAAACGTATGGCATAAACATGTATGAAGTGCCCAGGGAGAAATTCCTCGAGCTGTGCAGGAGGTTCCTTGATGAATATGAGGGTGAGTTCGTGAGTATATTTAGGCGTTGGGGGGGCGGTTCCTTCAGTTACTGGAGGAATGGCACGGACAGTGAGGAGTACAGGAGAGTTACGCAGGAGACATTCATTAACCTATGGAATAAGGGCTTGATTTATGAGACAAGTAGGCCAACACTATGGTGTCCAAGGTGCAGGACCGCATTAGCTGAGGCTGAGGTTGAGTATAGGGAGGAGGACTCATACCTAAACTACATTAAGTTTAGGGTTAAGGAGACGGGTGAGGACATAATCATAGCGACCACAAGGCCTGAGTTATTACCGGCCACGGTGGCCGTCGCCTTCAATCCAGGTGATAGTAGGTATAAGAGATTGGAGGGCCTGCACGCCATTGTTCCTCCGTTAAACCAGGAGGTTCCCATTGTGGCGCATCCATCGGTTAAGCCTGACTTTGGCACGGGCCTTGAAATGATAAGCACGTTTGGCGATACCAGGGATTTGATGGTTGTTAATGAGTTGAAACTACCCATGAAGATCGTGGTTAATCCAGACGGTACATTAAATGAGTTAGCTGGCAAGTATAGGGGGGGCTGAATGTTAGGGAGGCTAGGGAAGTGATAATTAAGGACCTCCAGGAGCTGGCCTGCTCGTTAAGAGGGAGCCTCTTAGGCACACAATACCAATTTGCTGGAGGTGTAAGACGCCGATAGAGATAATAGTGACTAAGGAGTACTTCCTAAAGCAGCTTCAGTTTAAGGATGAATTAGTAAGGCTTGTGCAGAATGAGATGATTATTAAACCACCTGAGTATGCACAAACACTAATTGATTGGATTAAGTCCCTTGAATTCGACTGGCCAATATCGAGGCGTAGGTACTACGGCACTGAAATACCGATTTGGTACTGCATTGATGAGGAGGGTAATGCAAAGCCCATTGTTCCAAAGCCAGGTAAGTACTATAGGCCGTGGAAGGATGATCCACCACCTGAGGTTAAGGAGCAGTGCCCAAGCGGTAAGTTGGTGGGTGAGGATAGGGTGTTGGATACCTGGTTTGATTCATCAATATCCTGGATTTACGCCACGGGTTATACCAAGCCTAATATAAGGGTCTTTGAGAAAGTCTACCCACACAGCATACTTAGGCCTCAGGGCTATGACATAATTAGGACTTGGCTATACTACTCTGTGGTTAGGGCATACCTACTCTATGGAAAGCCACCCTTCAAGTATGTAAGGATAAGCGGTATGGGACTTGACGAGAAGGGTGAGGCCATGCATAAATCCAAGGGCAATATAATAGATCCAATACCACCTGTGGAGAAGTACGGCGCGGATGCGGCGAGGTTCTGGGCTGCGGCGTCCGCAAAACTCGGTAGTGATTATAGGTATAGTGAGCAATTGATAAGGACGGGTCACGACTTCGCGGTTAAGTTATGGAATATTGCTAGGTTCGTTTCGTCATTCCCCGAGGTTAATGACAACTATGAATTAACACCCCTTGACCTAATGATACTGGCTAAGTTGAATGAGGTTGTCAGGGACTCTTTAAATGCGTATAATGAGTTCGATGTTTACGTACCTGCCAACACGCTTTATGACTTCGCATGGCATGTCTTTGCTGATCATTACCTCGAGGCCGTTAAGTCAAGGGCCTATAATAGGGATGGCCTATTCACGGAGAGGCAGCAAAGAGGTGCCTGGTTCACTTTGTATAAGGTCCTAAAGACGGTGCTTAAGCTTCTTGCGCCCATAATGCCCTTTGTGACGGATCAAATATGGAGGAGCTTATACGGCGAGTCGATACATAGGCAGTTAATTGAGGATCCAGACCCAAGATTCGACAATAAGGAATACCTTAATATGCTTGAGCCATTCATGGAATTCAACAGGGCAATATGGACGTATAAGAATAAGGCTGGTTTAAGCCTTAATGAGCCCATTGAGGGAGTCATATACGCACCCGAGGTCCTTAAGCCCCTGGAGATTGAGCTAAAGGCTATGCATAAGATTAGGGAGATTAAGTTCGGAAAGCCTGTTGGAAACTACGAAGTATTGGATGAGTCATTGCCAGTATACCTTGTTAAGTAATTTTTCGATAAAATAGTAGCGCCGCCCCGATAATTACTAATACCATTGATGTAATACCTATAATTAGTAGTGTTTCTGGGAAGTTGTAATATTGAAGTAGAAAACCAATTACGTATGGTGATACTGAACCACCTAATTGACTCATGAAATTGAGGAATCCACTGGCTGCTCCAATGTTCGGTGCTAGCTTGATATTGCTATTGAGGGTGCTGCATAGAAGCCGTAGAAGAAGCCCAGAAGTAACATTAGGAAGGCCAGCAGGTATATAATTGATAGCCTAGGTATAACCGAGACTATAATCGCCAACAGTAATGAGGATAAGATACTCGGCAATGCATACCCCACCTTATCGCCCATGTACCCACCAATCACCGCACCAATAGACCCCCATTATGGACGCCAGGAAGGCATAGAAGCCGCTAAGCGATGGTGAAACCTTAAGTACGTGAACAACGTAGTAAGTTGACCAACTGAGGAAGCCGAGGTATGAGAAGCCCGAGGACAGCCTAATGAAGCCCATACCCAATATCCTAAGGTCACCAGGGCCTATGTAAATGGTACTACTAACCCTACCGCTCCTTGGAACCCTAGTCACTAGTATTGCTGATAAGATGACTATGATTGAGAAGGTGATGAACGGCGCAAATGTATTTGTCGAGAATAATAGTGGTGACACCATTATCGAGATTGATGATGCCAGGAAAAACATGCTCTGGTAAATACCAGCGCCAAGACCTCCCCTACTATAGTTTGATAAAACCATGCTTATTAAGGCCACATAGGTCACTGCGAGTAACGAACCCATAACAAACTGAATAACCAACAATAGGTAGTATTGATCAATAATAACTGGGTAAAGAGCATTAATTATTGAGATTAATATTAAAACATAAATCACAATGTTATATCCATACCTATCGACCATTAAACCACCGATTACCTGGAAAATCGTGTAACCCACCCAAAGCGATGAGACTATTAAACCCCCCCATCACTGTGTTAATGCCATTTAGCCCTATTAGGTATGGTAGTAGTGATGGTATGGAGAACCTCACGAGTACAACGGAGAAAAAGGCTAGCGATGCTATCAGCACTATTGCCAGTCCCCCTCTCCATTCATATTACCGTCCATAGAAGGGTTAATAAATGCTTAATTTTACCACGCCAATGCTATGGCGGAGGTATACCTCGTTTACAGAATAACACCGAGCAAATCAGACATTAATTACGAAATATTAAAGAGCGAGATAAAGAAGGCGCTTGAGCCTAAGTATAAGGTTGATAAGGTTGAGGAGGAGGACATAGGCTTCGGCATTAAGGCGCTCAGGGTCTACATAAGGATGCCTGAGGAATCTGAGGAGCACTCAAGCGATGAGGTTGAGAACATACTAAGTGGTATTGAGGGAGTTGGTAGTATTGAGCTTGAGTACTTCACTAGGCTGGGCTTTTAATGCCTGAATTAAATACAGGTCAGTGAAAACTAATAACGCAATAAGTTTTTTAATTCCACGGAGTAATAGGGTGTAGGAGTATGATGGAGGGTAGTCATGCTGATGAGTGGATTGAATTGATAGTGAAGGAGGCGAAGCAGAGGGATGCGCAGAGACCGATTGTTAGGGTTGATCCTGAGGTCATGAGGAACTACGGTATTGAGCCTGGCATGATACTGCTCATTGAGGGTAAGAGGAGGACTGCGGCTAAGGTTTGGTATGGACTTCCTGAGGATGAGGGTAAGGGTATCATTAGGATGAACGCCATTATTAGGAAGAACGCAAACGTGGAGATTGACCAGAAGGTTAGGGTTAAGAAGGTTGAGGCGAAGAGGGCTAACACCGTTAAGTTAGCGCCTGTTAACATGACGATAAGCGTTGATCAGAACTTTGTTCAATACACAAAGCAGAAGCTTAGGGATTACGTGCTAATGGAGGGCGACCTAGTGCAGATACAGGTGCTTGGACAACCATTAACGTTTCAGGTAGTGCAGGCTAAACCAAACGATACGCCGGTGATAATCGATGAAGATACTAACCTAGTGATCTATGAGAAGCCCGTAGAGAACGTGAACATACCGAGGGTTACCTGGGAGGACATTGGCGATTTAAAGGAGGCTAAGGAGAAGATTAGGGAACTCGTTGAATTACCACTTAAGCATCCAGAGATCTTTGAGTACCTTGGTATTGAGCCTCCTAAAGGTGTCCTCCTAATCGGTCCTCCTGGTACTGGTAAGACTCTTTTGGCTAAGGCGGTTGCGACTGAGACCAACGCCTACTTCATAGCCATTAACGGGCCTGAAATTGTCTCAAAGTACTACGGGGGGGAATCCGAGGCTAAGTTGAGGGAGATTTTTGAGGAGGCTAAGAAGAATGCTCCTGCCATAATCTTTATTGATGAGATTGATGCCATAGCACCAAAGAGAGAAGAAGTAACTGGTGAAGTTGAGAAGAGGATAGTGGCGCAATTATTAACGCTCATGGATGGTCTTCAGGAGAGAGGTCAAGTAATCGTAATCGGAGCAACAAACAGACCAGAAGCCGTAGACCCAGCACTAAGAAGACCAGGAAGATTCGACAGAGAGATCTGGATTAACCCACCGGATACCGAGGGTAGGTACGAAATACTCCAGGTACATACAAGGAATATGCCCCTTGCTAAGGACGTTGACTTGAGGAAGCTTGCCGAAATAACCTATGGCTACACCGGCGCAGATATTGCAGCTTTGGCCAGGGAGGCTGCAATGAGGGCCCTGAGGAAGGCGCTTCAGTCGGGTGTTTTGGATGTTAATAAGGAGGATGAGGAGATTAGGAAGGATCTTGAGAAGATTAAGGTCACGATGAACGACTTCCTGGAGGCCATGAGGGAGATTGTGCCAAGTGCGCTTAGGGAGATCCACATTGAGATTCCGAAGGTTAGGTGGAGTGATATTGGTGGCCTTGAGGAGGTTAAGCAGGAGCTTAGGGAGGCCATTGAATGGCCATTGAAGTACCCGGAGAGGTTTAGGAAGATGGGCATTAAGCCTCCTAAGGGTATTTTGTTGTTTGGTCCTCCTGGTACTGGTAAGACGCTTTTGGCTAAGGCTGTGGCTACTGAGTCGAATGCTAATTTCATTGCTGTTCGTGGGCCTGAGATACTGAGTAAGTGGTTTGGAGAAAGCGAGAGGGCAATCAGAGAAATATTCAAGAAAGCCAGAATGGCAGCACCATGCGTAATATTCTTCGACGAAATAGACGCAATAGCACCAGCAAGGGGGGGTTATGCGGAGGATTCACCTGCAATGGATAGAATAGTAGCTCAGTTGTTGGCTGAGATGGATGGTGTGTCGAGGCTTGATAATGTGGTTGTGATAGCGGCAACAAATAGGCCCGACATTGTTGATCCGGCATTGCTTAGACCTGGTAGGTTCGATAGGATAATCTACGTACCACCACCAGACCTCAGGGCTAGATTCGAAATACTCAAAATACATACTAAGAATATGCCGCTCGCTAAGGATGTCGACTTGGTGGAGTTGGCGAAGATGACTGAGGGGGGTACACAGGCGCTGATATTGAGCTTTTGGCTAGGGAGGCAGGTTTGTTGGCTATGAGGGAGGTAAATGGCGCTGGTGAGGTGTCGATGAAGCACTTCATTGAGGCCATGAAGAAGATTAAGCCATCAATAACGCCTGAAATGATTAAGTTCTATGAGGCTTGGTACGAGAGGATGAAGCAGACGCTGACACGTGAGAGGCAGAGGGCACCAACGCTCTATGTGTGAGGGATTAAAAATAAAACATTCCTTATCAGGGGCAGTCTTGGTTAAGAAAATATGAGGAGACCTGTACCCATTGAGGCTTTGATTATGGACTTAATAAGGGATAAGGGCGACATGTGGTTTAATGACTTAATGCAGGCATTGAGAGCTTGGTATCCGGATGTTACGGAGAAGGAGGTCTTAACGGCACTAATGAGGCTTGAGCTCAGTAGGTTAATAATAGTTCAAAAGGTTGTTAGGAAGGATGGAGCCACGTACCACATAAGAATCGTTAAGGATTAATTAGGGAAAGAGATAAAGGTAGCCCTTACTATATTAATTGGGTTACCTAAATGGGTGTTACTGAGCTTGGTAAGTTAATACCAGACAGTGTTAGAAAGACCGTAGAATTCACGCAATTATCAAATAGGATAGTGGCGCTAGACGCTTATAACGCTCTTTATCAATTCCTAGCATCGATTAGGCAGCCAGATGGCACACCACTCATGGATTCCAAGGGGGGGAGAATAACAAGCCACTTAAGTGGTTTGTTGTATCGAACAATAAACTTCCTCGAGAATAGGATATGGCCTATATACGTATTTGATGGTAAACCACCCGAGGAGAAGACCCTGGAGATCGCGAGGAGGAGGAAGGTTAGGGAGGAGGCCATGGATAAGTGGGTTAAGTTGCTTGAGGAGGGTAAGAAGGAGGAAGCTAGGAAGTACGCGCAGAGGGCGTTATTCCTAACTGACGATATGGTTGAGGATGCAAAGAAGTTACTGAGGTTAATGGGCATACCGGTGGTTCAGGCGATGGCTGATGGCGAGGCGCAGGCGGCCGTGATAGCCAGGGAGGGCAAGGCCTGGGCTGCAGGTAGCCAGGACTATGACTCATTACTGTTCGGGGGGGCGCCCAGCTTGTTAGGAACCTCGCCATAACAGGGCGTAGGAAGTTGCCGAATAAGGATGAGTATATCGAGATTAAGCCCGAGATAATAGAGCTCAATGAAGTTCTTAAGGCGTTGAAGCTTAGGGATAGGACGCAGTTAATAGACTTGGCGATACTCCTCGGGACTGACTTAAATCCTGATGGGGTACCGGGTATTGGGCCGCAGAGAGCCCTTAGGCTAATTCAGGAGTTTGGTAATCTCGAGAAGTTACTTCAGGGCCCATTAAAGAATGCGCAATTCCCAACGGACCCACTGAAGATACGCGACTATTTCTTAAACCCGCCATATAATCCGAATTATAAAATAGAGTTTGGGCAGCCCGATGAGAGGGGGGCATAATCGAGTTCCTGGTTCATGAACATGATTTCAATGAGGAAAGAGTTAGGAACGCGATCGAGAGGTTGAAGAAGGCCATGGGTAAGAGGAGGGAGTCAACTCTTGACTCATTCTTTGGCTAATCCATTGGTGGGTTAATCTTTAAATAATCAAGGTCCTTAACCATGCTGGGTATTTACATGAAGCCAGTATTATCGATAATTAGTTCACCGCTTAGTTGGGTATCGAGTATAGTATCATCTGCGATTCAGTTACTTTATTCAATAATTCAATACATACTAACAAGGCCTGAGGTTAACATACCATTCCTATGGCCAATAATAAACTTCCTGAATCAAGTACCTGTGATAAACATAATAGTTCACCTAATACTCTGGAGACCAATTTTCGATTTACTCTTTGTGCCGGGCCTTGTCTCGGTTCTGATAGCCCTAATATTCATAATATGGTTCGAGAGAAAGTTAACGGCTAAGGTGCAATGGAGGATTGGGCCCCTTGAGGTTTCGAGAAGCATAGGCGGTTTCCTACAGCCTTTTGCCGATTTGTTTAGGTATACGTTTCAGGAATTCGTAGTTCCCCTACAGGCTGATAAGAATTACTTCATCTATGCGCCAGCGATAGTATTTATACTATCAACACTGCCCGTCTTCTTTATACCGATAGGGCCCATGCAGACTAATAGCGTTGTTAATGGGATCTACGGCGTGTATACGGGCTATGACGTATTAATAGCGATAGCCCTGGTGACACTATTCAACGTAGGCATAATACTAATTGGCTGGGCCAGTAATGATAGGTTCACGTACATAGGCACCGTAAGAGAGGCACTGCTTTACACTGGTTATGAGGTGATCCTAATACTATCAGTCGTTGCGATACTCCTCATTTACGGGACTGCAGACCCATTTAAGATAGTTAATTGGCAGGTAACGCACCTACCGGGTATAATAGCAAACCCACTGGCCTTCCTGGCCTTCCTAATAGCCACGCTCATGGCAACCTCAAGATTCCCCCTTCGAAATACCCGAGGCTGATACCGAGATAGTACTCGGGCCGTACACTGAATATAGCGGTATTGTCTACGGCCTAGTCATGACCATGAGCTATGAAAAACTATATGTACTTAGCATGCTAATGGTCCTATTGTTCCTAGATGGTTGGGCAGGACCATACATACCACCACTTGGGGGGGCTTTATCATATGCAATATGGTTTGGTATAAAAACATACATAGTAATGATGGTAATGGTATTCACGAGATCCGTATACGGCAGGTACAGGCCTGACCAGGCGCTGAGAATGAGTTGGTCATCATTACTCGGGTTAGTAATGGCTGCCTTACTACTCTCCCTCGCAATTAAGGTTTTCTAATTATTTTAAATTTAAATAATATTCGGTTAAAAATTAATTATAATAGAAATATTTTAGGGAAATACTCATTAAGTCATTAAAAACATCTTCATTAATAGCTCAATCCATTAACAATTAGACTAACCACTAAATTAATAAGGAGGCTTTCCAGGACTCAAGACAATGGTCATCTGCCCCGTATGCGGTAAGGAGTATGCGAACTCTAGTTCGTTGCTAAAGCATGTTAAATTGAAGAGTAAGTACGACCCAATGCACATGGCCTTTTGGCTCGAGTTCCAAAAGTACATAAGCACGCCAAGGGAGGATTGGGCAATGCTGACGAAGACGGATTTATTCAGGGAGTTCCTTCGTGAGAAGGGACTTCTTTAAAACTATTGATAAACACTACATCACTAACTTAACTAATAACCTAATTAATAACGCATTACCAACAATCCCGTGGTTAAGAAAAGAGTTAAGGGAATTATCCAGGAGGCACTCGATTATCAATTAAATTGGCCGATTAAGCTAAGGGAGTTATCAATAAGGCTTCAGGATAAATCGTATAAGACGGCCCAAGAGGCAATTAAGCTATATGTCAATGGATTATTGAGCAAGGACGCAGTCATAGAGATAGTAAGGTTAAGCGGTGTCTCATTGAGTAAGTACGTAAATCCTAGGAGGTACCTGGTTTATGATGGCAATGATGAGGTGGTTGAGAATATGGATGACGTAGTTATTAATGAGTTTGATGAGGTTGGTGATGATGTTAAGGAGGTTGAGGAGGAGTACGTTGGTCAAAGAATCATTAAGAGGTTGATGGGTAATGATTGACGAGTTAATACGTAGGTATGGGAGGTACATGGGAGGAATAGATTATGAGAAGGTGCTAAATGACATAATTAGTGAGGAGGATAGGCTTAGGGAAATAGAGAAGAGACTAATAGGCATCGAGACCGGGCAGCAGATGAATTACGAGAAATTGAGGGAACTTGAGAGGAGACAATTAATCCTAAAATACGTAGAACTAAAGAATCAGGAAAGGAGCATGCTCGAATTAATTAAGGAACTGAAGCTAAGGGGATACACAAAAACCGAGGTAACAAAGGCAATAAGGAAACTAAGAAGGATAAGAAGGCAAATACGCATAATAAAGCAGGAATTAAAACCAATCAATGAGGAATTCACAAACGCAACAAAAGGCTTAAAAAACCGACGTATTTAATGATTAACGAGCCCCCCCGGTCGTATAGCCCGGTCAAGTATGCGGGCCTCTCGAGCCCGTGACCCGGGTTCAAATCCCGGCCGGGGCACCAATTTTCAATTTATAATCCCTTATGTAATCCTTGATTAACTAATTATCATCTTAAGCGAGGTGGCACTGCGTACATAGACGTAGAAATAATATAATTCAATTAAGTTCTTATCATATGAGCGTTCCATGAAAAGTTTAAAATTCATCGCCTGCTCGTTATCTCGTGGTTTCAATTGGTGTTGTTGGTTTGGGTCCTATGGGTCGTGCGATTGCTTATTACTTGGTTAGGCATACTGGTCATGTTGTTAATGGTTATGACATCAGTGATGAGGCTATCAATGAGGCTAGGCGGCTTGGCGTTAACAATGCCGTTAAGGCTGATATCAGTAATTATGAGGATTTAAGACGCATCGCCAATAATAATGACGTAATCATCAGCGCAGTTCCACAGTCAATAGCTGACCAAGTAGTCCTTGGACTTCATGAGTTTGGTAAACCCATTATTGACCTAATATTCATGTGGAAGTATAATGAGGATTTAGCACGTAAGTTGAGTAGTGGATCCATTATTATCCCAGCCTGTGGCTGGGCTCCTGGTCTAACTAACTTGCTAGCCATGGCAGCGGCCAGTGAGTTAGAGAGGGTGGAGGAGGTTGGTATTCACGTTGGTGGTAATCCTGTTGATCCAAAGCCACCGCTTTATTACGAGCTCCTCTTCTCCCTTGAGAGTACGGTTGATGAGTACGTTAGGCCTGCAACAATCATTAGATGGTAAGGTAGTCAATGTTGAGCCACTTACGGAGATCTTTGACTTCAGCACTTGGCTTGTTGAGGGCGAATTCGCGGAGTTCTACACTGATGGTCTAAGCACGCTATTAATTACATTACCCAAGTACTTCAGGACCTTAAGAAACGCCTACGAGAGGACTATTAGGTGGAGGAAACACTTGGATGCAGTGAGGGCTCTCAGGGAATTAGGACTTTTGAGTGATTTTGAGACAGCTAAGTACATCTTCTCTAAGTTATTGAGGCCAGGGACTAATGACTTCTCAATAATGGTTGTTGAGGCGAGGGGTGAATTAAATGGTGATAAGGCAATCGTTAGGTTCGAGGGTGTTGATTATGCCCAGGGAGGCTTCACATCAATGGCTAGGCTCACGGGCTTCACAGCAGCCATTGTGGCGGACCTAGTGGCCAAGGGCGAGATAAAGGGCGAGGGGTTAACACCAATTGAGGAGGCGTACATGAGGAATAAATCCATACTAAACCAAGTAATAAACGCATTAAGGAAAGAGAACATAAAAATATACAAAACAAAAACAATGATAGAATAATAAATAAATTATATATTGGACAATGATAAAACTTAAATTTTTTATTTATTTAAAAATGAATCTTTAATATGACCTCGAATGCTCAATCTCAGGTTCGACTTAGGAGAGCTTTAACCGTGACTGATTATTTCATGTTGGCATTTACGGGTATGGTTGGTAGTGGTTGGTTGTTTGCGGCATTAGGTGCTGCTGGTGCAATGGGGGGGCCAGCATCACTCCTCTCTTGGATAATAGCTGGCGTGTTCTTTATATTCATGGTATTTCCCTTCGCGGAGCTTGGCGGTCTCTTCCCATTTAGTGGTTCTTTAGCTAGGTATAACCATTATAGTCATGGCACGATCAGTAATTACTTATTGGCTTGGGCATATACGTTGGGTGCTGTTACCACCGTTAGTGTTGAGGCGGTGGCTATCGTCGAATATGCCAGTTACTATGTACCGCAGTTTTGGAATTCGTCCATTGGGGTATTAACACCACTTGGTTTAGTCGTAGCGGCATTGTTAGTTTTGGTCTTTCTTGCGATTCAATTAATTGGTGTCAATGTCTATGGTTGGTTCAATAGGTTCATAACCGCCTGGAAAATATTGATACCCGGCTTAACAATAATATTGCTAATCGCATTATACTTTCACCCGGATTATGTAATTGGTAAGTTACCAGGTGGTTTTGTACCGTATGGTTACTCGGCGGTCTTTGCTGGTATGATTACTACAGGCATTGTTTGGGCATATGAAGGGTTTAGGCAAGGTCTTGAATATGCCGGTGAAGGCAAGAATCCGCAGAGGGATGTACCGTTAGGTACCATACTTGCATTGATATCTGCAATAATACTTTATATATTACTTGAGATTGCATTTATAGGTGCGATTAATTGGAAAGCAGCTGGTGTAGAGCCGGTAATTGGCAAGCGCTCGCATCAAGCAGTTGGCAAGCTCATCCATTCGCCAGTGAGGCTATGGCAACTGGAATACCGATATTAATGGGTCTCGCCATATTGCTTTTAATTGATGCTGTCGTTTCTCCCGCAGGCACATTAGCCGTTTATGTCGGAACCAGCGGTAGGAACATATACGGTATGTCCAGGGTTGGTTACATACCTGAGTTCTTCTCAAGAATACATAGGAGGTTTCAAACACCCTGGATAGCCTTATAATCGCCGCAGTAATAGGCATAGCGTTTATGGCGCCATTCCCAACGTGGTATGCGATAATGTCTTATTCGTCAGTGATGACCATTTATGGATACTTACAGGTCGGTGTAACTAATCATGCACTTAGGAAATTAGCTCCTGATATAAAGAGGCCATTTAACCCACCTGCTTGGTACATCTTCTACCCACTTAGCTTCATTGTTGCGTCATTGCTTATTTATTGGTCTGGCTGGTCCTACGTCAATGCAATAATAGCAGGCGTCATACTTGGGTTCCCACTATTAATTCTTGGTCCGTATAGGTCAGAGATTAAATTAACACGTGCGGCATCGGTAATATTTGCAGTGGTTTACTGGGTGATTTCATCATTATTAATCGCTGGTTGGTACCTGAACTGGTTTACTGGTCTGGGCGTGATTGGTTCATTCGCTGTTTATTGGACGCTAATCTCCCTAGTTCAAATACTGAGTTTGCTCTATCTATGGTTTAGGTCGAGGCATCCTGATGTTAAGGCAGCCTTCTGGGTACCAATATATAATGTGTTGCTGGGTATAATATCATACGTAGGCTCGTTAGGTCCATTATCAACGCCGTTAATACCATATCCATGGGACTACGTAACATTCGCAATACTAAGCCTAGTGGTCTACTTCATAGCCGTAAACCTAGCCTATGAAACAAAGGATCTAAAGCAGGTAAAGGAGAAGGGATTACCAATAGAATAAATAGGAATAAATATATGCGATAAAGATTAAACCGTGCTCTTTTATTTTTCTATTGATCAAATGATAATGATCATTTTTCTGTTTAATCAATAAATTTAGCACAAAATATAAACTCTAAATTTATTCTTAAGCATATTATTTAATTTTATAACCTTAATTTATTATTAAAATAAATTATTGTCTTTGTCAGTTATTGGACATTTTATGTACTAAGGAATACTCATGGTAAGTTTAAATCCAGCGCTTTTTCTCTTTTTCCTTATTTTCTATTTCTAATATTCGTTATCTATATATTAGTATGTAGGAAAAATAATAATGTTTATCATTAATTTTTACTATTCTATAAGGAGGAAATGCTTTAAAAGATCATTATGAAAAGTAATTTCATGGCGAACCCACCTGAGGCAGGGCCTGAGGTTGGAGAAAGTAAAGCTGTTCAAAGCGATAAGCAGTTAAGGAGGGCCCTGAGTCAATGGGATATTGCGTTCCTGGTAATTGGTGCAATGATTGGCAGTGGTTGGTTATTTGGGTCACTTGGTGCGGCATCTACGGCAGGCCCTGCTGCCATTCTTTCCTGGTTAATTGCCGGCTTTCTTATGATTTTCATAGCCCTGGCCTATGCAGAGATTGGTGGCATGCTTCCTAAAAGTGGTGGTATTGTTAGGTATCCGCAGTATACCCATGGTGGCTTTGCCTCATTCATAATGGGTTGGGCTTACTTCCTAAGTGCTGTCACGGTCGCGCCGTCCGAGGCCATAGCTGCCGTGACCTATATGTCGAGTTATCTACCGCAGTTAATGTCTAATGGCTTATTAACGCCACTGGGCACCTTGGTGGCTGCTGTATTAGTGGTGTTCTTCTTCTTCCTTAATTGGTATGGCGTTCATGTTATGGGTAAGACGAATACTGGCGTTGGTTGGTGGAAACTAATAATACCATCACTAACCTTCATCTTGCTGATGGCGCTCGCAATGCATACCGTAAACTTCTCAGGCTTGCTGGCGGT
Organism: Vulcanisaeta distributa JCM 11217; assembly: GCF_001316005.1. Classification (GTDB taxonomy): domain Archaea; phylum Thermoproteota; class Thermoprotei; order Thermoproteales; family Thermocladiaceae; genus Vulcanisaeta; species Vulcanisaeta distributa_B. Next base: position 126,611 of record NZ_BBBJ01000002.1, read on the forward strand.
TTCATACCGTATGGTTGGTCTGCGGTTTTCCTAGCAATACCAACCACAGGCATCGCCTATGCCTACCTCGGCTTTAGGCAGGGCATTGATTATAGTGGTGAGGCTAAGAAGGCGACTGACGTGGTTTGGGGTACGATACTTGGCTATGCTATCGTGATGTTCATTTACGTAATGCTCCAGGTGGCGTTCGTGGGCGCAGTCAATTGGAGCGCTGCCAAGGTTAGTCCAGGTAATTGGCAGGCGTTATCCTCCTCGGTGTTAAGTAGTGGCCCATTCTATGAAATAATGGCTACCAGCGGCATAGCAATACTGGCTGGGTTTGCAATAATCCTATTAATAGATGCCATAGTCTCACCATCAGGCACAGGCTGGATATACATAGGCACAACCGCAAGGACAATATATGGCATGGCAGCGACGGTCACTTACCATCAGCATTCCTAAAGCTAAATAGGTATAAGATCCCACTATGGCCAACAATTGCCGCATTAATACTTGGACTATTGTTCTTACTGCCATTCCCAACCTGGTTTGCAATATCATCATTCATAACTACGACGACTGTGTTCACATACATAATTAGCGGTCCATCGTTAATGACACTTAGAAGGACAGCGCCAAACGCTAATAGGCCAATTAAGTTACCCGCTGCTTCCGTGATCGGCGCAATAGCTACAATAGCCGCATTCCTAATTGTTTACTGGTCAACCTTTTACTACCTATGGTTCGCAATAGCCTTGATACTCGCCGGCTTACCATTATTCTACATGTACACGATGGTTAATAGATACGGTGCGAGCAGGGTTGCCGGCATAGTCTCTGGTGTGGTATATTGGATTGTGCTTATTGTGGCCACGTATTACCTAATATACCTACCATTCGCTGCACCAACTGGTTGGCCTGCCTCATCCCCCCCGGTCACAATGCTTAAGTTGCAGCCTACGCACATAATTGATTTTGTAACTTACGTAGTTGTGATGGCAACAGCGACTGTTGGGTTTACGCTGTACGTCGCCTCCACGGCTAAGGATCGTGAAACAGCCATGAAGCATGTGAGGGCTGGTTGGTGGGTTGTGGCTACGATATTCGCGGCATTCGTATTATCATTCCTGGGCTCCTTCAGCGTCTTCCAGACGCCTATAATACCATTCCCATGGGATACCATAATAGCCGCACTTGTAGCCCTTGGGCTATACCTCTACGGTTCCTACAGCGGTATATTAACCGAGGACCTAGTCGTTGCGTTAAGGGAGCTTGGCGGTGTCTAGCGTTTTAATTAATTAAATATCTCTTTTAATTAGTCAAATTTTTGACTTAAAAACAAATAAACCCGGCACTTTTCTGTCATATTCGTGCTCGGTAAATACCCCCCCGCATTCCCACCCACAGATAGTGAGTTTGAGGATCCACCAAAGCTGGATAAGTACGATGTCGTTGTTATAGGTGGTGGAGGAGGTGGTTATCACGGAGCCTTCGAGTTAAGTAAGGGCGGTCTTAAGGTTTTGATGGTTGATGATAAGGGAAACCTCGGTGGTAATTGCCTATACGAGGGTTGTATACCGTCTAAGGCTGTTTACATGACGATCTACCTAATGGAGAAGATAAGGGGTATACTAAACAGCGTTGGTAATAAGGACATAAATGCAGTTAGGGTTCTTTGGGAGAACGCGATTGATCATAAGGATAATATACAATACATTAGATACCTACAGCACATTAGGGAGATTAAGGAGCACGAGAATGTGGATTTCGTTAAAGGTATTGCCGAGATCATTGATGAGCATAGGGTTAGGGTTAGGGCTGTAGATGGTTCCTGGACTAAGGATGTTGAAGCAAAACAACTGCTAATAGCGACTGGGTCAGTGCCAATTAGAATACCCGTACCAGGCGCTGACCTCGCCATTGGTAGTCAGGAATTATTTGGTTATAAGACGAGTTATAGGAAGATACCGAACGATGTTGTGATTATAGGCGGTGGTTACATAGGTGTTGAGGTCGCCTCAGTACTTGGTTCCATGGGTATCAAGGCAACAATAGTCGAGATGTTACCTAGGATACTGGCTGGTTGGGATAACGAGATTGTTTCCAAGATTGAGGAGAAGCTAAGGTCTAAGGGTGTTGAGGTTCTCACGAACTCGAAGTCGTTGGTATTAGGAGCGAGGGTGGCAGAAGATCGTTGAGTTTGAGAGACCAGATGGCAGTAAGGGTTATGTGGCCGGTTCTGAGGTTATAATGGCAGTCGGTAGGAAGCCCTATGTGGAGGGGGCTTGATAGGTTAGGCATTATTGAGAAGGGGCATGTCGAGGTCGAGTCATCGATGAGGACTAAGGCGCCAAACATCTATGCGGCCGGTGATGTAATTGGCAAGTACATGCTCTATCACGCAGCTGTTAAGGAGTCCGTGGTTGCGGCATGGAATATACTACACGGCATGCCCATTTACGAGATTAACTTCAACTCAATACCAATGACTATATTCACGGAACCAGAGGCGGCCATGGTTGGCTTAAATGAGGATGCTGCTAAGGCTAGGGGCATTAATTACGTAACCGTGTCATACCCACTCGAAGATGATGCCTACGCCCAAATAATGGGTGTTAGGGAGGGCTGGGTTAAGTTAATTATTGAGAGGGAGAGCCAGAGGGTTATTGGTGGTGTCGTTTATGGCGAGGCTGCTTCGCTAATTATTAATGAGATAGCATTAGCGGTAGCCGTAAACGCCAGAGTTAAGGACATAGCGCTACTTGCGCATCAGCATCCGACGATATTCGAGTCCATTGACAGGGCTGCCATTAGGTTCTCACTGTGATTATATATTCATAACTATTTATAATTATTTAAAAGAATAATTACATATTCACTTAATTTAGAAACCAACTAAGGAAAAATAAATCCATTGGTGTGGTGGGAAGCGTATGAGTAGGAAGGTATGGAAGTGTTATAGGTGTGGTGAGGAGATTGTTGAGGGTATGAAGTTTACGTTCACTAGGCAAGGCCCAATTCATTGGGAGTGCTTTAGGGCTGAGGTTAGGGACAGGTTCGGTGGGAGTGTCCCTGAGGATGTAAATGTTATGCTTGAGCTGCTGGATTATCTGGCGGATGGTATTGTTAAGATTAAGGAGCTTGAGACCAGGGCTTCCTCTGACGAGTTAAGACAAACGCTCGTGGCTAGGAGGAAGATTATTGAGGGTGAGATGGCTAAGCTTATGAGTGAGTTAAATAGGATACTTTATGGCAGTGCTTAATCATATCTTAATTTATGAGGAACGTTTAAATTCTAGTATTTAACGTATTAAATCGTGAGTGAGAGTTACTTTGATAGGATTAGGAATGTGTATGTAAAGTTGAATAACATGTTCTTTAAGTACGAGAATGAGGTCCTCGGTGCGTTAATGGCTACCTATCCAGGGAAAACTACTTATTGGTTGGTCCACCAGGTACCGCAAAGACAACATTGGTATACGCACTGTCTAAGTTATTAAATGCCAAGTGGTTTTATAGGCAGTTAACGAAGTTCACAGACCTTGAGGAGATCCTAGGCCCAATAAACATTGCCAAGCTACTTGATGGTAAGGTGGAGAGGATATACGCAAACTCGATTGTTGAAAGCGAATTCGCACTGCTTGATGAGATATTCAATGCCTCAAGTGCGATACTGAATACTCTATTGTCCATATTGAATGAGAGGGTTGTCTATGATGGTGAGAAGGTGGTCCCAGTGAAGACCTGGACGGTCTTTGGTGCAAGTAATAGAATACCTGATGAGGAGGAACTGCAGGCACTATATGATAGATTCCCACTGAGGGTGTTCACCGAGTGGGTTAGTCCTGACGATACCGAGCCATTAATAGTAAAGGGTTGGGAATTGAGGATGGACCTGGAGAGGATGGAGCCCCCCCTGGCCACGATGGATGATGTGCAGGCCGTTAATAAGATAATTACGCAATACGTATATGATCACATAAAGGACATTTCGAAAATAATAAGTCCAATAATAGCCAATTACGTGGAGCACATACCAATTAGTAACAGGACTAGGGTTAAGGTGCCCATGTACGTGGCCACGTACCTAATGCTACACGGTATAGACATAGGCCGAGTTGAACTGACACCAGCATTGTTAAGGGTGGGTACGATAAAGGTATTGAGGTATCTAGTTAATAATAAGGATCAACTTAATGAGTATAATTCCTTCGCAACAGTTCACATGCCTGAGGATCTATTAAGGCTTAGCGAGCTACTTAGTGAGGCTAAGGCTCTGATAAATAATGAGGTTTATGATGAGGCTAGGCAGAGGATAAGGGACGCCAAGGAATTATTAAATCAAATAAAGAGTAAGTGGGATGATGTAATGGCTAAACTATACGCCGATGAAATTGCGGAGCTTGAGGAGTTATTAAAGAGACTTGAGGATGCATTAACAGAGAATAAACGATAATGCTGATTCACCTAGCTAATTTCAGTATATCGCGTACTATGGAAACCACGGCATTCATAAGTTTAGGTGGCGCGTCATACAATCGCATATCAGTCAGTACATCACCCATAAGCTCATTTAACCCCCCCTCCACAAATACACCGGAAGTTCCTAACTCCCTCAATTCCTGATACAGCACCTTCAGGTATATGTACGAGACCACGAAAAACCTAATCCTAAAGTCATCATTCTCACCTGGCGGACAGTTAAACTCCCTGATAGGCTCCTCCCTACAAAATTCACTAATATCAATGCCAAGATCTCTTAAGTAATTAATCAATAGCTGTGGGTTTCTGACCATGGCCCAAAAGGCTTCACGGACATTAACCATGAAAAATCACCCAAGGGGGGGTTTCTCTCTCATTAACCTCGCGGCGTCAATCACCGTGAATACACGGCCCCCTCCAATTAATTGATTTAGTGGACATTGTCTTAATAATTGCAAGCCAGGAGAAGTAGACGTTCAGTATTGACGTTAGAGCAAGGAGTATTAAGTACATCCTCGTTATATTAACACCATAGAATTCATCAAGTGCCCTAATACTGCTTACCCTTACGTAATCCTTTACCACGCCAAGAATAAAGGGTAAAAGTCCAAGGGCGAGAAACCACGTATTAACGAGTGAGAGGGACACGGCAATGGGCAGCGTGATAACATACAATGTGTAAGACGCAGCATATAGTAAGAACCCTCTAAACCCATAAACCCTGACATACCACAATTGCCTAACAGACCAGGTAAAGGCCTCCCTAATGTCTATATCCTCAAGCGTCAAAACCAGGGATTCGGGGACAAAGTCTATGGTCAAGCCCTCCCTATGCATAAAGTGCGTGATTACGTAGTCATCACTAAGGTAGTAAGGCAGGTAATCACGGATCCTCCATTTATCCAATATCCATTTCCAAATAGCCGTAGAGCCACCCCCAGGTAAACCTAGCCACTGGATTCTGCATTGCCGTGATACCAATCATGTTAAAACTAGCCCTTAATAATGAGCCAAGGCCAAGTCTCCTAAGTGGTACGTAGAATCTATAAGTTGTGGCTGCGCCCGAGCCATTAACTAATGAAGATACTAAGTTCCTAAGCCAATGCCTATGAACAAGGGCATCACTATCTACGAAAACAACTACATCACTACCTGCGCGACTTAAGGCAAAGGCCAACGCCTCACCCTTACTACGCCCACCCCCCCTGTTAATTAATATCGAGGCATCAACATTAAACTCCTTAATCAAATCCTTAATGATACCATACGCAGGGTCATCATCACTATCTAATACAAAGATATAGCTCCTACGGCCTGGATAATCCTGATCCAAAACACTAATGACGTTGCTCCTAAGATTCTGATCCAAACCTCTCATGGGCATTATCACGGTAACCCAGGGATAATTACCATTGTTGGTCAGCCTATTGACCTTCTTCCTACTCCTCCAGTACCTAATTTCGAAGTAAAGGGATAGTAGTGAGGATAATGCCGAGGCAGTGATAATTAATGTGCCAATTATCATTAATATTAGTAATAATGGTATTATCATTAATGAGGGATTACGATAACGATTTTTAAGCTATTACTGCTTAGTCAATACCTTCAGAACGGCGGCAAAGTCCTCCTCGGAAAGGCCCATTTTCTCGGCCATCCTATAGAACTGGAGGGCCAATGACGCCATTGGTATTGGAACACCACGCATCGAGGCCTCCCTATTAACTATGTCCAGGTCCTTACGCATGTGCTTAAGGGCGAACTGAACTGAGTAATCCCCCCCACTGAGCATCTTAGGAACCTTCAACTCGGAAGTTGGTGATCTCGCACTCGATAACTTAGTCAATACATCTAAAATGATTGAATCACTCAAACCAAAGGCCTTACCTAATTGTACAACCTCGGCTAAGGCAACGACGTAGGAACCAAGCAAGGCATTGTTTATGAGCTTAGCGTAGAGTCCGAAGCCGTTCGGCCCAACGTGAATTATGGTCTTAGCGGTATACTGCAGGACATCCTTAGCCCTATTAAATGCCTCCTCAGAACCACCAACAAGCACAACTATCTCCTTTCTCTCAACAGCCACGGAAGTCCCAATCACTGGCGCATCAACCATCTCACCACCCCCCCTTGACTTAATGGTGTTTGCAAGCTCTATTGAAACGCTTGGTGATATTGTGGACATATCAATCACTAAAGAGCCAGGTCTTAAACCGCTCAATACGCCATCGTTACCTGCAATAACGTTTTTAACAGCTTCATCATCACTAAGCATTGTGATTATCACGTCAGATGCCTTGGCAAGCTCGCTCGGTGTCTTAAAGGCCTCAACACCAAACTCCCTACTAAACCTTAGGGCCTTATCAAACGTCCTATTATAGACCCCCCCAATTAATAAGCCCGCCTCTCTTAGGTTCTTAGCGATTCTCCAACCCATTACGCCGAGACCTATGAGACCAACTCTAACGTTGGTCATACCACACCCAGCGTTACTCCCCCCCGGTTTAAATAACAATCTCGGGCTGTAATTACCCGTGCATGGAGTAAGTGATTTATAGTTTCTAAGTCATAAGCATGACCTGATGCAGTATAAATGGATTGTCCTTTCTAATACCACCATTGGTACATTACTCGCATTCATGAATAACACGATAGTCATAATCTCACTACCAGCCATATTCAATGGAATTAGGATAAACCCACTAAGCCCAAGCGCCTTCCAGTACCTACTATGGGTCTTAATGGGTTACAGCCTCGTCACAGCATCACTCCTAGTCACACTAGGCAGGCTAAGTGATATGTATGGTAGAGTGAGGCTCTATAACCTTGGCTTCCTAATATTCACAATATGCTCGGTACTACTATACCTTACACCAAACACCGGCTACTTAGGTGCGCTGGAGATCATAATCTTTAGGTTGGTCCAGGCCGTGGGCGGTGCGTTACTAATGGTTAATAGCGCTGCCTTATTAACGGATGCGTTCCCACCCAATGAAAGGGGCTTCGCATTAGGCACTAATCAGGTGGCTGGCTTGGCGGGTAGCTGGCTGGGTTAATAATCGGTGGTGTGTTAGCGACTTATGACTGGAGGTACGTATTCCTCGTATCGGTGCCTTTCGGGATCTTCGGTACCGTGTGGAGTTACCTAAGGCTTAAGGAGATCAGGAAACCAGTTAGGGAGGAGATTGATTGGCTAGGCAACCTAACATTCGTCATCGGATTAACATTAATCCTACTTGCGCTGACCTACGGACTTGCACCCTACGGCTCATCACCACTGGGTTGGGACAGCCCATTGGTAATAGCTTCCTTCGCGCTGGGTTTCGCATTCCTAGCCTTATTCCCATTCATTGAGGTAAGGGTTAAGGCGCCGATGTTTAGGCTCGAGCTATTCAGGATTAGGATGTTTACAGCAGCCACATTAGCTACGACACTTAGATTCCTAGCTTATGGTAGCTTAATGATAATGCTAACCCTTTGGCTGCAAGCCATTTGGCTACCGCTTCATGGCATTCCCTACGCAGATACACCGCTTTGGGCTGGAATATACCTAATACCACTAATGCTGGGCTTCCTACTAACTGGCCCGGTGAGTGGTTGGCTCTCGGATAGGTATGGGCCCAGGTTATTGGCGACCCTCGGCATGGTCATAATGGGCATTGGATTCCTAATCCTAGCCTCAATGCCCTACAACTTCCAGTACTGGGTATTTGCCTTGGTCATCTTCATGATCGGTGTTGGCAATGGCATGTTCTCATCACCAAACACAGCCTCAATAATGAACAGCGTACCGCCACAACACAGGGGGGGCGCCGCGAATGGCATGAGGACTACACTTCAAAACACGGCGCAGGCGATAAGCTTTGCCCTGGCCTTCACAATAGTCATACTGGCCTTCACGAACTACCTACCACAGGCACTGGCTAATGCACTGTCTAGTGCGGGGGGCCACGGCATTAATACCGTACATAACCAGAATACCACCGACAGTCGCCCTATTCGCTGCGTTCCTGGGCTACGACCCAATAAGGACCATGCTCTCGATGATACCGCAAAACATAATAAATGACACACCACAGCAGGCAATAAACACAATAACTAGCTAACCTGGTTCCCAAACGCCATAGCCCCGGCATTTATGGACTCACTACACATCCTCTTCTACATAAGCTCAGCCTTAGCCTTCACAGCAGCAATAGCATCAGCATTGAGAGGGCAGGTATACATATACGAGGAGGAAATACAACATGCAAATAAGTAGAATCCACGCCTTTACATAAGGCAACGGACAAAAAACTTAAATTCTTCATGAAGCCAATCACCCGGGCCCGTAGTCTAGCCTGGTTAGGATGTCCGCCTTACGAGCGGGAGGTCCCGGGTTCAAGTCCCGGCGGGCCCACCATGATTGATAAATCCTCATTCCCTACTTAATTGGAGCGAGTTTCATTGTTTCATTAAGGGTACACATGTTTTATGAGAATTACTGCGTAATGCAGCATCTAAGGGAACATTGCATTTAATAATTTAGGACTGCCATGGATAGGATGTGGGCTTGTCTGAAGGGTCATTAATTGTGAGGTTTGTTGATGGTGAGGAATGCACGTTTAAGGTTCTTGAAGGCTCCTTTAGACTATGTAGTTCCGAGCTTTCTCTCAATATATTGAAGTATGATTATGGAAGTATAATCGAAATATCCGTAAGATCCGGTGGAACCGACCTAGATGAGTATCCAGTCTTAATGGACCTTGACCTTGATGAACAGGCCCAGGGCCTATTAGCTTTAACCCTCCTAAATCTTTCAGGTTCTTTCATGAACAAAGCCTTCAATTACTATAATTATATTGCCCAGGGTAAGATGCCGAAATCCGAACCACCACCCGAAAGACCTGAGTATCCAGGTGATATTAACTACGTTGGTAAGTGGGAGCATGACTCAGTTAATAGCTGGGCGTTTCCAATGTTTCCAAGAGACCCTGGTAAAATACCGCCTTACACAGTATTTCTATTAACTAAGCTAGGTAATTCATACAGAGCCTACTTAGCGCTGTCCTCGGATCAATTAACGGGCTTCATAGGGCCTGGTCCTAAACTAGTAACGTTCACCGGTAAGCCTAGCCAAAACATTAAGGGTTGGCCCTTGGTAGTGGGCATTAGTAGGGATCCTTATGAGGCTGTTGAGAACGCCGTTAAACTAGCCTCAATGGTTACTCCCATCAAGCATAGAAGGAGTAAGGTTAGGCCGAGGTTCATGAACGGGTTAGGGTGGTGTAGTTGGAATGCCCTATTAACGGAGGATTTGAATCATGAGAATATTGTGAGAATTGTTAAGGGTCTTAGGGATAGGGGGGGTGTGCCAATTAGGTGGGTTTTGATTGATGATGGTTGGCAGGAGTTGAGGAACGGAATCCTCAATAGTGTTAAGCCGGACATGTCTAGGTTTCCCAAGGGTTTTAGGGCCCTTATAGATGAGTTGAAGGCTTTAGGCATTGAGGATGTTGGATTATGGTTTACAGTAAATATGCACTGGAGAGGCGTTACTGAGGACTTCCTGAAATCACTAGGTGTGGAGGGTTATAGGGTGGGTGAGGGTTACGTACCCATGCCCAATCTTGAGGGTGCGTTTAAGCTCTATGATGCTTGGTTCAGGGTACTCAAGGTTGAGGGTTTTGGTTTTGTGAAGGTTGATAATCAGTGGATTATCCATAGGCTTTATTGGGGGCTTTGTAAACGATGCCGAAGCCTCTAGGGCTATTGAATTAGCTCTTCAATTAGCCGCCGTCTCGAATGGCTTAGACGTATTGAATTGCATGGATATGGCTCCTGGGAACTACAGTAATTACGCACTGAGTAATGCCATGAGGGTTTCCCAGGACTACATACCAATGTGGCGTGCAGATGCTAAGTTACACACGTTATGGAGCGTTTACAATAGCCTGCTCTACAGTCACTTTGCGTATCCTGATTATGATATGTGGATGAGTTATGACCAATCAACCAGGTTAATGGCAGTAACGAGGGTTTTCAGCGGAGGCCCTATTTATATCGCTGATCGTGAACCGGAAAGGACTGATGTCGAATTAATTAAATGGATCACACTCAGTAATGGTGAAGTTATTAGGGTGGATGAACCCGCACTGCCCACGAGGGATATCCTATTTAGGGACCCATATAATGAGGCTGTGCTTCTCAAACTTGCGTCAACGGTTAATGGATACCCAGTAATTGCGTTCATGAACATTAATAGTGATGGCCTAAGAATTAGTGAGGAGTTTAAGTTAGATAACATGCCCATGAGATTAAGCGGTCGATACGCATACTATAAAGTTATTACTGGTGAGTGGGGGGGGATCATTGAGGCTAGTGGTTCAATTAAGGTTGAGCTAAATGAACTTGAGGTAGAAGTAATAGTGCTAGCGCATTAATTAATGGTAACAAGACCGTGATAGGTATGGCAGAGAAGGTATTACCACCATACCCATTAAATCTTATTAAGATAAACGACAGAATTATTGCAAGGGTTAGGGACGAGGGTACGCTACTGTACGTTAAAGATAATACATTGAATAAGGCCAACGTTAAAGCTGGTGATATTATTGAAGTTTAATGGATATTAAGAATACGATGTAATTAAGTTTCCTGGAAAAACAATGCCGTGATTGGTGGGCCCGCGGGATTTGAACCCGGGACCTCCCGGTTATCAGCCGTACGCGGGGGGGCTGCCGCCCCAGGGCGCTCCAACCTGGCTGAGCTACGGGCCCTCAGGTTAATGCCTTATTCGTGTTTTTATGCTTTTCTTCCCTGCCCATCATGTGAATAACCTTTATTATTAAATTCTGTATCATTTTTGTGTTGGGTATGGGTAGCGGTAATACCGCTGTTGGTGTTGGTAGGCTTATTGCTAGGTTGCTACTTGAGTGGATTCTTCTCGCCATAATTGGTGCCTTAATTTACGTACTTTACATAAACATTGTTTTTTACTTAATACCCACTAGCTGGAAGAGTGTTCTCCTGGCCTACGATAGTGTTGTTAGGTCTGTGATTATAGTCACCATTGGTGCAGTTCTCGTTTGGGATACTGGGAGGAGAATTAGTGACTACATTAGTAAGTATGATAGGGTTAGGGGGGGTACAGTGCTCAAGTTCGTGCTTGACACCGTGCTCATAGTGGCTATATTAATAGCCTTGGCCATAACCTTTGAGAAGTTTGGCCTATCGGTGGCCGCCTTCTCAGGCACTGCGGTTGGTATTATTGTTGGTCTCGCCGCACAGCAAACGCTATCAAATGTCATTGCTGGTATAGTAATTATAATGACCGGTAGGTATAAGCCAGGTGATAGGGTCACAATCGTTAATTGGAGGTACGGCATAATAAGGGCTATGTATCCGCATGAGGGGTTGCCGAATGGTTTTACCGGTGTCATTAGGAATATAACGCTGATGTTCACAGAGGTTATTAGTGATAGTGGCTGGGTATATACCATACCCAATTACGTGATGCTTGACGCCTTAATAATACATAGAGATGTTGCACCATTTAAGCGTATTAGGGCTAGGATTGACGTACCATCGAGCATTGATCCCTGGGTCTTCGAGGAGAGGATTAAGGAGGCCCTTAGAGATGGTAGGATTAAGAGTGTTAGGGTTAAGGTTGGTGAGACTTGGCAAAGCACTAATCTTTACCAGGCAATAATTGAGGTTTTAGCTGACGGTAAGGCTGATGGTGAGGAAATAAAGGATTTGGTGCTTAGGGAGGCTGTGAGGATTAGGAACGAGTTAAGCAAACAATAACAATAATTTTAATTATGAATATTTTAGTTAGCATTTTTATAGCAAGTACTCGAATTCCTCAAGACCTAGCCTCTTCAGCGTGTCCCTTGTGGGTTTACCATCAACCCAACCCCCCCTAAGCTTATAATACACCTTTATTCCCTCATCAAACATCTTAGCCGCTGAGTGACCCTTAGCTGGGCCGTCCGGTATTGGCTCCCTCATCCTAGGCGGTAACTCATCCTTAACCCACTTACCCTCCCTAACCCAGTGCAGCCTCTCAACATTGAATATCCTCTCGCCAATCGTTAACACGTCCTGAGGCGTTAAGTCCCAACCAAAGGCCGCGTTGTATAGGTCTGCAAAGTCCTTCTCAGTGTCTATGTTGGGCATTAGGTTCTCGAACTTGCAGAATATCGTCGAGTCAACAACCGCGAATAGGTCTTGGTTCCACTTAACGAGTCTAGCCTGCTTCTCGATGCACTCCTGCGTCTCGCAGAATGGGTCAACCTTCTCAGGGACGCCGAACACCTCCCAAGTCGGTGTGTAGGCCTCTAGGTGGTCACCACCCTATTAGCCGTGTAGTAGGCTATTGCGAAGCCCTTTAGTGCTCTCGGGTCGTATGCAGGTAATCCCTGACCCCTTGAGCCACTAAATAATTGTGGCATTCCATACTTAACAGCTAACCTATAATCGCCCTCCGCTAAGTCGTCACCAACGCCATCCCTATAGGCAATTTTATAAATTAAGTACTCAATGGCGCCAGGATCACCCCCCCAATCAACGTCTAGGTTCAGCTTACCATTCTTTGCTAGCTCCACAGCCATCGCCAACGTGTTGCCAAGGCTTATTGTGTCGAGTCCAAGCTCATTAGCCAACTTCTGGTACTTAAGGTCAGCCTCTGGGTCTGTTATGCCTATGTTGGGTCCAAGGGACCAGGTATTCTCATACTCTTGCTTAACGTATTTCTCCGTAACAGAGAACTTAAATGGACCAGACTTAATTATAGGCATTTGTGTACAGCCTATTGGGCAGTTATAGCAACCATGAACCTCGGTTGGGTAGTGATCCTTAATGTACTCCTCACTGACCGGAGTAACGTCCTTAAGCTTCCCAGTCCCACCGAAGTTGTAGTGAGGTAATGCACCTATTGATTGTATTATGTTCATTAACACATTTGTACCGTACTTATGAAGCACCTTGGTTGTGTCGTGTGTCGCTATCCTCTTGACTATATCCGTGTTAACCTTCATGAACTTAGCCCTATCAACGAGTTCCTTGCTTAGGTCCCTCGTACCCCCCCAAACTAGTATGCCCTTAAGTAACTTACTACCCATCACTGCGCCGACGCCACCCCCCCTACCTGCAAACCTCTCATAGTCACTAAATCTAATGCCGGAGATCTTAACCAGGTTCTCGCCTGCTGGCCCAATCACTGCAACGCCTGCCTTGGTCTCATCTGGTGGGAATCCATTCTCCTCAAGTATTATCTTTGTGGAGGCCCCCCCAGTCCACTTGCCCCCCCAAATGTGCTTTGCAGGCTTTAGCTTTGGTTCTCCATCCTTAATAACCAGGTACACCGGTTCATCAGCCTTACCCTCGATTATTAAGCCATCATAACCAGACCTCCTAAGCCAGTAGGAGAAGTTACCACCAGCATTCGAGTGCGTGTAAACGCCATTTAATGGTGACCTGGTTGTTACGTTTATCCTGCTCGAGGATATCGTTGCAATACCGCTCAATGGCCCTGAGAATATGAATAACTTATTGCTTGGGTCGAGTGGGTCAATGCCCCCCCTTGGTATTTCCTTAAGGGCTAAGTACGCGGCTAATCCCCCCCTACCGCCCAGGAATTTCTTTAGAAGGTCTTCCTTAATCACTTCCTCAGTGAAGTGCTCTCTTGATAAGTCGACTCGCAGTATTCTAAAAACTGTCATAGATCAGTTGACTAAGTGGTGGTATTTAAGTGCGTTGTTATCGGTAATTCAATAATATTCAGTTAAATATATTCGCATAAATTATAACCACAATAATTTAAGTAAATGAAATAAACTAAGCCAAAAATCCCAACCAATCCCTAAAGAGAATAAGTATTAAAACACTGAGTCCTTTAGGTGTTAAAGCGCGATGGTGAAATTCCCGTACTGGGTAATCGAGGGCGCTTTGGCAGGCTCGTCAATGCCTCTTGATGAGGATACGGTGGCCATGTGGCATAGGATGAGGATTAGGGCCGTGGTGATACTCGTTGAGGAGTGGGAGTTTGCCATGGAGGGTTGGGACTTCAATGAGTATGTAAATACGTTGAGGAGGTTTGGCATGGATTATCTGCACGTCCCAACGAGGGATGCTATGCACCGCCTGAGGATGTTCTTTATAATATTGTTACCTGGATTGATAAGAATATAATGAGCGGTAAGCCAGTTCTCGTTCATTGCCATGCTGGTATCGGTAGGTCACCCACCGTCATAGCTGCATACTTAATGTATAGGAGGGGTTTGAGCGCCGATGATGCCATCGAGGTTGTTGGTAGGTATAATGATGAGTTTTCAATAACGAATGAGCAGTATTTAACCCTCGTTGCTTTTGAGCATTATTTACGAAGTATTAAGAATGCTAATACTCCTTAGTCCTTATTAGTGAGCCAAGTATTACGAGTAATGCGCCAACTATCATCATGACTGATCCATATATCGCGAGCATCATGGGATTACTCGGCGATGAGTTGAGGAATAGTATTACGGCCATCGTTGTTAATGGGCCTATGGAAGCATTTATGTTCCACCCAAAAGCCACGGCGCTCCACCTAATCTCTGTTGGGAATATTGACGTGAAGTAAAGTGTCTGTGGTGCTGCGGCTAATCCGAAGAGTATACCCATTAATAGGCTTGCGTAAGTCGAAGATGGGTTTAATGTGAATGCCAGGTAAACAATGAGTGGCTCAACACCAATAGGAGTGTTGATGGTGCAATGAAGGACCTCCTAAGGCCCAACGCCCTTATCAGGAATCCACTAAGTAACTCACCAATCACGGCACCTATACCACCATACATACCAAGCACTAAGGCCCAGGTATACGCCTTATTAACAGGTAATTGAAGCTTTGGCGCAATTATTCTTGGCATTACGTACGCCCAATAGCCCGACCCGCCGTAGTAGTAAATCGTTAATCCAAGATTAATCAGTATTAATGCTATAAATGGTACCCAATAACGGGAAAGAACAACGCCTAAAGGCACCTTAACAACGCCCTTAGACCTAACCTGCTCAATCCACTCAAGGGATTCCGAGCCCCAGAGCCTAATTATTAAGGCTATCAGCTGGTATGGCACCTGTTATGAAGAGTATTCTCCAGCCATACACATTAAAGGCCTGGTGCATCGCAGATTTAACGCTCAGGGTTACGAACGATGTTAGGAACACGGCCCAGGAAAGCCCTGAGTACATAACGCCATTTATGTATGGCCTAATACCCCCCCTAGGCGTTAGTTCAAGGGCCCAGGAGGCGCCACCACCAGCCTCACCGCCAAGTCCAATGCCCTGCAGAACCCTCATTAAGTATAGAAGTATTGGCGCCATAACCCCCCCAGCCGTGTAGTACGTGGGTAACAAACCTATTGCTAGTGTTGCTAATCCCACGAGCGCGGCATCCGATATAGTCGCCAGCCTCCTTCCACGGACATCACCAACCCAGCCAAATATTACTGCGCCAATGGGTCTGACGAAGTATGTCGTTGCAAAGGCACCCCCCCAGGTCTCTATGGCACTTACTATGGCTACCCTTGATGGGAAGAAGTACATTTCAAGTATTGGCGCTAGCGACGCGAAGAGTATGATGTCGTAATACTCAAGGCCCCCCCAAACAAGCATCGTACTAATGGCGGCAAGTATGCTCTGTCTAAGTGTTAATTGTTTAGGTGCGTAACCAAACACATGATTACGTACCGGCGCCGTTTAAATGCTTTTCCCTGAATTCATTTTATAGTTTGATTTAAATTGGGCGTATTAATTCTAGCAACTGTGGTGATTAATTGAGTATTAAGAGCCTTGTTGATGCGTATGATCAACTGGATCCCTTTGATCTCAGGGTACTTAGAATCATAGAGATCGGCCATAGGAAGTTCGAGTTCGTCCCACTCGAGGTCATTACGGATTGGAGCAAGAGGTCTGAGGAGTTGGTTGGTAAGTCCCTTAAGAAGCTCAATGCGCTGGGCATGGTAATTAGGTACAGGGGTAATTACACTGGTTATAGGCTCACCTTCATGGGTTACGACGCACTTGCACTACATACGCTTGCCAAGAGGGGCATTATTGAGAAGGTTAGCCCAACACCGATTGGTGTTGGTAAGGAGTCTGACGTATATGCAGGTGACGCTGTTGGTGACGGCAAGGTCGTGCTTAAGTTCCATAGACTTGGCAGGACGAGTTTTAGGCAAATTAGAAGATTCAGGGCTTGGATTGGGAATAGGAGACACATAACCTGGCTTTACGAATCGAGCTCTCAGCCCATGCTGAGTACAAGGCACTGATCCTCGCATATAATGCTGGAATTAACGTACCCAGGCCAATAACCGTTAATAGGCACACGGTAGTGATGTCCTATATAAACGGTGCGCAGCTATCCGAGGTCGGGGATGCCGATAATCCCGAGGACCTGTACTGGGGCATTATTGAGGGTATTAAGAAGTTATTTGCAGATGTTGGCATTGTTCATGGGGGGGACTTAAGCGAGTTTAATATAATGATTGACCTGGACAATGGCGAGCCATACATCATCGACTGGCCTCAGTGGGTACCAAGGAATGCGCCGGGTGCCTTGGATATGCTGCGTAGAGATATCACTAATGTGACCAGGTACTTCGTGAAGAGGTTTGGGCTTGATGTGGACATTGATGAAGTTTATAATTACGTGGTTGGTAATGTGGAGGTTAGGGAGGAGAGTCTTGAGGAGGCCCTTGAGGAGCTGCTCGGTAGTGAGGGGTTGAGCGAGCTCATGGGCTCGGAGAAGGAGGAGGAGTTCGAGGATACGTAGTGAGTCGTGAATAAACAAATTTAAGTAAGGTTGATAGTAATCTTAGCTTAAGTAATGCTTATTGAGGAGTTGAGTTCAGGGCCGATAATTGGGATTGACATCAATGGCAGGAGGTTCTCATACGCAATACTTAGTAATGGCGAAATAATTGAGAAGGGGGTCATTGATCCTCAAGACTTAATAAAGATAGTTAAGAAGGTTAGACCTAAGGCCATAGCCATTGACAATATCGGCGAATTAATGGAGTTGAGCCCCTCAATCATTAAGAGACTCGGTAGGCTCCCATTTAATGTGTACCTAATCCAGGTAACGAAGGTTAGACCTGACACTGATGAGACAATGGAGCTCCTCGTTAATAAGTACTTTGGATTGAGCGTGGCTAAGCTCGACCCAGATTCAACCGCTGAATATCTCGCAAGGCTATGCGCGATGGGTGTTGGTTCCATAGTTAAAGTCTACGAGCCTGAGACTAAGATAATCATTAAGGCCGCGATATCAACGACGCCCGGTGGCATGAGTAGGAATAGGTTTGAGAGGAATATCGCTCATAGGATTAAGTACCTGGCTAAGGAGATTAAGGAGAAGTTGGAGAGTAACGGCCTTGATTATGACATATTCATAACGCCGGAGAGTGAGGGGGTTGAGGTCCGTGGTATTCATCGTATATGCTGACAGGAGTCTCGTTAGGTCTGTGGTTAAGCCTCGTAAGAGTATGGACGTTAAGGTAATAATAGAGTCAGTGCCGACTGATTCGATAAAGTTCGTGGGATTGACGGAGCAGGAGGGCACTGAGGGCATAGGCTCGGCTAAGGATAGGAAGTTGATTGTTGGTATTGATCCAGGCATAGTCACTGGTGTGGCTGTTCTTGATTTAAATGGTAACGTACTAACGCTGCAAAGCGGTAAGAACTTGAGCAGGAGACATGTGCTTAGGATCGTGTATCAGTACGGCACTCCAGTACTGATTGCCGTGGATACGGCCAAACCCTCAGACTACGCCAAGAAGTTGGCCGCAATGGTTGGTGCAGTAATTTACTACCCAGATAGGGACTTGAGTATTGCGAGAAGAGTGAGATTGCAATTAAGATTTCCCGTGAGCAGGGAGTTACGGTTAAGGATCCGCACATGAGGGATGCCCTGGCGGCGGCATATAAGGCATTCATTCAATTGAAGCCTAAGCTTGATAGGGTTGAGGAGGAGGTCAGGAGAGCTTATGCCAAGGCTATTGATGATGCGAAGGCACTCGTTATTAAGGGTGCGTCAATAAGGCAGGCAATTGATGAGGTTAGTAAAAGGATTGAGGTTCAACCACAGCAGGAGGTCAGGCTACT
Organism: Vulcanisaeta distributa JCM 11217; assembly: GCF_001316005.1. Classification (GTDB taxonomy): domain Archaea; phylum Thermoproteota; class Thermoprotei; order Thermoproteales; family Thermocladiaceae; genus Vulcanisaeta; species Vulcanisaeta distributa_B. The sequence goes on from NZ_BBBJ01000002.1 coordinate 145,199, forward strand.
GACCACTGAGAAGTGTGAGTGCGAGTGTGATAAGCTGCGTGAGGAGTATGAAAGCACGATAAGGACTTTAAATGCTGAGATTGAGAGATTGAATAAGTTATATAGCGAGACTAAGGAGAAGCTTGAGGAGTTGATTAATAATTACGATGCTGAGGTTAGGAAGGACCAAGTCGTTAGGTCGTTGTATGCCAGGATTGAAATGCTTGAGGGTGATATTGAGAAGTATAAGCTTAGGATTAAGGAGCTTGAGAGTAATATGAGGACTCTAATGAATGACTTCCTTGAGTACCTAAGGGGGGGTAGTAAGTACGTGTTGATAAGGTACTCCGAGGGGCTCGACCTTAACTCAGTGGTTCAGATACATAATTCCATCCTTATGATGAGTATTGGGGGGGAGTTAATGAATGTGGGTATTGATAAGTTAATTGGCATTGGCATAAACTCCGTGGTTCTCATCGATGTTACTGAAAAGAGTATGCTAAGGCCAATATGGAAGAGGGGGGGTTTGAGGGTTATACCCATTAGCATGATTTATAACGGTTCATTAAGTGATGTCTTATTCATTGATAGGTCGGTAATAAATAATGCCATTGAATCCCTTGGTAAGGAATTCCTCAGCGCCCTTGATGAGGATCAGTTAAGAAAGATGATAAATGAGTATAGGCGTTTAAGGAGTGGTATGTTAGAATAATGACACCTTACTCTTAACTACGAGCTCCGTCAACGACGTTATGTTATCAAGCTCCTCATTAACTATACCGTCAATCTCATTCCTAACCTCACCACTTAATGTGGCACCTGGTTCTGGAAGAACCTCCACATTCGCAACCAGTGGCTCATTTATTGGCTTGCCAATCTGGCTAAGCAGATAAACGTAGACCTCCCTCAATCCCTTAACCTCGCTATAGATCCTCTCTGCGATCTTATTGGCGAGTACGTTGTAGAGCTTACCAATGTGGCTAACTGGGTTCTTACCTGCCGTAGCCTCCATGGTCATGGGCCTCATTGGCGTTATTAATCCATTGGCCCTATTACCACGTCCAGTGGCTCCATCATCGCCATGCTCGGCGGATGTGCCCGTAACCGTTAGGTAGAATATGCCGTGCTCAGGCTTGTCCGCGGCGTTTACTGTCACGTCAACTGTTAGGTTCGGCGTAATCTTAGCCGCTAGGTCAAGAACCTTATTCTTAACCTCCTCCTTAACATTAAGGTAGTGATCCTTGTCCTTAACGAGGGATGAAATCATTGCTGAGGCTATTGTTAACTTCACGTCTTTGCCGATCCTCAAACCCATGACCTTCACATCCTCGCCAACCTCAGGTAGCTTAGCCTTAAACTCCCTGGAATTAAGCAATCTCTCTGTCTCAAGAACTAATCTCTCCGTGTCAGTTAATGGTGCAAAGCCAACGCCGATAGACGTGTCATTAGCCAGTGGAATCTTTGTTGCTTTGACACCGAGCTCGTAAACACCGACTAAGTCCGTTGACCCCCCCATGCCAACCCTATAATCAATGACCACGTGCTTATCCGGATCAAGGAACCTAAAGTTGTTCTTAATCCAATCCTTAATCGCTGATATTATTATTGTGCCTATTGGCACCTTCTCAACGCCTGTGGCGGTCTTAACCTCGGTTGTCACCCTACCAGCGACGAGTATGTATATTGGCTGAATGACATCTCCACCGCCAAACCGTGGGCTAGCTTGACCACCAACAACGAGTACTTTATCCACATTATGATGGAGTATCACACCATACTTCTCCAGGTAGTAATTAGATAACGCCTTACTAACGGCTTCAGCCGAGGCATCAGCGATATAATCTGGGTGGCCAAGGCCCTTTCTCTCGACTAACTCAACATTTAATTCCGAAACAGGCTTCCTATCTATTGTATTTATTGTTATTGTCCTGGCCATGCCCATCACCCCCCCATCGCCTCCTCAGACGTTATATATAGTATCTGCGTACCCCCCCTAATTACTAACCTGCCATACTTAACAACCACATTCTCACCCTTCTGGTCGAGTTCCTCACCCTCATCAATGATCAAATTCATGCAATCGTCGTAATTCACGAGAACTCCCCCCCTCAATACCTTATTATTCTTAAGCCTTATTGTTACGTGTTTACCAACCAACTTTTGCAATGTTTTCATTGGTTGTTGGGGCCTTTCCATTAATGACGTGTCGAGAAAGCCTATATTTAAATCTTAGCACCCTCTAAGAGTGTTAAAAGTAACATTACCAGGGCTATGTATATTATATACTTGGCGTTACTCACTTTCAATTTTAGAATACTCAAGAACCCTATCAATAAGCTCAATATGAGCCAATAAAGTCCTCCTACAGCAATAACGCGTAACACCGAGGTCATCAAGGACCTTCTCAGGATTCTCGCCATTTAAGACCCTCTGCTTAAATGGTTCCCATAAATGACCAAGTGGTCGCCCACAGGTCCAGCACCTAATGGGTACAATCATTAAGTACGCAGTAATGACCCCCCCTTTAAATTGTTTTTGTAATGAAATTGGGAAATAGGAAGTACTAGGGAATTTACCTATATGCCTTCTGACGCTTACTCCTTGCATGCTTTAAACCAGGCTTCTTGGGCTCAGTCCTCCTCGGGTCTCCCTTAATCATTGATGGGTCATAGGCCATGTAAAGCTCAAGCAACTTCGAATTCTGGAAATACTCAACGAGGCCCCCCCTGGCTATCGCCATCCTAACGGCAGTTGCCTGCCCCCCCATAAAGCCTCCACCCCCCCTCACTGTAACATCGATGTCCACCTTACTCGTTAACTCCTTACCCGCGAGCAGCAGTGCTCCATCATCCTCATCCTAGCCATCTCAATGGGCCAGATCTCGATTGGAACGCCATTAACCCTAACCCTGCCAATTCCAGGCCTAATCACTGCCTTAGCTATGGCGGTCTTCTTCTTACCAACGGCAATTACAACCCTAGCCCCCCCAGCTACCTCCTGAACGGTGGCGTTAGGTACAGACCTGGGTAAAGCTGTTGACTCACTACCCTGCTCACTCATGCACTACCACCCTTACTCTCAGCCTTTTTAAGCTTCGCCATTCTAGCCTCCCAAGCCTCCTTAGCCCTCCTCCAAGCCTCATATTGCTTAGGCTCTATGTGGCTCCAAAGCTCCTCCAGCGTCACGTATTTAGCACCGGGCCTAACAGATAATAATGCACCCTTTATTACCACCTTATCAACATTCATGTACTGCGGCGGAACACCCATGAAACCCTAACCCTCCTATACGCCTGCCTACCCCCCCTAAACTCCTTCCTTGGAAGCATACCCCCCCTGATAACCCTCCTCAAAATCCTGTCTGGCTTCCTAGGAATCTTTGGACCAGCCTTCTCGGGGGGGTTATAATGCGTCAACCACTCGCTTATCCTCGTCTTATACCAATTAAGCACCATGTTAAAGTCCCCCCCAGTAACGACTGCCTTCTCCGCATTAACAATGACAACCCTCCTACCCTCAAGCGCCCACTTAGCCACCACTGAGGCGAGCTACCAACGACGTGATTCGTAGCATCAACAACGATTTCATTTAGTTCGGGTGGATTCCTCTCTACGACAATCACCTTACTGCTCATGACCACCACCTTAAATTATTATCTTAACGTTACTACCCCCCCTATTATTCCTCCTAACAAGCTCAGGTATTGTGATTGCCTCGGCACCAGCCCTCTTAATGGCATCAAGGGCACCCCCCCTGGAGAAGGACCAAGCGGCTATTGTTACCTTCTTACTCAATACGCCATAACCAAGCACCTTACCTGGCACTATAACCACGTCGCCATCATTAACGAGCCTATTTATCTTGCCAACATTAACCTCGACCCTACGCCTAGTGGGCTTTTCAAGGAGGTCAGCCACGTAATCCCAAATCGCAGCCTTATACTCATTAGCAGCACGCCTAAGGAATCTAATCAACATTCGAAGCTCCACATTAGTGGGACCCGTTGGGTTTGGCGGCATGCGTGTTAACGCCAACGCAACCCTTTTTAAATAATTCGCAGCCGTAAATACCAATCATCACTCCTCGCCTGGGCCCTCCTCAGTGCCGAACTCCTCACCAGTAACTTCTGCTGATTCCTCCGCAGCCCCTCCAGCGGCTAATTCGCCACTTGGTGCTTGCCCTCTTGATAGTTCAAGCTCCAGTTCGTTAACGAATTCCTGGAACTTACCCTTAAGAATTCTGAAGCCCTCCCTAACCATGTCCTCAACAGGCATGTTTCCGAAGCTCTCGACCCAAAACACGTACTTATTCTCATCCCAATCAACCTTCAATGCCGGGCACACTTGCTCGCAAGTCTTCCACTTGTTAAATGTACACTTGAGCACGTCATTGATCACTATCGAGCCATCATCCCTAATCTCGAGGGCGCCATTACATACCTCAAGGCAAACCCTGCACTTATCATCAGCCTTACCAACAACACTAACCTTCGGGTAGTAGTAATACGACGCCAAACCCGCCTGCCACTTGGCGTGGTTCCTAGCCCTACCAAGCTTTGCGTAAGCCTCAAGCACGATCTTCTGGCCAGGTACTAATTTAACAATTGGTATGTCCTCGTACACAGGCCTAACCTCAGGATCGTCCGACTTCAAGTCCCTGCTATAGACTACCATTGGCTCCTTAGCCTCAACATTAAGCTCAAACCTAACCTGGCATAGGCTTGGGTCGACTAATTCCTGCTCGCACTCCTCGATCTTCGGCAGCTTCTTTAGGTCTGTCTTTATGGGTATCATGGATAACCTATGGGCAAGTACCTCGTCGTAAAGCACGGAGGTGTTATCCAATATTATTACTTCGTCAATCGCTAGGACGGGAACGTCGGAGATAAGGACCCTACGTAGTGAGTTAACAAGCGGTGGTGTGACTCCATCCACAACGGCCTTCAGGTACAGGTCTGACTTCTCAATAACCTTTACCAAGACCACGAAATGAGTGGTTGTGATTTTGAGTAAATAAACATTTCTTAGCTCTATTGCATTAGGCCCTTCCTCCCTGATCGCCATGGCAATGCCAGTACCGATGAGGACTATTAGTAGGTTAATGGCCAGTGCTATAACGCTATGTAAACAGGATGCCCAAGCAATGGATATAATGGGGGGGATTCATGCGCAGCAATAAATAGGTAAATACCGAGGCTTAGGCCGGTGGCCCACCCAACCATTAATGAGTACTTGTCAAGTTTATTAGTTAGTAATCCAAGGAAAACTGAAGGCAATGTCTGTGTAATTATTATACCGCCTAATAATTGAAGCCATATTGCGTAGGTGGCAGGTACTATGAATACGAAGCCTAACGCTAAGAACTTGAAGATGACTGAAGCCCACTTGGCGGCTCTCGTCTCTCCCTGAGGCGTTATCCTCGGATAAAGCGGCTTAATTATATTCCTAACCAATAGGTTCGCTTGCGACATAGCCATTATCGCAGCAGGTACAAGGCCGCCAATAAATATGCCAAGTAAGGCTAAGCCTGCTAATCCTGGTGGTAATACCGTAACGGCTAATGTCGGTATTGCTAAACTACCACGTGCGCTGACTGGGAATAGACTCAATATTTTCATTGCGGCGGCATCACCATAAACTAATATACCATACATTGCCAGCAGCGCCAATCCAATGCCATAGATGGGAAGTAAGGCAGTACTTATAGCTAATTTTTTATCACTCTCCGCACTTAATGCACCATTAACCGCATGCGGGTATAGGTAAAGCGCCAGTGCACTACCAACCCAGAGAGTCGTGTATGCAGCTATGAATGGGGTCTTAAGGAAATACACTCCGCTAACTAGGGGGGGTGGATCCCCCCCTCCTGATGCTACCAATGATGCCTCCTTAAAGGCAGCAGCGAAGGCGCCGGGTATTACCATGGGTGCGGCAATCAAGATTGCTATTATACTGAAGAAGATTATGGCGTCCTTAAGGACCGCCGTTAGTGTAGCTCCTCGCAGTCCGCTTGTGTATGTGAATGCCGCGAGTACGATAAACGCTATGGTTAATGCTAAGTCGCTCACTAATTTGATACTCTTAACTATGCCCAGCAACATTATTGTAAGTACTGCCTGTAAACCAATTATTTGCAATGCAATGTATGGGAATTCAGCGATTATGCCTGTGATCGCCACAAACGCAGCTAATAATTTACTGTTAAATCTATCCTGTACGAAATCAGCAGCTGTCACGTAACCACGTTGACGAGACCAACGCCAGAGCACAGGCATCGTAACCGCAGCGACGGCGAAGGTAGCCGATACGTAAGGCACTGCAAAAAAGTATAGCGCACCTGTGGCAAATACGCCAGATGGCACGGCAATAAAGGTGTAAGCCGTGTATAAGTCGGCGCCAACGAGGAACCACGCTAAAAATGTACCTAACCTACGCCCAGCTAATGCCCACTCATGCAATTGACTAAGGTCACCACGTCTCCATCTAGCTCCGTAAAAGCCAAGGAATACGAAAATTATGAAGAATGTTAGGAATACTCCCCAGTCAATTATTGAAACCACAGGCTCCATCACTCACCACCCTTACCTGGATATAATAATAGGACTGCTATTAGAAATAGAACGGCAGATATAAATAACCAAAGTGTTTGGTACCAATAAAAGAACGGAACGCCACCCAACTCAGGTTGTGCAGTATTGTACGCTGGGTAAGCCAGGTATACTATCCATGGTATTATAAATAATACACCAGCGATGACTTTACGCCAAGTCGCCACTCTTTTACCTACTTCCGCCGTCATATAATTAGTATTGGTATTATTAATTTTTAAGCAATACCTAAGGAGGAAACTTAATTTAGATGTCATAATTTGGTAAATGCTGATGGGTGTTAAAATATTACATATATCTGATGTTCATGGTGATATGTATTATATAGATTTAATAAGTGGCGTTATAAAGAGTGTCAATGCGGTAGTTGTGAGTGGTGACTTTGAGGATCCTGAGATATTAGACGTATTAAGTAGTTATGGTAAGTCTGTGTACGCGGTTATGGGTAACATGGATCCTTATAGCATTAGATCAAGGGCTCAGAAGTACTTAATTGAGGGGGCGTGTGGTACCTATTGGGTCGTTTTACCTGGCTGGTTATCCAATTAATACGGAGGGCATTAAGGATCTTGGTTCTAGGTTAATACTTGTATCCCATTACCCACCCTATGGTACGAGTGTGGATAGAGCTTGGAGTGGTGCGCATATTGGTAGCAAGTCTGTAAGAAAGTTCGTGGAGGATATTAAGCCATTGGCAGTTTTGTGCGGTCATGTTCATGAATCCCGCGGTATAGATAGGTTAGGTAATACTATTATTGTTAATCCAGGTCCATTAGCTAACGGATACTACGCAATTATAAATATTAATGATGATGGCACAGTCAATGCTGAATTAAATAAGTTATGACCCGCCCAGGCCCAGGGCCTGGGCGGGTCTTGGTGTGGGTGCATGCAGGGGGGGCATTATTGATTCCTTAATGGGTTAATTTATTAGTATTGGTTAAGACTCCTGCTTCGATGGTGAGAAGTGTAGTAGGTCATCGTCCATCGTGATTGTTCCCTTCTTTCTCAGCGACCATAGTATGTCTACTATGTATGGTCTCACCATTGCCTCTAAGTCATCGCTTAAGTTTACGCCCCCCCTTTTCCTGAGCTCTTCAATTACTGAGTTAACGAAGCTTAAGGTCTCGGTCTTACCCTTAATACTACTTAATTTGTTCATTGTTACCTCCTCAATAAGCTTCCTTAGGTCCTCTGGTATGTTTATGCTCATTTAATGTTCACCCAGGTAAACTTCATGCAGACCTTATTTAAGGGGCACTCGCTGCACTTAAGTCTTGAGCAGTATTCATGGCCTATCCTGAACGCGCCCCCCCTCTCATAGGTTATTGGGTCGTTGCTCAACCTACCTACTGCCCTAACGAGCCCCCCCTTAACCTCATCTACCTTTATCGTAACCCCCCCACCATCCTTATTAACCAATATCTTATTTAGTATCTTCATTGCATGGTCATTGTTCAAGGCCAGAAACGCGCCGCTCCTTATCGTGACCATGGTACTATAGACATCCGCAATCATTGTATAGCGCCTATGCCCACCCCCCCTCGAAATTATGCCGAGCGCCACTGGCAGGTTGGTTTCATGCGATACCCACCTGATGAACGTCCTAATTGCCCTCTTCCTCCTCTCATTGGCCCTCGGTGGATAGAACATTGTTAGTGCCTTTTCAAAATCGTTCATATCGCGAAACTTGGGTATCCACCTAAGCAGTGTTGTTCCGTAGGCCTTTGTCAACTTCCTTAAGCCATAAACGAAGCCATGAACCGCATTACTCACTTCCTGAATGTCCTCACCCTTAATACCCTCACCCTCATAATCATTTAACAACTTCATACTTACATCATTAATCAATGAGTATTCAGGTCTTGAGATTAAGTGACTTATCATGTCATAATTTCTACGTATAACCCTATATATCACTTCATTTCTCAGGTTTCGAAATCCCATGAATAATACCGTGGTCAATAGCAAGTACCTCAGGAGTTCCTCTGTCTTGGGCACATTCATGTATAATTGAATGAGGGAGTTAACGTCAATCCTACCCTTACTCCTCGTTGTTTCCTGAATATATAATTCACGTACTCTCTGATATGGAACCATTAATTCATCAGGTAAATTCTCAAATACCGCCTCCTTTACCGATGACCCATATTCACTAATACTCCTTATTATATCCTCGTATCGATCCTTCCTTCGCAAATCAATTTCGAGAGAACTCATTGTCATTTACGTGAAGGCACTAAAATATAAATCTTGGCATTGCATGCGTTATTGACGAATTAGAGAGTCATATTGAATAAGGGGGGGTAAATACAAAGGCTAATCTGTATGGACCTGGGATTAAAGGGTAAGGTCGCGCTCGTGACGGCCTCAAGTAGGGGGGGTATTGGGCTTGGTATAGCCAGGGTACTTGCCCAGGAGGGCGTCAAGGTCATCATTAGTGCTAGGCGCGAGGATGAGCTCGCCAGGGCTAGGGAGACCATCATTAAGGAGAGCGGTGCTGAGGTGCTAGCCGTCAGGGCTGACTTAACGGTTAAGGATGACGTAGATAGCTCGTCAAGGAGGCAATGAGTACCTTTGGTAACATAGACATTTTGGTCTTCAATGCAGGACCGCCAAAGCCAGGCACGTTCTCACAGTTAAATGAGGATGATTGGGAGTACGCAACGAGACTATTACTCCTAAGCGCCGTGTGGCTCACGAAGCGTGTCGTTAATAACATGGTCAGCAGGAGCTGGGGTAGGTTGATTTACGTAACATCGCTAACCCTTAGGCAACCAATACCGAACCTAGTGCTCTCGAACACAGTCAGGCTTAGCCTAGCTGGTTTGGTTAAGTCATTGGCCGTTGAGTATGGGCCGTATGGAATAACGGCTAATGGGATAATGCAGGGCTACATAATGACGGAGAGAATAAATCAATTGGCACAGGAGGAGGCTAGGGCCAGGGGTATTAGCGTTGATGAGGTTATTAAGGCGTGGAGTAAGGAGATACCGGTTGGCAGGTACGGGAAACCCGAGGAGATAGGTTACCTAGTGGCATTCCTAGCGAGTGATAAGGCGGCGTATATAAATGGATCGATGATACTAATTGACGGTGGTTATGTGAGGTGTGTATTTTAATTCACTGGTATTGAACGCTTTTTAAATCACGCCTAAATCACACTAGTAATACACAGGCACCTCCTCCTTTGGAGGCTTCATGTATGCCTCAAGGTTCTTATCAATTAGAAATGCATACTTACTCGCATGCTCGGCTAACTTATCCGTTGGTATTTCAAAACCAACAATTTTACTTAAGGCCCTTATTAGTTTAAGGGCTGCGGTTACGTCAGGTCCATACTTACCAATGGTTTGGTTTAGGATTACGAGCACGTCCTTATGACTTGATAACTTCCCGCTCTCAATCAACCTATTTATTGCGGTCAATACCTTTGATTCGGCCAGTAGTAATACGCCGTTTATGTTTCGAGAAAGCACCGAATCAAGAAATACGGCCTCGATACCCGTTATTGTAGCCTCATGAAGCGGTATTAAGCCCAGTTGCTTATACTCATCGACATGCCCCTCCTCACTCACGAAGTATACATTATCACTTTCCTGCTCACCGAGGAGTGACGTCGATGTTAAACACACGACCCTACTCACGGCATTATCCTCAGCCCAATCCAGTATTTTATCCACAAACTGCCTATAGAGCGTCGGTGGAATCGGCACATGCTGTCTAATCACCACAATTGCGTGCTCCTTATCGAAGAATAACCTATAGGGTAACTTAGCCGCGCCGTCGATGACCGTAACGATAGGTATATGGCCCCTTGGCTTTATTGAACCAATCTCCTCCATCTTGAGGGTCTCCACGAGATATTCAATGGCCACTATGGATGCTAATGATGGTTCAGGGCACGCCATTATGAGTGTGTTTCGCGGGTCACGTGGAATTGATTTGATCTTAATATCGAATGCCGCGGTTGTGGACATATCATGCCTAACTAATACCTATAATTTTAAATACTTTCTGCGAGTAATGATGGGTCAATGGGCACCTTATCAATCCTAACCTTACTACCCCCCCTCCTCCTTAGTATGTCCTCCACGGCGCTTGTCACGGCAGCTGCGGCCACGCCCACGGGCACCTCACCAATCCCCCCCTTAACACCCATTGGAGTCACTGGGGATGGCGATGGGACAAGGTGAACCTCAATCTCCGGGATATCCATGGCTGTTGGTAGCCCATAATCGCCTAGGCTTAGCGTTAGTAGGTTACCATCTTCATCGTACTTATAGGCCTCATAGAGCGCCAGCGAGATTCCTATTGCGGTACCGCCCATTACCTGCTCCTTAACGAGCTCCTCATCTATTACATTGCCCGGGTCAAGATAAACCACGTGTTTAATGGGCTTAAACCTGCCATCCTCATACCTAACAACAGCAATGTCACAGGCAAATGGGTATGCTATGTACCTACCGATCTTCGCCTCCGCGGTGTATGTGAAGGTGACCTCCTCATCACCAAGCTCGAGAATACTGACCCTCCTACCATCACTAGAGCGGAAGTGCCCCCCCCTCTCATACGTAATGTTACTACCGAGCACCTTAACGGCCTTGTTATACAGCCTAGCCCTCAATTCCTCGACGGCGCCAAGCACGGCGCCTGCCGTGAACACTGCCATGCGGCTACCACCAGGCCCAAAGGCCTCTGGGCTCTCATCACTTGGTAAGTACTCATAGGTGACCCAGTCCATGGGCACATCAAGGAGTTGAGACACGAGCTTAACAGCCGTGTGCTCATTACCCTGGCCCTCACCACCAAACCCAAGACCCACGACTATCTTACCATTCCTAATCCTCAACTTAATGCCCTCAGTACCCTGCGGTGTTGATGGGTCTGTCGATACGGCAATACCAACGCCCGTATTCCCATCCCTTAGGGAGAATAGGTCATTGCGCGACAGGGCGAGCTCGAGAAGTCCCTTTGGATTACCTGAGTCATAATACGCGTAGGGTGCCTCGTACGGGAATGAGTCAATTAAGTTCCTCCTCCTTACCTCCGCCCGATCCATGTTGAGCTCATCGGCTATCGCATCCATGACTCTTTCCAAAGCCCAGGTATGTGGGGGCGTTCCAGCACCTCTAAAGGCACCTGCGGGGGGGTTCTTGTTGGTTGCCACGACCGTGGCGTTATACCTCAGGTTCCTAATCTTGTACGGGCCAGCCAATATGCCCAAGGGTTTAAAGGCCTGCCCACTACTCCTACTTGCGCCCGCATCCTCCCAAATACTGATGTCCAGTCCCTTGATAACGCCATCACCGTCAAAGTAAGCCTTAATCCTAAACCTCCTCTCAGGTCCACTTGAGTTAGATGCCATTAGGTGCTCGGTTCTCGTCTCAACCCACTTAATCGGTGTCTTGAATTTATAGGCGGCGTATGCAAGGATTATTAAGTACCTGATTAGGGAGATCTTAGAGCCGAAGCTACCCCCCCATGCCTCACTGGGACATGCTTAATGGGTATACCCAGCGACCTCTCTATCTCGGCGATTATTGATTTACCTCCCTGCAGGTTGGAAATTATTGTGACCCCATTACCCTCCGGATATACTATGGCCGCGAAGGTCTCTAGGGGGGGGTTCCCAGAACTCCTTGACCAATAAAGGTTAAGCTCTAATTCCCTTGGCCCACTGGGCATTTGGCCGTACTCAATCACCTGCGATTGAACAATATTAGTACCCAACTCCTCAAAGACCAACGACTCGTTTTTCAAGGCGTCATCTATATTACGCACGGGCTTTAGCGGCTCATACTGAACATCAACGAGCTCCGCAAGATCCATGGCCCTGTAAGGGTCATCAGCAATCACTAGGGCACTGGCTCGCCTTGGTAACGGGCCTTATCAACCGCCAGAGGTGATGCCTCGAGACCGGCGCCCTCCCTCTCTATTGAACCCAGGGTTCTCGCTATGAAGTCCTTACCAGTGAGTACGAGGGCCCCCCCCTCGCCAACTGCCTTTGATGCGTCAATGCTTAATATCCTGGCATGCGGGTATGGGCTTCTAATGAATACTCCGAACTTCCCCCCCTTATATGGATAATCGTCCAGGAACCCACCCCTACCAAGTAATGCGTTGAGTACGTCGATTCTCGGCATACTGTCAATGATCGCTCAACGCCCTTTTAAGCGTTTAAGCGGCATTACTTTACGTGATATATGCCTTAATACTTTAAATAATGCAGATTAATGATTAGGCTATGCCCATCGTGAGGGTTGGGAATAAGGTGCCGAGGATTGGCAGGAATGTCTTCATAGCGAGTACTGCCTATGTAATTGGGGGGGACGTGGTTATTGGGGATAACGTGAGTATTTGGCCTCACGCAGTCATCAGGGGGGGTGATGAGGATAGTATTGTAATTGGAGATAACTCAAATATTCAGGACGGCGCTGTGATACATACAGACGCTGGATTCCCAGCAAGGATTGGTCGTGGCGTCACCATCGGACATAGGGCTATTGTGCATGGCGCCACGGTAGAAGATGAGGTAATAATAGGTATGGGCGCCATAGTGCTTAACGGCGCGGTAATTGGCAGTGGTAGTATTGTGGGGGCTGGCGCCGTAGTTACCCAGGGAACCAAGGTACCACCTAATAGTATCGTTGTTGGTGTGCCTGCCAAGGTCATTAGGCAGGCCACGGATGCCGATAGGGAGTACATTAGGAATAATTATCAGGCTTACCTAAGGCTTGCGAGAATGTACATGGATAATGGGGGGGTTAACCTATAACCATGCCATGCATATCATTAATAACTGACGGTATTGACGGCATAGTAGGCCCTATCAGAGTCGCGTATTTACTGGGTGGTTTTCTCGTTAAGGCAGGTTTTAACGTTAATGTGGTGTCTCCGTACGTGAGGGATGATGTGAGGAGGGAATTTGAGTACGCCGGTATTAAGGTGAGGAACCTGGGAATTAAGTCTTTACTTCCTGGTCAGGCTGGTCACTTCTTGATGTGGCTGATAAACGGTATAAAGGGGGGGCTGATTGAGTATGATGATGGCTGTTTATCAATTAATTTATCCTTTGAGCTGCCGATACCATCAACTATCTTCTACGCTCAGGGTTATGTAAGTGATTTACTTAGGGATTTAAGTAAGGAATTCCCCATGCACTATAAGCTGGGTTATTACGTAGCAATGCCGTTAATAGGCATTGCCGACTCCACATATCACAAGGCACTTTCCCTCTCTAATTATGTAATAGCCAATTCAAGATATTCCGCGGAGTCTGTGATGCTGAGGGGGGGCGTGAGGGTTTGGGGGGGTGTGATACACCCACCAATTGATACGGAGTTCTTTAAGCCAGTACCTAATCCTACTCAGGATTATGTATTGACTTACGTGGGTAAGGAAACCCAGTTCAACGTGTTAAGGGCCCTTGCTGATGCAGGCATTAAGATAGTTGCCTTTGGTTCCAAGGTTCCCTGGATACCTCGTTGGTTCACCAAGCATCAAAACATTGATTATAGGGGGGGTAGAGTTAATGATGAGGAGTTAGTTAAGCTCTACGCTAATGCCAAGTTCACGGTATTTCCATTCACACATGAACTTCGGTACGTACCGTCGAGTCCATGGCATGCGGAACACCCGTCCTCACTTATAATAAGCAGGGGGCCTGGGGGAGACAGTGATCAATAATGAGACAGGCTGGCTCGTGAGCGATTCCAGGGAACTTATTAAGTTAGCTGTTAAGTTGTGGATTAGTGATTATGACGAGTCAATGAGGATTAAGGCTAGGGATAGGGCTATGGTCTTTAGCGTCACTAGAATAATTAATGAATGGCTGGTCATAATTAATGGTCTTATTCACGATGAGTTAGAGGATAAAAATAATAAGGAACCAACATACTGAGCTAGGGAATGAGCAATAAACTCACGTTTCATTTTGGAACTGATGGTGTACGCGGAGTAATTGATGAGGAATTTACTGAGTTCCTGGTAGCCGTGCTTGCCGAGTCCACGTTTCGTTATTGGTCACGTAAATATGGATTACATAAAGTCCTCGTTAGTTTTGATGCGAGAAGAAAGTCCAGGGACTTCGCACACATAGTAGCTAGCGTGGCCATAAACCATGGCTTAGATGTCGTGATGGTTAATAAGCCAACCCCAACACCGACCGCGGCTTGGTACGGTTCTCGCTTTGGTTTTGATCTCACGATTCAAATAACCGCGAGCCATAACCCGCCAATGTACAATGGCTTCAAGGTAATAACGAATAAGGGATCACCAGCCAGGAGGAGGATACTGACGAGATAGAGCGGCTCTATAATAATGAGTATGAGGACATTAACAAGTCAGTAAGAACACTTGAGTTAAGGCCAGTACCAACGGTAGATCCAGCCCCCCCCGAATACATCAATTACGTATACGAGAGTGTAACTAAAATGTTTAAGCCGAGGAGTATATTCAGGGTTATTATAGATCCGATCTATGCAACCTCCATTGGCTACACGAGTGAGATTATGAGGAGACTTGGAATGGAGGTTACGGAAATACACAATAACTATGATTCAAGCTTTGGAGGTAGGGACCCAAACCCAGAGCCTCAAAATATCCCTGAGCTCATTCAGGAGGTGACGGCTGGTAAGTACGACATCGGCATATCACATGATGGTGACTCAGATAGGATAGCCCTCGTTGATAAGGTACATGGTTACCTAAGCGCAAACGACATACTACCAATAGTCGTTGAGAGACTGGCATCGGCATCAATGATTAAGAGGGGGGGCATCGTTAGGACAGTATCCACAACCCACATACTCGATAATATAGCCGCTAAGTACGGCTTTAAGGTCGTTGAGGTTCCCGTGGGCGTTAAGTACGTGGCCAGGGCAATACTAAGTGGTGAGGCTGACATGGGTGGTGAGGAGAGTGGTGGACTTGTCTACTCATGGCATATACCTGATAAGGACGGTATATACACGGCATCCCTAATAATAGCCATGGTGTCCGAGTATGGAGGCTTAACGAACTTAATAAGTGATGTTAGGAGTAAGTATGGTAGGGCTTATTTCAAGAGGGTTGACCTAGACATGAGGAACTCGAAGAAGTTCGTAAACGACAATAAGGAGGTACTCCTCAAGATGCTCGGTTCATTAGGTCCAAGCCCAAGGTTCATAACCATTGATGGTGTTAAGGTCGTTTTTAGTGATGGTTCCTGGATCCTAATTAGGGGGGGTAGCGGTACTGAACCTAAGTTGAGGATTTATAGTGAAGCCTTAGTGCGGGTAGGGTTGAGGAGTTGATAAATAATGCAATAGGCATTGTTAATCAATTATTAAGGCAATAAAATCACTAATTCACACCTGCCTAGCCTTAATGGTCTTCTCCCTAAGACTCTGAACGAGCTTCTCATCAGCCCTAGACAACGCCTCAGTTAGTAATTTAGCCGCATTAAGCGCATCGTTGATGTTTAGTAATTCCACAGGGCTATGAACGTACCTAGTGGGTATCGATATTGTGGTTGCGGGTATACCATCTCTTCTAAAGGCTATTCCTAGGGCATCCGTTGTACCGCCAATCAATACCTCCAGTTGATAGGGTATTTTCAATTCCTCCGCAACCGAAACCAAGAAATTAGTCAGCGTTGGGTGGGCAATGAAGACGCTGCCTCTCGAGCCATCCATAACCTTAATCGCGGGTCCCTTACCAATTTTAGTCACGAACTCTCGCTCATTAACGCCAGGCACGTCAGCCGCTATTGTAGTATCAAGGGCTATTGCGAAGTCTGGGTAAACCCTGTCGGCAGCGACCTGAGCACCCCCCCTAAGACCAACCTCCTCCTGAACAGTGGCTACGAAGTACACAGTAACCTCACTATCCTTCAGCTGCTTAGCCGCCCAAAGCATTACGGCGACACCAACCCTATCATCAAATGCCTTACCCGTGACGGCATTCTCATTGAGGACCTCAAAATTCCTATCAAGAACTGCCACGGAACCAACCCTAACGCCTAGTTTCCTGACCTCATCATCACTTGAGGCTCCAATGTCTATGAATAAGTCCTTAAGCTCAGGGGGGCCTCCCTTTCCTTACCCGGCGGCGTCACGTGAGGCGGCCTACTGCCGATTACACCTTGATCTTCCTACCATCGGCGGTCTTAATGACAACCCTCTGGCCGACCAGGGTAACCTCATTCCAGCCACCAATAGCCCTAAATCGTAGGAAACCACTCTTGTCTATGCTATCGATTAATAAACCAATCTCGTCAATGTGAGCTGCAACCATGGCCTTCAAGTCCTTTCTCCTGCCATATTTAACGCCAATTACGTTGCCCCACTTATCAACCATTAAGTCATCGACGTAGGGTTCCAACTCCTTAATGACTAAATCCCTAACCTCATCCTCAAAGCCGGAGGGCCCAAAGGCCTCGCTTAATCTCCTGAGTAGGTCTATGAACTCCTGAGACGCATCATAATTAGAATTTGGGTCCTCAATTTAAAGGATAATCCACTAATTTAGTGTTCGCCTTAAATACTACTCGCCAACCGTGAGTACGCACTTAAAAGCTCAAGTCCAGCCTTGATTCCCATCTCAATGCCAGGTATGTTCAACTCTCTTAAGAACCTACCCACCCTATCCTCCTGCCCAATGCCTATTAACGGTATTGAGTACGTAATTACCCTAGACAACACGCCGGGATCGCCGTAAGCATCTATGAAACGCTTATAATTATTCATAAACCACCCCAGGTTAAGGTCGCGCACATACGGATTCCTAGAACCAACTGTGAAGAACTGAAGATCCTGCCTCTTAACCTCGCCAGATATTAGGAAGTCCAGGGACCTCTGATACTCATCCCTATTGGTTATACTTAGCATGGCGGCCAAGACCTTACTCTTATCCTCATCGGTCACTAACGACCTATAGAGCTCCCTAAGGGTTTCAAATGGTTTATCACCAACAACGGCATAGGCGTTAACAACCGCCTGCCTCATGACGGGATTTAAGCCCTGATAATCCTTAATTAAACCAGCTATTGACCTTGCGTAATCCTCATCCACCAATGCACGGCGGGAAAGCACTAACTCCCTAACATCATCCATGCCAGAGACACCCTCAAGTAAGGTGCTCTGAGTCCTCAGGTACTCCGTGAATACCTCCTTAACGGCGGATGGCTTTATCGAGTATAGGGTACCCAGTTGGGATATTACCGTAGTCGTCAATAGGTAATTAACTATGTCACTAACGGACTTAACCAAGCCCAGGTACTCATTTAGTCCAATAGAGCCCTGGAGCAGGTGGGCATAGGCATCATTTATCACACTCCACCTTTCAAGGTGATTAGACGCATTACTCAATGCCCTAGACCAATCACTATACCTAACCCTGTAGTAGCCACTACCATTAACATTGAGGAACAGGGACTCTGATGAACCGCTAAACATTAGCGTATCGCGCTCCATGAGTACGGTATTCACAGCGCCATTAAACCTATAGACAATGGGTATGGGCCAGGTATCGGCAATATTACCACTAAGTACAAACCTCGACTGCCTAAGTGTAACGCCCTTACCGGACTCTTCAACGACTATGACTGGGTGCCCCCCCGGCTTATCAACCCAGGCCTTCATGACCTTCATCACAGGCTTACCACTAACCTCCTCAATACTACTCCATAGGTCATCCTCGGTGGCGTTTGAGTACGCATATTTCCTAAGGTAGTTACCCAAGCCCCCCCTCCTGAAGTCCTCCTCACCAACGTAGTTCTCAAGCATCCTAAGGAGTGAGGCGCCCTTACCATAGCTAATGTCATCAAATATCTCGAAGGCTTCCTCCTCACTACTTATGGGTACGTGAACGGGGGGGTGCGTACTCATTAGTGAGTCCCTGAGCATGGAGCCCGTAGTCTCATCAGCCAGGAACCTATACCAAACACCCCACTCTGGGAAGAGCTTGTCCATTGCCTTATAACTCATGAATGTGGCGAAGGACTCATTAAGCCAAAGGTCATCCCACCAACGCATCGTGACCAAGTTACCAAACCACTGATGAGCAATCTCATGGGCAACAACCTCCGCAACCCTCCTCCTAGTCAACTCAGTACTGCCCCTACCCACCAGTAGTGCAGTCTCCCTAAACGTTATTGCGCCCCCCCAATTCTCCATAGCACCAGCCGCGAACTCAGGAACATGGATCAGGTGAAGCTTGGGTAGTGGGTATGGTATTCCAAAGTAACTACTGTAGAATTCAAGCACGCCCTTGGCGACATCAAGTGCAAACCTGCCATCCTTAACCCTATCCCTAATCGGCGTGGCGAAGATCACGTCAACACCGCCAACCCTATCCCTAGACTCAAAGAACCTGCCAATGCCCAGGTAGAGCAGGTATGTGGACATCCTAGGGGGGGTCTCAGCAAACTCAAAGACCTTCCAGGGACCATCCCAATAAACCCTGACCGGCGGCGTGTTGAATATTACGTCGTAATCACCATCGACAGAGACCCTAAACCTAAACCTAGCCTTGGCGGCTGGGTGATCAACGCAGGGTATGAAGTACCTGGCACCCGTGGGCTCGAACTGCGTCGTTATCATGTAGCCACCCCCCCATACGGAGCCCTGTAAATACCCAACAACCTATCACTAACCCTACCCTCAAACACAACCCTAACAACACCATTAATGGGGCCCCCCCGAACTCTCAAAACCCTACCGTCGTAGGAATAATCAACGGGCCTACCATCAACCTCGACGTTTTTTACCTTAAAATCAACGGCATTAAGCACCAAGTCGCCCGCGGAATTAGCATGAACATCCACAACACCCTCATAACTCAAATCCCCCCCAAACCTAAACCTAAGATCAACCACGTACAACTCAATACTAACATTAAACGACACATGGAAACAAAATGCACGCATTATTAAGCATTAAGTGTATGACGTTCTTAATCACATCCTCGTGAACCTCGCAACATCTCTACGGCATTACTACCTTCCGCATCAAATACATCACTATTAATTACTTACTTACCAGGGCCAACAAAATATGTTATAAACAATGCACCACCACAGTGGTTCCTGCGGAAATAGCTCCACTGTTATATTCCCAGCATTAGTATGAAGTACGACATAACCATAGGGTATTTGAGCTATGTCCGTTGGGAAACGGTAGTTCTGCGTACAAACAACATTTTTCGTAGGTGTCGTTGGGAGATTTATTATACGTAGATCCATCGCCCTTATCACCTTTGGGGGGGTAGTTAAATTACACGAGACCAACTCAGTACCACTATAAGAGTAAACTGAATATCCATTCACGTCTATAATGCTTGATGATGGATTCACAAATTCAAGCGATAAGTAGGTTGTATTTAATAAATACACGGCGAAACCGAATTTGCTTAAGGACGTTGTCTCGGTAACGTTGGTAATCACCTTATTAATTGTGATGCTATAATTAATCAGGTCACTAATACGTAACGTAATACTAACCCTTTTATTCAGGAGTACATTTACGGAATTAATAAAGCAATTAATGCATCCCAAATACGTTGGTGTAAGCCCCACATACCAAATCACATTCTGCGTAGCATTTATGACCGCTATTGCCAATGGTACTTGCACGGTCTCATGAGGAGGTACTAACACCTTAAACGCCTTAACCGTGAATACCGGCGACTTAATGAATAATACCGTTATATTCAACGGGTCATCCGTCAGATTCGTTATGACCAGGTAAAGGGCAAAGGTATCATTCCTTGACGGGTACGAGTAAAGCTCAAAATGAATTATATTCGCATAAGGCTGTCTCAATTCATTAATTACATGCATATACTCATTAAACACCACATTCAAGTAAATACCAAGAACCACCATGGCGATAACGAGAACTACAATAATATAAAGATACGCATTAGACACACCACTAAGTAATCTATTGCCCCTTTAAACCCATCGCCATTATAACCCTAAACCCACAACACCAGACATAAAGCCAAGCAACAAACAATTTGGTGCCGGGGGGCGGGATTTGAACCCGGGCCCTTGCGGGGGGGACGGACTATCTGCCTACGGTAGCAGGCCCGCGCCTTGGACCTGGCTCGGCCACCCCGGCGTTTTCTTGGTTGGTTTTGTTTGTTTTAAGTTTTTTGTGTTGTGGGTTTCGTGGCTTCTTTTCTGGAATAAAATTTTAATAATGTCTTATGTCTTGCTTCGTTGATGGTTAACAGGGGGGGTGTTGTCAGGGCCTTGGTAATGGCAATGCTGGTGCTTAGTCTCGCGGCTTTAATAGTTCATGCCCAGGCCACTGACCAGGCACAAGTTGAGGCAGCTAGGTACTTAGGCGCCGGCATTGGTTTTGGTCTTGCAGCCCTTGGCGCCGGTATTGGTATAGGGCTGACTGGCGCTGCCTCAGTCAGCGCTATGATTGAGAGGAGGGAGTTATTCGCGATGTACCTGCTATTCGTTGCTTGGCAGAGGCTATAGCGATCTACGGCTTCGTAGTATTCTTCCTACTGATTTAAGGCCATAAACCACTTAAAAATAAAATAAAATAAAACAAAACTTAATTATTAATAATTAAGGAAGTCCATTCATGAGGAAATTAATCTCCTAACAAGTAACGAGTAAAACCTACTCGTCAACTCCAGGGACTTCACGCTCACGTACTCATTAGGCCCATGCTCATTGCCGCCTATAGGTCCGAAGTCTATTGTCTCAATACCGAGTGGCGAGAAGTACCTGGCATCGCTTGCGCCTGCCATCTCCATGACCCTAGCCTCAAGACCAAGCTCATTAAGTACCTCGCTGGCTAATTTAACGAGCCTTGAATCACGCGGAGTGTATAAGTAACCCCCCCCACCACCCTCACCCTCAACCCTAACCTCAATTCCCTGGAAATCCTCCCTCAACGCCTCATTCATCGCCTCCTCAATGGCCTTCGCATCATCTGTCATAGCCCTGACATTAACCACGAACTCATGGTAATCACCGACAACCCTATACACGTTTGGTGTTGCTGTGATGCCATAAACGCTCTGAGCCTTAACCCTGGGCACAAACCTAGTCAACGGAAATAAGGCCATAATAAGCCTCGTGAGCCCCCCCACATCAACCTCCTGCTGCGGGCAATCACTGCAGGGCTTAACCACGTCAGCCTCAACCCAGGTGGGCGTGACATTACTCTTGACAAAGCCACCCCTAAGGCTAATTACGTACGCGTCGTTGAGCCATAAGTATTGGGAGAGGGCAATGACTGGGTGCGTATCCACGCCGTGTATGAAGTAAGCAGCGTGGTATGGAGGCGTGACCTTATAATCAAGTTGAAACCTAATGGTCTCCCTACGCCCATTGACCACCGCCTTCTCAACCCTAGACCTGACCTTGGCGTTAAATACTGCCCTCCTCCTGTTTATGATGACCATCGAGTGCCCATCAGCATTAATAACGTAGCTAGGCCTAAGACCATTACTTAATAAGTAATCCCTAACTACCCTAGCCCCCCCATTCTCACCACCAACCTCCTCATCCGTGGTGAACGCAGCAATAACCGTACCCCCCCTATCAATACTCACTAAGTCCTCGAGCGCCCTGAGCACGGCAGCTACATTACCCTTATCATCAAGTGCACCACGTCCATAGGCAAGGTCGCCCTCAATCGTTAACTTAAGCGGATCGTACTTCCACTCACTACGTATGAACGGAACAACATCGAGGTGCGCCAGAAGAAGTACGCGGGGCTCGCCAGAACCAACTACACCAACCACGCTCCTATACCCATGACTAACGAGAACCCTCGTCTTAATGCCAAGCCCATTCAACACGCCCTCGACGAAATCAACAATGCTGGGGGGGTCGGGCATTTTACCATTGTCTGGGTCATTCACTGTGTTAAATTCTACGAGGACTTCGAGCAGTTTAAGTGGGTCCATGGATCACTGACCACCCTGCACCTGGATCCCTAGGCTTTCCAGGGTGTTCTTCAGCATGTTCTTTATTTCGTTGATGTCCACGGGGGGGACTATCGTGCCCTTAGCCGTGGTGAAGTAGTACCAATTCATTGAGTGTGACACCCCCTTCATCCTCTTAATCCTCATCCTCCTGACCGGTATGCCTAGATTCGCCATGTTCTCATCAAACTCCATCTCAATTACACCATCAAACACATACTCAATACTATTGAGTAGGTTGTCTATGTCCTCCGTTGTTACGTGGGCAACTATGAACGTTATCATGTTGTAAAGCCTCGATAAAGACTTAAACTGCTTAAGCATGGCGATTAAGCCCCTCGGATCAATGTTAATCAGTAGGTCATTGATTGAGTCGATTATTAAGCCACGGGCACTCCTTGAGTACACAGCCTGGCCAACCTTACTAATTAATTGCCCAGGATCAAGCTCGGTGATCACATCGATAACGTTCGGAGCCCTAGCCCTACGCTGATCACTGAGTGTGAAGCCATCAATTATGAAGAGCCTATTACTAAACTCCTTCAAGTCACTGACCACGGAATCCGGGTTATCATCAAAGGACACGTAAATAAGTGGGTAATTACTCATTATACTCCGGGCAAGCAACTTAACGAGAAGTGTCTTACCCATGCCAAGGTCTCCACGTATGAGAATGAGGTAACCGAAGGGGAAGCCCGTGGGTAATAAATCCTCCAAAACCTGGCACTTAAGGAAGTCCATAACAACCAAGGAATAACCGAAACAAAATAATTAAGCATTACCCAACCCACCATAAGGAAACCACCATTAACTTTGACAGGAAATTGAAATATTGGTGGGCCCGCCGGGATTCGAACCCGGGACCTCCCGGTTATGAGCCATACGCGGGGCTGCCGCCCCCCCAGGGCGCTCTACCTGGCTAAGCTACGGGCCCTATGGAGACTGGTTTTATGGCAAAATTTAAGCTTTTCGTCTCGGAAATCGCTGAGGTAAAGCCGTGTAACTCACGGCATTTAATTTTTAAACTATTACGAGTAGCCCTAATTTCTCATGATGAATTCCTGATGTGAATTAATTCATTAGTTGTGATTTTAATTCTAAAGCTTCGTCGTTGATTGTGTTTGTAATTTTCAATTCAAAGTCTAGGTTTACGAGTATTTCCCAAAGCCTATCAAGGGCCTCATCACAGGGTATTTTGCCCATCCTCGCCCTGCCAATTATTATTAGGGCCTCGTCAATGGCCTTCGCCGGACTCATAATTGAAAGTCATGGATAAGCATGCGTTTTAAGCTTAATTGTCCTATTCCTGAAAAGATGTTTTCTTTCAACTTGTTATTTTAAATGAACAGTAGTGTTTTTGAGCCTTAACGCAGTTAATTGAGTAGTGATGACTCATTGCAGTACTGATCAGTGAGGAGACTGACCTGCCCTGAAACAAAAATGCGTACTATATACGTTAATTAAGAGATCAGTGTATAGCCGCTCATCAAGCATCAGGCACCTCCTCTCTCTTCACCTAGGCATTAATTAATTAAAGCACTTTTAAGTCCTTATTGAGCTAACGATACGAAGAAGCTCCTTAACAACCCACGCCTTTACAATCACGCTTTCCTCACCCATCGTGACAACCACGTCAACGTAATCACCAACCCTAAACACGTCCTTCGGCTTAACCACGGCATTATTAATTATAATCCTAATATTGGTTAGGGTGCCATGCCTATTCAGCAACTCCCTCAAGGCCTCGCCAACTATTATCGTAGTCAACTCCCTATCAATTAATCGAAGAATGCTAAACCTGGCATTAATAATTACCAACGCGTCCAATGGCTTACTCAGTGAGTGCCAAACCTCATCCACAGCATCAATCACGTACTTATCAACACCCCCCCTAATAACCGACTTAAATGCCAGGTATAGCGCAACGCCTGGACTTAGGTAATTCTTAATGGCGTTATAGACCCTTGAGACGTCGCTAACCTTTAAACCAGGTACCTAGCCAATGCATTAACTCCCTGTCGAAATAGTGGGTTTACCAACGAGTAGGGCCTAAGGACTAGGCTTGGCGATAACGTAACACCCACCACAGCCCTTAATGCCTCTCTTACGTACTTCCTCTCGATCATCGACACCCTCCTCATTAAATACTCCCTAGCTAGAGATACACCATAGAGTGTTGGTAATAGGACATGAGGCGCAGTTGAGATCCTCGGTAAATCCCTAACAGCCCAATACGCAGTCTTGAGCGCATGCCTTGCGTATCTACGCCTAGTCAGTTCATAAACCCTCCTCAATGTGGCGTACCTCCTCACGAGACTCTCACGCTTAGCACTATCCCTAGTGACCATCGATACCACTGGGCTCGCGATCGTAACCAGGTCCTCATAGCCAATGCCAAGCTTAACCTTAACCACATCCATTAACCTAGCCCAATGCCTAATCCTTGGAGCCATGGCGACTATGCCGATGAAGCCCAGGAGAAGCGCTGAGTAATAGGTGGCGCTTATGAATAGGTTTATCAACACGCCTAGGTTAAATGGGTTTAGCCCAACGTTTCTAATAACCATTAATGAGTTGTTAAACCAGGTTATGTACGTGCCACTCCATAATGCGTAGTAATTCAAGCCGTATGGCTCAACACCAATGACCAGTATACTTACGTCGGTACCATTGCACATGCCGTGGCACCTAAACGATGCAGAAAGCCTAATGCTCCTTAGTTCATGGATCACGGACGTATAATTACCGGGGGGGCCACTGCAGTAATTATTTACAGTGCTTAAGATGGCGTTCATAACCTGTGGTGGTGCCGCGAATCCCTGGTACATGGTTAGTGGGTTTACTACCTGCTCAAGGCCCTGGCAGAATGATTCATGGTCGGAGATTACGTTCTTCACCCAGGACTGCGAAACAAGGCCTACGGGCGTACCCTCACTCATGGAGTACGTTACCGAGCAATTGTCGTTGACGGGCCCAACTAATCTTAGCATTACCTGCGAGGCATACGCCATTAAGGTTAGGTTGCTTGGCACGGCGTCGTCACGTTAATGATGGCATACCCATTGTTTAGGTTAATGCCCACATTGCCGTTACCTATCCACGTATAGTTAAACAGCGCAACCAACGAGTCATCATTAAACACGGCAATCATCGGCAACCTGATGATCACGGTGCTGGCGTTAGGGTATATACTTGGCATGATGATTCTATCAATGCTGAATCTAATGAATAGGGACACCACGCAAT
Organism: Vulcanisaeta distributa JCM 11217; assembly: GCF_001316005.1. Lineage (GTDB taxonomy): Archaea > Thermoproteota > Thermoprotei > Thermoproteales > Thermocladiaceae > Vulcanisaeta > Vulcanisaeta distributa_B. The sequence goes on from NZ_BBBJ01000002.1 coordinate 170,969, forward strand.
AAACCCTGTAAAGAATCGGCCCTCTCCTCATCACATAAGCTGGTAACGCAACAACGCCAGCACCATTGGGTAGGCCTATGGTTTCGTTATATGGAAACCCATAACCACCAACGCACAATACGGCCGGTAAAGGCTACCCAGCTCGTCGAGAACCTCGATGCTTGTGAAACCCAACCCATTGGGCGTGGTGAGGGTTTCGTTAAACGTATTTACTAATGGAGGCGGGTGTACCGTATTTATACCGAGAGGTAACGCAACGCCCAGTACTAGGTAGAGTGCGGCGGGTATTACAGCTATGTTCCTAACCCTTGGTATAACGAGGAAGAAGGCCATGTATGGTAGTAAGCGCCTAAGCCCCGCACCAATAATCACGGCATACCTAATAAGCCACAGTGCGGCAACAAGCATTGAGAGCACGTGAACCACGTAATTAATCGTTAGGGTAATTAGGCGCTCAATAACGTCGATAATGATCGCTATTGAGCCAAGACCTGACCCAGTGGCTACGTACATTGCAGCCTCAGCTATGGGTAGGCCCACATCAACGGCCACAGCAAGTAGGGCATCCGCCAAACTCAATGAACCTATCAATCCATTGTAAGCACCCAGTAATTTATTGACTATACCCAATGCGGCACTGATTGAGTAGAGGCGAGTTGGTATTAAATTGAAGAAATTCGTAACCAGGGCGAGGGCTATGGCGTACCAGGCAAGATCCTCAGCATCAACCCTAAACTCCCCCCCGCCCCCCCTAACTACGGCATTCAACGCCCTAACAATCAATGAACCAGCTATTGCGGTTACAACAAGGACTAGACCAAGCATGGAAGGTCACGACAACGCGGACCTAATGGCGTAAATAACCGCAAAGAGTAAGGCATAGAGTATTAGGATTATCGTATCTGCTTGGGCGATATAAACAGCAAGCCTATTGTAGGCGCTAAGTACGTTACCAAGGCCATTTATGCTAAGGCCCACGTTCTCACACCACGTGGTCTCGAAATTCCTCGGATTAACTATGTATGAAATAGCACCATCATTAACCATGGCTGTATAAAAGGGCTGCGAAGCTATTACGGCAGCACCACCAACAACAACCACATAAAGCCCAAGACCCACAGCAATGAGTAGGGAACCAATATTCCTAAGCCTCGATACGGATAGACCAAGGCCAACGGCAATTAGAAGGGAAGATAGACCCGGCACCCACTGGGCCAGGTAGATCATGGGTACCACGTCCTCCGTGGACTCCAGGATCAGGGTGCATTCTCAGTTTGCACGCTCCTAACGTCACACCAAGGGTAAGTCAATGGACAAGTACAGGTGTTCCAAATGAGCCACGCCCTAAACCTAACGGCATTCCATGCGTAATCATAAATAGTCTTATAAACTGTAACGGGATCTATGGTTAGCGAGCCGACGAGCACCTTATTCACTATGGCTATGGCCAACATGACGCCCCCAATTATGGCTAGGTAATTAACAACCTCGTCAATGAAGTCCCAAATCTCGTTTGGCCTACCCATTAGGTATAGGGCCACGGTTATTATGCCCATTATCGCCAGGGCCGCTATGCCTATGTACACCATGTCTGTCGAAACCAGTAGGTTGAGTACCTGGGATACCGTAACCATCCACTGAGCAGCCGACATAAGTAATCAATCTTGGAACCCCCTTAAAAGCAGTAATGCTTTAATGCCCTGTTAAGTAATTATTTATATGTCGAGGGGGGCTTCACGATAGGCGGCATAGTAGTCCTCGCACTATTGATAATCACCGCATCACTAATCATCTACCTAATGGGTGATTACCTATACACGGCATATCAATCATCTACGATGGCGGGCAGGATAAGCGGTAAGGTCATTCAGTTGTCAAGGTCCTGCACCGCCTACCTAGTCAATAACACGCTTTACTTCCCATACGGTGCCTATGTCGAGTACTCAGTACCGAGTGTGGTGAAGCCCGGTTATTACCAATCAATGGATCTATCGGGCATTAATGGTGAGGTGTTGTTATTCCTAAATGGTTGCGTGATTGTCGTTAAGTCCGTGGGTAATGCCACGGGTTATGAGGTGCTTGGTTATGGCGCTGGCTGACCTGGTCCTCGAGGGGGGGCTCACGTTGATACTGGCCATTGCACTTGGCCTGGTGCTAATTGGCGGTTTAACCTACCTAACGATCACCGTGTCGACGGCCAACAACGCGAGGCTCGCCTACACGGGCCTATACATATACCTGCCACAGCCGGTCTACGCGAATGGGACGCTGTACGTACCAATGTACAACATTGGTTATTACAGGGCAGTGATTAAGTACGTATACGTCAGGGGCGTCGATGGCTCGATTCACGAGTATGCACCAAACCTGGTGCTAGGCGTGAATCAGTACTACGTTTACACCCTAAGCCTAAGCTACGAACCAGCCTCAATAACCGTGCTAGTCTCACCAACGGACTACCCAGGCATTATTAAGGAATTCAGCGCCAATGTATCGACGGTGAACTCAATACCATTAATACCTCAGTTGCAATTACAGCCCAGTTCTGGCCTCATAGATGTAGCCGTTAACGACCCATATGGTGCCGGTTGGGAGGTTGCGTGGAACTACGCTGGTCAGTCCTACTCAGTGAGCCAGAGCCAGTCATACACTTGGTTCATAAACCCGCCTTACGTCCCAATCCAAATAAGCTTCACGTCATCAATAACAAGCACGCCGCAAGCTACAACTGCCAGATAATGCCCAGCAGCACCAGCGGAACCTACAGCGCCGGGAGCATAGTCACCTTCAACGTAACATGCACCAAGTACACACCACCCCCCCCACCGCCTCCACCGCCACCTCCGCCAGGCGGTAGCAACTCAATAAGCGTTAGCGTGACTAATGACACACTTGGTGCTTCGTGGCTCGTCTCTTGGCATGATGCGTGGGGGGGCTCTATTAACCCGGGCCAGGAGAGTGGTAGTGGCGATTATAGTTGGTCTGTGAGCGCACCCAGCGGTGATAGGGTCTACTTCCAGGCATCAATAACAAGCAACCCAAGCGGTTACACATGCACAATAAGCCCAACGAGCACCAGCGCCAACCCAGGAGGCTCAGTCACATTCACAGTAAGCTGCACAAGCAATGGCGGCAGCCAACCACCGCCGAGTAACACGGTCTACGGCTGCTACTTTACACTCAGCGTTGGGTCGAGCCCGAGTGGTGCGCCAAGCCCTAGTGCAAGTCCGTATGGCTCTGGCACGTACTTCATTCAGTCTGGTGACTCGCTGTTTACCACCTTGACCGCATCTTCATCCCAGTCCATCAGCCAGGATGAGTGGTGGCAATTCCTCTATTGGTCAAACTCATTTAGTGGGCAGGGCAAACTGTACATAAATGGGAAGCCCTGGTACTACTACAGTAAATACTACGGCTCAACCGAGTACGTAGACTACGACTGCCCAAGCGGATTAACGCAAAACGTGACGGCGACGTTCACAGCAACCGCCGAGTACTCTGAGGACTACGTAAAGCTAAAAGGATACACAAGCGTAAGCCTGAATATATACAAGACGTCGGCCAGCGTGCCCTATCAACTCTCCTGGAACCTAGACCCATACTCAGCATCACAGGCCGACTGGAGCCTAAGCTGGAGCCAGGGAGCAACTCAATACATGGTGAGCGTAACACTGTACACCGCCAACGGTGGGCAATACCCAGCCGGCTTCACGACATACCTACAATGCAGTGTATCGGGCTACCAGCTATCAGTGAGTAGCGTAACCTTCAGCAACGGCCAAGACACACTGAGCCAGTCAGTCTCAGGCACGAGCGGATCAACAACAGCCACAGTAGACATAACATACGTATGCTCAAGTTATATTGCTAAGTGAAATCGATTAATTTTAATGCTTCAATTTTAAATTAATATCACGTAATTTTTAATAATATTTCATTCTATTGCACGGGCCAGGGTAGATTGGTTATGTTTAACGGTGGGTAGCTTGTATTCCAAACCCACGCACCCCCCCAAGTAATTCCCCCCCAACCTGGTGCGCTATAATTGCCAAAGACTACGTAGTAAGTTTCCTCATTTAAAACGTAACCCATTGGCGCTGGTAGTCTTAATGCGATTTGTGGGTTTACTGGGCCTATTATTGTCCAGTTGCATGGTATTGCGAGGGATGGTGCGTGGGTTGCCGAGAAGAACTCTATGATTATTGGGTACGTCCTATTGACAGGCAGTACTATGGTTGTGTAGTTCCTGAGGGGCAGTAACCATGGTAAATAGAGGCTCCAGGTGTCTAAAAGCACCTCAGTGCCGTTGTCTATGCCCCCCCAGTAGTCATGCCAATTATACATCACGGGCCCTACACCCATGAAGTCCCCCCCAATGTATATCATGTTTATCCAGTTGGGCTGTGGCGTGTTGGGTATCGCGGTTATGAACTCCATGCCGCTAAAGTAGGCGGTACCCAGCCCAGGGAACACGGCAAATGTAGTGTATTCAGTGTACAGCTCCTGGCCGTATGGGACTGCCGGGAATTTTCCCCCCCACTCAATTATCGTGCCATTCTGTAGGAATAGGTTCCAGGCCCACTGGGTGGGTATCCAGTAGCCAAGCGTCCAAATAGTGCCGTTCGGGAGGACTAGGCTGTATAGATGGCAAACCCCCCCAGTATCATTGTAGATGGGTACCCCCCCAAAGGAGGCGTTGCTCGGCACATACACATAAACAGTCCTATTCACGTACACAGGCACAGTCTCATTCACATAGACGTACTTAACCACTGTCTGGTTTACGTAAACCGTGTGGTTCACGGGCACGTAAATCGCCTGCACCTGGGTTAAGCCAAGGGACTTATCTATTGCTTGCAGCGGCTTTACGTGTGGGCTGGCTATTATTATTGCTAAAAGGGCTATTGCGACAATTCCTATTATTGTTATTGCCTTGGTTGCCGGTCCTGTGTAGTACCACCAATCGCTTAGTCCCATGATGCATTACTGCTTTCCTGCCTTAATAGCTTTATGGGTCGTTGATCCTGCTGGCTATTTTCCTGGCGAGTTCCGTAACCTTCCTATACTCCTTATTCGCTATGATCCTCCTAATGACCTCGAGATCAACTACCGCGTATTGATGAACAACTATGTTCCTAAAGGTCACTATGGACTTGTAGAGTCTCAGGTCCTCAGGGCTTATCACACCGAGTATGCTTAGCTTCTCGCCGGCGTCCACGTAGCCGCTGACCTCCATACCCATTAGCGTGGCCGCCCTCTGGGCTAGGTCGATTAGTGCCTGGGCCTGCGTCTGTAGTAGGTATATGGCTGAGTAGTACGTCTTAATATCGCTTAATTCATCGGGTGAGTACCTATCGAGTAGTGCCTCCCTCTCCTCTATTATCCTCAATAACCTGCCTATAACGGCCATGGCGGCTCACCGAGGCCGAGCTTCCTCATGCTTATGAAGAAGTCGACGCATGGGTTCTGAAGCCTAAACCTAATGTCTAGGTACTTCCCAATGTCCCTAACGTATATTGGCCTGTGGCGGAATATCTCGATTATTAATTGGCAGGGCAGCCTATGATTAAGCGGTATCAGGTCCACCAGGTCCTCCCTAACACCTAGGAACCTGGCCAGTGATGCCAATAGGTCTGCGTACTCGTTGATGTCATTAAACCAAACCGCGATGTCCCAGTCGCCCTTAATGATCTTCCCACCTGCCCTTGAGCCGAAGAGTATTGCGAATTCTATGTTGAATTCCTGCCAGGGGAATTTGGTTAAGTCCTGCATTCCCCCCCATTGCCAGTTAAATTAAGTGTTATTAAACTGTGGCGTTAGTAATTACCTGTGGTTAATCCATTAACTGGTATCGACATTGGTGAGTTGACTAGGATTGTTAAGGGCTATGGCGCGTACTTCGGGGGGGGTGTCGTTGGATTCCCAATAGCCTTTAGGGATAGGGAGTTGGAGGTTGAGAGACTTGTCAATAGGTTAGTTGGCGTTAAGATTGTTTATGGGCCATTGGGTTGTGGTAAATCAACGCTACTCATGAACTGGCCAGGGCACTTAGCGAGGTCAAGAGTGACGTCATAGTGATTTACGTAAATTTCGAGGAGAAGGGCTTCATGAATGCTATCAGGGCTTATATACCCGGCCTAGCTGGTGGTGTTAGGGATTCAATAATTAGGGCTGTGGAGAGGGACGTGGAGCCGGTACTTGATAGGATTGGTCTTAGTGCGGTGGTTGGTGTTGGTAGGTTGTTTATGGATATCATTAAAGGTGTGAGTGATGAGGCGGTGATTAGGGATAAGTACGTTGTGCTCATCTTTGATGAGCTAGATAAGTGGTATAGGTCCATGCTTAATGCACCCGATAATGCCCAGGTTGGTTATGGGCCTATTGAGGGTGAGGTTATGAGCTATGCGGAGCATTTTGAGAACTTCCCAACAATGGGCAAGGTCCAGGCTTATCTGTCGTATTTGGCTTTAGTGATCAGGGCGCCGTTAATATGGTTAGGAAATATGGCGGTAAGGGGTTGCTCGAGGGGTTACTGCTCTGGTATATACCAAAGGCCGACTTCATGGACATACTCAATGAGGTAATAATGAAGGTTAAGCCAAGCGGCTCAATAGATGCGGAGCTCCTCTGGCAATTAACTGGCGGCAACCTCAGGGAGTTGGCGAGGATTGTGTTTAACAATGATTGGAGTATCGAGAAGTGGCTTAGGGATGTGATAATTAAGTTGAGCGGCGTTAATGGCATACTGGCCCTCCTTGAGGAAGTTAGTGAGTATGGGCTTAATATTGCCGAGGCTAGAGCTCATGGGCTTGGCAATGCAGCCCGCATGGCCCTTGATGAGCTTCTTGCTATGAACGTTTTCCTTAACGTTTATGACTATGAGTTGAGACTGAGTGAGTTACCTAATGAGCCCTGGGTTAGGGATGTGAATACGGGCAATGTAATAACCATACTGCCCCCCCAATTACCTGCCTATTACTGGGTGCTCAGGGTTATGGCGAGCAAGAGGTCGATAGGTGTTGAACCAAGTGACGTTATTAGGGAGATCACCAAGAACGTTTAACCCGTCCTAACTCGACCTCACCACATTGGCCAGCTCCGGCATCAAGCCCATTATCATCTGCTGCCTACTAAGTGTCCTTAGCCAAACCCTGCCGGGTCCCTCAACGTGCGCCAGCCACAGTCCCTCCTCGCCGAAGAGCATTGTCCTCAAGCCACCGACACGCCTAACGCCAACCCTCATGTCCTCATCAAAGGCCAGTACGTGACCGGCCTCAACATCGAGGCTCTCGCCAGGGCCAAGCTCAAGCATTAGGGCATCACCAATTGCGTGTAGGAATACTCTCCCATAACCATGAAGTCTAGCCATGAGCAATCCCTCACCACCAAGCCAGCCGAAGCCTAAACCAACCAGCTTAACGTCGTAATTCACCGTGGGTTCCATGGCGAGGAAGGCCTTGTGCTCAACCAGGATGCCATTACCATTGAGGTTAATCTCCACGATCTTACCTGGCGCAAAGCCCGCGATATCCACGGCTCCAGGCCCCCCCTCAAGCTCCAGGACAAAGAAGCTCGCTCCCGTTATCGCCCTCTTCAACCCAGCAAGCAGCCCTCCCCCCCCTGTCGTTGCCTTTATGTTAACGCTTGAGGACTTCCAAATCAAGTGCCCACCCTCGGCATATATCTTCTCGCCTGGACCAAGCTCGACGTATAGGTGTTGAATGTCATTGCCCATTATTTTGAAGTTCGCCATGGTTCCCACTTTGTATTTAATTATTTTAAAGGTTAATTTCACGAACTGAGGAGTTAGGTTACAGTGAGTTTAGTTTATTAATAATTCACTACATTAACTGTGTAATGAGGTTGGGAGGTGCGGTATTAATAATCATTATTGCATTGGTGGCACTGGCGTTTCTAGTGAATCCATCGCTTAATAGCCTAGTGCTTTCCGGAATTAATTATGTAATTACTCATGCAATTAACAATACGATGAGCATACCAATGTCAAGCACAGGAATTACCGGTGGCCCTTGTTCTTCCTGGGGGGGCCTTGTTAATGTCAACTTAACGGATGGTGAATCCCTATTTATTGAGGTTGTTAATGGCTCATACGTTTACCTACTCACCAATTCTCACTGCGTTCATGGGGGGGTGGTGGACCTAGGGCGCCAAGTAATTATACCTGGTTTAGTTCTGTGCCTGGCATTTACGTGGTTAGTCCCGGCCCTGGTAGTTATGGCTTACTGGTCTGTGGTAATACCGGGATAGCCTATAGGGTTCTTAATTACACGGCCATGGGCATCGCGGCTTACTACGGGCCGGGCTATAGCAATATAACGACTGATTCCGTGCTTGGGTTCTTTAACATAACTAATGCCTACATCGAGAGTTCCACGGGCTCCGCAGCGCCCGGCTTCTCTCTTCAGTTGAATGCCTACGTGGTCATTAAATACGGTGATAATTACATCATTCACTGGGTTCAGGATGCCCTCGTTGTGATTGGTGGTCAGTATTGGTTTCAGGGTGAGATGGATGTCGTTAATTACATTGGTTCATCCAGGAACGTTATTTATGAGCAGGGTAGGTGCGTACTTGGGTGTTTCGAGACTCCAATGGCTGGTTTATTAATAATCTCCGTTAATTCAACGGGCTATGGCGTAGTCATTAACTTCGGATATGCACTGCTTCAGTTGGGTAATGAGACCTTCACCCCAAGGATTGATTGGTTCGCCCATGAGTTAATACCAATCCCAAACGCCACAGCCTACATAGTGACCAGCCCCCACCGAGGGACCTTATGGTTGGCCCATGGATACGGAATTCGTAATCGGCGGACCAGGTAATGGCGGTGGTGTTGAGTTTAGGGATTTAAATGCGTACCTATCGCTGCTTTATTGGAATGGGACCTCATGGGCGCCATACCCAATAACCTACTCCTTCGGTGTATCCACCGGCGAGTATGCGGTTAACGTTTATGTGCTGCCCATTGGGCCCTCAACGGCCGAGTTAGTTGTCGGTCATAATAATTACCAGGAGTTGAGTGGTTAGTAACCACAGCGTTTATTAACGCCTGCATTACCAATGCTGTGTATGGCTAATGAGGATATTGAGAGACTTAAGAAGAATCCCGAGTTGCTCATTGATGCTTTAAATGACCTGCTAGTGACAAACCCAGAGGCATTGGTTAGGGCGTTGATGAATAGGCCCGAAACCCTAATTAGATTAATAGCGCTCACCGCATCACTACCTCTTGCAGTGCCGGCAATGCTCCTTAGGATACTTACTGCCCTTGCAATACCACCTGGGCATTACGGCGATGTTGATGCACTGAGGAGTAGAATAAATGATGTGGAGAGAAGGCTCGATGAAATTGAGAGCAAGATGATTAAGAGGGAGGACCTTGAATCTTTAATTAAGGAATTGATTAGTAAGTACGGTATTAAGGGTTAGAGACCCCCCCTATGAATTACGCTATGCGTTGATACTGAGTGCACGTAATCAACAAGTCTACCCAACTCCCTAACCCTAGCACCTATGAAGTCGGCATTACAATCGGTCTGTGAGAAGCATTTAATCAGGAAGTCCCTTAAATCAGAACTAACCACGTCATTTGGTATGAAGTTATGGACAACCTGGCTTAAGTGTTCAGGATTCCTAACCCTAATGCCCCTAACAGCTAGGAAAGCATTTATGGCATTGTCATAGATTGATAGGCTTAGTTTCACGATATTACTAAGGATGGCTGCGTCCTTAGTCCGTTCATAACTATTCATCAAATCCACCACTGTTTGAAGGTCTCTCCGTGCGTTATTAACCAGTGATATTGGGTCTGACTCCACGTATTATCACACTAAATCCAATTTTTAAGGCTTAAGCTATAGAACATCTTTTTCTATAGTTTCTTGAAGCAAATACTGCCTGACACAGGATTAATTATATAAACAATAAAGAATTTAATAATAATATAAATAATCTACTTTGATTAAGGTCAACGCACACTATAGACTGCATCCCAAAAGGCCTTCTCATAATTCTGTATGATATATGCCATGTTCCTGGCCCTCACAATAGACTGCTCATCAATACCTCTAACTACCTCAAGGGCTTTATTCTCCAATTCCGTGAATGGACCTCTAAAGGCCTCGAAGAACCCAATTTCCCTAATACCGTACTTACTACGTAACGCATTGCCAAGCCTGACCACGTTTTGACCCCCACACTGGCATGTTGACGATTATTGCCAGCGCGAATTCCTGAATAGTGGCGTAGTTGGCCAGCCAGGCTAGGTAATGCGTGTACTGCACGGCCTCTGGTACCACCTCGAGCATCAATGGGTCCTTAATCTCTATATTCAGCTCCCTCATTAACTTCATTAACTCATGAAGTGCGCCGTAATCACCATCAAGTAGCATCTTCATGAACTCAAGTTCCGTGATGTTCCTAGTTCTGCTCAGGGCTATGGCTAGCGACCTCAGGTCGTGGTTGACTATGTACCATTGATTCATTACAAATGCCCTAATTGTATTTATTGGTAAACGCCCCCCCTCCTCAGCATCCCTAATCATTGGGTGATTTAGTATCGCCTCATTGAGCGGTTCCAGGGCCTTTCTAATGCCTTCAAGTAGTTCCCTGGGCTCCACGGTTTAAATTAATCAGTTTAATTTAAAAGCGTAGTATCACTTTGCACTATGGCGCGGCTCTATTGGTGATTGAATGGTAATAAATACGGAGGGCCTTGATAATGCCAAGGAATTTAGGATGTTACTTAAGGTATTGATTAATGGTGAGCATGTTGAGATTAATCAAGGCATTATTGAACTTGCCAGACTTAATAAGGTGTTGCTTCACGTACTTAGAGCCGTTAATTATGATGGCGAATTACGGCAGAGTCAGGAAAATGGGCTTAGGAGAGTTATTAACATGGTCTCTGAGGTTGAGGATGCGCTTAACGGTATTGAGCACGCCTTCATAAAATTAATTAAGCCTGTCGTCTACGTGCCGGCAGATGTCGATGTCCTGGTTAGGAGGGACCAGGTTCTATTGGCTGCGGCTCGATTAATTAAGCGTGGTTATAGGTTGCTTCTTTATGAGCCTTACACAATAACTCTTGTTAAGGATGGTATTAACGTGGATCTATATGTACACCCGTCAGTTGCCGACCTCACCTACGCCAGGGGTGAGGACTTCCTTAAGTTAAAAACTCTTGGTGAATATCATGGCATTAAGGTTAGCGCGATTGATAGGAGTGCCGAGGTCGTTTTAACGATACTCCACGCCATCTATAAGGAGGGTATTGTCACACTTAATGATGCATTAACAATAATAACCTGGTTAAATGATGATGCGGTTAGGCTGTGTGAGCGGTTGAAGTGTAGGCGTGCAATGGAGCTGGCACTATCCATAGTACTATCCTCAATTGCAGGGTCGTTGGTATTGCCGTACAAACTATCAATGGGTCTTTGGGCCGTGAACCTACTAATGAGGGTGTTGGGCCATGGTGAGTATGCCCCCCCGTCAGTGTTTATGGGGATTAGGAGAATCGGCGATTCCAGGTCAATGACCCAGCTCATTAATCGCATTATAAGAGTAAGCTACTAATGGTGGCGTTACAACTAGACCTTCATGGGTTTAATGCGTTATTCTTACCTCCCCCCCATACATCCCAACTACGGCTCTCCATCTTGGTGGGACTACTATGGTTGATCCGTACTCCTCGATTATTGCCGGCCCCCCCTCAATTACCTGGTTCATTGGTATTTCCTCGCGCCAGTAAATAGGCGTCTCAACCCAATCATCAAAGAACACCCTCCTAAAGCTCCTTGGTTTAGCCTCGCCATTGGTCCTTGGCGCCCTGAATCTCGGTTTAACCCTCGTTATTACCGCGAATACCCTAATGGTAACGACCTCAACGGCTTATTCAACTTAAAGCCGTATGTCGCGTAGTGCCTCTCATTAAATGCCCTCTCGACATCCCCCCATGCTCGCCGGCCTACCGACAGGTATTGTTAACTCCCAACCTGCCCAACATACCTAACATCGGCATACCTAAGGAAGTAATCAACCCTACCCAACCTACTGAGTAACTCATCCTCAAGTCTCTTAAATCCATCCTCAAGATCCCTTGGGAATGACGACCTAGCCTCAAACCTCTCATCAGCCATCAACAGGCCAAGGCGCTGAAGGCACCTGGCTCAGGCGGCACGATCACGGAGCCAATCCCCAACTCCTCAGCTATGTAAGGTGCGAATTGAGGACCAGCGCCACCAAAGGCCATTAACGTGAAGTCCCTCGGGTCGAGACCTCTCTCGACAGTCACAAGCCTAACAGCCCTAGCCATCTCAACAACCGCAAGTCTAATGGCCTCAAGGGCCACGTTGATGGAGTCACCGAGTCTCGCCAATCCCTTAACCGCAGCGTCCCTATCAAGCCTCATCTCACCACCGAGTAGGTACTCACCAATCCTTCCAAGGACAACATTTGCATCAGTCAGTGTTGGTTCCTTACCACCCCCCCTACCATAGCATATAGGCCCTGGATCAGCCCCCCCGGCACTAATGGGGCCGACCCTAAGGCCCCCCCTGCCTCGTCACGCCAAATAATAGTCCCACCACCACTCGAGACCTCCGCCAAGTCAATGAATGGGAACCTAACTGGGTAGCCACTGCCCTTGACTAGTCTCCCGTGGTGTACCTCACCACCGACCTCGTATTCCGTGGTCACCTCAGGCTCATGCCTGAGTATTGAGGATGCCTTAGCCGTGGTACCACCCATGTCGAAGCCGATGACGTTCTCAACACCAATTAACTTAGAGAACTCCGCAGCAGCCACAGCGCCGGCTGCGGGACCAGACTCGATTAATTGAACGGGCCTCTCCACAGCCTCATTTGCATCCACAAGACCACCCGCACTCGACATTATATAGAACTTACCAATACCAAGCTCCTTAAGGCCCTCGGAGAACCTTGCTATGTACTCGCTGACTATTGGCATGAGGACAGCATTAACGACTGTAGTCGAGGTCCTCTCATACTCCCTAGGCTCTGGGGGGGCAACCCTGCTTGATAGGCTTACGTATTTGAAATACTTCCTAAGTACATCGCCCGTAACCTCCTCATTACTTGGGTTAATGTATGAATGAAGGTATGAAACAGCCACACTGACGACACCCATTGACCTAGCCTTAACGGCGTACTCCTCAACCTCACTAGGATCAACCTGCTTAGCCACCGTGCCATCAGCCAAAACCCTCTCATCAACCTCAAACCTAAGCTCCCTAGGGACCAGGGGCCTCGGCTTATCGAAGAACAAGTCATAAAGCCTAGGCCTATTTTGACGGCCAATCTCGATAACGTCCCTAAAGCCCCCCCTCGTGGTAAATAAAGCCACCTTGGGGATCTCAAGACCAACCTGCCCAAGCAGGGTATTAGTGCCAATGGTAGTCGCATGAAGAACCTCAGAGATAGGTTCCTTAATCCTCTTCAAACCATCAAGCACAGCAACCTCAGGACTCCTCGGAGTACTAAGAACCTTAATTGAGTATATGGTACCATCACCCCCCCTAAGAATTACGAAATCCGTGAACGTACCACCAACATCTACGGCAACCACCGCCATTATTTATCGTAAATTATGATAGTTACGTTATTTTTATATTTTTGCTATAAGACAAGCTATTGTTGATTAAACATGCATAAATGGGAGATATTACTACCGGGTATTCCCATAACTACGAACTTAGGATTCCTAGGTCTTTGTAATGTCGTCCTAATAAGCCTTGATGATGAGTATGTGATCTTTGACCCAGGTCACTATGGAAATAGAGAACCATTACTTTCTACATTACGTAATAAGGGATTGAGTGTTAATGATATCGACTATGTTGTGTTATCTCATCTTCACTTTGACCATGCGGTAAATACGCTATTATTTCCTAAGGCGAAGATTATTATTTCAAGAAGTGAAATAGAGTATGCGCGATCTAATCCTAACGATCCATATCTAGCAACATACTTAATCGATTTAGTCAGGGATAGATTGATCGTTGTTGATGAAGGTGATGAAATCCTTGGCGCGAAGTTCATATTATTACCTGGACACACAGGTGGAACCATGGGACTTCTACTTGAGGATAAAACCTTACTTGTAGGCGATGCCATTAAGTACGTGTCCGAGGCATTGAGTAGGAGGGCGTCATTCGCCTATTATAATGGTGAACTTGCTAATGAAAGCATTACGAAGGCTTTAAGCATCGCTAAGGTAGTGGTTCCAGGGCATGATATGCCCTTTATTATTGATTCCGGTTCGATACGATCATTATTAAGTGAGCCCTTTAATCTTCAATTAACTTTAAGGGGGGGACGTATAAAATTAACAATCATTAATGAATGAGCAACAACGAAATAATTAAGTATCTTATTGAATATCGCTAAATAACATTCCTAAATCATAATTTAACTTTACGCGTATTCCCAGCTCCCTCAAAACTGACCATAATGTTGCACTATTACTACTTACTACGGGCTTGCTTATTCGTCTCTCAATGGCACCAATAACTTCGAGCGTTCTCCAATTAGTACATGATATAAATAACGCATCAAAGTCCGAGCCAAACTGATTATATGCATTTAGGGCTGCTTCATAGGCGGTCCTTGGATCAAGCGAGCCGATTACCGTGTTATCCACAATACCGAGTCCACGTATACTAACGACCTTAAACCCATGAGCTTCAAGAAATTCCTTCTCCTTAGTATTTAATTCATCTATGTATGGTGTAACAATCAATACCTTATTAGCGCCCAACCTCTTAAAGGCATCGATAACGGCACCCGCTGTAGCCACAGCCTTAACCTTAACTAAGCGTTCAATTCTTTCCTTAATCTCAATATGATGATTTGGACCCTTGAATAAACTACCCGTTGTACATGCATAAGCAATTATGTCTGGATTAATCGTACTTAATTCCATGGCAGCCCTCTCGGTCTCCCTCTCCATCTCCTCAAGACCCTTTAATGTAACCTCCCTAAGCGTAATCCTAGAACTATGTATAGTAACCTCCGGCTCTTTAATTGCACGGTTAAATTCACGCTCAACAGTAGTATTTGATGATGGGATTATTACGCCAATTTTGAACCAAGTCATTATCCCATATTTTTATCACGAGTTATTTAAATTTTCAGCTAGCTTTAATATAAAGAAATGCTAATTATTAACAAAGATAATGCTTTAAAATATAGCTATAATTAATTATTTGATTAAGTATGGTGTCCATGAGAACACTTGCAATAATAAGTACAAGTATAGGTATTGGGTTTGAATGGTATGATTTCTTCCTTTATAGCCTATTAGGACCAGTCATAGCGGAGCTATTCTTTCCATCGAAGGTTGCCATTCTTTCTCTATTACTGTATTACTTAGTATTCTTGATAGGATTTTTGGGTAGACCACTTGGTGGTATTATTTTTGGTCATATCGGTGATAAACTTGGTAGGATTTACGCCCTTTACTTTACATTACTATTTGCTGGTGCGTCTTCACTCGTAGTGGCTGTTCTACCCACTTACTATCAAATAGGCATTGTAGCCCCCCATTAACACTTGCTGCGATGAGATTTCTTGACGGCGTCGCGCTCGGCGGTGAGTGGGGTGGTTCGTTCTCATTAACGTCAGAGTACATAAATCCGAATAGGAGAGGTCTTTATTCAGGTATTCTTCAGTCAACGGTGTCGATTGCATCATTAATGATAAGCGGACTAACATTACTATTAACGTCTATATTAGGGCAATCAGGATTTAAGGCAATAGGTTGGAGAATATTATTTGGTATAGGCTTCATAATTGCAATATTAGGCGTTTTCATCAGGCTTAGAGTTGAAGATTCACCGGTATTTAGACAGCTACAGAGCAAGGGTCAAATAGTTAAGAGTCCCTTAGTTGAGGCTATTAGAAAATATTGGAAGTTAATATTAATTGGCTTATTCCTTGTTGGTGTCTTTAATGGCATTTGGTATTACATGAATTATGCATTCTCCATATCCTATGCAACCCTAATAGCTAAAGAATTTGGTAAGCCCTATGTATCGTACACGGTAACCCAGTTAGGAATTCTAATTGTTTCTATCATCGGCATATTTGCATCCGTACTCTTTGGTTACTTATCAGACTTAATAGGTAGAAGGCCTCAGATGCTGGCTGACGCCGTTATTGGAATTGTATTTGCCGCACCGTACTTCTTAATGTTAATAAGTGGTAACCCAACATTAGTAATTACGGCCATAATATTGGGTGGATTATTTGTTTACTACCTAGCAGGTGCAATAACGCCAATAGTACTAGTTGAGATGTTCCCACCCCCCCAGGTTAGGTATACTGGCATATCAATGGCTTATCAAATAGGTGTTGGGTTCCTTGGTGGTTCTGCACCGCTAATAATGACTTACCTAATCGCAGTAACTCACAATATTTATTCACCAATATACTTCATGATTGGTACTGGGGTGTTAGTATTGGCAATGGCGTTATTGGTCGGCGAAACCAAGGGAAGACTTTACATGGGTGAGGAAATCCTTAAGCAACAGTAAAATTTAGTAGTTAATTAAATTAAAATCAATTAATATGATTGATGTTAGGAATTTGTTGAGAGGTGCCTTTGATCTTCATGTTCATAGTGCCCAGATATTGTGCCTAGGCTCCTTGATGATGTTGACTTAGCCAGGCTTTATAGGGATTATGGCTTTGGTGGTTTCGTAATTAAGAACCACTACTCACCAACCTATGATAGGGCTTACCTGGTTAGGAGAGTTGTGGATGGTATTGAGGTCTTTGGTGGTGTTGTGCTTAACAACTCTGTTGGTGGTTTAAACCCAAGGATAGTGTATGTGGCTGGTAAATCCGGGGGGGCTAAGATTATTTGGTTCCCAACCGTTGACTCGACAAATGAGAGGTCATCACTACTTAACTGGCGTGGTAAGCCCAACTCACCGGCATGGGCTAAGGCACAACTTGAGCTTCATGATAGGGGGGGATTACTTGGCAATGCTCTAGGTATATTTGATGAGGATGGTAGGATTAAACCTGAGGTTGATGAGATCTTGGATTTAATTAGGGAATTTAACATGATACTCGCCACAGGCCACCTAAGCCCAAGCGAGGGCATGCAGTTGGTTAAGAGGGCTGTGGAAAGGGGGGGTGTTAGGAAGATAGTCATTACACACCCTGAATTCCCAACGACTAGGTACAGCATTGAGCAGCAGAGGGAACTGGTTAATTACGGTGTTTACTTTGAGAGATGTTACGAGTCCGTACTTACAGGTAGGGCGAGCATTAATGATGTCGTGAGGGCAATTAGGGAAACCGGCATTGAGAGGAACATATTATCAACAGACCTAGGCCAGGCGCATAATGAGCCACCCCCCCCACAGGGTTATGTAGAGTTCGTAGAGAAATTAATCGAAAATGGCGTCACTAGGGAAGAGATAGAAATAATGACGAGAGAGAATCAAAGGAAATTATTATATGAATAAGTTAGCATGTTGAGATAATTAAACCCTCATTACTACTACGGTGCTTGCCTGCATCAAGTCCCCCCCCAGGCGTGAGCGAGACCAGTATATACAGGTTTCTTAACCTGTCTCTTACCTGCCTTACCAGCTAACTGCCAGTAGATTTCGGCAACCTTCATTACGCCAGCGGCGGCTATTGGATTACCAACACCGAGTAGTCCACCTGATGGATTTATTGGTAAGTCACCATCCTTTGAGTGACACCTTCCTTTGTTAGCTTTGGTGCCTCACACTTCTTAGCCAGCCCAAGGCCCTCCATGTGGTGTAATTCCTTATAGTCGAATGGATCGTAAACCTCTGCAACGTCAATCTCCTTCCTCGGGTTTGTTATGCCTGCCATCCTATAGGCCATTTGGGCGGCTACATTGGCATACTCGGGGGGGAATGCCAAGTCCCTGTTAGTCCAGGACGTTGTGTCTAGGGCCCAGCCGACTCCATCAATCCAGACAGGCGTGTCCGTCTGTCTCCTCGCCACATCCTCGCTGGCAACCACGAATGCAGCTGCTCCATCACTCACGGGTGATATGTCCAGTAATTGGACAGGCCATACTAACACCTCGCTCTTGAGTACGTCATCTACCGTTATGTTAGCGGCTACTTGGGCCGCTGGGTGGTCGAGGGCGTTACGCTTATTCTTAACGCTGACTAGGGCTATGTCCTCCTTCTTAACGCCGCACTTATACATGTACCTATGCATTTCCATTGCGAAAATCCAGATTAGGTTTGGCTGTAATGGTACCTCAGTGACTGGGTCCCATATGTACCTAAAGACCGCTTGTGGGTGTGGTATATCAGCATCGCTCATTTTCTCCTCAGCGACGGCTAGCACAGTCTTACAGTGCCCGCTAGCCACGTGCCACCAGGCGGCTATTGGAACCATCACGCCGGTAGCACCACCAACGAAAACCCTCATTGTTGGCTTACCAACACCGCCAGCCCCCCCATCAGCCAGGTACTCGCCCTTCATGTGAACTCCATCGAATGTGTCTGGCGCCGAGCCGATGACTACGCAGTCAATGTCCTTAAGCGTAAGCCCAGCCTCGTCAAGTGCTTGTTTGGCGGCTATCCAGGCAAGTTCCTTGGGCGTCTCGAGCATCCTCCTCCTAAATAACGTTAATCCCGCGCCGATTACGGCGGGTCTGTGCTTAACGTAAATATTCCTACTCATAAGATACCACCCATGGCTTAGTTCTTAAGCATTACCAATCACCTACTTAACACTGCGACGACGCTCGTCGTGGTCGGCACACCACGCCATGAATGAACAACAGCCTTCTCAGCCTTACTTAATTGCATCCTACCAGCCTCACCCCCCCTCAGTTGTAGTACTGCATTGACTAGCCTGGCGAGACCATGAACCTCAAGTGGAACGCCCTCACCAAGTGCGCCACCGCTCGGATTCACTGGGAATAGGCCATCCCTATCAAAGGCGCCCTCCAGGAGTAGTTTATGAGCCTCACCAATTGGGGCCAGCTTTAACGCCTCAATGAATTGCAACTCCTTGAAGCTGTACCTTGCATCAACTTCTGCGAAGTGTAGTTCTTTAATTGGGTCCTGAATACCAGCCATCTTATACGCCGCCTCAGCGGCCCTCATAGCATGTACTGGGAATTCCCAGTTATGGAACTCGAGGGATGGATCCTCGGTAATCCAATGTATGCCGTCGACCCACACGGGGGGGGTGTCCGTGTATCTCCTAGCTACGTCTTCACTGGCGAGGACTACTACGACGGCCGCATCAACAAATGGTGCAATATCTAGTTTTGTTAGTGGTGATACGGCATATGGTGAATTTAATACTTCGTCAATGGTTAGGTTAGCGCCATAACTGGCTTTATCGTTATAAAGGGCGTTCCTCTTATTCTTAACTACTACGTAAGCCAATGCCTCCCGTGGCACGTTGTAACGCGTCATGTAAGCTTGAGCCTCTAATGCCGCTAACGCGTGATAATTGGGTGTGTTTATTGCCCTTATAGTTATTGGATCCATGGCGAAGAGCATGACATCATGCATGTTAATAATGTCGCTAGGCTTTGCGTGCGACTCCACAGCGACAATATCAAACTGCCCAGTTTTAATCATCATATAAGCGTTGGCCACGCATTGAAGCCCATCACCCGGCGTCGTGAATACGGGCTTCAACGTACCGCCAATAGGCTCTGGCGCGAATTCGTCGGCTATGGCTATACCCTCCCAAAAGTCCTCTTGGCAACTTGCGAAAGCATCAACATCAGTCCTTGGGTTTAAACCACCGGCATCTTCATAAGCGCGGGTTGCAGCCTCAAACATCATCTCCCTAAACGACGCCTCCTCAACCACAGGCCTAAACCCGTACCAGCCAACCCCCCCTATAATTGCAACTCTCCTTGACATAGTAATTATGGTACCAGGGACCTTTTAATTTATTACCCATATACCCATTGTTAACCTGCCAAACATTAACCTTAATAATTTCCTTAAGGACCAGATTAATCGTAAATCCATGGTAAGCCCATACACACTACTCTTAGTGGATTACCTGTTGGCGCTTGCTGTACAAGTTGCGGCGTCAATACAGGACTTAAGGACCAGGGAGATCAGTGATTGGACGTGGATAATAGGCTCAATAATATGCATACCACTGAGCCTATACGCAGTGATCATGCTTAATCAATTAATTCTGTACATAATTAGTGTGGTCGTTGGTTCGGTATTTGCATTAGCAGTTTATTGGCTGAGGGCAATGGGTGGTGCTGACTCTAAGTCCATAGCCTTCATATCGGCCTCAATACCACGCTACCCATGACCAGCCCAGCACTAACCGTGATAAACATCACGCCATTATCAGTACTAATTAATTCACTAATCATAGCTTTAGCAATATACATACCCTACAACATAGTTCAAAATATTAAGTACGGCAATATTGCGAGGCCCTATCCAGGGTTAAGGGGGGGCTTAACAAGGTAATATACTTAGTGACTCTCATGTGCGTACCTGCACATAGGGTTTTTAGAAACCCCAATAATTACGCAATATCCCAGGAACCCGCCGATGGTGGATTTCAACCAGTGATTAGGCTTGGTCTTGAGGTTGATGACCCAAGGGAGTTACTAACTGAGTGGTTGTCCCAGGGTAAGATCAACGTGGATACACCGGTACTGACTTCATACCACATACCATTCATAGTACCCATAACCCTCGGCCTAATTATGTACATAATAACCCATGCAAACTTCCTAACGCTTGCCCTGTCCTCATTATGAACACGAAAATTTTTATTTAACCGCTATATCGGTGATCTGTGGTATTTGACGATAAGGACCTAAGGCCTGTCAGGGGGGGAATGAGGGACCTAACGCCTGAGGAGTATTACCCAATGCTTCAAATCTTTGATAAGTTGGCTAGGGTCGCCGAGTCCTTTGGCTACCTAAGGGTTGAGACGCCAGCCCTCGAGCACTATGAAATACTTAAGGCCAAGGCGGGTGAGGATGTGATAAACGAGATTTATTACTTCAAGGATAAGGCTGGTAGGGAGGTTGGGCTTAGGTTCGACATGACCGTGCCTGTGGCTAGGGTCGTGTCGTACAGGGTTGACGTGCCGAAACCAATTAGGTGGTATTACATAACGAAGGTTTGGCGTTATGACGAGCCACAGCACGGTAGGTATAGGGAGTTTCACCAATTCGGTATTGAATTCATAGGTTCCTCAAGCGTTAGGGCTGACGCTGAGGTACTGGCCGTTGGTGTTGAGGCCCTCAAGGCCCTTAGTATTGGTGATTTCAGGATTAGAATAAACGATAGGAGAGTCATTGATCAATTATTGGGTAAGTTAGGGATATCTGGCGAATTGAGGCCGAGCGTTCTCAGGATCATGGATAAGAGGGGTAAGGTGCCTGATGATGAATTACTAAGGATGTTGAGAGACCTCGGGTTGAATAATGACACTGCACAGGAAGTTCTTAGGCTCGCCAATACGAGTGAGAGTATTGATAAGGTCATTGACTCGTTCAGGGAGTTCGGCGTTAGTGATGAGTTTATTAAGTATTATAGTGAATTGATAGACCTCCTGGACATGTATGGTATACGTAATTACATGGACCTTGACATGGGTATCGTGAGGGGACTTGATTATTACACAGGCATTGTATTTGAAATGTACGTGCCAGACTACAAGTTGTCCGTGGGGGGGGTGGCGGTAGGTATGATAATCTAATTGAGATTTACAGCGGAAAGCCAATGCCAGCCTCGGGATTTGCCATGGGCATTGAAAGATTGCTTGAGGTACTTGAGCAGAGGGGGGGCTCGCTTAAGCGTGGTTCTCCACAGATTGATTATTACGTGTATGTCCTGGGTAATGACAGGAGTTACCTGGCGCTCGGTTATAAGTTAGCCAGTAACTTGAGAGTTCGTGGTAATAAGGTCCTTGTTGATACTGGAGAGAAGAGTCTCAGAAGTGCGCTTGAGTACGCTTCGAAGATAAACGTTAGGTACTTCGTAATAGTGGGTCCTAAGGAGGTATCGCAGGGCTTTGTTAAGGTTAGGGATATGAGTAGTTGGAGTGAGAGAGAGGTCCCATTAACTGAGTTCGGGATTAATGCCAGGGGGGGTGAATAAGTAAATAAAGGGGGGGGTTGTTTAATGTTAGTATAATGGTTAGGGAAGGGGGGGGTTCGGGCAATTCAAAGTACCTAAAGGCTGATCTTCTTGATGTAATTGAAATACCGGAGGAGGGCGTTGCAGTGATGCTCTTCACAACCGAGGAGTGGGAGGATAGGGTCCTGCCAATTAGGATAGACATAACAGCCTCATTCTCAATAAAGAAGGCCCTAGGCTAGTCTCATTTCACAGGCCATTAACCCACGATTTACTCGTCGACTTAATTAATAGGCTCGATGCCGTTGTCGAGAAGGTAACCATCGACGCCATGATTGACGGCGTTTACCTAGCCACAATATTCATTAAGGATAATAGGACAAACGAGACATTCCAACTAGATGCCAGGCCAAGCGATGCCACCGCAATAGCCGTGAGACTTGGAGCACCTATCTACGTAGCTGAACACCTCGTAGCCTACACAGAACCTCTCGAAAATTATAGGGAATTAAGGCTAGGTACGGCTTCAGTTTTAATAAGAATTTCTAATTAAGGCATTCACTCACCGAGCGCCACAAGGACAACCCTCCTACTCCTAGGCCCATCGAACTCAGCTAGGAAAACCTCCTGCCAAGTTCCGCGGATAAGTTCGCCATTCATTACTGGCAATACATAGAACTGCTTAAAGATTGACGTGAGGAGATGGGCGTCGGCGTTATTATCTATCTCATTGTGGTGGTAATTACCGTTGGCCGGTACTAACCTTTCAAATAAATTCTCATAGTCCTTCCTTATCCTTGGCTCATCCTCATTGGCGAACAGGCTGATGTTGCGTGCGGTAGGAAGACTAGGACTATGCCGTTCCTAATTCCGGAATTCTTAACGAAATCCTCCACCTGATCCGTTATGTTAATGACCTCCCTACGCCTCCTACTTTGTATTGTTATTTCCCTCGTGATGACCCTCATAACACATTAATTAACCCGGAGCAATTAGTAAAACCTTATCCGCATAATCAGTCATTACCTTAATTGCTTCTGAATAAGCGATATGAGCCTATCCAACTCAAGCATTGTAAGCCCTATCGTTGAGTCATCACCACCCTGCACCAAGATGCCAATTGCAAAGTCCCTAAACCTCTTAATTATTATGTAGCCCGTACTCGCCTGAACAATTACGTGGCTAGAATCCTCATTGAGCAACTCCTTACTAACCCTATCGCCCACTGCACTTAGTGATGCGACCATTGCGGCTACGCGGTCCGGGTCAACATCAATCCTTGATGCATGGGCCACCAGGAGCCCATCAAGTGATGCTATATACACGCCGCTTATATTATCGGTGCTGTTTAGGAAATCCTTAACAACCTTACCCAAGGCTTCACTGACCTCCTCCATTACCTTATTATTCAATTCCTAAGAGAATATAAACATATCTTCCAATCTACTTCCTAACGATTATCCTCCAGCCACTCTTAAACCTCTTAATTAAATCCCTCCTAACTAACTCCCTAAACAGCTCCACATAAGCCTCACTAGGCTCGGCACCCCCCCTTAGCTCAATCCCGTACCTCCTCGCCAAGGACTTAACATTATTGACGCAGTCTGCCTGAGCGGGCAGGTTGAGCAGTAGTTGGTTAGGGGCTCGCCGTTGATTATCACGAGTCCGTGAATTGGGTCTATGAACGCACCCTTATTCATTGATATGCTAAGCACTATCTCTCCATTAACATCGTGTATATCATAAACTACGTAGATGCGACCACCGGGCAGGTACTTATTACCGCTCTTAATAACCCAACCGGAGTTTAACAGTCTCTTTAAATGCCTTGATAACTTACCCCCCCTCTGAATATTCGTTCTCCTCATGATCTGCGTAAAGGTGTTATACCCACTCAACACGGCAAGCATTATCTCGAGGTTCGTGCCATCAAGTATCACGTTGAAGTCCCTCTCCATCATCAATACGTACTCATTATCATACCTTGGGGGGGTCGCGCTTACGCGCTCGCCATTTATCGTAACCACTATTTCGGGCTTAACGACGGCGTTCATTAAGTAACGTGGTAATGCCCCAGCTTATTAACCAATTTCCAGAAATCACTCTGTTTAGTAAGTGCTCGTAGGTATTACTTTAAATTATTAATTTTCATGGTTTATTCATGCCGTTTAAGAACTTTATAAGGCTTGAAATACCCGATGTAATACTCGTGGAGCCCGTCGTGTTTCCAGACGTTAGAGGATTTTTCATGGAGCTTTATAAGAGGACTGACTTCCTAACGGGTGGTGTGCCTTACGACTTCGTCCAGGTAAGCCTAAGCAGGTCAAGGCGTGGTGTTGTCCGTGGCCTGCACTACCAGCTTAAGCCCATGGAGCAGGGTAAGCTCGTTACCGTAGTTAGGGGGGGCGCGTGGTTGACGTTGCCGTTGACGTTAGGAGGGGGGGCTCTCCCTGGTTCGGTAAGTACGTAATGGTGGAGCTCTCTGCAGACAGCCCAAGGCTTCTCTGGATACCACCAGGCTTCGCCCATGCTTCCAAGCCCTTGAGGATGACACTCTATTCCTGTACCTACAGACCAAGGAATACAGCCCACAGCATGAGAGATGCATTGCCTGGAATGACCCTGAAATAGGCATACCATGGCCAATTAAGGAGAATGTAATAATTAGTGAGAAGGATAGTAAGTGCCACCGCTTAGGCAGGCTGAGACGAACTTCGATTATCCGATATAATCAGCCCTCACACGCATCAGCACCGGATAAGCCTGTTAAGCCTCATCACACTAAAGCTTATTATGTGGATAACTTAAATTTAAGTCATATGATGAGTTGAACCCACGCAGATAAATGAAGATGCCTAAACCGACTGACCCATTACTCCCTAATGATTATTATTGGTTCGCCAAAGGATGAGTAATGCCTACTCCACTTATTCCTTAGGGCTATGTTCAGTTCCGGGTCCAAGTGAGGCCTTATCGTCTTAATAAACCTAGCTATCGAATCCCTCTCGTGAATCACGAGGTAAAGCCTCCCATCACTGCTTGGAAAGACACCACTATTAATGCCCAACAACTTTAGTATGATCCTTAAGGTAAGCCCAAAGGACTTACTCGGTATCCTAATGCTAAGTACGAAATTAGGCATGTCGAGCCCTGGCTCTGGATCAATCAATTCCCCGTAAAAATCATAAAGACCCCTCAACATTTTAACCCAATCATTAATGTTGAAGAACATCAATAACCTGATCGGCTTCTGCATGACCTTACTAACCTCATTGCATATATTATTTGCCGCATTCACCGTATTACCAACCACCGTGATTCCAGGTTCTAACGACCTGGCATAATCAACTGCGTCGGAGAATCCCTCAATACTCCTCCACTTCACCGAGCATTCATTCAGGAAGGCGCCAAGTAGGTATGGATCCACGAAAAGTGATTCCCTATATGCTTTAATACACTTACTACGCAGGTAGTACGATATATGAGTATTGAGAGGGCCATGGAGATACTGAGGAAGTACCCGCTCTGTGATCATTGCCTTGGCAGGTTATTCGCTAGGTTGGGCACTGGGCTTAGTAATGAGGAGAGGGGGGGTAGGGCGATTAAGGACTATCTATTAATGAGGATTCACGAGAGGATACTGAATGAGGGATTGAGCGATGAGCTGCTTAACGATGTTAGGGCATTGGCGCTAAGTGGCCATGAACCAAGTATAAAGTTCCTAGGTAATATGGGGGGGATTAATGTATCACCAGCTAAGTGCTACGTGTGCGGAGATGCCATTTTCAATAGGCTTGATGAGTGGGCGAGCGCCATTGCGAATAGCCTTAGGTCTCTCGGCATTGAGTTTAGGTCGTTTAGGCTTGGTAGTAGGGTGCCGCTTGATGTACTAAATAGGGAGTTGAGTATAACCACGGAGTTTAATATATCGAGTGCTGAATCAATTAAGCGCGAGTTGAATAGGGAATTGGGTAAGAGGGTCTCCGCAGTGCTTGGAGTTCCCTTCAGTAGGGAAGAACCTGATGTGGAGGCAGTCATAGATGTGAGCACGGGCTCCGTGGAGACGCAGGTAATGCCAATATACGTATCGGCTAGGTATAGGAAGGACCATAGGCTAGTTAATGAGGAGACCCAGGTAAGGTGGCCCATTGACAGGGTGATACAGGCCTATGGGGGGGCTCAAGACGTGGTGATACACGCTGGTGGTGAGGATCCAAGGGGGGGTGCCAGAGTTCTTGGTAATGGCAGGCCAGTGATACTGCAGATTGTTAGACCCAGTAAAAGGCCTGATGTAAATGATGTCTCTTTATTACTCAAGGATTCAAGTTATGATATTACTCTCAATAACCTATCTAGGGTCAGGGCATCTGCCGTAGTTAGGATGAAGGCTAGGGTTAGGGATTATGTAATTACCTATAGGGTCCTGGCAATTACGAGTAATTCAGTCACTGATGAGAATATTAAGTCTCTGCATGATTACTTCAGGAATAGACAAGTGGTTCAGGTGTTTAGGCGTGGTCGTAGGGTTAGGAAGAGGGTTAGCATGGTTTATGAACTCGATGGTAGGGTTGTCAGGGGGGGTAAGCTTGTGGAGTTCTTAATCAAGTGCCAAGGAAACCTATACATTAGGGGGGGTTTTGTCCATGGTGGTTTTGGCAGTGTTGAACCGAGTATCGCCGGCACGCTGGGCTTCAACGTTAGGCCTGTGGAAATCGACATACTTAACATAAGTGATTAACTTTTGTTAATCACGACGTAGGCGCCTTGGTCTCGGTTGACTGAGCCTTGAAGGGAACTATGTGGTCTGGGGTCGTTATTATGACTTTCCTCTTACCGCCAACATAAATCTCGATTTCGTATGCCTTACCCCCCCTCCTACCAATTATTGTACCCACCTTACCCTGGTACCTCCTGTGAGGTGCCGTGGTTATGAATGTTGGGTCTATGTCGATTACGACCTTATCACCGACATTATACTCATAGAGCCACCTGGAAATCCCTGGTCTACCCTTCTCCCTAGGCTTTTTTGTCAGTAACTTCCTCGACTTATAGCGTAGCCCATGTGTTCGGTGCACGACGAACCCCCCCAAGCACCACAATTCTATGGAGTATTTAAGCATTCCCTTCATTAATGACCTTAAATTTAAATAGGGATTTTTATTAGGGTTTAATTGTGGTTAAGCGTATCATTAATTCTGAGGATATCTCCATGGCTGAGGCACTCAGGATTCTCGAGGAGAAATTACTTAGTGTTAATCCTGGCATTACCGACGAGGTTGTGAACAACACCCTGGACTACCTGAGGAAGTTCTCCAAGATTAACCCAGATAAGGCGAGGGAATTAATTTCGGAATTAATGAAGAGGTTTGGCCTGGCTAGGTTGACTGCTATTCAGATAGTTGATTTAATGCCTCAGACTGCCGATGAGCTTAGGGTGCTGCTTGGAGCTGAGAAGAGGGAGTTTAGTGATAAGGATGTGGAGGAGATCCTAAACCTACTGAAGAGTGCCAGGGGGGGTTCTTAAGGGGGGTGTTTTGAATGGTTAAGAGGGAGGACTACGCATACATACTCGACATAATACCTCCGGAGCAAATGCTCATTAAGGACCCATCCCTCATCAAGAAGGGTTTTCCGAGGAATGAGGCCTATGTACAGGCTATTGGTGAGCAGTTCTTCACGCTCCTTGAGTTAACGCTTAAGCCTAACGCAACAGCTGAGGTTGGTGAGAGGGTTTACATAGGTAGTGGGACTAGGGATAAGGTGAATAAGATTGTTAGGAGGATTAATTATGACGAGCTCACTAATGAGGCTAAGAATGCTCTTCCTGAGATTGTCGCTAAGATTGTTAAGGCTCAGGAGAGTAGGTTCGTGGACTTCTTCAATAAGGCTGGGCCAATAACGCTTAAGATGCATAGTCTCGAGCTTCTCAGGGGGGGCATTGGCAAGAAGACTCTTTGGCAGATACTTGAGGAGAGGAGGAAGAAGCCCTTCCAGTCCTTTGAGGATATTAAGAGTAGGGTTGGTATTGACCCAGAGAAGTTAATTATTGATAGGATATTGAGGGAATTACAGGGTGTTGATCAGTATAGGATCTTCGTGGGCTAATTTTTAACTACCTAACCCTAATTATCTTCCTCCTACCGGCAATATCCCAAACCTCAACCTCAACCCCCCCAGGCTCAATCCTACCCTTAACCTCCTCCTCCATCTGGTCCTGACTAACCTCAAAGGTACTGTAGTTCCTAAGGTCCATCAACTGCCAGGAATCACCAACCCTAGCCACGACCTGGGCAACGAACTTCTCAATAATCGGCACCTCGACCTGGGCATCAGCAGGCACTATTAAAGTCCTCTTAACATTGTCAAAGACACCAATACCCACTATCCTCACCTTAGCAGAACCATGCTTACCAGTCTTACTCTTCTCAACCTCAACCACCTTACACGGCTCCCCATCAATCATTATATAGCTACCTTCCTTCACCGAACCTGCCTCTGTTGGCTTCGTCGACATACAAATCGACATAGCTAGAGCTAATAAAAGGTTTTCTATCGAGTAATTCCCTGAGAAATTACTTATTAATTCACTTGGTTATGCATTAGCCTGAGTATTAATGAGGATATTGATATACATTGGTAAGTACGAGGATTACGCACTGGCGAAGCTAATAATCAATAGGCTTAGTAGTAATGGAGTTGAGGTTGTTGCCGCTAGGGATGTGGAGGTTAAGAACCTAGGCATACCCAAGTGGGATGGTTCTCAGGACGTTGACATGGCCATGGTGATTGGCGGTGACGGGACAGTACTTAGGTTTATTCACGAAATCACAAACTCCATAAGTACCCCCCCTATACTTCACATAGGTACTGGCAGGGTTAATTACCTAAGTGACGTGAGTGCCAGGGAGTTACCCCCCCAGGTTCTTGATAAGATAGTTAAGGGTGAGTACACGATTGAGGAAAGGCTCACGCTGAAGGCTGTGGCTACGGACTTCGAGTGCACGGCATTAAATGAGGTATTGGTTAAGGGTGTTGACCCAGGTCATTTAATAAACGTAACCATCGTTGAGGATGGTGGTGAGGAAGTAATGAGAGCTAGGATGGATGGTGTCATAATAGCAACGCCCACGGGCTCCACCGCGTATGCCTTAGCGGCAGGGGGGGGTCCTGCGGTCGATAGTAGGTTGGCCGTGAAGTTGATAGTGCCCCTCGCACCATTTTCAAGGGCTTTAGTCCCCCCCATTGTACATCCATACGAGGTACCCATTAAGGTATTAACGAGTGAGGTGGCCCACATACTCTGTGATGGTATTGTTGCGCAGAGGGGGGGTGCCGAGATACGCATCACCCCAGGTGATAGGAAGGTGAGGTTTATCAGGACGCGCCAATACAGGATGTATGATAGGTTATTTAGGAGGTTATTCATACCATGAGCACTGAAGGTACCATAATACTCGATACATCCGCGATATTACACATGAGGGATTTACGCCCATTAATGGGTATGGGAAACCTGATAACGACAAATTACGTAATTAATGAGCTGAAGGATGCGAGAGCCATTGTCGTGCCTGAGATACTGAACATAAGCGTTTATGATGTTGGTGAGGATGAAATAATACTTGCCAGGAGGAACTATCACTTGCCAAGACTATTAAGTGATGCCGATGTTTCGTTAATAGTCTTAGCCCTGAGATTAAGGGATAAGGATCCTGTGGTGATTACTGATGATTCGTTGCTAATAAAGTTCCTTAGGAAGTTGGGGATCAGGTATTCAGTGATTTTCCTGAGGAAACGTCAGTAGGGCTTTGGTTTCAGCTTAAGTCTCTTTGGCACATTCTCCTCGGGTATCTCAGCACCAGCCAGCTCTATCGTTACGGTGTCTTGGAACCAGGGTGTTGACCTACCGAAGGCTCTGGGCATGTAATTCCTGATCTTACGACCCTTATGAACGGCAGCGTGAACAATAACCACGTTATCAACATTAAGGCCCCCTATAACTCGCGTTATTCTCAAGGTTCTTAAGAACCTCCAGGTAGGCCTTGGCAACCTTAACAGGCCACTTGGCCACTGGCCAGCCTTCCCAGGGCGTTGTGTGGTGTGCCTGCTTCTTGGTGAATCTCCTTATTGGTATTGGAGCCTTCATCTTAATGACGTTGTTCAGATACTCCTCGGCTTGCTTAATTGTGAAGCCCCTAATGAACCTAGCCACCTCAACAGCTTTCTTCCAACTAATCCTATACTCATAACCGAGGGCCTTAACCACCTGATCCTCGGTAATACTCGCTCCATAAATCTCCTTAACCCTCTTGATGACGTCCTCCGCATCAATGCTCCAATCAATCCTAGCCATACCCAAACCAGCGTGAGCAATGCAATATAAAAATATTTACCTACCGTAATTCATAGACGGAAAAACTACGCATCACCATAGACCTCCATAATTAACCGTGAATACACATCCACGGACTTAATAATATCACTAACCTCTATGTATTCGTCAGGTCCGTGGGCACTAACGATACTGCCAGGCCCATAAGTCAGTGCATCTATGCCAGCCCTTTGTAAGTAACGTGTATCAACTGGAACCCTCGATATACCTACCCTAGGACTTACATGCAACGTATTACTTATTATCCTCATTAATTTACTTAGCAACCTTGAGCCATTGTTTATTGACGACTCTATCTTACTTATTACGTAGATATCCACGGATGAATTAATATTACTCCTTAATCCATTTATGTAATCAATCAATTCCTCAAGCGAATCCTCAGTATCCTCACTCGGTAATATTCTCCTATCTATTGAAAATTGAAAGTAATCAGGCACGATATTACGAGAAACACCACCCTTAACAAGCCCTCCCAACGTGATGGTCGCCCTTTCGCTCATGAATTGCCTATTCTCGATCTTAGGCTTCAACTCCTTAATTAATGCATAGGCGACCTTAATGCCATCCTCGAAGGCGTTATTGCCATACCACGGTTGTGAGGCATGACTTGGTATACCCCCCCTAACAACAATGTCTAATTGCAG
Organism: Vulcanisaeta distributa JCM 11217; assembly: GCF_001316005.1. Classification (GTDB taxonomy): domain Archaea; phylum Thermoproteota; class Thermoprotei; order Thermoproteales; family Thermocladiaceae; genus Vulcanisaeta; species Vulcanisaeta distributa_B. The sequence continues at coordinate 202,140 of NZ_BBBJ01000002.1, forward strand.
TATCCCCCCCATGCTGCCAATCCATACCGTGTCAAGTCCCGTGGGTTCAGCTACGATTGCATAGTTTGGTTTACTGATCCTATTAATTAAATAGCCAATACCCGTTGCACCGCCAAGTTCTTCGTCTGGCGTGAAGGAGAATTCCACACATCCATAGAACTCCCTTAACTCACCAAGCCTCTTTGCGAGTAATACCAGGCTGTCACGCCACCTTTATCATCAGATGCGCCTCTGCCATAGACCCTACCGTTAATGAGCACCGGCTTAAATGGTTCCGTAACTAACCAGCCACCTCCTCCAGGAACCACGTCATAATGAGCGTTGAAGTGAATCCTCTCATTCCTGGCATTGCACAGCTCAGCCAATAATATGTATCTTGGGTAATCCGCATACTCAGGGTAACTCTCATTAACGATGGATTTGGGAACCTCGATAATATTCGTACTCAATCCATAATCGGTTAATAAATTGTCTAGGTAATTGATTATCTCTAGGTAATTCTCGCCGGGTGGTGCTACCGTCCTCAGCCTAATTAGGTCCATCAATACATCGATTACTTGCTTAATGGACTCGCCCATTCTCACTTAACTCATTATATATTGCTAATAATTCCTTACCAACAATACTAGGCGAGTGTCTCTGGGCAACGATTGCCTTAGCCCTGGCGCCAAGTTCCATGGCATACTCGGGAGAATTGATGAGTTCCTTAACGCTGTCTAGGAAGCACTTAGTATCGTTAACCTCACATAGTATACCTCCATCACTCACCACCTCGGGTACTGAATCCACGTTTGATGCAACCACGGGTATGCCCATGCTCATAGCCTCAAGTGCCGTGAACCCGTAAGCCTCACCCCCCCTGGTTGGGAAGAGAAGCACGTCAAACTCAGCCATTAACTTAAGCAGTTCATCCCTCCTCATTGGTTTATGATACTCTACACCCTCAATCCTCCTTGGGCTTTTACCAACATAAACCTTCCTAACGCGCTTGGCAGCTTTGACATAACGTCCTCTGCAATGTCACCACCCTTCCTATGATACTCAACACCGATGAATCCCACCGTTATCTCATTATCGATTTTCCTAAAGCTCGTCACCATTGGTGGCGGCACAACCCTAACATCCCTAAACCCCCCCTCCTCCTCAAGACCCTCCTTACTCCATTGAGTCCAGGTTATCATCACCACATTATCCCTATTGAATAAATACCTGAAGGTCTTTATAGCTAGTCTATATAACGAACTCTTCCTCGACTTACCTATGTATTTCTCGAATAGGTTAAATATTGGTTGGTCAATCTCCTGTACCCAGGGTGTCCGTGGTATGAATAGGTTCAGGAAAAAGGCGTGGGTTAACCCCCCTCAGCTTAAGTGAGTATGCCGGCTCTATTAATGCCTTAAGAAACCACTTGGTTGTTGTGTCTCTGGTTATGTAGAAGTCGTTAGATGACGGTGATAAATCAACAGGTTCATTAATAACCCTGTAATACACACCAGGCGGCGGATTCTCAAGTCTTAACCTAATTCCAGTCCTTATCTCACCAGAAACCCTGTTCCTACTTACAATAATATTTACAAGCATAAGCTAAGCCGTAAATGAGTAAACCAGGGCTATTATTAAATATTAGTCTCCTTCATGTAAGTTAAATGTTCTAATAATGGTGTTGAAGTAGCTCTCAGGATCGCCAACACTAAGCCAGGAATCATCACTGAGTAACAATCCATAGACCTCGCCACCGCTATTAATCACGTTCTCAATACCGTACGTCAACTCAAGCTCCCCATCCGCCTTGGCCGACTTAAGCCCGTCGAATATTCTCCTATTAAATATGTAAACTGCCGATATGGCAATATTGGACTTGGGATTACTCGGTTTTTCCTCGACATTTAATACCCTAACTAAGCCATAACCATTATACATCCCCTCATTCCTAACAACAGCAATGCCATACCTACTGGGATTATTAACCCTCCTGAGGAATAATACGGCGTCTGGACTCAACTCCTCATATAACTTAACTCCTTCTAAGTACCCTCTTGTTAAAATGCCATCATCTGCGTGAACGAAGAATGGATCGTTATTAACGAAGTCCTCAGCCCTAAGCACGGCATCACCAAAGCCAAGAGGCTTCTCCTGAAATGTGAATGATATTTGCGCCTTTAGTGAGTCCGTGAATAACTTATCCATTAGGTAATCAATTAATGGCTTCCCATTCCTACCAACGACAATCATGAACTTAGAAACACCAACCTCCTGAAGGCGCGCTATTATTAAGTCAATTATTGGAACCAGCATGGGCATTTCATTCCTGCGTATTAACGGTAATAACGCCTTCGGCATTATGAGGGTCATATTCCTCATCCTTGTGCCAAGCCCAGCGGCAGTGATGACTGCCTTGCTAATCATCAACAGGCTAGGTCTGTGGTAATAATATATAAGTATTTCACTTTCGATATCAAAGGTAATCAAGAAGCGAACCTCTCCTCCTAGTATACCCCTGCCTACCGCCCTCCTCCTTACCTGCATTAATCATCGACAGTTTAACCACCTTACCCTCCTCAATTAATTTCCTGGCTTGTTCAATTATTGAACGTGCAAGCTTATCACCAAAGCCCCCCTAATCATGCCTATGGCCCTCGGATCCGCATTGGCGATGTCCTCGACACTCTTAAATCCGGCGTTGTATAATGCCCTAGCCCTAGCCCTACCAACACCCTCGAGATTCACCACTAACTCTATCAATTCATCCTTAACTCCATAGGTCAGTCTCCACCTGAGTATATTCAATCTCTCCTCATGCCTCCTCATACCCAATGCGCCGGCTAGTCTGGTTACGGCACTCGCCAGCCAATCCATTAAGTCACTATATACTCTTAAATCGCCGGGTCCCACGTCATAGTTCTTATACAGCTCATCCTCGGAAACCTCGTTAGCCCAGTCAAGGAGCATCACCGCAGTCTTCACTGTGGATAGGTAATCCTCAACCTCCTCATCCTCAAACTCTCCATTCTCAATTTCATCCCTCGTGATCGGCGGTTTAATTAATAAATAGTCCCAATTATCAAGCACCAGTTCCAGGTAATCATCAAACTCATTCCTCCTAACCCTAAGCCTCGGCACCTCAGGCGATTGAATAATTAAGTGAGTGTAACCCAAGTCATTCGTCTCATCCCTAGCTTTAAGCCCACGAATATACGTATTCGCCGTGTATGGATCCAGGTAAAGATTATTCAGTAATGAACCTAGAGACGTCGCAGCCACATAGCTATCCCTCCTCTCGAGGAATCCCGACTCAACTAGGAAATTAATCACGTCATCAATCTTCCTCCTTAACAGGTCCCTAAGGAACTCATTCCTGTGGAAACCACTCTGAATGTACCCTAGTTGATGATACGAATCTCATCACATCATCGATACTCGAGGCATAACCGCTAGCTATTGCCGATAGCACGTGCGTGGCCAGGTTCTTATCCGTCAGAAACTTGGACTTAACATCCTCTACTCTTGCATTTACGTAATTCCTAATTAGGTAATCAATTTCATCCTCACTCCTGGCGATGAGCACGGCTTCGCCATATGGATCAAGCCCAGGCCTGCCCGCCCTACCAGCCATCTGCTTATACTCCATTACAGGGAGTTCCTCCATTCCGATGCCCGGCTCGTACCTCCTATACTCATGGATAATAACCCTCCTCGCCGGTAAATTAACGCCGGCAGCCAGCGTCGTCGTTGCAACAACAACCTTAATCAGCCTATCCCTAAAGGAATTCTCAACTATTGATCTTGTATCCATGTCAAGGCCTGCGTGATGAAATGCAACACCGCACTTAACAATCCTAGCCAACTCCTCACCAAGCAACTTGGACTGTGAGGTCTCAATGATCGAGCTTGAGATCTTCGTTAACGCACTCGGCTCTATAAGCTTTGTCCCGTAATTACATATGTAATGAGAAATTTGCTGGGCCAGCTTGACCGTGTTTGATCTGGAGTTTGTGAATACGAGGGCCTGGCCACCATTAATTATTGTATTCATCACAAGTGAGAGCACGGGATTTCCCAAATCCTTAATCAATGCCCTGGACCCATCTGCGTAGTAAATAACACCATCATAATAGACACCCTCCCTAAGCTTGACAGGTCTCCAATCGGAGACCACAAGCTCGGCATTGAGGTAATTCGCAATCTCCTCGGCATTGCCTACGGTCGCTGACAGGGCCAATAATTGCGTGTTGAGACCGAGCGCCTTCACCTTTGCGATTATTGATTCTATAGTTGGTCCCCTCTTATCGTCATCAATATAGTGAATCTCATCAATGACCAAAACACCGACTTGCTTAAGCCACTCAGCCTTATGCCTCAGTAGGCTGTCGAGTTTCTCGTATGTCGTAACCACTATGTCATAATTCATGAGCCAAGCATCCTCCTTATCATATTCACCGGTTGTTACGGCAATCCTAACGCCAAGTCTCTCGTAAATCCTCAAATCCCTAGCCTTCTCATAGGCCAGGGCCCTCAGTGGGACGGCGAGTATGGCCTTAACACCCCCCCTGGTGAGCACAGCATTTACCATAACCAACTCCGCCATCAGCGTCTTCCCAGTCGCGGTGCTCGTGCACATGACCATGTTCCTACCGTCAAATAGCCCCTTACGCACAGCCTCCTCCTGCGGTGGATAAAGTTCCTGAATACCCCCCCTTTCCCTGATTACGAAATCCTTTAGTACGTCGGGAAGCGGCAGGTCAGCGATGCGCAACGTAACCAACCAGACATTAATTCCCAACAGAATTAATAAAGAGTTCAGGCCGCATTAAACGCATAATTCATGCGCCTCAACACTGATGTCCCAGGTGCTCGGCCAATTACTGCCAAATCTATCTATGAGGTATGGCCTTGCGTAGTCAGGCCACGAGCCACTAAGCACGTAATTAACCACCGCCAAGGCCAATGCAGGCCCCACCTCAGCCCCATAACCATTAAACCCACCAATTAATAGTAGGTTACTTGACCCGATAGTGCCAACCAAGGGCCTCATGTCAGGCGTAACTTCACAATAACCAAACCTTGACCCAATAAGCAACGCCCTACTAACCCTGGCCCTAACCTTACCCTTGAGCTCATTGAGGAATTCACGGTCAACACCGACATCCTTACCTGGCTCTGTAATCTTTGAATTACCATCTCCACCAACGATTATTGAAAGCCCCCAAGCCACTTAGTGCATTATCAATTATTGAACCGAGGGGGGGTCTCATGTAAATGTTGAGTACGTAATCATAAACAATATCACTGACTTTCCTGGCCATGAATGCCGCTGCCTGGCACTTATACGGTAATAATGGTGCCCTCAGACCAGCGTCCTTAATTACTGTTGAGTTCCAAGCCCCCTGCAGCGAGGATTATGTAATCCCCCATACAATTCCTCACTGTTTACTAAAACTTTAATGCCGTCATTACTAAATTTAATAGCGGCGGTACCTCTAACATAATTGGCATTGTTAATCTTACGAACTTGTTTAATCAGTGATGGGTAATTAACGAGGTTATCACCATTAATACTTAGAATGTATATCTCCTGGTCATTAACCCTCCTAAGGCCGTACTCACTAACATCACTAACCACATGCACTTCAGCGCCGGCGTCACGCCACATACCCATTATGTGTGATACATCGTTATAACACGTCTCTGGTATTATGGTTATTGATCTCATAGGTCTTAATACATTAACTCCCAATTCTGTCGATAACTCATTATACACGTCCTCACTAATCCTCGATAATGCAATGTCCTCAGGAAACCTAAGAAGCTTTGAGTGAATGAGTGGAAACCTTGGTCTTTGAAATCCTGAGTTGATTAATGTAACGTTAACGCCCCTTAATGAGAACAAGTGCGTTAATACTGTCCCTATAACTCCCCCACCAATTACTATAACGTTCATGCCAACCTAAGGCACATAGCGTATATTAAGTATTAAGGTCCTCACAGGGTATTTCGTGAACACCGACATTACTTGGCCGCGTAATGATTAAAGTATAGTCCCTCAAGCCATGGTTCCTCAATAAGTTATTAATAGCTTCCTTAGATGGTTCGAAGTCGAATATTCCGAATAATGATGGGCCAGCGCCAGCCAGGGCAACGCCAATAGCGCCAGCCTTTAGTAACGCCTCCTTAACCGCGTCATAGTGTGGGTAAAGCTTAGCCCTCACAGGCTCAATAACCGCATCGCCCATCAACGCCTTACCCAACACACCCCTATCGCCAGTAATCAGTGAGTAGACGAGCATTGATGCATAGGCGGAGTTATTCTTAAGGCTTGCCATGTCCACGGCATTAGGCAATAACTTACGCATCTCCCTGGTGCTGGGTTTATTACCGGCTATGACTATTGATAACCAATAATTACTAGGTACGTCAATCCGAACGAAGTCCCCAGTAATTGGATTAATAATGACTAAGCCACCCAATAGGGATGCAGCCACATTATCCATGTGCGGAGTACCCGCTGCCGCGATTTCACCGAGCGCCGCAATCCTAATCAACGACTTATGATCAAGGCCGGCATTAAGTAACTTATTGAGGGCATAGGCAATGGCCGCCGCATCAGCGCCACTGCTACCTAAACCACTCGCCGGTTTAATATCCTTTTTAACCACAACGTTAATGCTAAAGTTAATACCAGTAATCCTCCTAAACTCCTCAATTACCGGGTAAAGCGTGGTAGCTCTATAGTCACTGGGTAAATAATGAGAATAATAACCCATAAAGCTTATATGATCATCCCCCCCTGACCTAACTCAACGTAGACATCATCATAAGGCTCAAGAATAGCTAGTGATAATACATCGAATCCAGGCCCTAAATTAGCTATAGAGGCTGGACCCCCCCTAACACATATGGCCATCGAAGCTAAATATAGTGCCTATTTATAATTATTAACTTAAGTAAGTAATCCCTATTACCCTAAGTCACTAAATACTTACGCTTTTAAGCTCTTCATAGCCTGGATTTCTGCCGGACATATACGATGCATCAAGTAATTCTGTTGGGTATAACAATTTAATACTTAGATTATTATCTCTGATTATGTTTGTCCAATGGGCTTTGCAGGTTACGCTTTCCAGTATTAATGCCTCGGGTTTATGGCGCATTACATCCTCAATCTTCTGCCTAGTTATTTCCTTAGCAATGTCTGGATGCCTATCTGGGTACATCATGCCAGCCCCCCCACAGCAAATATCGGCGGTGTCTAAACCCCCCCTTATTTCAAGGCCTGGTATCTTACTGATTACGCGTAATACTGCATCGTGGGCCTTCGCAACATTCATCAAGTGACAACTGTGCTGTATTGATACTCTCATCTTAACGGGGGCCGAGTTCACCAACAAGCCCAACCTTATCAAGGAGTTGTAATGTGTTCATAACCCTCTGCTTAAGGTTCAGTTTTGCATTAAGTAATCTCTCGTACTCAAGCCACTGAGCCTGGCAACCACCTGAGTCTGGGACAACTACGTAATCTATGCCATATGCCTTATCATACTTATCTAGTACATCGATATTGTGTCTCGCAAGCTCAAGGGCTTTATTAAACATGCCCATGTGCATGTATGGCGCACCGCAGCACTTGAATTCCCTGGGAACTACCACTTCAAAACCATTCCACGTCAATACCCTAATTGTGGCATAGACTAGATGCGTATGGGATTGCCAGGCGACGCATGAGTTCGTCGTAAATAGCAATACCCTACCCCCCCTAACCGGCTTATCTCTCGGTACCTCAAACACCCTGCCAAGTACATCATCAAGCCTTTCAACGTCCCTAGATCTCGCAAACCCCCCCTTCATGTGCCTCGGTATTCCAGGTAATGAGCTGGACACCGACAGCGCCAGTTTTATTACCGTTGGGCTCTCAAGAAGTTTAAACCCGGTCCTTACGTACCATGGATATCCATAATCTATTAACTTACTGCCCAGGTAGGCATACGCAGCCTCAAGGACCTTACTATACTGAACACCCGATGGACATGCTGTCTCGCATCTCCTACAAATTACGCATGCATCCAAATGCTTAAGCAGGGTCTCGGTGGGTTGTAACTTACCCGTTAACAATGCCTTGACTAGGTATATCCTACCCCCCCTTGGACTGTCTGCCTCATTCCATGTAGCCCTGTAGGTTGGGCATGTTGGTAGGCAGAAACCGCAGTGCACGCACTTATAGGCTTCATTGAGCCCCCCCTCCTCAACGAACTTCCTGTATAGGTCGTCACCACTCATCATAGACCACCCACGAACCTCCCAGGGCTCATTATACCCAATGGATCAAAGACGGATTTCAGCTTAGACATTATGTCCAGGTTTTGGTTAAGACCCCAAACGTCAATTCCACGCTTAAGCTCAGGGGGGGTGCCTTCAAAATCATTAAGTAGCCGCCTAAATCACCCACTTTACCCCCCCTAATTGTGTTCAATACGTTAACGTCAATATTATTAACGCCTAGATAAGCCTCACCAATCATGGGCATCTTAACAAGGTAACTACTCTGTAATTCCTTCAAGGCATTATTCAACCTTGCCTGTGGAGTTACTACCTTAATAACAATATTGTAATTACTGAATAATTCATCCATCGACGTTAATCCATACCATAATTCCTCAGCCTCATTGCCGTAAAATACATCAAATCCTGAAACCTCACTCAATTTGCCCAGTCTGTACTCAACCTCCTCCTTAACACCCTCAAACCTGAGGTACATGGTGCCATTAACCACGATTGCACCGTAAGGCTTTAACCTCCTCGTCATGAGTAGATCAAGCTCCTTATTTAACCTTGCAATGGCTATTACGTCGGGTATTGCCGCAATCCTAGACATAACCTCATAGATTATACCCAGGGAACCACAGGAACCAATGAAGAGTCTCTTCACATTATAGCCGGCCACGTCCTTAATCATTCCAGTACCCCCCCACCTAACCACTGTTCCATCAGGCATCACAGCCCTAACCCTAAGCGTTATGTCCCTCGTAGTCATGAAAGTATAGGCCAACGGGCCAAATAGGTTACATGAAAACACACCACCAATACTTGAGCGGCTTGATAGTGGTGGGTCGATAGGTAGTCTCCTACTTACCCTCCTTAACGTCTCCTGAACCTCACTAAATGGCGCACTAACGCCGTAAACCCCCCCAACCATCTCCTCTGGGTCAGGTTCTATGGCTCTGTGTATGCGGCTTAGGTCAAGGGCTACATCATAGGACTTGGGTATATTACCCATGAAGGTCTTAGTGCCATTAACCATGGGTATTACGCTCAGTTTCTCCTTACTTATACTCCTCATCATTGTACTAAGTTCATTAACATCCCTCGGATACAACACCACCTTAGGCATTAAACCATCAATAACATACTTACTCGTCGGTTCCCTGATTGAGTCGTTACTAACCTCTCTCTCGATGTCTTTAAGTGCCGTCTCAAGCGCCATGTAATCACCCTGGGAATATCTTACCTGGATTCATGATGCCCATTGGATCGAAGACGGACTTTATGTTCTTCATTACATTCAATTCGTAATCAGTATAAAGCAAGCCAATGAGGTGCTTCTTGTAATACCCAACACCGTGCTCACCGGTTATTGTACCGCCAATCTCAACGCACATCCTAAGTATCTCATCCTCAGCCTGTAAGGCCCTCTCCCTCTCGCCAGGCCTCCTCTCATCATATAGAATGAGTGGGTGTAAGTTGCCATCACCTGCATGGAATACATTGGCAATCCTAAAACCATACTTATTACCAATCTCCCTAATCCTGCGCAGGGCCTCCGGCAATTTCTTCCTTGGTATGGTACCATCACCAGTTATGTAATTCGGGCCGACAAAACCCATAGCGCCAAAGGCCTGCTTCCTCGCATTCCACCACCTATTGGCCTCAGCCTATCCTTGGCAAGCCTAACCATGTACGCACCTGAGGACTTCAAGATCTCGATTATCCTGTTGGCTTCCGCATTCGTACCCGGTTCAGAGCCTCAACATCGATTAGGAGTATGGCCTCTGCATCGGTAGGTAATCCACCACCCCCCATGGACCCGCCTCAATAGCATTAACGGCTATTTTATCCATGAATTCAAGGGCCACGGGCCTAATCCCAGCACTTATGATTCTGGACACGGCCGTACCTGCATCCTCCACCGAATTGAATGCGGCCAATATCGTCTTAACAGACTCATAATTACTAACAATCCTTAGAACAGCCTCTGTGACTATGGCCATCGTACCCTCAGAACCACTTATAATGCCGGCAACATCATAGCCAGGCTCTCAACAACCTTACCGCCAAAGAACCTAACCTCACCATTTGGGAGAACTACCTTCAATCCACGTACGTTATTAACCGTAACACCATACTTAAAGCACTTAACACCACCAGCATTATGGCTTATGTTGCCACCTATCGTCGAAACCCTCTGACTACCTGGATCAGCCGGGAAGTAGTAGCCAAGGTCTATTGTATTGGTAATTAAGCTTAGCTAATGCATCACTAACCCATAGGTTAATGACCCCCCCGCCTCAACCGTGGCCGTCTCATTCTCGACATCAAGCTCAAGAACCCTATTCATCCTGGTCAGGGAAATCACAATACCACCCTCAATGGGCAAGGCACCACCACTAAGGCTCGTGCCAGAGCCACGGCCAATAATAGGTATCCTATTCTCCCAGGCAACCCTAACAACCCTAGCAACCTCCTCAGTGGACCTAGGAAAAACGACCACGTCGGGTTTAGCCGTATACACGAAGGAGCCGTCAGCCTCGTAAACCGTTAGCTCAACATCATCAGTAATAATATTATTGCTACCAACAATTTTCTCCAGCTCAGCAATAATACCTTTAGTTATCCCCCCCATATAAATATGTATGAATAGATATTTAATAAATATTGCCTAAATAATATTTTTATCTATAGCTATTAATTAATAAAAAGATTTATATTTATTCATGAAAATAATGAAATAAAATAATTATTTATAGTTAATTTTTAATTAATTTTTGACGTATCATAACCATTATGACTTCTTTGGAGGCTTTGGTATTTTCCAGAGTAATGGTATGGCTAGTAATGCGGCTATTATGCCGAAGAGCCCAGACACCACCATTGTGTTTATCCAGCCGAGTGACTCAATCATTATTGCCGTGAGTACACCACCATAAATTGCGCCACTGCCCTTGGCAATTGCGTAGAGTAGGCCGTAGTTGTTACCTGACGCTACCTCACCATAGAAGTAACCTACAGCTGCTGGGTTAACGGTGTATATTGATGCCCAGGTCAGTATTGCCAAGCCACGGAGACTACGAACCCAATTTCATTATGTATGACACCAAATAGGATGCTTAACAACGTGAATATACCGGATAAGGCATAGAATAGGATGAGCGTTTTGATAACGCCAATAGCATCAGATACCACGCCGGTTATGAACTTACCCAGCCCGCCATGATTGATGATCCGAGGGCCGCAGCCACCGCTACGACTAGGGCAAAGTGGAAGTAGAGACCGTATTGAACAGCCTTGGAGACTATGGTCAATCCCTCAGACGCCACCAGGAGGAATGTTATGACTAATATCCAGAATTGCCAGGTCCTCACGGTTTCTGAAAACGTGAATTGATAATCAGTAGCACGTATAAGCTTCGACCTAGAAGCTTGCGGGTTATATGTGGGTGGTTTCCAACCCTTCGGTGGATCCCTCCTCATTAGAAACGCCGAGATGAGAATTATCACAAATGAGACAATGGCGAGACCGAGCATTATGGACTTGAACACGGCTATAGGGTGTACTTTTGGCAATATACCGATTAACAGTATTATCGGTATTGAACCCCCCCAGCTAAAGCCTGCCGATATTGTGCCAGCCACGGTAGCCTATAGTCAGGGAACCACTTATTGGCGACGGTGACGCTGTTATTATATACAATGCCAGCCCCCCCAATACCACCAATGACGGCATAAACCCATAGGAGGAGTGTTGGTGAACCAAATATGGCTGCGAAATAGCCAATGCCAACGAGAAACGCCGCTATTAATTGGAGGAGCCAGGGACCATACCTATCCCTAACAAAGCCCGCAGGCCAACCGAATGCTGATTCTAGGAAGACATTAACGGTAAATACCGTGCCAAGGAAAACAGCACTAATGTGGAAGAATTGAGCAACATCATGAGAGAAGGCGCTAAAGGCGTATTCATAGGGGCTAATCATAAACATAGCCAGGAAAGCTCCAACGAAGGCAAACCATCTACTAAAGCCGAGTATTTGTTTATCTGTTAATTGAGGATGACCTGCCATATTATTGATTAATTATTTTAGATAATTATAAATATATCTAGAAATATATTCAATAATAAACGTGATAAAGAAAATATTAGTAATTATTAATAATAGCTCATCATAAATAATAATTACGAAAGGTTAAAAAATATTTAATAGATTTTTAAAAGAATATAATTATTTTAGCATTTATGGTTAAATTTCTTGACTAAATAAATACATAAATCAAATTTACTTTGATTTTAAATTGATAATAAATTCAGGACTATCCAGTACCTGCCTTGGTGACCTCTGGATATGGTAATTCCTTAGTTAGTGGTATTAGCCCTGGTATCAACCACTTCTCCCACATCTCATCAACCTTCCTCTGTATATACTCAATATCCTCATCAGTCAGGTGCTTGAACCTCGTCTGTCTCCTTAAATACTCCTTAACGGGCTTCCTCTTGATTTCGCCGCTTGCTATTCTGGCGCTCGTGCTCGTTAGCTTAAACTTACCATCCTCTATCTCGAAGAGAGGCCATATACCCGTCTCCACTGCCAGCCTACCTATTTCATGGCTGTACTTGGGGGTCATAACCCCCCCAGCCCTTTGGGCATGGGTCTAGGGTGTGTATGAATGTTGGTCCACCAATCTCCAGGGCCTTCTTTACCTTATTGTATAGGTCTATTGGGTCTGACGCTATTGCCGTGGCAACGTACCTAACCTCTGGGTGTCCGACGGCCATCATCGCGGCCATGTTCTTCTTCCACCTATACTTCATGATCCTTACTTGCTTACCGCTTGGGCTGAAGGTTGTAAGCGCTCCGTATGGTGTCATTGTTGTTTCCTGTATATCCGTGTTTGCGCTGGATTCGTTGTCATACATTAGTATTAGGAAGTTATACTTTGTGTGGGTCAATGCATTAGAGACCTCTGACAATCCTGCATCAGCGCATCCTAGGTCACCGCAAATGCCTATCACGTTTATCTTTTCATTGGGCAACTTGCCCTTCTCCATAAGCGCCTTCAACGCAGCTGCCGTACCAACCACGGCCGACCCAGTCCCAGACAGTTGGGTGTGTATCCAGGGTAATGCCCAAGCCGTTGTGTAATACGTCGTGTTGGCAACGTACATGCATCCAGTCGCTCCAATAACAATTGTGTTAGGGCCGGCTGCCTTAGCAACCCACCTAAGCACCATTGCAGACTCACAGCCCTGGCAAGTCCTATGACCAGCATCAAAATACTCAGTCTGAGCCATCTGTAACAGGTCCTTAACTGTCCTGGCGAGCTTAATCGATATTGTCACACCCAATCACCCCCCCATACCTTCCTTATAAATTTTTCTTCTTTTCCCATTTTATTCTCTAACTCCATACCAAATCACCCTCTGCTCAACCTTACCTTTTCTAGCTGCATCCAAAGCCATATTGAACATATTAATCGCATCGTTATAGGTGATCTCCCTACCACCAAGACCACCAATGAAATTCATCATCAATGGCCTATGCTCTGCCTCGTACAATGCACTCCTAATCTCCGTGAATACCGCACCGCCATCAAATGGCGAACCGAAGGAGTAATCCCTATCCACGACGGCCACGACCTTAACATCACTTAAGTAGCGTATTATATCATCAGTTGGGAATGGCCTGAACCACCTAATCCTCAAGAAACCAACCTTTTCACCCTTAGCCCTCAACCTCCTAACGGCCTCCTTAATTGGCTTAGAAACGGTACCCATGCCAACCATGACCACATCAGCATCCTCAACCATGTACGGCTCAACAAATGGATTACCATAATCCCTACCGAAGATCTTCGCGAAGTCCCTATAGACCTCCTCAATAACCTTCCTCGCATTCTTCATTGCCTCATCCATCTGCTTCCTAATCTCCGTAACCCAATCCTCATTGACCTGCGGCGCCACACTAATCACATTACTTGGGTGTAGCTTCCTATTGCCCAGGTCGTATGGTGGTAGGAACTTCTGAACCTTGGACTTAGGCGGTATCTTAAACACGTGCTCACTATGCGTCAGGAACGCGCCATCCATTGATATACCCACGGGAAGCATAACCCTCGGGTCCTCAGCAACCCTGTACGCAATTAACGTAGTATCTAAGGCCTCCTGAGCCGTATCAACCCAAACCAAGAGCCAGCCCACGTCCCTAACCATTAATGCGTCATTATGCTCGACACCGTATGCACCAGGGTCATCCAGCGCCCTATTGCCTATCAACGCAACCACTGGGTACCTATCGGTGCTTATGGCCACGATAGCCTCAATGGCCAGTAACCAACCAACACCGCTTGATCCAACGAATGTCCTGGCACCAACCGCGGATGCGTGCTTAACAATCTCGAATTGATCATGCTCGTGAGCGGCTACTATGTACTCGGCCTTCATGTAACCATCAGCTATTAACCTAGCCACAGTCTGCATAACACCGCCATAGGGCCTTATTGGGTATGCTGACGTCACGTCAATATCGGCAAGCATTAATGCGTAAGCAACGGCGTCGGTGCCCGTACCTACGACCTCCACCTCCTCATCTCCCTTAAGCACTGCCTCAAGACGTTTGGATTCAAGTGCGGTGACGGACATACCCATCACCTCTTCCTCACACTTATTACCTGTGCCTTTGGTAATAATGACTCAAACCACTTCCTATAGGCTTCCCTATTTTCCTTCCAAGCCCTGTACTCATCAATGAACTTCCCATAGCCATCCTCAAACTCCATCTCATCAACCATAATTATTGTGTCGGGTACTGGGCATACCTCAGCACATATTCCGCAACCCTTGCAGTAGGCTAGGGCTGGGTTGAAGTAGCCGTCTGGCGTAACATCAAATACGGAGTCTGGGCAATACTCCCAACACAGGCTACACTTTATGCACTTGTCGAAGTTAATCACGGGTCTGTAATGCTTGGCAGTGCCACCCGTGAAGTATGGGTTCCTCTGGTTCGGCTTTAGGCCTGGTATTGCGCCGCCAATCATCATGTCCTTCCAACCAGGTAGGTGCGGTGGTTCGTACTTATACGGTAAGCCCTCGCCAGGTTTAACCTCCCTCAACTTAACGAGTGATTGGTAAGCCTCTAAAGCCCTGTTAACCCTCTCACTGGGCTTATCAAGGCTCTCCAGGTATTTCTTGACATCATCAAGAGTGAGTATATTGGGCATTACCTTAGCAATGGCGCCAAGGACCCTCTCCACAGTCCCATCGTCTGGGAATGTCCAGAAATCACCAATACTCCTCTCACCATAAACCACGACTAGGGTATATGGCGAGTCCCTGGCGGGTATGAACTTAAGCAATTCATCGGGGGGGCTTCTCTTAGAAACCACGATTAATAATCCACCAGCCTTAACTTCAGGTGGACTGGTTGAATGCCCTGCCAGGCCCAGGACTCAACACCCTTGAGTATTGTGTCATCAAGCACTATCGAGACATCCACGTAGTCAGGCTCAACCCTAGCCGCCTCGGCATCAAGGATCTCCTCATTGGCGCCCTTAGCCACAACCACAAAGTACTTAGCTGGCACACCATCTCTCTCCGGATCATCACCATACCTCTGATAAGATAATGCGACATTACCCGCCATCCTGGCCGCATAAACAATCCCCCTGGATAAATTCCTCGCCAAATGCCTCTGGTGTATTCCCCCTGTAGATGATCTCTATCGTGTATATACTTGGAGCTTGAACAGACATTTTAATCAATCATTACTAATATTGTACTTTTAAAGTAATGCCTTCCTAGGTATATTAAAAATAACACACTCGATACGTGATTTACGTAGACTCCGGTTTATAAACAATAATATATAACGTATATAGATTTACGAAACTAACTGCTCGATTCTTTCTCTGACACGGGCGAGGGCCTCTACATTCTCCCTGAAATCATCCATTAAGTTATTTACGAAGTTTTCATCAATCTCCTCGGGCCTAGCTAGGGCTTCTCGTACCATCTCTTCGAGCGTGGCGCATCTCCTGAATACGTAATACATGGCGTCAATATCGGCATCGCTTAGGCTTATTATCCCGGCCTCCATTGCCTTAGAAATCACGCCCCCCCAACCCCCCCAATCACCTATGGTTCTTTCCTCAGGAACTTCTATATTTTCCTCCCTTAATCTTTCAAGCAACTTCTCCACGGTAAGCGTTACGGCATTTCTCAACCCAGTAATTATTGCATTTAACCTATCAATCACAGCCATACCTAGAAATTAATGGATATAAGTATTTCGTGTTATAAAAATAAGGCCACTTATATGAGCACCCTCTTCACGTAGCCGGGCTTTGGCATGTAAATATCCCCCCCTGACTTAAGGAGCATGTTTATTGCCTTATCCACCGCCTGCCTATCAAGGCCTGCGGCCTCAGCCTCCTTATACAGGTCCTCAATCCTAACTGGCTTACCACCACTGGACTCCTCCAACTGAGCCAATAAGTTCATTATGAGCGCCATCCTCTCCTGAGTCGACTTGGGCTTTCCAGTCATTATTATGTCGATGTCTATCTTTCCTGACTCAACATCGATACCAACACTACTAAGGTACTTCATGAATAGCCTAATGGCCCTATCGGCATCCTCAGCCTCAACACAGGACTAAGCCTCATCTTAGCCTCAGCCTCAGCAAGCCTAATCAAGGCTTCCAACTGCCTAGCTGTTATGGCAATTGGCGAGTCAGGTTCCCTGGACTTTGCCCTCATCTGCACGTAGAACTGCACAATTCTATCTCTAGCCTCTGGAGTTAATACGGGCTTAACGTGCTTACGGGCATAGGCAATGTACTTCCTAAGTAGGTCAGGCGGTATTACGTCTACGAAGCCCTCGGGAACCTCACCAGCGTGTAATGTGGTTATGTGCTCAGCAATCGCCTTATCCCTATCGAGTTCGGCTCATCCCTAATGATGAATATTAAGTCAAACCTGGAGAGCAACGTCACCGGTAAATCCACGTTCTCAGCCACGGTTCTGTTGGGCAGGTACCTACCAAAGGCTGGG
The DNA here is from genome assembly GCF_001316005.1 of Vulcanisaeta distributa JCM 11217. GTDB lineage: Archaea > Thermoproteota > Thermoprotei > Thermoproteales > Thermocladiaceae > Vulcanisaeta > Vulcanisaeta distributa_B. Next base: position 219,449 of record NZ_BBBJ01000002.1, read on the forward strand.
TTGCTGCGGCCAATACACTGCACCTAGCATTTAGTGTTGCCACAATGCCTGCCTTAGCTATGGAGACGGTCTGCTGCTCAAGGGCCTCATGAATCGCGACCCTATCCTTAGCATCCATCTTATCAATCTCGTCGATAACGGCCACGCCCGTATCCGCGAGCACCAACGCGCCAGCCTCTAGGTAAAACTCACCAGTGTCCTTCTCACGCACGACAGCCGCCGTCAAGCCGGCTGCTGAGCTGCCCTTACCCGTGGTGTATACGGCCCTGGCGCTATCTTTGTCACGAACCTTAGCAGTTGTGTCTTGGCCATACCTGGGTCGCCAACGAGTAATATGTGTATGTCACCCCCCCTAACCCTAATACCGTCTGGGTAGACCTTGGGTACACCGCCGAATAATAGGCATGCTATTGCCTCCTTAATGTCCTCCATGCCGTATATGGAGGGCGCTATTGACTTGATTATCCTCTCCCTAACGTCGGGCATCTTCGAAAGCTCCAGTATCTTCTTCTCATCCTCCGGCGTAATCTCGATCTCCACCAACTCCCTCTGCTGGCTCTCCACGTAATTAACCTCCATGAAGCTTGAAACAACAGGTGGTTTACCCTTCTTCAGGTCCGCCAGATCTAGATTCATGACACCGACTAGGTAAACCCTATCACCAGGCTTCACCGTATCGACCATGTCATCGAGCAGTATCGCCTCAATACTCCTAGGCAATTGACCAGGTGGTAGCTCCTCAGGCTTCTCCTGAACGATTATCTTCTGCCAATCAATGAACTCACTCCTCTCCTCAACAAACACCATACTATTCAACGCACCACACTTGGGGCAACGCTTTGGCGGTTGTACGAACCCAGTGGTGGGCTGTGGAATCTCAACTTCATAACCGCACTGCGAGCACCTAAACACGGACTTCCTGAGGTAGTGCTTTGGTGGTGTCTGCCTAGTTATTATGCCCTCAACCATTATTAACTTACCCAAGACCTCACTTCTCAACCTCCTAATGGGTAGCGACTCAGGGAGTCTCCTAAACCTCATGTAGAAGTTCCTAACGGACTTGGCAAGTTCTGGATCCCTCTCAGTTATCGCCTGCCTAACAGCCTCAGAGCCAGCCTGAATAACCAACTGAGGTCTCTCAAGGAGCATGTCGGCGAGGTCCTTATTGCTAATTAGTAGGTCGTGGAAGTCAACAACGAGGGATCTCTTCCTCTGTATGATCATGTTATTAATCTCATCAACATACTTATCGCTCGACTCAATAAAGCCCCTAAGTCCTTGAATCAATGAGTCAAGACTAACCTCAGCGGTTTCTGGCGTAGTCATTGTAGGCCCACCACTGCATTGAGGAATTCCTTGATTATTGGTGCGATGGATTTGACGAGTTCCTCCTCCTCAATGGTGAGCTTGTCCAGGAAGTCCCTGGAATCCGCGATACCAGGGTTGACAGCAAGTAACGTGAGTATCTTCCTAAGCCTCAACTGGGCGAGTTCCCTCAATTGTTGGGCGTATATCCTAACGCTCTTCTGGTCACCGCTAACCATGCTAAGTCTAGCCCTAATGTAGAAGTCCCTGGGCAACTCCCTTAATTCGCTAGGAGCCCTATTCTCGAGCCAAACCCTCTTAAGAATCTCCTCACTACCGACTTTATCCTCGTCAAGCAGAGAGGCAACACCGCGCTTAATCAGGACCTCAAGCACGTTGGGTGGTGCATTAATTACGGAACCAGCCTTGGCAGGGGCAATACTGATTATGCCTAGGTTAACCCCCCCATCAACGTCCCGTGTCAACACAGCCCTAACGCTAGGCATTAAGTACGAAAAACCCATCAAAAGTAACTACCACAAACCAATTAAAAAGGCACTACAGGAAAAGGATAAGTAATATTGATGAGATCCTAAGATGCGAAATCACGGCAATCCCCCCCATCCATCACCTCCTCAATGGCTCTCTCAATCTCCTCAACAGTGATAGAACCACCAAGCCTAATCACAATCCTCCTCTTAGCAGCGTCCTTAGCCATGCCCTCACTAGTTGGCATATCAAGCCACTAAATTAAGCATTCGCCTAAGACCCACAACCTAACCCAACTGCTGGGATTTGGTAACATCCATGTAATCAACCTCAACCACATCCCTAGGATTAACACCAAGGGACCTACTCAGATGGTCAAGCACGTCAAGCATAATCAGCACTGGCGCCATAATCGGAGAAGGCGGAGAACTGAAGGCCAGAATGTGCAATAATCCTAACCTCAGTCTCTGAACCACGCTCAATAACTAAGGTCATGCAGGCGAGGTAATGACCAATCCTAAAGAAGAGCTTCTGCCCAAATGCAACGGTAACCCTGGGGGGGCTCGTGCTCAAAACCGTGAAGTAAATATTAGATGCAGGGTCATAATCCTTAATCACGTTAATGACGGAATCAAAACCCACCGGAAATATCGCCCTAATTCCGTGAGCCAAAACCCTACTACTCATTAAATCAGCTTGAATCAAGCTATTCTTAAAGATGTTCGTCACATTGTTACTCTTAGATAAGTTAAGGATGTTCTTAATTACGTAATTGACATACTTAAGCTAACATTCTGAGGAAGGTTAATAAGCAGTGTTAATGATTAAGTAATTAGATGAGCTTCTCCCGTCCCCCCCACTGAATACGATGATGTGAACCGGGCCGGCAGTGATCAACCTCTAGTAAATCAACACATTAATGTTAATGCTCATCTAACCCCCCCGTCTCATCACACCTCAGCCTAGGATGCCCCCCCAATCACCATCACTCAACGCCCAAAATGCCTCATTAACCTTGCCCAGGAATTTTTCAAAATAACTCCGACAATTATATTATATGAGGTATGGCGTCCTCATAATAGTCCTAGACATGGTAATAGCAATCCTCTCAGTACATCATGCACAACTTCCATGGTTAGGAGGTGGTGCATGAGTAGTTATCCCATGGTACCCATAAATCCTCTTTGCAGTCCTAGTCATCTCTCACCTTGTTAGGCTATGTAATTTTACCCGTTCTACTTCTCAACCAGTAATGGTGCCATATTCATAGTCACCATCTTAATCCTGCTATTGTTCGGTATTGTAGGTATTGGTTAGGTCTTCGGCAGTGATTTAGCTTCTTGCGCACCTCCTTTACGGTGATAGGAAATTCCTCATTGACCTAACGCTTATTCAGCACGTGTTAATGACCGTTTATAGGATATCCTGAACTCGTAATAAACGGCAATAAGGCCATTATCAGGGCGCCGCTGAGTAAAGACGCGAGTATTAAGCTAATGAACTATCTAAATCAATACATGAATAAATCAATAGAAGAAGATTATAAATACTCCCGTTGGTGCTTGGTTTTTGTCTCACCATATTTTAAAATAGGCTTTTTAACCCGAGAACCAGTTTATTACTAGTGGAGCTTAAGGATGAACTCCTACAATTACTAGAGCGGGATAAGGAGCTTAGGTATGCGGTGATGGGGGGGCTACTTGGGATTACTGATGTTCAATCAAGTCTCAAGCAATTAGTTGATGCACTAAGTAAGGTGCTTAATGCCGTTGATGGTCTCGCCAGGAATCAAGCAGTCATGGTAGATACATTAAATAGAGTACTCGAGATTACTAAACGGCTGGCAGAAACAGAAGAAAGCCATCTGGAGATGACGAGGAATGCCCTAGAGATTAGCCAAAGGCATCTTGAAATAAGCCAAAAAATACTTGAAAACCAGGAGAGGCTATGGCAAGATGTGGAGAAGTTATGGCAAGAGGTTAGGAAGACGAATGAGAATATTGAGAGAATGTGGAGGAAGGTTAGCGATATTGAACGTAGACTTCGTGATCTCTCTAAGAATTATGGTGGTCTTTCTAAGAGTATTGGTTTATTGATTGAGCGTGATACTAGGCACTACCTACCACTTGGGTCGGGAGAAGACTTAACCTCAGTATTGAGAGACTTGAAAGACGCGTAATCGAGGATATAGGTGAATTTGATGGTTATGCTGATGTTGGTGATAAGGTGGTTGTGGCTGAGGTTAAGACTACGCTTAGGTTTAGGGATGTGGAGGACTTCGTGGAGAAGGTCAATAAGTTAAGGCGAGCGATGGCGGGCAAGGAAGTCATTGCCATAATCGCCTACGTATTCAAGGCCAGGGACTTCAGCAAGGCCGTGGAGCTAGCCAAGGCCAATGGCATAAAAATTATCAGGCACATCCACGAAGAAGACTTCGAGGAAATTACGTAGATTTAACGTTAACGTGGTTTCAATAGGGTTGCTCATTACTAGGGCTATTATTACCGTAGAAGCATCTCTGATTAACAATGGTACTCAGCACCATAACTGGTTATGGAGTGTTACTAACGTGATCAACCTACTATCCACATAAACGCCCACAAGCGTGTCACCACACTTATTCGCCAACTTCGAAGACGCACTCATCACTCACTAATTATCCTTACAGGGAACGATACAAATGCCATTAATCACAACACTACCATGTGAGTAATAATAAAGAATGACCATTAAATTACCGAAGTACTATAATATTATTGCCGCGGTGGAGATATCCATAATAAATGGCATCAATGAAAATGGGGATTGGGAGGACTAGGCAAAACCCCCCCGTAGAAACAGAATTAATAATAAGTAAGGGCAACAACCGCAATGGTTATCGTGCTAATCGCAATCAACCCTCAAACCCAAGCCCTACCACCCACTACTTACGAGTACCCTTTATGAGTCATAACGTGAAGAACACGAACACACCAATGACGCGCCTCAAAATAAATAGCCAAAACAGTGCAAGGCTCAGCGATAAACCACTACTGAGGCGCCACAGCACTAAGGGCATTAATGAGCAACTCCCTATCCTCACCATTACATACTATCACCGTACCCAACCACCTTACGAACCCTAACACCAAGCCCAACAAGCTCATCCCTAAGTCTCCTCGCCTTCCCGGAATCACCCAGTGAAATTAATACGCAGGACTCGGTATACCCGTAGCCCCTCCCATTACGGGCCTGGACGTGTGCACATGCCACCTCCTGATATTGTATCTCCTAAGCACACCAACCACATCATCAACGCTCGGCAACCTCCTCGGCTCACCATAAAACCTCTCATAAACACCGAGCATCCTCAGGATGCGCTTAGTGTCCTCAATGGGAACGTAAATCTCGAACTCACCATCACGCTATTAACACTGACGTTGAATCCAGCCTTTCTCAAATCATTGGCTATGGCCATCGCCAGGCCACCGTCGCTAGTCGACCTGCTCAGGTACCATCCACGCCCCATGTTGTGCTTCCTCAATATCAATTCATGACCAAGCACGTTAATGACTGGGTACTTGGCGTAGGTCAGGCAGGGCGTCGAGTACTTAACAGCATCCACCAACTTAACAACCCTATCAGTAAGCCCGTACGTAGGCCACGAACCAGCCAAACCAACGATGTCACCAATCACCAACGCCTTAACCGGGCAAAGAACATAATGCTCACTACCCCCCCTACCCGAAGAACCACCAAAGAACCCACCAGAACAACCATAAAGCCCACACAAAACTCATCCATAAACCTCCTAACAGGCTCATCAACAACAAACGAAAAACCAATGTCAAAGGAACCACGACCAACATGACCAAGAACACCATCACCCAAAAACCAACCAAACAACGAAGCCCTACCAATAAAACCATTAACCGCATAATAAACAAACCTGACCTGCTTCTTCACTTTAACACTGCTCCAGTTACTTATGATGTTTCTGAGCCAGGGGGTTAGGTGGTTGGGTATCTTAGGATTATTGAGGAGATCTTGGGCTTTGATGTTATTAACCCTGAATATGTCTAGGTCGTGCTTATTCGCAATAACTACGTGGTATGAGACGGATAGTCCTCTCTTTCCTTCTGCCGCTGTTATGTAGAAGCGCGCTGTCAATTTCTTCTCACGTAGGTAATTCCCCACCGCGAATATAAATGACGATATTAAGTGCGGATCTGGCGTCGATATTGATGTTATATTGCCACTTAAGTACACGTCACTTATTGCGAGCCCTGCTAAGACCTGCCTTAAGGTATCATGGTCAAGATTCGCCTTATCTAACTCAATATTTAATTTGAACGATTCACTTAACTCGTGCATCCTAGTGCCTAATCCTGAATTTCGCACATTCTTAACGCTATTGCGCTTTATTTCATCCCAATTATTTACTATCTCATTGCTTAAGTTCGTCAGCAAGTTGTTGAGCTCTGACAACCTAATCTCTGAGCCATGTAGGTCCTTCGCTAGGTCCCGAATTGTGGCCATAGTTGATGCCCTTAACCACGGGTATTTAAGCATTACCCCAATTGGTGTAATGTAAAATTGAACATTAAATAAAGGATAGCATTATAAAGCCTTGCACTAAGTTAGGTGCAATGGTCTACATAAACACGGGCATAAGAATTCGCTGCCCCCAAATGTGGTAATTATGGAACATTAATCATAAAGACTAAAGGTAAGTATAGGCAGGCCTACGTAATCCACTGGCCAGATAAACAGCACTACATATCAAAGTTCCTCCTCCTCGAAATGGGAATAGACATTGACAAAATCCCTCCCGCAACTGATAAGGCGGAGAATCACCGTTAAATCAAATAATCCTCATTTTAACCAATGAAGAAACACTTATAAATAATAGGACCCCCCCATAAAAGTGCGGTGATAGAATATACCATCCCACGGCAGTCTTACAAAGGCAGGCAAGGTGAGGAGTCAGACGCCTAGGATTCCGCCTAAGCCTAGGAAGAATCTTATTCCTAGGAGGAGGAATAGTCGTAATTATAGGCGTTTGCTTTATAGGCTTGGTCAGGGTCAGCAGGTTTCGTGATTTTGTTGTTTAAAATTTGTTTTGTTTCTTTTGTTTTGTGTGTTTGATTTGTATGGTTTCGTATAGTGTTGCTAGTAGTGTTAGTAGTGTTGTTGTGGTGAGTGTTGGGTAGGGCGTGTCGCTTATTAGGTAGTACCATTGGTCTTTGATTAGGGTTTTTGGTGTTGTTAGGTATGTGGTGCAGTGGCCTAGTTGGCATTGTGTGTATATGATTGTGTTGTTGCTGGTGTAGTCCATGTATAGGCTTGGTCCTAGGTCTCCGCTTATCCCTGACCATGAGAACCTGGTTACCCTGGTCAGCACTTCACCGTTATTCACATTAACTATTATGAGTGCCTCGGGTAGGCACACGTAACCGCTCGCTGTGTACGTTAATGCGAATGGGCTTGCCAGTACTAGGAAGTAATCGCCCACTAGGTGGATTGCACCGGCGCTGAAGGAGTATATCTCCACGGCGTAGCTCGTGCGCACCAGGGTGGTTTGTAGCTCCAGATCGCCCTGTCCATGAGTACCGTGCCGTTTGGAGCCACTGTGCTCATGATAAGCGTGTTGTCGTTCATCATTAGTACTATGGCCTTATCTCCATACGTCGTTACAGAGGTTAGATAGCCCATTATTGGTATTGACCAGGTCTCGTTGGTCACCATGTTCGTACCGCATATGCGGGTCCCGCATAGGTAGATTACCGTGTTGTTTATTACGCCGTAAATCCTGGCGACGCTTGATGGCGACGTAATGAATATACTCCTTACCACCCCCCCGCCGCTTGCCCTATTTAGTAGATATACGTGTATTGTCTTGTTGCATGGCACGGTCATTAATACGTATTTGGTGCCTTCATGGATTCCTATATTACCTGTTGTGCTGTATGGACCACATACGTCAGTTAATGTTTGGTTCCAGGATAATGTGACGTATGGTGGTGAATTACTTAGCCTATAGTAGGTGATGACCATGCTATTAGTTGATGGTGGGAATTCCAGTACGTATACGTGATTATTGACTACATTAAATATGATGATTTCTGGCGTGATGGCAATCGTCGTGGAATTCGTGATGATACCCGTTAATGTGTTTATCACGGTCACGTTTATTGTAGTTACTATAAGAGGCGGTTGTACGTGATCCTCGTACGTTATAACGAATAGTTCACTACCAACTAGTGAGAAGGTAATCAATGGTTGTGCGAGGCTGCTTGACATTATTTTCGTTACCCATAGTGTTTTGCCATTGACCATGTTAACGCCCTTAACACCTATTATGGTGATTAATCCATAGCGCGTAGGCACTGATTGTTCATAATACAGTATTGCCTCGCTACTTGATGCAGCGGCCACCTGGTATGGACCTAGACTTAGTGTTCCTATGTATGGGAGTGGACTCCCGAATGCGTACATGTATATCGCATAACCATCAAGTGCCGCTAGTATTACTACGGCGATCAGCAATGCCTTACGAATAAATTGCCCACTCATTAACAATGACTTACTAATGGAGTTTCTTATAAAGTATTGCCAATGCCGTCAATAGCACCATTATTGTAAGTGCCATGTATGGCATATCGTTTTACTAGGTAATATAGCTGATTCTCGATATTGATCTGTTCAACCATTTTGGATAGTCCCCCCCTTATTCCTTAATTCTTTTTCGCGTTCATGCATAGCCGTAAGTACTTTTAAATTGGCTATTGCCCTTGATTTTAAATGAATGCATGCAGTGAGCAATGCCTTAGGGTGTTGGGTGTTGTTAGAGATTTAATTATTAATAATTATAAGGATTTTATTCGCTTTGCCGTGCTTTTTGGTTCGTTAGTTTATGGCGTGTTTGGCTCCCTTAGTGATGTGGATGTTGCCGTATTGTTTAGGGATGGTGTTGATATTATTGATGTGTTACCCATGTTCATTAGTGACCTTGCCCTGGCTTTGAGCCTTCCTGAGGGTAGGATTGACGTTGCCGTGCTTAATGACCCGTTACTGCCCTTTGAGGTTAGGTTTAAGGCTTTGACTCAGGGCGTGCCCATTTACATTGGTGATCGTGGGATATTCATTAGGGAGGTTGTTAGGGCAATTAGTCTTTATGGTGATTACCAAGTGTTTTTACGGGTTAATGGATTTAATGAGTTGATTAGGAGGAGGGTTGGTGATTTGCGTGGGTCGATTAAGTGATTTGTTAGCGGTTATTAAGAGGAATGTTGATGAGGTCGACACCCTGGTCTCCAGGTACGGCGTTAATGAGTTAATTAGTGATTATGTGCTACTGAACGCTATACTGCACATGCTTCAGGTTGCAATACAGGCGTTAATTGACATGGGCTCGCACATAATGGTTGAGAAGGACCTTAAGGCGCCATCTACGTACTCAGAGATACCCATTTACCTGAGCCAGACCGGTGTTATAAGTGGTGATGATTCAAAGGTCTTTAGGAGAATGATAGGCTTTAGGAACGTCTTGGTGCATAACTACTCGCAAGTCTCTATTGATGTCCTCCGCGAAATCCTGGCTGAGGCCCTTTACAGGGACTTATTGAGAATTGCCCTTAAGCTTTATGATTATGCCGTGAGTAATAACATCGATGCGTAATTCATTGCTTTGGCGTCGGCATTATGATTATTGTGTTGGTCTCATTAACATTCGTTGAGTAGTAGTACTGCACGGTTATAGTACCGACTAAATGCGCGATTCCAGTCCTCATGCCTATTGAATACACGTTCATCACTAATTCAATACCGCTTACGTAGGCAATTACGTAATTACCAACCCTAGTCGTGTTAACTATGAACTCCTCACCAGACAGGAAAATCTTATCACTGCCAATGAATCCTTCGATGACTGGTATACCCATTATTAAGATCCTCGTATTACCATACAACGTGATTAACCCAGCCTCGTCATAGGTGAGGAAACGTAGTAACAACCTCTCAATACTACATGCCCTATCCCCCCCCTGGGCCACTATCCTCGATGGTATCATAATTACAGAATCACCACTACGCGCGACAATGCAGGTATAATTAACGATGCCGGACGGTGTTGTTATGCCTGTGATCTGTGTGCATTCTATTTCATTGATTGATTGAATGAAGGTTATTGGTGGAGTAAGCCTGGGAAGTTATCGCAGCAGGGTATCGGCCAAGCCTCGGCATATCAATTATGGTAGATTAACTTATTTCCATAGTACACGTAGGTGTTATACACGTTATTTAGTAAGACCGTAGGGCACATACAGATCATGGGCCTTGTTAGGTATTGATATGCGTAGTATGTCGAGACAAGCATTAGGACTGTTATGACCATAATTAATAATACATATGTAAGTTTCATTTTATGAGGTAGCTAATTTCGCATTTTTATTCCTAACTAAAAAATGCTCTAGATAGATTAGTAATTATGCCGTAAGCTTAATGCTAGCATCGATATTGATTAATTAGAGAAGAGTTAATTAGTTAATGTGGAGGTAGGGTATGGAGATTATGCTGTGTAGGTCGTTTAGGCCTCCTCGGGCGTTTCGTACCACCTAACCCTCTCTCCAATGGCTGCTCTCATTCTCCACTTCATGCTCTTTGGCGCCTTATCCATGGCTTCTCTAATCCTATTTAGGTTGCTCACGACCTTGTCCTTGACCTTCCCTGGCAATTCAATGGTGTTTAGGTAATTTAGCGTCCTCTCTATGTTTACCGTGGTTGTCTTATAGAGTCCCCAGTCGTCTGAGGTCAGTTCTATTATCCTGCCTAGGTCTATGGTATTCATGTCATCCTTATCGCCAAGCTCAAACTTATAGAGCATGGCTACTATGTCCTTGAGGTCCTTCTCATTAATCTCCCAGATCTGGAACTTCGTCATTAATAAGTCGCTTGGCGGTAATGTTGGGCTGAACTTGTCAAGCCTATCCTTAAGCTCTATCACGTGGCTCTCCCTAAATATGTCAAGGAAGACGTCAACCCTCGTGTTCATTTGAGTATCGAAGAATTTAAGTCTCTCCGCACCATGAAGCGCATTAAACCTAGCATCAGCCTTTAACCCAAGCCCCCCCTCAAAGATCCTCGTTAGCTTTCCCGAGTCCTTTCTATGCGCGGCTACGTCAATATCCTTGGGCTCACGTGAGAGCATGGGTAATTCTGCGTATATATCGCGTACCAGGTAAACCACAGCCACACCACCGAGTAACCTACACGTTACCTTATTACCATCGCAGGCATTAACAAGCAACAAACCCCCCCTCTTGACCCTCTCCTCAGTAACGCCTTGCGACATCGTAGTCTTACTAAATCGTTGATTTATAAAATTTTTATTTCTGCGAAGCCCTATGTGATGCCACTTTCTCAATTTGCATTTTACAAAACAGCTATAGAAATTATGAGATATATACTATATTTACGCAGTAGAAGACTTTATTAAGCCAGAGGCATCTAGTTATGGATTGGGAGGTTGAGGTGGAGGGTGACGATCAATCATCTAGTTACGAGTCAATCGTAAGCACCGTATACGACGAACTAGCACCCGTTTATGAAAGAGTCTTCCTCAGGCTGTCCCAGTATTATAGGCATGTGTATAATGAGTTGTACGAGGTCTTTAGGGATTACTTTGATGGGGTTAAGATACATAGTAAGGTTCTTGACCTAGGTAGCGGTACTGGTGTTTGGACAATGCTGCTTAGGAAACGTGGATATCACGTGGTCAGCCTAGACATATCCCGTGCATCACTCATTAAGTGTGCCAGGTCAAGGAGGTGCAGTGACCCTGTGCAGGGTGATGCCGTAAAGTTACCGTTTAAGGATGGCTACTTCGACGCGGTCATCGCCTACGGTAGCGTCTTTAATCATATCGTGAAGTCTGAGGATGCGTTTAGGGAGGTTTCGAGGGTTTTAAGTAATGGTGGTTACTTACTTTTCGATGCTGATAACCTAATCTGCCCTGACATGGCCTATGAGGCGCTACTCGGTGGTGTGTCAATGATGGGTTTCCTCAAGGGCTTAATTAGTGGTAGGGGGGGTCATGTTGGTTATTGGTATGGCCATGGCAGTGAGGCAATACCGCTAAGATTCTTCACGATTAAGGAAATACTGAGTATATTGAGGAGTTATGGGTTTGAGGTGGTAAACCTAAGGGGCATTCATGTGGTATCCAACGTAATTCCATCCAGGATACACCAGTGGAGTTATGGTGGAATTACGAAGTTAGCATCAGTACTGTACTCACTTGATGATATCTTAGGTAGGCATGTGCCGTTTAAGTACATGGCGACCACATTCCTCATCATCAGCAGGAAATTGGGTTCATAACGAACATCAGCCTTGGTATTGTTCGTCTAATTTCTTGATTGCTTGGTCTATCTTCTCTATCCCCCCTCATCAATCTGTTCCCTAGTTATTATCAGGGGCGGCGCGATTATGAACCAGGACGGACCATTAAACACATAAACACCCATGTTGAGTAACTCGGCAGCCACCTTATCAACCGGCGTGGCCACGCCCCTGTACTTATCCTCATACGTGCCAAAGGGCGTCTTCCTGCTATCCTTAATGAACTCAATAGCCCAGAATAAGCCGACACCCCCCCTAACATCGCCAATGCTCTTGTGTCTCTCCTTCAACTCCTCAAGCCTCTTAGCCAAGTACTCGCCCATGGTCCTAACATGACTAAGCAGGTCAAGTCTCTTGTACTCCTCAATAACCGCGGGTATCGCCGCCAAAGAAACTGGATGAGCCTCAAAGGTGTGTCCATGCGCGAAGAACTCATCCTCGAAGTAATCAGCGATCTTCTTACTCACAGCCGTTATTCCGATGGGTACATACGAAGCCGACGCACCCTTAGCTGTTGTCAGCATGTCTGGCTTAACACCCCATAGGTTCACGGCCCACCAATCACCGACACGGCCCCCACCCAGTCATAACCTCATCGGCAATGAACAATACATCATTCTCCTCCGCGATCCTCTTAAGCGTTGGTAAATACTCCTTAGGTGGCACAACAACACCGTTAGTCCCAGTTATTGGCTCAACAAGTATCGCAGCAACATTCTTCTCATTCTTAATAACATAATCAACATAATTGGCACATGCCAAACCACACTCAGTACTTAAGACCGAGCGGGCACCTGTAGCAGTATGGCTCGGGTACCCTAACAACACCATGCATTGTGTGCGGCTCAATGAACCAGCGCCTGTAGTCACCTGTCATTGATATTGAGGCGAGTGTTGATCCATGATATGACCTGTACCTAACGATTACCTTGTAGGCGGGCTTCTTATAGAGCCTTGCTATCTTAACAGCGGCCTCATTAGCTCGGTACCCGACGTTGAGAAGAAGAACTTCGTCAAACCCTCAGGCATTATCTCAAGTAACGCCCTGGCAGCCCTAGCCCTCGCCTCAGTCGCGAAGGCTGGCGATATGTACTGCAGAGTCTCCAATTGCCTCTTAATCGCATTAATCACGCTCTCATTACCATAGCCAAGATTAACATTAACGAGCTGGGACGAGAAGTCCAGGTACCTCCTACCCTGGGAATCATAGAAATAAACACCCTCAGCCCTAACAACATTCAGCGGCTCCCAACCCCCCCTTTGCCTACGCCAGGTACCGAATAAGTGCTCACGAACAGTCCTACTAACGTCCTCACCACTCATACTTATTAGTAATAACTATGAAACATATTAATAAATTTTATTAGAGTATTTTTAGAAACTTATCAAGTAATTACGTAATGATTTAAAGAATTTAATAAATCACGATATGGCGATCACGCTGGTAGGAATGTTGGGTTTTTATCGGTTGCGGGCTTTATCGACTCATCATTTAATACGGCCCTTATATGCTTCGGCAATATGAACATCGCCCTATGCATATCGCCCTCATAGAACTTAAGTTCACCACCTACCCTCTCCCTAATCCTATTGTTAACCTCATCCGGCGTCAGTGTTGTTGGGTCGTACTTTTTAGACCCAATCACGAAACCCCACGTACTGTCGTACGAATGCATGTATACCTGGTAAGCCCTGGCTATTGGGAATACCGAGGCTACCGTCCTATAGATCGTGGCAAACGTCCTGAGTGAGTATGAGGTTGATGTTGCTTGTGTCACCATTATGCCATCATCACTCAGCCTATCCTTAACAATGCTGTAGAACTCGATTGTGTATAGTAAGTATGATGGACCACCCTCAAGTGGGTCTGTAAGGTCCAGTATTATCACGTCGTACCTATCCCTCGACTCCTCAAGGAACTTCCTACCATCCTGAAGTACAAGCTTAAACCTCGGATCATTAAATGCGCCCTGGCTCATCTCAGGGAGGTACTCCTTAACGAGCTTAATCACCTCATCATCAATGTCAACCATGATCACCTCCTCAACACTCCTATGCCTAAGCACCTCCCTAGCAGTAGCACCCTCACCACCACCAAGAATGAGAACCCTCCTCGGGTTTGGATGCGTAATCATTGCAGGGTGAACGAGCGATTCGTGATAAACGAACTCGTCATACAACGAACTCTGTATCTTACCATCAAGCACCAACGCCTTACCCAAATCCTCAAACTCAACAATGGCAACCCTCTGATACTTAGTAACACCGCTATACAAAACCCTCCTAATACCCCCCCTAACATGGTAACTAAATGGCGTATTAAACTCAATAAACCACGTACCCTCCTTACTCATTTTCTCAAGGCTCATCATGTGAATTATAACGCTCAACTTTTAAGCATTTTTAACACCCATCCTCTAACGCCGCAAAGTCCGTGTCATTGAGTGTAATGAATTCCTGGAGCTTATTCTTAATGTTTTTAGATCTTTCCATGTTAATTGCCTGCCCCTACCAATGCCTATTAATAATTTTATTCTTTGGAAAATTGATCCTTGTCTTGATAGCGCATTGTCGATGCGCATTACTTAAAATTAGGTTTTGTTTATCTGTCTTGATGAGGCGTTGGGTGGCTGTTTTGGTTGCTTTGGTTGTTCTCGTGGTTGGTGTGGTTTTGAATCTGAGGTATTTACCGCCTTACTACGTATTGCCTAGGTTTGTTAGGTACTTCGTGGATGCAGCTCTAATTGGTACTGTGATGTACGCATTCGCTAGGGTTGAGGAGGACAAAAGCAAAGGCATATGGCAGTGATTAGGGCATGGCGTATAGAGTCCATGAGACCTTAAATAAGCGTGTTTATATCGGTGATGAGGTTTCAAAGGTCTTTAATGCTCTATTTGATGCCCGTGAGGCTCGGGTCGTTAGTCCATGGATTAAGGGTCAATACGCAGAGAAGTTGATGAGACTCGTTAGGAGGGTAGAGCTTACGTGATAACTAGTGAGGATCCGAGTGAGAATGACTTCTATAACCTGGCAATGAGTGAGTTGGGGGGGAGGATTGTTGAGGAGAGTAAAAGCGCTATTGTTATTACTAAGGAACCAAGTGGCAGTAATTGGGCGCTTGCGCTCACCCTCTCACTATTTTCAGCATTCATAGGCATAGCATTAATGGCTGCTGGAGGGGGGGTTGAATCGCTAAGGGGGGGATTGGGTATATTCCTACTCATCATGGGTATTATTGGGATTGGCATATCACTAAGTAGGCGTGGAGGTGGTAAGGCCATTGATTGGACTAGGTTTGTTAGGGTATCACCACCGCAGGGTGAACCTGGTTTCATACACGTTAAGCTATACATAATTGATTATGACGCATTCATAGGTTCAGCAAACCTAACGCCATCAGCCGTTAACAGGAATATTGAGGTCTTAGTCAAGATACCGCATGACTTAGCAACGGACATATTCCAAAAACTATGGGAAAGGGCAAAACCAATAAGGAAGCCAGAAATATCACAATACATAGCACAACCTAAACAATCAACAAACGAAGTAGGAGCAAACAGTATAAAGAGGAACTGAAACAAAACCACAGGTGCATCGCCGTGAACCTTGTTAAGCTCCTCTCGCGTGTTTGGGTTGGTTTTGTTCTCTTTGGTTTGCTCATTCCGCTTGTTGATGCGTTGGCTGCGGTATTCATATTCGTGATGGGTGTAGTCGAAGTCATCGGTATTGCCCTTGGCCCATTCGGCGCATTCTTCGGCGTATTCATCGGCATCGCCCTTGGCGCCTACGCCGCTTACAGGGTCTTTAAATGGATTGATGGTAAGATGAGGGCGGTAGCGTTAACAAGCTCAGGAAGTTGGGAATCAACATCGATGCTAAGGGGGGGCGGGCATCTTCGGCCATAGGTACTACACACTGCTCCTGCCCACGCCCGAGGTTGAGGAGGAATTCAAGAGGAGATTTGATGAGTTAAGCACGAGGTACAAGGCTGCAGTAACCGCGGGCTTCTACTACGTGGCTTTGACCACACTCGTGGTCATAGCCTTTTACCTAGGTAATGTGTTCTTCACGGCGATATCCATCGACTTCCTCACACAAAGCAATGTGGCAATCCCGGCAATGCAGTGGCTCGCTGGACTCTCAATATGGCTATTCCTCCTAGGTCTCGCAAGCGGCTACGCATACGTCAGTGAGGAACAAAAGACAGTGGTACTGAGGAGACCGGAGACAACGGCTGAGGAAGCAAAGAAAACAATGAAAAACATAACCCAGGGACTGCTTGATCTGCTGTTCTACCCACCGTAAAAATGCTTTGCTTATTCTTACCAAACTTAAAGGCCCACGATAAACAAAAACTGCAAATAGAAATCTGACTTTAAAACCGTAATGCGTGGTGCGGGGGGGTGGGATTCGAACCCACGCAGGCCTTCGCCAGCGGATGTCTTACTTATAGCCTTAAGTCCGCCCCCCCCTTTGACCAGGCTCGGGCACCCCCCCCGCAGGTAACTAATTCCTACGGGATTTTTAAATCTTAAATCACATTACTACGCATATCTATCTGTTTCTTGATAATGGCTTGAGTATCTTCCTTGGGTTATCATCAACTATCTTCTTTATTGCCTCTCTTGGGATTGGTATGCTTAGGAACTCCTGAAGATTCGCCTTTATGTCGTGAACTCCAGGTCCTGGGTAGTCACTCCCATATATTGATTTACTGCTTATCTCTGCAAGTCTTGGTATGTAATCGAGGACTCTCCTTGGTGGTATGCTTGATAAGTCGGCGATTATGTTTGGCCTTATCCTGATTAATTGAAACGCTGTGGCAACCCAATTTGGTCTACCCACGTGTGACATTATTATTGTTAGCCTTGGGAAGTCCACCGCAACATCATCAACAAATATTGGATCTCCATACTTATTCCTAGCCCTCGAGAAGGCACTCGTACCTGTATGAATGTACACGGGCAATCCATGGTCCTCGGCAAACTGATAGACAAGCTCAAGCTGTCTCAATCCACCCTCCTCAGGCCTATAGGCGTTTGGTTTAAGCCACATGTGAGGTGGATGAACCTTAATCGCACTGATGCCAGCCTCATACTGCTTCTCAAGCCAGTACCTGGTTTCTTCAATAGACAACTCATTAGCCTCCACACCGCCTATTACGGCGAATCTATCCGCATAATCCTTAACAGCATTAATCACCTTTATTGCGTAATCCTCCTTCGCAATACCCAATTTCCTGGTCGGATATGCCATAATGCCCACATAATCTATATTCGCGTCATCAAGGATCCTCACGACATCCCCAACACTCATCAATAAGGTCTCACGCGGCGCACCCCACTCCCTTAATGCGAAGTTCATTAGTTCCTCGGTTATCGTCTCCCTAAATACTATGTGGGTGTGCGCGTCGATATAGCCCATCAATTACATGCCACCCATGCCAATACTTATACGTTTTTGTGATATATAGGGTATGTTTTTTATGCCTATAGCACACCGCACCTTGTATGAATGAGGCATCCCTGAGAAGGGTAATTGTTGAAATATTTAGGCTGGCGTACGCGAGGAAGCTCGTGGATCTACTTGGCGGTAATGCAAGTGCCAGGTTGGGCAGTGATGAGGTGTTAATAACGCCAACTTCAATGCCTAAGATACTCATAAAGCCGCAGAGCATTGTTAAGATTAGGCTTGATGGTACCGTAGTGTCCGGAGGCAATCCCAGTAGTGAGTGGAGGATGCACGTGGGCATTTACAGGGTTAGGGATGATGTGAAGTTCGTACTTCATACACATCCACCCAATATATTGGCATTGACTAAGGCAGGCCTTAAGATTGACCTATCCCTTAGCGAGGCGATTTCGTACGTTGGTGAGATAGCCGAGGTTCCCTACCTAAAGCCAGGTAGTGCTGAGCTTGCCGATGCGGTTAGTAGGGCGATATCTAGGAGGGGGGGTGTTACCGCCGTGATTCTGAGGAACCATGGATTGGTTACGGTGGGTTCAACGCCGTATGAGGCACTTAACAGGGCTGAGGTCCTTGAAAACCTGGCATACATAACACTACTTTCGAATTGCTTTGCTAAGTAATTATTCACAGTGTTACCAACACCTCAATCTCATCGCCATCCTTAAGGCCAAGCTTATCCCTTAATTTATAAGGCGATATAACCTCTATGGTGTCAGGCCCGTGGTGAGTCCTCTCGATTAGTAGGACAGCGCCAGGCAATCCCTGAATCATTGCCCTGAAGCACTTAACGCCACCGTAAGTCCTAACACCATTACTAAAGCCCTCTATGTAAATACCTGGCAATGCGTCTAAGTAAAGCCTATACTTAACGTATTCAGGCTTCAACCTAATATTGAGTGTCCCAGGGTATGGTTTAAACCCAAGCTTCTCAACGAACTGCTTAACATAGCCATCAAGGCTCATGTAGAAGCCACCCTCACCAAGCCCGGAGACCACATTACCAACAAGCCTAATCACCAGCCTCTCATCAAGGTAATGCCTAATTGTGTCAATTACGAATTGAAGTGCCTCAGAAGCCCTCTGCGTGAACTTAATCGCCAATTGACCACTGACGGCGGACTTAATTATCAACCCCCCCTCCTCAGCAAGCCTATTTATTATTTTAAATACGTTCTGCGGTGTTGTGCCTATGTCGTTGGCGAGCCTCGTTAGGTTTATCGTGACATAATCCTTATCGTTAATGCCGTACTTAACAAGGAGTATTAGGTATGGTATTCTTCGAAGGAGCTTATAATCAATTCCCAATGAAGCGCGGCTCACGGTACTTCCCATACGCTTCGTATTGGCGTAAAGAACCTATTTATTAACGCTTCCTTCTAAACATGATGAGGTGAATCCTTGAAAACGAAGATTATGAACACTAATCAGTGTGAGACAGTTTCGTCATTTTTACGGATTCTGCCCGCCTCATCACCTAGCAACCCCCCCTATTTTAAGAAGTTAAAAAGCCTAAGTCTCCTCCGTTGATTCCCCCCCGCCCTCCATGACCTCCTCCCTAACCTCCTGCTCAAGCGTCTTAAGGGCTTCCTGGGCATTATCCGCAGCCTTCCAATAGGCCACCTTACCCCCCCTCTTAATCTCCCTGATTAACCCATCCCTCTGAAGAAGCTTTAACGCGTAAAAGACTTGGCTGTGGCTTAGGTTTGTCTTCTTTACAATCTCGTTCGTCGGTAACTCACCCTCCTTAATTAATAACTCAAGTATTTCCTTCTTCCTCTCCACAATTCGAACAGTCTGTTTGCGAGGCATTGCGATGATTTTTATCTGATTGCTTTTAAAGATTAAGATGCCGACAAATCGATATTACTGAATTACCTTAATTAAATTCCTAAACCTCAGGTAAAGCGCGTAGTCTATGTATGTCTTATTCTCAAGGTAGTAACTAACGGTCCTAGCCCTACCCACCTTCTCAGGTAGTAAATCCGTGGTAACCAAGCTGAAGGCGTTTGAACCAGCGCCACTGCCGAAGGAGACCATGAGTATTCTAGATCCTGGCTTGGCATTCTCAAGTATGTTTGCAAGCCCTATTAACACCGCGCCGTTGTAGGTATTGCCGATCCTATCAACCACGATACCAAGCTTAACCTTCTCAAGGGGTATACCGAGCATTTGAGCAACCCTCACTGGGAACCTAGCATTTGGCTGGTGGAATACCGCGTAGTCGAAGTCGCTTGGTTTGAGTCCCGTAGCCTCCATGAGCGCCTTCGCAGCATTCACAATGTGCCTAAAGTACGCTGGCTCACCCGTGAATGACTCACCATGAACCGCGTATGGTATGCCATCCCTACGCCAGAAGTCCGGTGTGTCTGAGTTATATGCGTAAATGTGCTCTATTTCAGCCACAACGCCGTCAGACCCTATGATGTAGGCCGCCGCACCGCCAGACACCGTATAGTCAAGGTGATCCCCTGGCTCTCCATGGCTATGGTCAACGCCAACCGCGAGTCCATACTTAATTAAGCCACTCTTAACAAGGCCTGTCGCATTAACTATGGCGTCCGAGCCAGCTTTACATGCGAACTCCATGTCAACAGCAAACGACTGCTTCCTCATTCCAAGAGCCTCAATTAGTATTGAAGCTATTGGCTTAACCGCATAGGGCTTCGACTCAGTACCAACAAATACCGAACCCAACTCCCCCCCAGGATCAATACCCGCCCTCCTCAACGCATTTCTCGAGGCCTCCACCGCCATTGTAACCGCATCCTCATCAGGACCACCAACGCTCCTCTCCTCAACCCAATAAAGGTCCTTAATCCTAAGCGGATCATCACCCCCCCCATACCCTAGCGATCTCCTTTGTGCTTATTCTGAACCTTGGTATGTAGACGCCCCCCCAGCCGACAATGCCTACCTTGCCCACAGACTGTATTGCTTTATTTCCTTTTAAAATTTAAGGTTCGCAGTCAATTTCTTTTGATGATGATAACTTCATTAATGCACGTATTATCTTCGCTCTTGTCTTCTCATTCTTAGTCTTCTTAAGTTTACTGCAAAGTACCCTATGTATTGCATTTCGTAATTCATCATTCCTAATTATGGCCTTGAATGGTATACTCACAATCGTGTATCCCTTCTTCTGCCTTATGGAGACTTTTTCGTATGCATTCCTTAACTTCTCATAAATCCTTAATGCCCTGATGGAATTCTTCGTTGAAAGTACGAGTCTTAGGTTATTATAGTCTATCGTGAATCTCTCGCCATATATTTCAACCTGTGACTCACCTCGGATATACTTAAACTCCACATTAGAGATCTTCTTTATACCCAACCACTTATCGCTTTCTAATGCGTCCAGGACCTCTCCTAGAATAGGTGGTACAGCATTTAATATGGCCCTTGCTAATTTAACAGCATGGCTGTCGTAAAACGATATATTTGCAACGTTGTTCTTGCTATTTAGATTATATTTAACATTTAATGATTTACTTAATTTCTCAAGTATTGCCTTCCACTCCTCTAACTTTTCTTCTAGCTTTGCTGCGTTTACCGTAATCTCTATCCTCGCCCTTAACCTGTTTCTCCTCAGATACGCATTTGCATAGCCGTCACCCAATATGCTTGTTAATAAAAAGATCAATAACGTCTTTTCATCAAGGCCTTTAGCGATCTTAAGTGCATTTTCTTTATATGATGTGTGGTTGTTAGCCGTGAGGGACCACGTTATTGTTACGTCTTCAACGTTTACATTAATTGATTTTATATTTATGTATACATCTCCTGGATAAAGAAGTGCCCAAAATACCGCTTGCCATAGGCGTGTTGTCCTCATCCTGGGTTTATCCTTATTTTCTCCCTCATCTGTATTAGCAAGACCCAGCTTTGCTGCAAGGAGTATTTTAGTGAGTTCTTCGTATTTACTCCTATTTTTCATAAACTCCTTGAAGACGTCTGGTATCCTTATTGTTATGCCTGGAAAGTCATTAAGTATTTGGACTATAACATCCCTATTCCTAATAATTTCTAAGGTGATGCGGCTTCCACGTACCGTGATTGTTAATGAGCTCTCCGTCCTCCTAACAATTACTTCAGCCCTGCCGTTTATTAAATCTTCGATGACCCTTCTTAATTCATTAGATACTCTATTCCTAATCCAATAATCATCATATTGATATAAGTACTTTAACATCTCATTAAGAATATCATCAATCACCTTAGCCACCTTATCGTTTATTGTCTTAATTTTATCCCTACTATTGAATATTTTGATTTTCTCCTTATCTAACCACCATGGTACCCATACTCGCCAACGTAATAAACGGTAAAGAACTTCAATAAGTATTATAATAACCTCATTAATCGTCTTTAGATCATCGATCTCCCCCCCACCGCACTTATACTTAGAATCATCCCTTTCACCCCCCCAGCACAATCTGTTTTTCCTAATTAAATCCTCATCAATTTTAATACATGCAATTTCTAGATCCTGAGCAATACACATCGGTAATTTAATTTTTAAATGATTAATAAGGTCCTCAGGATGATTGTTAATGAACACGAAATATTTTGTGAGATTAGTATGTGCTGTGCAATAATTTAAGTTAAGTATGTGAAATTGAACTTATTAGTAAACGCATGGCATTGGACCAGTGAGTTGGAATGATGAAGATAATTATATAAGCTGAGTTGGGGGGGGTTTAAGCAATGAGGATTAGTCATGGGTTCTAATAATGAGGTTAGTCTTAGGGTTGCGGAGGCGAGGACTAGGGATGTTGGTAGGTTAATTGTTAGGATACCGCAACGTTACATGAGGGTGCTTGGTATCGAGCCTGGGGAGTACGTAGAGATCGTTGGTAATAAGCGTAGTGCCTATGCCCAGGTATGGCCCGCCTACACTGACGATGAGGATAAGGACTACATAAGGATGGATGGTGTCTTAAGGCAGAATGCCGGTGTCAGTATTGGTGACGTTGTTAAGGTCAGGAGGGCCAATCTAAGGTCTGCGCAGAGGGTCACGATAGCGCCTGTTGGTGAGTACATTAGGGTTGACCCTGATTATCTCAAAAGGGCTTACTTATTGGGTAAGCCCGTTTGGAAAGGTTCAATCATTGAGATACCGTACTACACAGGCTCAATCAGGTTCATGGTCACGAGCGTAACCCCCCCAGGGCCTGCCGCATACGTTGGTATAGACACGGAGGTTCAGGTTAGGGAGGAGCCTGTTAGGGAGATGGAGTTAACAATGCCGAGGGTTACCTGGAGGATATTGGTGACCTTGAGGAGGCTAAGAGGAAGATTAGGGAATTGATAGAACTACCATTGAGACATCCCGAGATATTTAAGCACCTTGGTATTGAGCCTCCCAAGGGCGTTCTTCTAATTGGTCCGCCTGGCACCGGCAAGACACTCTTGCAAAGGCCGTAGCCTCAGAGGCCAATGCCTACTTCATATCGATTAATGGCCCTGAAATAATGAGTAAGTATTATGGTGAGTCTGAGGCTAAGTTGAGGGAGATTTTTGAGGAGGCTAAGAAGAATGCTCCCGCCATTATCTTTATTGATGAGATTGATGCGATAGCGCCGAAGAGGGAGGAGGTAACCGGAGAAGTGGAGAAACGCGTTGTTGCCCAACTCCTAACATTAATGGATGGTCTTCAGGAGAGGGGCCAAGTAATCGTAATCGGAGCAACAAACAGACCAGAAGCCGTAGACCCAGCACTAAGAAGACCAGGAAGATTCGACAGAGAGATATACATAAGTATGCCCGATAAGAATGCGAGGAAGGAGATACTCCAGGTACACACTAGGAATGTGCCGCTGTGTACTGAGGATGATGTTAAGGAGAAGATATGTGATCCAGGCGATATTGTGAACATCGATGAAATTGCGGAGATGACGCATGGCTATACGGGGGGGCTGACCTGGCGGCGTTGGTTAAGGAGGCTGCAATGATAAGGC
The DNA here is from genome assembly GCF_001316005.1 of Vulcanisaeta distributa JCM 11217. Classification (GTDB taxonomy): domain Archaea; phylum Thermoproteota; class Thermoprotei; order Thermoproteales; family Thermocladiaceae; genus Vulcanisaeta; species Vulcanisaeta distributa_B. Next base: position 243,050 of record NZ_BBBJ01000002.1, read on the forward strand.
TTAGGGAGGCTATAGACGTTACTAAGGAGATTGACCTTGATCAACCACAGATACCGCCTGAGCAGTTGGCCAGGATTAAGATTAGGATGAGGGACTTCCTGGAGGCCATGAAGTACATACAGCCAACGGTTCTTAGGGAAGTCATTGTTGAGGTCCCCCCCGAGGTTCATTGGGATGATATTGGTGGTTATGAGAACGTGAAGCAAGAACTTAAGGAGATGGTTGAGTGGCCGCTTAAGTACCCAAGGTACTTTGAGGAGTTAGGTGTTGAGCCTCCTAAGGGTATTTTGTTGTTTGGTCCTCCTGGTACTGGTAAGACGCTTTTGGCTAAGGCTGTGGCTACTGAGTCGAATGCTAATTTCATTGCTGTTCGTGGGCCTGAGATACTGAGTAAGTGGTTTGGAGAAAGCGAGAGGGCCATCAGAGAAATATTCAAGAAAGCCAGAATGGCAGCACCATGCGTAATATTCTTCGACGAAATAGACGCAATAGCACCAGCAAGGGGCTTGAGGGTTGATAGTGGGGCCACTGATAGGATTGTTAATCAATTATTAGCTGAAATGGATGGAATCGCGCCGTTGAAGAATGTCGTGGTTATTGCAGCGACGAATAGGGCCGACATAATAGACCCAGCGCTTCTTAGGCCCGGCAGGTTTGATAGAATTGTTTATGTGCCACCACCGGATGAGAACGCGAGGTTTGAGATACTTAAGGTTCACATTAGGGGGGGCTTGAAGCTTGCTGATGATGTTAAGGATGGGGGGGATTATAAGTACCTCAGGGACCTGGCTAGGAGGACTGAGGGCTACACGGGCGCTGATTTGGCGGCGCTTGTTAGGGAGGCGGCAATGCTGGCTTTGAGGGAGACCATTAGGAGTAATACTAACCAGGTTAAGCCTGTCGGCATCGAGCATTTTGAGGAGGCGCTGAAGGTCGTCCCACCATCATTGTCCAAGCAGGATATTGCCAGGTTTGAGGAGATGGCTAGGAATCTCAGGAGAACGTTAAGGGGGGGCCTCTGACCTTTCATACTCAATCCTCTTCCTAATAAAAATATCAACAGTGTAGATAGGCCTGGCAGGCACGCCGGCAACGACCTCCCCCCCTGGCGGCACGTCCTTAGTCACGACAGAGCCCGCCGCAACCACGGAGTTCTCCCCCCCAATCTCAATACCCGCTATCAAGGTTGCGTTAGCGCCAATTACGGCATTCCTCCTAATCTTAACACCATCAAGTCTCTTACTCGGTGGGTACTTATCGTTAGTTATCACGACGTTAGGCCCTAGGAACACATTATCCTCTATGACCGTGCCCCCTCGGTATGTAGACCATGCTCTGTATACTAACGTTACTGCCGATCACCGTGTCCCCCATCAATAATAACCCCCCCAGACCCAATCCTAGTATTCGCGCCAACCCTCGTGTTTTCCCTAATCAACGCGTTATGCCCCCCCGTCTCAACACCATCGCCGATCTCCACATTCTCATAGATAATGACATTACTCCTAATAATGCAGTTCCTACCAATTATGGCACCACTACTGACCTCATCCATTAAATGCTCAATAACGGAATCCTTATCCCTCACGCCCAGGAGTTTTGACCTGATTGGGTGGCCTATAATGACGAAGGGCTCAACTATAGTACCCTCGTTAATTATTGATGGACCGAGCACTACGACATCCCCCCCACCCACGTTTCTACTTAGTATTTTTGCCCTTGGGGATATGTATGTCATTGATTGATAGTCACAAGATAAATATTTAAGTAATTACTAATTGATATTATTCGCAATGGGTTATTACCCAGCGCCACCCCCCCACCCCCCCCACGTGAGGACCCAATAGCCAGGATTCTCAGGGAGTTAATGAACTTAAATAGTAAGGTTGATCAAATGTCCAGGAACCTGGCGGACCTAAGTACTAGGGTTGAGAACCTGGAGAGTAGGGTTAATGATATTGAGAAGTCCCTATCCAGCCTAATAAAGGCCCAGGAATTAATCAGTGGAATAACTCCGCAGAGCATGGCTGAGTTGGCTGGCATGCTGTCTAATACGTTGAGGGAGTTGACGAGGATTGAGGCTTCGCTAATTGCATATAGGGATTCAATATCGTCATTGCAGGGTAAGATTGAGAATGCGGTGGATTTGTTGGCAAAGACCGCGATGGATTTGAGGGAGTATAGAACCCTTGATGTTAACCAGGTTGTTGAGATCACGAATCAATTATCCAACGTTGCGACGCGGCTTAATGAACTTCAGAAATTAATTGAGGAGCAAGGCATTAGGTTGATCTCTGAGTATAGAAAAAGTTCTGAGACGATTGAGGGGCTTAAGTCAGTTATTTTGGATGTCCTGGGTAAGGGCGCTGGCAAGTCTTAGTTTTATGTTGTTTTTCATCACGTTCAATTTCATTTAGAATAATAAAAGCAAAATATATTAGTTCCCCCCCTGTTTAAAATACGTACCGTGTTCAGGTCTAAGGAGGCATCAGAGCTTTACCAGAGGATTAACGAGATAAGCAATTTACTTCAGGCGTTACAACAGAATGTACAAGCACTAATTAATAACGCCAATCAAATGCAGAAGAATCTTCAGGCTATTTCAGCCGGAATTGAGAGGAATGACAAGACACTACAGGATGCGATTAAGGTCATAAACTCATCAACCACAGACATAGCCAGCAGGGTTGCCCAAATGAACACCATCGTTAATCAATTCAACGACACTAGTAAGAAGCTCATGGATTCCTTGTTCGATGCACTTGAGAAAATAAACAACCTCCTAGACAGGCTCCAGGGATTATCAAGCAACATGCAGCAGAGCCTCGTAAGTGCCACCACAACCCTTGAATCAATTAATAATAATGTTAAGGACTTAAACACTAAAATTGAGAGCGGAGTTGATAAGGCATCAGCCTTGTCTCAGAGGTATCTAAGTTGAGTAATTTATTGGCGGAGTTGAACAAGGTGTATAACGAAGTCCTTAATAGGGAGAAGGACCTGGAGAATAAACTACTCGATATAAGTAGGAGGGAGAGCGACGTTTCGGTTAGGGAGAAAAGCCTTGAGGAGCTTAGGCAAAGACTGGAAAGCGATAGGAAGGCAATTGAGGAGGAGAAAGCTAAGTTGGCTGAGATGAGTAACGTGATGGCGTCCCTTATGGCTCTCTCTAATCAGTTAACAACGAGACTTAGCGACCTCGATAATAAAGAGAAGGCCTTGGCTGAGAGGGAGAAGGCACTTAATGAGAGGGAGGCTAAGCTTAGGGATTGGGAGGTTGAGTTAAAGTCCCGTGAGCAGAGGCTTGAGATGGAGGCTGTGAGGATCGATGCGAGAATGCAAGGCTTAGGGAATTGGAGAAGAAGGAACAGGAGGTTAAGGAAAGGCTTGATCAGTTGGCTCAGAGGGAGGCTGAACTTAAGGAGCTTGAGAAGAAGTTGAATGAGAGACAGGAAGCGTTGAATAAGCTTGAGGCTGAACTTAAGGATAAGGAGAGTAGGCTTAATTCCCTGGAGAACCTGCTTAAGGAGAGGAGGATACGCTGAAGAAGCTTGATGAAGAGATTAATAAGAGGAGGAGGGAACTCATGGATAAGCTTGAGCCATTAATAACGAAGCTTGTTGAGGAGGAGAAGAGACTCACGGATTGGGAGAAGAGACTTCTTGATAAGGAGAGGGAGTTGATGAATTACCAGAGGGCCTTAATAATTAGGGAGAACACGCTGGTTGAGTTGAGGGAGAAGCTTGATAGGGAGAGGGAGGAGTTGGAGAGCAAGATGAAGGAGATTAATAAGATTGAGAGTGAGTGCCAGGACATACGTAAGAAGTACGAGCAACTACTTAAGGAGAGGGAGGAGTTAATGAAGATTATTGAGAGTAAGGATAAGGAGCTTAATCAATTGAGGGCGCTGATCAAGAAGTAATCGAGTTGAAAATAAGTAGTTATACAAATTTTATTTTATTTAAATAACCACGATGAGTACGTACGCGAAAATCAGGATTATGTTAATAATATTCAGACCCAGCGAGAAAAACGCTAGAATTCTCTTCAACTTTCCAATTATTAACTCCCTATCCGTATATGCGGTATTCACGTCATACCACGTCTGCTTAATTGATAGAAATGACACAAAGAAGCTAATTAATGCGAGTATAAGTACGGTGATTTCCAGGGCAAAGTTACCCCCCCTACTGGGTAAGTACGTACCTGCCAGCGACGATAATAGAACCGTGTAAACAATCACTGCAAGGACGATGGCCGCCACTAATAGCCTGGACATGATCATCACCTTAACGCATCCCTTAACCTATTAATTACGAAGTCTCTACCAAGCATTGCGAGGTAGGGCGCTATCCTTGGGCCACTTGGCTTACCGAAGAATACTAAGTATGTAGCCTCAAAGAACGCCTTCTCAATGCTTTTATTCTCCCTGGGAACCCTCTTCATCGCCTCCTTGATGTTGTCCTCATTCCAAACATCGACCCTCTCAAGCTCCTGAAGCAGTAATCCCAATTTGTTCCTTTGGATATCCGTTAATGACGCCCTTATTGATTCAGGCAACTCCTCAAGAACCCTAATCCTGTATGTCTCAGGTGCGTACTTACTGACCCAGTTACGGGCCCTAATCAACCTAGACTTAATCCTCTCACGGGATAGGTCATCCAAATCCTTAGTTAGTATTTTCGTCTCTTTCAATCTCTTAATGACCCTCTCCATAAGCTCGTCCTCACTTAACGACTGCGGCAATGTCTGTATCAGAGCAACTGCATGTAGGTACGGCAGCTGAAACGGCATCTCCTTAGGCAGTGGTCTCCTCAACTGTGCATACTCATAGGACTTAATAATTAGGTCAAGGTAATCCTTTTCCTTAGGGCTTGGCTTATCAACACCGTAGTAAAGACGCTCAGCCCTGTCATAAATATCCACGTATTGATAAACCGAATCAAGACTAAAGGTAAGTCTCTTTGTCGGTTCATGGAATATGTATATGTACCTAAGAACCTCGGGCTCCGCAACCTCAACCCACTCCCTCGGCGTAAAGCCTATGAAGTCACTACTACCCATGTCACCCACGTCCTTACCATTAACCACATAACCAACCCACTCATACCAGGTACCCAATGGCGGGTTAATGCCATAGACCGTCTTTGCAATCTCAACCGCAGAGTCCCTGGAACCACCTGGCATTGCGTGGTCCTTTCCATAAGGCTCGAAGTCAACCTGCAACGTGTACCAAACACCAACCCACTCAACCCTCCACGGAAGCTTACCATCAGTCAACTTAGCCCTACCAACATGCCCACAGTACGTACACCTATACTCAACCTCATACTTATCAAGGTCTAGTTTCGTGACCTCCGCAGTGCCGATCCTACCACAGTTCTCGCAAATTGGCTCGAAGGGTATCCAATCCTTCGGATACGGATTCCTACCCCCCCTATACTTATTAATGACCTCAATCAACCTCTCCCTATTCCTCATAGTCATTACTATGAACTCCCTCATCCTAGGATGCTCCCTATACATTTCGCCGGTCGTTATAACCTTAACATTCTTCGCGAAGTAATCAAGGTAATCACCAAAGTCCCTCCAGTAATGATCAACCCAGGACTTATGACAACCCTTGGGATCCGGGACACGCTCGAGAGGCCACTCAACATACTTCCTACCAATCTCGGGATTCAAAAACTGCTCAAGCTGCTTATCCTTACCCTTCCAGGATCCACCGTGTACAGGGTCAAGACCTGTCTAACCCTTAATCCCGCATCCCTTAATTTCTCGGCAATGACACTATTCAGTATTATCTCACCCCCCCTAAGCCTACCAATGTGTTGAAGTCCAGAAACGCTAAGACCGCCATTAAGTACGCACTCATCCTTACCCTCACTACGGCACCTCTCAAGAACTTGGTTCGCTATCCTATCAACCCAATGGTATAACTCATTACTGTGAGAAGAACCAGCTACTAATTTATAAGTTATCCCAAGCCAACAGCTTAGCCACCCTCCGCAGGCGGTAGAAACACTACCTCATCATTATCATTAAGCTTCGTAGCAAGCCCATTAAGCCACTCAATGGCCTTACCATTAACCAGGACCACGTACTCACCCCCCCTAAGTCTGCCGTCACCATCAAGCACGGCTTCGGCAAACTTAGGATTAAACGTATGAGAAATGAGATCAATGAGATCACGCACTGAAAGGCCGTTTGGGGGGGTCTCAAGTTCAATTCTAAATGCACCAATCAACTCATAAAGATCACCAAAAAACTTAACCCTAACCCTCACAAATCCAGGGAGACTATGAGCAGCATAAAAATTTAACTCAGTCTATAGTTTGGTAATGATATTTAATAAATTGAAAATTGGTGCCCCCCCGGCCGGGATTTGAACCCGGGTCACGGGCTGTCTCCGCTTAAGCTCGAAAGGCCCACATACTTGACCGGGCTATACTACCGGGGGGGCTCGTTAATCATTAAATACGTCGGTTTTTAAGCCTTTATGCTGTCATTTCCCATTGGGTTAATTAATTTAAGTTCGTATTTTTGCGGTTGGTTTAATGCCCATCACCGTATTTAGGAGTGGCGATCTTTACTTCATTAGATTTTCAATAAATAGACGCCCTAGGAGGGCTGCCTTCGTCATTGGTAATTTTACAGCATTCATGAAACCCATCGAGCTTGAATTTTGCGGCTTTGACTACTGCGCATATGTCTCATTACCCCCCCAGGTAAATATTACTATAGGTACTTAATCGATGGTGAGGTGGTCCTCGATGATGGCCCTACGGAGAACGGGTTTAACGTGCTTAAGCTCAGCGGCCCTGTTAGGAGGATTCGTGAGAGTAGGCGTAGGTTGTTCAGGGCTATTTACGGCATTTTCGTTGATAGGTTTGGGTGTAAGAGGGAGGGTGGTCCTAGGGATAGGCTTGGTGGTGATTTATACTTCATTATAGACAAACTTAGTTACATTAAGTCCATGGGCTTTGATGCTATTTATTTAACGCCGGTCTTTAGGGCAATGTCTTACCATAGGTATGATGTTATTGATTATCTAAATGTTGATGATGACCTGGGCGGTAATAAGGCATTTAAGGAGCTGCTGAGGAGCTCATGACCTCGGTATTAAGGTCATACTGGACCTGCCCATACATCATACAGGCTCCGACCACCCAGCCTTTAAGTCCGCCTTAAGCGTGACCAGGAGTATTCCCGTTGGTATTATATCTATAATGGAGATTATGAGAAGTTTATGGATGTTAAGAGGATGCCTAAGCTTAACATGAAGTTCGCCGGTGAGTGGGTTAAGGGCATAGTACTTCATTGGGCGTTGATGGGTGTTGATGCCTTTAGGATTGATGTTGGTGCCGGCATACCACCCTGGTTTTTGTGGGACCTGAGGAACTTCATCAATAAGCCGTTAATTGCTGAGGTCTGGGGGGGTGATCCATTCCTATGGAGGAATGCCGTTGATGGCGTCATGAATTATCAGGTCTGGGAACCATTAATTAAGTTCCTACATGGTGAGGTCAGTGCTGAGGATTTTGCTCAAGTACTTAAGAGACAATTAAACGTATTACCAAAACACTTCCTAATCAATTCCTGGCTCTTTGTGGATACACACGATACGCCAAGGACAATAACGATATTTAACGGCGATATTGAGAAGTTTAAGGCAGCGTTGGTATTCACATACACCTGGATTGGGACCCCCCCAATGCTCTATTACGGTGATGAAATTATGCTTGAGGGAGGCCCTGACCCTGATAATAGGAGGTGCATGGATTGGAAAAGAGTCAATGGTCCCAACACCCTTCATGAATTCATAAGAAGACTCTCAAGATTAAACCTATTGCCCAGGCGCGTAACGGCTGATTCAAGTGAATTGACTTACTACGATGATAAATTCGAGGTTAGATTAAGTAATGAACCAAGGAAGTACAGTGGTGGTATCATAAGTGGCGACTACTTCATTATTAAGGGTAGATGACTCGACAAGAATTATTGGTACTTAACGGTCATTAATAACTGCATATTAATGGGTATACCTAGGTATAAACATATAGATAAATATCTAAGTTTTGTCTTCTTTATTTATGGACATTCATGAATTATATAAATCAATCACGGTAATGCTTTTAAACCTATTCATAATACCTGAATGCGTATGAACAAGCTTGGACTATCCACAGGGGGGGCTATAATAGGCATAGTCGTTGCCGTAATAGTCATAATAGCCGCAGTGGTGGCCGTGTTTTACCTATACAAACCCTCAGCACCAAAACCAACAACGCCACCCGGCTTCGTAATACCAATAAGTGACTTCACACCACAAAATGTGTATAGCCCTAGCTTCGCACAAACCTTCTGTTCTAAGGTCGGTAATGTAACGATAACGGTGTGGGACACCTACAGCGTTAGCGAGAACCAAGCATTCAACGCCTCACTGGCATCCTTTGAGCAGTTATACCCATGCATACACGTTGAGGTTACCTACGGCGTGGGTATCGCCACGAGCAACTTCATATCAGCAGCGAAGGCCGGGCAGGCACCTATTGTCTATAGGGACACGAGTGATGATGCTGGTAAATTATTCGCAGCAGGCCTACTGCTTAACCTAAGTGAGTATCTGCCGCCATCAGTTTTTGAGCAGTACCTACCCACGGCCGCCCAAAACTTCTACTTAAACACGCCAAGTGCCCATGGTTATTATGGCTTACCTGATAACATAAACTACATAGTCATGTTCTACAATAAGCAATACATAACATCACCACCAAACACCACTGACCAACTAATTAATATGTGCCTTCAGGTCAACAGTACGTACACGTGTGGTGCATTGCCTATGGCGTCGGCTCTGAGTGGGGGCTATAGGTTCGCCGCCTGGTTCGCCGGCTTTGGTGGGCAGATATTCGGCCCTAACAACATGCCGCAACTCAACTCAAGCGCCATGGCTAACGCCCTGGAATTCTGGTACAACTTAACGTACGACCTGCACATAAATGCTCCAGACATGAACCCAAGCCTTGAAGGGCAGTTATTCACAAGCGGGCAGGCTGCAATAATATTCGATGGTCCATGGGATTTAGGTACGTACTTCAAGGCTCTTGGCTGCAACCTGGGTGCCGCACCACTACCCGTGGTTAGTCAGACTGGCCTACATGCGAGCCCGTTAATAGGTAGTACTGGTTGGGTTATCGCGGCGCCGCAGGCAAGTGGCGCCACGCCACAGCAGTTGGAGGCTGCGTTAGTATTCATACTATATATGACAGGGCCACAGGCAGAACTTAACCTGTGGAATTACGCCCATGACATACCTGCCAATCTGCAGGCTTATAACACAGCGGTTAGTCAATTGAAGGCTGGGCAGTTAACGCATCGTGCCTAAACGACATTATGGAGGGCATATTCGCCCAGGCCCAGTATGGCCAGAAGTTCCCCAACATACCCGCAATGGCTTACTACTGGCCGGCATTCCACCAGTACGCGACTGCCTACTTCGCTAATCAGACGACTGCCCAAGCCGCCGCCCAGGGCATGGAGCAATACATGCTCCAGCAGATGGCTCAGTCAAGCGGTTAAGTTAGGTGACTAATAATGGATCCCCCCCTTCAAAAACTAGATCGTGTCTTTATCCAATACCTTTACCTCCTCCCCCCCATCATTGCCATTGCATTATTCCTATTTCTATACCCGGTGGCTTACGCCGTGTATATATCATTTACAAACTTCGATCTTTATCACTTATTTTATTACACGTTTGTTGGATTAAGGATATATCAGGAAATATTAACTAGTAATACCTTTTATACGTTATTGTTAAACACGGTGATTTGGACAGTGGGTAGTTTAGTCCCGATGGTGGTTACCGGATTCATACTGGCCCTAATACTTAATCAAAGGGATATTAAGGGTAGGAATGTATTCTTTACGTTACTCCTAGTACCCTGGGCATTTCCTGCATACATCTCATTAGTAATTTGGTATGGCATGTGGAATTACGAGTATGGAATCGTCAATAAATTCCTCGGCTTATTTGGAATCCCACCAATTAACTGGTTAACATTCACAAACACCGCCTGGGCTGCGTTAATACTAACGAACCTGTGGTTATCATTCCCATACTACACGGCGGTCTTCCTATCAAGCCTACAGAGCATACCGAGTGAATTATACGATATTGCCGTGGTTGATGGTGCCAACGCATGGCACAGGTTTAGGTACATAACACTACCCCCCCTAATGAGGAGTGCCATAGCCTTCGTCAGTGTTGGTGGCTTCGTTTTTACATGGAATAATTTCTACCCAATATACATACTGACTGGTGGTGGCCCAGGTATATCAACTGATATATTAATTGTTTATACGTACCAGGAGGCATTCTCATACGGCTATTACAACATTGCCGCTGCTTATTCCGTTATCTCAACAATAATATTGACGATAATGGCAATACTAATGCTCAGGGTTGGTAGGGTCCTTGAGGTGATAACATGAGTAGTAAGTATAGTCTGAAGAACAGGGTAGCTAATTGGGTTAGGCTTGGTATATCATACATAATACTCGCTATAGTGGCTGCTATAGCCGTATTCCCAATATACTACATAATAATCACTTCCGTAAATCCAATACCAACACTAGCCTCAATAACCCTACGCTCGCTCCTACCCGAGAAACCGTCCTTAGAGGCGTATTACTACATATTGTTTAAGGAACCATTCCTGCTATGGTTAAGAAATAGCTTGATCCTAGCGGCAGGTACGATAGCGATCACGGTTATTGTAGCCTTCATAACAGGGGGGGCTGCCCTATCTAGGTTTAACGTGCCTGGAAAGACCACATTAATGGTGACCATTTACGTAATGACATTCTTCCCATTCGCAGCGACAGCGCTACCCCTATACTTAATGTTTGCATCACTAGGAATGCTTAGAGGGTGGTCCACATACGTAGGGTTAATACTGGCCTATTCAGGTGGTACATCAATATTTAGTTCATACCTAGTTAAGGTATTCCTCGATAGGATACCTAAGGACTATGAGGAGGCTGCGTTAATCGATGGATTAACTAGGCCCGGGGGGGCATTCTTCAGAATCCTTCTACCAATGGCTAAGCCAATAATTGCATTTGTTGCGCTTCTCGCATTCATGGGGGCCTATACTGATTATGCATTAGCTAATGCATTCATAACACAGGGCAGCATGTGGACCCTGACCCTGGGCATGTATTACTTGGCCTTCGTGAATAGGGCAACACTGTATAACGTGCTTGCCGCGTTCTCCGTGCTCATGGGAATACCTATATTCGCAATATTCATTGCCTTCCAGAAGTACTTGGTGCAGATATACGCGATGGGCGGTGTTAAGGCATAAGGGATTGAAAATATTTAAAAGAATAATTGAAAAGAAAAGTTTAAATATCTAAGAAATACCCAAGTAATATGACAATTAAAATAATATACCCGTTAATTCTTTTACTAATAGTAGCAGCACTACTCGCAGCACCCATAACTCATGCTCAAAGTTCATGCCCATACGTAGTGTCCTTTAATGTGACACCAACGTCGGGTCCCGCGTACATAACGGTGGCAATAACAGGACTGCCGGAGGGCCATGAGGTCTATCTGCACTGGGGGGGTATTGAGCCGTACCCACAGGGGGGGCCCTGGTCAAGCGTTACTGACACACTAATGACTTGGAATGGAACCAGTTACGTAGCCACAATCGGGCCTTTCCAACCAGGTACTTGGGTTGCCTGGGTATTTCATGATGCAACCACAAATACCTGGATTAACTATCAATGCGTACCCTTCTGGAACTGGAACGTTGATGTTAATCCACCGAACCAGGGCTATACATGGGCCTACGTCTATCCAAACGGTTCAATATTAATAACCGTACTTGGCAGGGCGCCAGACAACATACTCCTCTGGTACGGCCTAACCTCAGGCCCTGGGAATGTTCCTTGGTACACCACGAGTGGTACGCCTGGCGCCATGAATGCAACAATGACGTTTAATCCACTCTGGGGGGGTAATTACTCAGTTATGATAGGTCCATTCCAGCCAGGGCAGTGGATCCAGTGGGTTTACTGGGATACAACGACTAATACTTGGCTACACTGCTCAGCTAACCTAATAAGCGGTACAGTAACCTGCACACCTAACGGGAACTTCGCAATACAGGACGTATACTCACCACTGGTATTCATAAACGCGACGTATAATAGGTATGTTTACCTGGTTGGACAGAACGCCACTGTCTACGTTCTTTTCCAAAATGAGTTTGGCAAGCCTGTTACGGTTAATATGACACTTACCGTAAATAATGAGGAGTTTAATTACTATGATGTAACGATAATGCCAGGTTACTACACTGTGGCGTTAAACTTCACCGTGAATATGCCGCAGGGTATATATACGCCTATGCTCACGGTGTATAGCCTGGGTACCGTGTTAACCCAGGCATCATTGCCGAGCCTCTACGTACTCAATACAACGGGTAAACCACCGCTCAGCCTAGTCATTGTTTGGAACATGCACCAACCACTTTACATCGAGCCAAATGGAACGTGGGAACAGGCCTGGGTCTTGCTTCACACATGCCATGACTTCCTATGGAATGGAACGTGGGTTGGCGCTTATGAATTACAGGCCATCCTACTCAATGAGTACAACGTGAGCGTTACCATAGACTTCACGCCAGTACTTCTATATCAGTGGGAGACAATACTGACTGAGGGTACGTTCCCATACTCACCGGTTTGGCCAAGCCCATCAACACTCAACGTAAACATGACCCAGTGCCTCGAGGCCATAAACTACACAATCAGCCTATATAGGGAGCTTGCCCAGGAGGGTAAGGTCGAGATTCTCACCGTGCCGTTCTACCACCCACTGCAGGCAATAATTTATGATAATGGTTGGCAGAGCGACTTATTGGCTCAAATACTCATGGGTGAGGAAATGACTGAGGAGGTATTCGGCGTTAAGGCAACTGGCGCCTGGACGCCGGAGATGGCATTCAATATGGCTTAGTCCACCTATACAATGAGACTGGCATTGAATTCACGATACTCGATGCCCAGGCGTTCCTGCCCTACGCAACGGTTGTTAGCGGTACCCCCCCATCACCCTATGGACCCATAATTGTTGAGGACTCAACTGGTGAGCAGATAATAGTACTGTTTAGGGACACAGACCTCTCCAACGCATTCTCCTTCGCTTACTTCAGTCAACCACCGCAGGTGACCGCCAGAGAATTGATTCATTACCTTGCCAGGATATACATGCAGAACCCAGGCGCTGTGGTCGTCGTAGCATTGGATGGCGAGAACCCACTAATTTTCAACCCAACCACGGGACCCGCTGATCTACAGGCCATTTACCAAGTACTCTCTGAGTACCAGGGTACCTGGTTCATAACGCAGACGGCTAGCGAGGCCATAGCCACCCACAAGCCCATAGCGGTACTGACTAATTTGCCCGAATCCTCATGGGCCCTAAACCTAAATAACTGGAATAATGGCTATCCAGGTAAGGTCGAGATCTGGCGTTCAGTTGCCTTGGCGAGGGAGTACCTTGTGGCGTTTACGAAGGCTGTGGGCATGCCAATATCGCCCGTGGTACCACTACCCTTCAACATAACGCCAAACTCAACAAACCCAATATACACACTGTGGAATTACCTATACGTTGCCGAGGGCAGTGACTGGACTTGGCAAACTGGTCCTCCGAACTACGGCCCAGCTTGGTTCCAGGAGCAGGCGTTAACGTACACGAGCGCCATAATCAATACCATAGAGAATTGGCTATCTGAAATTAAGCTTGTCAAGTACGTGGTTGAGGATGATGCCGTAGTACTGCAGATATACAATGGCTTGAACTACACATTATATGTAACGCTAGTGGTGAGTAATGGCACGTATGCAATTGCTAAGCCCATAGTGTTGATGCCTAACCACATAACAACAATACCCATTATAGGAATTGAGAATGCAACAATAGCCCAATTATACTCGCCAGTTACTGAGTACGAGCTTGGCGATCACCCAATACCGATTAATCAATACGGATTCCCACTGGTCACATTCACGCTATCTCACGGAAATTCACAGGCAGTATCAGCGATGCAAGGAGGATCTAATGAATTGATAACAAGCTTAATAGCAATTCTACTTAGTGCATCGGTTATAGTGATGATTATACTAATTCAGAGGGGCCTACTTAGGTGATTACCGTCAATAACAATACTTAACTTAAATTAAAATTAATTAAAATTGCTTTTCTTCTTTAACCGATTCCTTAGAAACTAATGAGTAGTACCTACTGAGTACTGGGCATCCACGGCCACCATTAAGGCAGAAATTAATGAACTTACTCCTACTTACCCTCCAGTCCTCAGGCGGCATGAGTATGCAACGCTCGCCATCATACGTCCTCTGATAAAAAACGCACCTATTCCCGCTGGATGACACAGTAGGTCACGGCGCACCAGCCTTATTTTTATTACTCCGGCTTAATTTCTTCTTCAATTTCCTCATACAAGCTTCACAGCATAGATAATACGTCCTCCTACCCCCCCTCCTATATATTGTTGGCACTGTTATGGGCCCACCGCAGTAATCACATACTAAACCAGCACTAACCAATTGCCTACTCATTAAGAAATTGCTTATAGTAAGTCTTAATAACAGACTTAAGCTTTAATTATTTTGTATGAGCGTAATCGTGGAGATAGCGGTTGATCCCATAGGAACTGGCTCACCGAGTGTTGGCGATTACATTAAAATCGCGATAGATGTGATTAGGAGGTCGGGTTATAAGTACGAGATTGGGCCCATGGGAACTTCAGTTGAATTACCAAGTGTTGAGGCGCTAGGTAAATTACTCCAGGATATCCACGACACCCTCTATAAAGCGGGCATTAAGAGAATTGTGACTACTGTTAGGATAGACGATAGGAGGGATAAGGCAATCACAATGGCTTATAAGGTTGAGAGAGTTAGCAGGTAGTTGTGGTTATGGTTAAGATACGCATTAAACTTGGCACTGTATTTGATGACCCTGAATTCTTCGAGGTTAAAATGAACTGTACTAAGTGCGGTAAGTGCTGCCTAAACACACAAATGGAACTCTTACCTGAGGATATCGAGAGGATAACTAGGCTTGGTTATAGGCTTACGGACTTCGCAGTATTTGATGGCGAGGTATGGAGGTTAAGGAATGTGGATGGGCATTGCGTCTTCTTTAATCCACAGACCATGCAATGCACAATATATGAGAATAGACCAATTGGCTGTAGATTATATCCATTGGTTTATGATGATGTTTATGGCCCATATATCGATAAAGAATGCCCTGCATGGAATACAGTAAGTCAGGGAGAGGTTAATAGGCTTAGCAGGTACTTACCATTATTCATAGCCAGGTCATACCAAACAAGTCAGTGGGTTAGATTGAAGTACGGTATTCGTTCCTGACAATTTTACTTAAGTAAATAACGCTCTAATGAATTATTACCAAAATATCTTTTGATGACACCATTATATTAATTTAGGTATGTTTTTAGATATGGTGGTGGTTAGTTTTATGTAATTCATAACTTATTTATTAAGTCATTTCAATAATCCTATGGATTTATATTTAACTATTTTTACCATTTAGAGATAAATAACCTACCAGAAGCATTTATAAAGCCCTAGTGCTTACGGTTCATGAGATAGTATGGCTGAGGTAACCGAATTCATAATCTTAGGCAGGGGTGGGCAAGGCGGCGTCACTGCCGCCAGGATCCTCGTGTCCGCTGCGCTCAAGGATGGTAAGTGGGGCCAGGCAATTCCTGAGTTTGGCGCTGAGCGTAGGGGTGCTGTTGTTAAGTCATATGCGAGGATTGCGGATAGACCGGTGCCATTGCATAGTAATGTTAGGAGGGCTGATGTGTTGGTGGTTCTTGTTTCAAGTGTCCTTGATCTAGTGAATGTTGATGATCTTATGAAGAGTAGGGACTCCATAATTATTGTTAATTCGCCATCACCAATAAGGACTGGGTATAGGACTTATTATGTTGATGCAACATCAATAAGTGAGAAGCTTGGGCTCGTGATTGCCGGCTGGCACATAGTGAGTACTCCATTATTGGGCGCGTTGCTAAGGTAACGGGTGTCGTGAGCCTTGACTCAATAATTGCCTCATTACCTGAATTTGTTGGTAGGGAGAATCTGGTTAAATTGAATGCTGAGGCCGTTAAAATGGGTTATGAGTTAGTCAGGGGGGGTGAGTGACATGAGCGTTGCCGAGAAATTAAGGGGGGGACTCTTACTGTCAACACCGGCGGAGGGTGCCGGTGGTAGGACTGGAACATGGCGTGTTTATAGGCCTGTGATTAATTATTCCAAGTGCACTAAGTGCGGTATTTGTTGGCTTTACTGCCTGAGAATGTTATTGAGTGGCTTGAGGATAAGAACGTCAGGATTAACTATGACTATTGCAAGGGCTGTGGAATATGCGCGGATGTTTGCCCTGTTAAGGCTATTGACATGGTTAAGGAGGGGGGGGTGGTGTGAATGAGCAGGCAGATATCTCTCGCGAGACAGGTTAGAAAGGTCTTGGTTGGTGATCACGCAGTTGCCGAGGCTGTGAAGCTGGCTAGGGTTAATGTGGTCTCGGCATATCCAATAACGCCGCAGACACTCATTGTTGAGAGAATCAGCGAGATGATTGAGAAGGGTGAATTAAAGGCTGATTACGTGAGGGTTGAGAGCGAATTTGCTGCATTGGCCACGGTATACGGCGCCGCCGCAGGAGGCGCTAGGGCTTTCACCGCAACCTCAAGCCACGGCCTATTCTACATGTATGAGATGCTTTGGTGGGCCGCAGCTTCAAGGGTCCCATTCGTTATGGCCGTGGTCACAAGGGTCGTTGGGCCACCATGGAATATACATGATGAGCACACCGATTTATTAGCCATTAGGGATAGTGGTTGGATAATCGGCATGGCACAGAATGTTCAGGAGGCATTCGACATGACATTAACGGCATTTAAGATAAGCGAAGATGAGAGAGTGTTGTTGCCCGTTGCGGTGGGCCTTGATGGCTTTATCCTAAGCCATACAGCTGAGCCCCCCCTTGATGTTCCATCACAGGAGGATGTCGATGCTTGGTTACCACCAAGGAACCCGAGGATTCCATATACCATTGAGCCTGGTGGTGAGGCCATTACAATGGGTAATTTACCAGGTAATGATGTATACCACGCATTACTCAAGAAGTATATGGATGAGTCCATGGAATCTGCGAAGAAGGTTATCGCAGAAGTTTATGACGAGTACGCTAAGTTAACGGGTAGGAGGTATGGACCATTGACCGAGTGCTACAGGTGTAGTGATGCTAAGTACCTGGCGATATCGATGGGTGCGTGGAGTGGTGATATAATGAACGCAGTTGATAGGCTTAGGGATGAGGGATACCCAATTGGATTATTGAGGATTAGGTACGTAAGGCCATTTCCAGAGGAGGATGTTACTGGGTGGATTAATGGCATGAAGGGCGTAATAGTGTTTGATAGGGACTACTCAGCAGGTATGGGTGGGGGGGTATTAGCCAGCGAGGTAAGTGGTTTCGTACCTAGTAACGTGTCCTTCGAAGGTGTCTTAGCCGGTATTGGCGGATTTGATGTGTCATCAGACGAGTTTAAGGCGATAATGAAGGAATTCATTGATAAGGTTGAGCGTGAGGGACAGGTGAGGATTAGGAAGTATTGGTATATACCGAAGATCGAGAGGTGATGGGCATGGTCACGATGAACGAACTACATAAGTATGGAAGGACAAAGTTCATAATGCCTGGCACAGCAGCGTGTCCCGGCTGCCCATTGCAAATCGGTATGAGGCAATTAGCGATGGCCCTGGATGGTAAGTTCGTCATGGTAATACCCGCTGGCTGCTCAAGTGTGATACCGGGCTCTGCACCATACACCGCATACACAGTGCCCGTACTCCACGTACCATTCGCATCAAGCCCGGCGGTGGCGAGTGGCATAGTTAGGGCTGTTAGGCAGAGGGGTAATAATGGACCTGTGGTTGTTTGGGCTGGCGATGGCGCAACCGCGGATATTGGATTTGCCACGCTAAGTGGCGCCGCCTATAGGAATGAGGATATACTCTACATAATGGCTGATAACGAGGCGTACATGAACACGGGAATACAGGCAAGCGGTACAACGCCCTGGATGGCTTGGACAACAACATCGCCGAGGGGTAAGACTGAGGATAAGAAGGATGTGGCGTTGATAATGCTCATGCACAAGGTGCCTTACGTAGCCACAGCAAGTATTGCCTACCCAATGGACTTCATCGACAAAGTTAGGAGAGCAATGCAGGTCAAAGGCTTTAAGTTCATACACCTCCATGCGCCATGCCCGCCTGGCTGGAAGATGGACGATGCATACACGATAAGGGCGGCTAGGCTCGCTGTCGAGACCGGTGCCTGGATTCTCTGGGAGTATAATCAGGGCAAGCTGACAATAAGTCCGCCAAGCCTTCCATATAAGGATAAGTCTAGGAGGAAGCCGTTGGAGGAGTACATAAAGATTCAGGGTAGGTTTGCGCACCTTAAGCCTGAGGATATCAAGATCATGGAGGAGAAGATAGATAGGCAGTGGGACTTAATACTCAAGTTGGCTGAGATTTTCAAATAATCATTTCAAATAAAATTTAATAATTATGCAAATCCTAGAACCGCAATGAGCTGGAGCTTATTGGATGCATTAAGGAATAAGCCAGACGTTGTCAGGGACTCACTTAAAAAGAGGAGGATGGACGTTAGCGTTGTTGATAAGTTCATTGAACTGGATAGTAAGTGGAGAAGCCTTAAGGCGGAGATCGATGAGTTGAGACATAGGCATAACGTAATCACTAAGGAGGTTAGTAAGTTGAGTGGTGCTGAGAGGGAGAAGAAGATAATGGAGGCTAAGGAATTATTGAATGAGATTCAGAAGAAGGAGGAAGAGCTAGATAGTATTGAGAAGGAGAGGGAGAGGGTGCTTAGGTCAATACCGAACCTAGTCCATGAGAGCGTACCTTACAATTGCCCAGAGGGTGTTGACTCAATACCAGTCAGGTTCTATGGAACACCCAAGGTTTGGGTTGGGCACATTAAGGAGTTTAAGGATCAAACGGAACGTTTTGGATTTAACGTGCCGTACGAAACCATTGATTGGAAGCCCATAGGCCACGCTGACATGCTCGAGGTCGTGCTTGGCATGGGTGATACACTTAAGGCAGGTGAGGTGGCTGGGTCTAGGTTTTATTACCTATTCGATGACTTAGTAATGCTTGACATGGCGCTGATTGCCTATGCCATTGACTATATGACTAAGAAGGGCTTCAGGCTCGTGCTCCCACCGTACATGCTTAAGTACGAAGTACTCTCTGAGGTCCTTGACATGGAGACGTTCAAGGACATGGTGTATAAGGTGGAGAATGAGGACCTATACCTAATTGGTACTGCCGAGCACCCAATAGCCGCATACTTAAGACGCACTGAGCTCCTTGAGGATCAATTGCCGTTACTATTCGTTGGAGTATCGCCAAGCTTCAGGAGAGAGGCCAGTGCAGGTAATAGGGATATGAAGGGTATCTTTAGGGTTCACCAGTTCCATAAGGTTGAGCAGTTCGTGTTTTCATTACCTGAGGAGAGCTGGAAGTGGCATGAGGAATTGATAAGGAATGCCGAAGAGCTGTGGCAAGGCCTTGGCCTGCCATACAGGGTAGTACTGCTTTGTGCCCATGATATGGGTAGGTGCGCCGCCAAGCAGTATGACCTTGAGGTTTGGATGCCGGCGCAGGGGGGGATGTATAGGGAGATGGTTTCATGCAGTAACTGCACTGACTGGCAGTCTGCTAAACTTGGAATTAGGGTTCTTAGGAAGGACATGAGGAGGGAGTTCGTGCATACTCTTAACTCAACGGCCATAGCGAGCACAAGAGCTATAACCGCAATACTCGAGAATTATCAAGAGCCCGATGGCACCGTGGTAATACCAAAGGTCTTAAGGAAGTACCTTGAAATATTTAGTAAGGGGGGCCGACCGACGCCATATATCCGAGGAAGAAGGTTAAGAGGGATGAAAAGGGTAACCCAATCATTGAGTAATCACCGCTGGAATATCTCTGCGTCATTCCATAGATTATTAAAGTAGGTTTTCGCTATATCAATTATGTAGTCCTGCCTTGAGAATAGGCTTATATAATCCACGCCATGCTTAATGATGAGGACCACACCACCAACACCAATAAAGCCGCCGCCGAATAGTTTATCCCTAACCCTAATGTGTATTCTGGGTGGAAGGTCTTTAACGTGATTAATAATATCGCGAGAAACCAACAGTCTTACTTCGTTATTACGTGATATATCCTCAACCATTGACAGTACTCTATGATCAAGCAACTCCATGTATGGGGGGGTCGCGACGTCAAGACTTCCGTAGCCCATGGATTTCATTATCAATTCCTTAGTACTATCAAGACCCCCCCTAACAACGTAAAGCAATTCACTTTGGGCGGTTACCCTACCCTTATAGGCTGATTCGTACATTAATTGTAACGAATCTATTAAGGGCTTTACTGAATTCACGTAGTCGGAGAACCTCTGGATTAATTTATTGAATATGTCCGTTGGTGATACGGCATAGAAAAGCTCAGGTCTCTTCTTATCATCAATCTCCACATAACCTAATCTATACAGCTTATGAAGTACTGAGTATACCTTGGATGATGGTATGTTCGCCTTCATCGCGACGTCTCTTGCGGTTAATGGGCCATTCTCTACAAGCGCTATGTACGCCTTTATGTCATAGCTCGTTAATCCTATGAACCTGGCGAGCTCCTGAAGCCTCTTCTCAATGCTCATACTAAAACACTTCTGAGAGTATCAATTGGTGACAAAGCTTTTAAATAATTAACCCTCAAGTTCCGTAATGGTTCAGGTAGCGGCTGCAAAGACGGAATTGATTGAAGTGCAAAAACCGAGAAGGCCCCTCGTGGACCTAAGCAGGTTCAAACTACCTAGACACTACAGAAATGCGCTGGAGAATGAAAGACTACAGCAGATGTGGAAGAAGCAATTTGGTTTACCAGATCACGTTAGGGTTGTTAAGGTCTCGGTATCTGTATGCCCAGTCTGTAATAGGCAGATACCAATGGTTGTTTATGAGGAAGATGGAGCAATATGGCTGAAAAAGACTTGCCCAGAACATGGAACATTCAGGGACTTGTACTGGGGGGGCGATGCCGAACTTTACTACTACTTCCTCCAATGGGATTCTCCGGAGTATATTGGTAATGGTACTGCAAACCCCAATACAGACCTAGATTACTACATAACCACCAGCGGTTGTCCATTCGCTTGTGGATTATGCCCTGTCCATAAGACTAATACCGTACTTGCAATAATCGACGTAACAAATAGATGTAACATGAAGTGCCCAGTATGCTTCGCCAACGCCTACGCGGCTGGCTACGTGTATGAACCAACACTCGAGCAGATCGAGTACATGCTTAGGACACTCAGAGCCCAAAAGCCCTGGGCACCGAATGCAATTCAATTTAGTGGCGGTGAGCCCACATTAAGGAATGACTTGCCAGAAATCATTAGAATGGCTAAGGCGCTTGGTTTTGATCACATAGAGGTTAATACTAATGGTATAAGACTAGCAAACGATATTGACTACTATAAGAAGCTTCTAGATGCTGGTATGTCAACCATCTACCTACAGTTTGATACGATAGATCCAAATAACCAGGGCGTATGGAGCATAGGCTTTATGACCCAAGGGCATACGTAGCCGTTAGAAAGAAGGTTATTGAGAACGCCAGGAAGCTCGGTCATAGGTCCGTGGTTTTGGTGGTCACGATGGCCAGGAACTATAATGATAAGGATATTGGTAAAATAATCGACTTTGCGGTTGAGAATAGGGATGTGGTTAGGTGGATTAATATACAGCCTGTGGCCTTCGCAGGCAGGGCTAAGGAGTATAGTCCTGAGGAGATTAGGCAGTTCAGGATAACGATACCCGACGTAATAAATGAAATTGAGACCCAGACAGGCGGTAAGATAAGTAAGTGGGACTGGAGACCTGTTAACTGGCCTGTGGCGCTTGGTAAATTGGTTGAGGCAATAACGGGTAGTCCAAAGCCAATATTTGGTAATAACCCAGTCTGTGGTGCATCAACGTTTATCTACTACGATGAGGATACCAAGGACATACTACCAATAACCAAGGTTGTTGATGTTGATGGTTTCGAAAAGACCGTTTGGGACCTACACAGTAAGGCTGTTAGGGGGGGTGGTGTTTGGAGGGGGGGAATAGCCGCGGTAGAGACCTTGAAATTGCTTAGGTATGTTAAGCACAAGGCTTTAGGAACATACTCGCTAATTTCCTGATAAAGAAGGACTATGAATCGCTGGGTCAGATCATGTTTAACGTGATTGGCCTTGGGATAATGCACTTCATGGATGTCTTTAACTTTGATGTGCAGAGGGTTCAGAGGTGCGACATACACTATGCAACGCCTGATGGTAGGATAATACCCTTCTGCACAATGAATAACTTCCACAGAGATAAGATTGAGCATAGCTTTAAGATGGACGTGAAGGACTGGCTTAAGATAAAGCTTGCGAAGAACACGTCGGTCTACATATGATTTGCAACCTCATAAAGATTTATCCGTATTTATTCAACCTATACCCAAGTAATTATTAATAAGTATTCTTTACTCACAAGTAATGTGAAATCAAGAGGTAGGCTTATCCTGGATTCAATCATAAACTCATCAGATAACCTACTCATAGTAGTACCGCCATTCATAAATTCCCTATTTTCAGCCATGACGATCTTAATGGAACGATTTAATAGAGGCTTATTAACGCATGTGACATTACTAACGTTGGAGTCATTAAATGACTTGAGAAGAGACGTAATAGGTAGGTACAACTCAGTCCTACTTATCGACCCACCCACTATCATGAGACTTGATGAACTAGCCCACTCCTTCAATGGCAAGAGAGTATTCGTAATCGGTAAGGAGAGTATTGACTGGGTCAGTGCAGATGCCTATTTGGAGTCCACGGACTCAATGCCTCAATTAATATGGCAATTGCTAAATAATGAGTTGAGTCAGGACTCAATGAAATTCCTGGAGACTGCCATTACCTACGAGTTTTCCGTAACACCCGATTACAATATCTCATTATTTAATGGTTGGTTAACAACAGAACTCATTAATTACCCAGCATTACCAGGCATACTCAGGCTGCCACTAAGCACCTCACTCTCACGCGCCCTCTCACCCATAATACCTAATATCACGGGTAATGAGGCTGAGGCCAGGAATCTCGTAAAGGCCATTGCCAAGAGAGGTGATGCGTCGTATAAGGACCTTGGCGAGGACGAGGTAATGACCCTGCTAAAGTACATTAGCGATTACATGTTGAGGGCTGGGTTTAGAGGTGATTACCTTGATAAGCTCGTGCTCATGCATAGGAGGTGGATTAACACTGATGTCGATGTTTTAGAGACAATACTTGCCGTAGAGTCTCAATTGGTGCTTTGGGAATACGCAGGTGGCTTGTTAAACCCGGTACTTAATCCGCAAAGTGTTAAGGATATGGATAATACACTTGTCAAGTACATAGCCGTGGTTAGTGAGTATGTAAGGCAATTGGATAGGGATAGTATTACGGTGAGGCAGGGTTATCAACCATTAACGCTAATTGATAGATTATGCTCAATAGTTAGCTTCAAAACCGAGACTGGGAGTAAGTCCTTCACTATTGAGAATGAGCCATTGCAATTAATTTGTGCGTTTAATGAGGATATCGCGGATGCGGATTTAATGTTTAAACGCGGTAATTACTCAATAGCTGTGAGGGGGGGTTAAAGCAATGATTATTAGGGGGGGCAGGGTTATCCTGGAAATTACTACGAAAAGTAATGAGGATTGCCGAGTAATCGCATCATCATTGTCACCTGATGAAAGAGGACTACCGCAGGGTGTCACATCAATTATTAAGTGCGTTGATAATAGGCTGATTTACGAAGTTGAGTATGACGTTGATGATGATAGATTATTGAGTGTTTATAATACGATTGATGACTTCATTAGAAATTTGAAGGTCGTGATGGAATCCCTCAGTAGTTTAGGAAGGTAAAAATATAAAAAGGGTTTTTTGATCAACGATAAGATCAACGTGTCTGAGCAGAAGCAGGTTAAGACAGGTAAGTGGATGATTAAGAAGTGGTTCACTGTGTATGCACCCGCGTTATTCAATGGTATGGAGATTGGCGAGGTACCTGCCAACGAGCCTAACGCCCTTATTGGCAGGACGATTGAGGTAACATTATTTGACATAACGAGGGATCTCAGCCACCTCCATATAAAGTTGAGATTTCAGATAGATAGGGTCGAGGGTGAGAGGGCGTATACGAGGTTTAAGGGTATGGAGTTAACGAGAGATTATATAAAGAGCTTGATCAGGAGGGGGGGTTCAAGTCTTATTCAATTAATTCAGGATATAAATACCACGGACAATGCATTACTTAGGGTCACAATACTCGCCATGACACCGACAAGGTGCAAATCAAGCCAAAGAGGGCAATTAGGAGGGAATTCTCTAAGGCTTTAAATGAGCTTGCTAGTAAGGTTGACTTTAATGGGTTCATAAAGGCCGCGGTATTTGGCGATGTAAGCAATCAATTATTTGCTGTTGGAAAGAAGATATACCCACTAAGGAAGGTCGAGGTTTATAAAATAAAGGTATTGAGATACCCAATGGGTGGTGAGGTTAAGCCAGTAGGTGAGGAGGTTAAGGTCGCAGAGACAACTGCTGAGTCTCAGCCTTCTTCCTCACCCTCCTCATAATAACTCCTACTCAACCTCTCCATCAACTCCCTATACCTACTCTCCCTCCTCCAATTCTGAATCCACCTATACACCGTGGCGTGCTGCTTACCGCGAATTAACATCTCTATGGCCTCCCTAGCCACCTTAACGTTCTCGTAAAGTCCGAGAATTGCTATGTACTTATCACCAATTACTATGTTCGTATCCGTTAACTCCTGGAGAACCCTCTTGGCCCTACCATCTTCACCAATTATCCTAGCCTTAATCCTACTAATGTGGTTGGACTTATCCTTATTGACATAGTCCCTCAAATCAATTATCTCAAGGGTATAATCATCACTCCTTAGGTTTTGGGCATCATTATAATCAAAGCCGTATGATATGGCCTCAATAATATTTTTAGCCTTCATCAACTGATCAAAGTTTGTATTACTACCTGGAATTATCGTAACCTCACCTTTATCATTATCAACCATTACCTTAACACCAAATTCCTCCTCAATCGCCTTTATCGAATCGCTAATCGCCTTCAACCTATTCTTCTCAACCACGAGCTTAAAGCCTCCCTTCATGTAGTCACTTATCATGTTCCCATTTACATAACCTCCTCGGATTAAAAATCTTGCTTTCTCCGTGAATTTGTAAATTATTAATAATTATAATTATTACTATGGTAGGAAAATTTTAAATATACTACCTAGCCATAATTGGGTAGTATGGGTTTACCCAGTTTACCCAGTTCACTCCCAACAATAAACCTATGCAGTAAGGGCAGGGTGTTAGTTAGGGTTGACATGAATGTCCCAATAAATAGGGACTCTGGCGAAATACTTGATGATTATAGGATTGAGGCTCACTCAAAGACCATAAAATATCTCGTTGATTTAGGTCTACCTGTTGTTGTGGTGACGCACCAGGGCAGACCTGGAGACCCAGAGTTTGTGTCCCTTGAAACACACGCTAAGGTTCTTAGTAAGTACCTGGGTATGGATGTGCGCTTTATAGATGATGTTATAGGGCCTAGGGCACGTGAAGAGATAAGTAAATTAAGGCCTGGTGAGGTGTTGATGCTCGATAACCTTAGGTTCATCAGTGAAGAGGTAATTGAGGGAGAGCCACAGAAGCTTGCAAATACATACCTAGTGAGGAAGTTAGCACCATTATTTAATTACTTCATTCTTGATGCCTTCGCCACGGCGCACAGGTCACAGCCAAGCATTGTTGGGTTCCCATACGTATTACCGAGCTGTATGGGCATCATAATGGAGAGGGAGGTCAACGCATTAGGTAAGGTGCTTAATGCGAGGGGGGGCGTGTCCACGGTATTAATCGCCGGCGGCGCTAAGGTTCCAGAGACTGTGAAAGCCATTAAGGCATTATTAACTAAGAACCTCATTAATAAGGTATTAATTGGCGGATTAGTTGGTCAACTATTCCTGGCTTTGAGGCATGGCAATAATAAGTTACTTAGTAATGTTAAAGTTGATCAGGGCACGATTAATGACGCGATGGACGTAATGAAATTATTCAGCGATAAGATAGTACTTCCGGTAGATGCTGTTCAGTCAGATGGTAAGGTAATTGAACCAAGCAATGCACAGTCGATGCTTGATATAGGGCCTGGGACCATTGAGCTGTTCAATAAGCATATACTAACAGCGGACATAGCGATAATGACAGGGCCTCTTGGCTTGGTTGAGGTTGATCAGTTTGCGGTAGGTACGAGGGAGGTGATGAGGGTTATGGTTGATAATGCGCAGTTCACCATAATCGGTGGTGGCCACACGATAATGTCTGCCAGGAAGTTCGGTTGATAGATAAGATAAGCCATGTATCCACTGGCGGTAGGGCATTTATTCAATTCCTAGCAGATCCATACCTACCCGGTATTAAGGCCCTTGAACTCTCCAGGTCTAGATTCTGGGTGTGAGCCATGACGGTTAAGGTAGGCATAGTGGGTTATGGAACGATTGGGAAGAGGGTCGCTGACGCGGTAATGAAAATGGATGATATGGAGTTAATTGGTGTAATTAAGCAAACACCCGATTATGAGAGTGAGGTTGCCATAAGTAAGGGCATTAAGTTATATACTTATGAAGATAGGGTTGGTAAGTTCGAGAAAGCCGGGATTAAAGTCGCGGGGGGGACTATTAATGACCTTATTAAGAACGTTGATGTAATTATTGACGCAACGCCAGACGGCGTTGGCGCGGAGAATAGGGCTAAAATCTACGAACAGCTGGGTTAAGGGCCATATTCCAAGGCGGTGAAGAGGCCGAAGTTGCCGAAGTAAGTTTCAACGCGCTCGCCAATTACGATGTGGCCGTTGGCAAGAGGTTCATTAGAGTCGTTAGTTGCAACACAACCGCTCTCTCGAGATTAATAAGTGCCTTCCTGATCCATGGTTATAAGATAAGGAGGGTTAGGGCATACCTAGTGAGGAGAGGTGCCGACCCTAGGGAGTTTAAGAAGGGGGGGCCTATTAACGATGTCGTGTTTAACCCAGCCACGGTACCCAGCCACCACGGTCCTGATGTGCAGACCGTGATACCAAACATCGACATAATTACCATGGCGGTGGCCGTACCCACAACAATGATGCACTTACACATGGTTAACATAGAGTTTGATGGTCAGGTAAGTAAGGGTGAGGTTATGAGGATTCTCGAGGAGACGCCTAGGATATTATTGTTTAATTCCGCATCGAGGAAGTTCGAATCACTTGCACAAATAATTGAGTGGGCTAGGGACATGGGTAGACTTAGAGGTGATGTGATGGAGAATGCGGTAATTGAGGACTCAATAACCGTGTTTCAGAACGAGTTATTCCTAATGCAGGGTGTTCATCAGGAGAGTATTGTGGTTCCTGAGAACATAGATGCCGTGAGGGCCATGTTTAAGCTCTCCAGTAAGTGGGACTCGATTAGGAAGACTGACTTAATGCTTAATCTCATAACCACAGGCAAGAATTACAACCTTTCTTGATCACAGGTTCAAAGCTTTTAAGCCTTAGTAATCCCTGTACTTGTATGGACATTGACATACTGGGTCGATTATCAACGGAGGTGGGTCCTTCAGGTTTCGAGGATAGGGTGAGGAGGATCATTAGGGGCTTCGTGGGTGATTACGTAGATGAGGTTATTATTGATAATATGGGCAACCTAATTGCCAGGGTTGGTAATGGCCCATTTAAGGTCCTAATTAGTGCCCATATGGATGAAGTTGGAGTTATGGTTTCCCACATAGACCAAAGGGGCTTTCTAAGAATAATACCTATTGGCGGTTTAGATCCATGGACACTCCTTGATAAGGAGCTTGTGTTTATGGGGAGGAACGGTGATATAGTTGGTGTTGTTGGTGTTGATCCACCGCATCTACGTAAGGAGAAGCCACCATCAAGGTTTGAGGAGCTATATGTCGATGCAGGCTTTAGCAGTAGAGATGAGGCCTTTAAGAGCGGTGTAATGCCGGGCACTCCGGGCACGTTTATTGGGAACTTTAGGCAGAGGGGGGGTTCCGTGGCTATTGGTAAGGCATTTGATAATAGGGTTGGCTGTACAGTTCTAATAGACACGCTTAGGGACATTAGGAATAAGGTTAGTGGCGATGTATCGCTGTACTTCTCATGGAATACCCAGGAGGAGGTTGGCCTCAGGGGCATTAATGCGGTTGTTCACCAGGTTAATCCCCACATGGCATTTATCGTGGAGACCACGGTTGCCGCTGACGTACCAACAAGTAGTGAGGATGTTTGGATAACGAGGATTGGCGGTGGCGCTGCATTGAGGGCGTACGATAGGTCTATGATTGCTAATCCTAGGCTACTATCAGTAGCTATTGAGCTGGCTGAGAACAGCAATATTAGGTATCAGGTTCAGGTTAATCCATACGGTGGTACGGATGCGGGGGTAGTGCATACCTACGGTACTGGTGTGCCGTCATTAGTGATATCAACCCCCCCGCGAGGTATATACACTCACCAGCCTCGTTAATAAGCATTGATGATTTAATGCAAGTCGAAAGCTTATTAAGGACTCTATTATTAAACCTCGACTTCATAAGGAGCAAGGCCATTATTAGTGAGAAATGATGGAGACCAAGAGGGTAATGACATTAATCGGTAAGGAGCAAGCCGTCGTTGGTAAGACCTTTAGGCTATACTCAATTCCAAATGAATGTAGACAATGCAAATTATTTAACATATGCGTGGCTAGGCTTAAGCCTGGCAGGATCTATAGGATCGTTGAGGTTAAGCACGTTGGCCTACCGCAACCTAATAAATGCCTCTTAACCGGTGAGGACATGGTTCCGATAATCGCCGAGGAACTCCCAATAATCATCCCTGTACCGACCAAGCTATTTATTGAGGGTGTTGTTATTACGTATACAAAGTCATTAATCACGTGTAATGACGCTAGGAGGTACTTACCCAGTGATAATGTGCTTAAGGACGGCACTAAGGTGAAGATTGTGAGAGAGACTGGCCGGGTTAAGTGTAATAATGAGGGTTATGTGCTCGCTGAGGTAATACCACTTGATTAATCACGTTATGCAAGCATTGAGAATGCCTCAGGCGTGTATGTGAAGTCCTGAGGCAACTTACCAACACGCTTATAATACTTAATCAACCTGTGTATCTTTGACTCAACAAGGTTCAAGCCCCCCCTCCTTGCACTTAGATCCTTTGGATGCTCCTCAAGGTGCTTCCTAATCTTCACGGCTCTCCTGATGAGGTTCATTAGATCCTCAGGTATTTGCGGAGCCAGTCCATGCTCCTGTAATACCTCGGTAATGCTCTTACCAAGTATTGGCTTGACAAGTGGTATGCCGTATTGGTCCCTAAGTATTATGCCTATCATCGATGGCGAGAAGCCCCCCCTCTTAGCTAGCTCAATTACTAACTGCTCAACCTCCTCCTGGGTGTATGAAACCCATGAAGGCGTTACCTTAGACACAGGCCTTGTACTTCCACTTCTACCGTGCTTATGCCTACTACGGTGAGGCACGCCTAACGATATCTAGAGAAGTTTTAAAGCTTATTTGTTCGTGAGGATGACGAGTAGATTACCTAACGGCATACCTAACCATCCTCCTTAACCTATTAACGATTGACCCAACCCTACTCGTCAATTCATGCCCCCATGGCCTCCCTATACCCATTAAGGAACTCAGTAAATAGTAACTGACTTTGATCTTTACGCAATGCCTCAAAGGACCTTAAGGTTACATTAAGGTCAAGGGCCAGCTTATACAGCATCCTAATGTCCTGCGCGTTAGGTGCTCTGCCAAGGATCTCAGATAAACCAAAGTCTATTAGGTATAACTCGCCATTAACTATTAGTGCATTAGCCGGCGTTGGGTCACCATGCACTATCCCACTCCTATGCAGTACACCTAAGTAATTACCCATAGTTCTTACGTAATTAATCACCGCATCATTAACCTCATTACCCATTAGTAACTTAACCAGCGGCATCCCATTTAGGTATTCCATCCTAATCCTCATGCTAACCAGGTCAACATCGTAGATCCTGGGTACGGGTATGCCCAACTCCCTAGCCCTTATCATAGCCCTAGCCTCATTAATAGTTCTCAATCTACGAATGTAATTATCAAACTCAGCCCTCCTATAACCCTTCGGTACCCTCTCCTTAACTAGAACAGTCATCCCAAGCCAATCCTCCAGGTAGAGCACGGCCTCCGCACCAATGGCTATCGGCTTACGATCCATTAAATTAAGGGATTAATTTAGGTTGAAAATTTTTACTTTAGGATGCCTTAACCTCCTCTGGCTTGATTATTGAGGCCTTAACGATCTCGGATATATCCAGTATCTTAACCTTATCCTCAACACCCTTAACCCTCGCCGCGTCAGTAAGCATGGCATTGCAGAATGGGCATAGCGTCACTATTGTTTGGGCATTCGTCTCCATCAGCTGCTCAAGCCTTATGTGGCTAATCCTCTTCTTCTCAGGCACATCATACCAATAATTTGCGCCACCAGCACCGCAACAGAAGGTTTGCGTTCCATGCTTTCTCGCCTCCCTTAATTCACCGAGTCTCCTAACAATATTTCTTTGAGGCTCAACGACACCATTGTATCTGGCTAAGTAGCATGGATCATGAATCGTGAAGACCACGTTATTCTTACCTACCTTTATCCTACCTTCATCAATTAATTGCTTCAGGAACTCTGAATGGTGTAGTACCTTCACGTTACTCATCCAGGGATCAATCTTCGGATAATCATTCTTAAACGTATTATAACCATGTGGGCATATCGTTATTATGTTCCTTACATTATACTTCTTAAATAACTCAATATTATTAAGCGCCAATTCCTGGAACCTACCCTCCTCACCGAGTCTCCTTGCTGGGTCGCCGCAACACGTCTCTTCATCACCGAGTATTGCCACCTTATCCAGAAGACCCGCTGATTTTAGGATGTCTATTAGCGACGTGATTATTTCCCTAGCCCTATTATCAAAGCTACCCATACAACCAACCCAGAGTAGGTACTCGAAGTCTGGATTCTCTTGGACTGTCTTAACACCAAGTTCCTTTAACCAGTCATGTCTACCATAGTTCGGCATACCCATTGAGTTATTATACTGAGATAGGTTCAGGAGTAAGTTGGATTTCTTCTGGTCAAGTTTACCTAACTCAACGAGCTTTCTCCTAAGATCCATTATTATGTCAATATGCCTAACACCCACTGGGCAACTATACGTACATGCGCCACAGGTCGTGCATGCCCACAACTCGTCCTCATTAATGACCTTAAACGCCTCCGACTCAAGCCCAGATGAATCCTTCAGTATCGCTAATTTCCTGACAAGGACTCTAGGTGATAGCGGCCTACCAGCAGCGACTGCGGGGCAAGCCTCCTCACAAGCGCCTATTTCAACACATGAGCTGAAGCTATGTACCTCATAATCCTCAAACTCACTTAACTTCTCAACACCCATTTTAACCTGACTTGCATCGACCTTACCATCAATCACATCCTTAATATTAAACGGCATGCGTATGTTGGGAAGACCTCTATCGAAGTCCATGAATAGGTTAACCTCAGGCCTTGCATAGAACAGCACAATTAGTAAATAGTCAGCTATCGTTATTGTTAACTTAACGTCAATGTAAAATAACGATGGTAATATGGTCAATACAAGGGTTGATGTGGTCAGCAGTATTATAGCCATGAGAATCCCTTGAAGCGTTAACGATTTACTCCTGAACTCCTCAGACACTCCTAGGAAATTATGCACATTAATCGCCCTAATAAATACCTGCACTCTCCATGCGAATGCTGCCAGTAGTCCCACAATGAATGGTAAGGCTATGGCAAACATCACGTAATGCGCAATGACGTACTTGTAAATCCATGGATAAAGAATTGTATAAAGCATTGATAGGGAAACACCACCCAGTATGGAGAAGTGAAGTGCATCAACATAGCTTCTCCTTATACCATTAATTTCATACTTAACGAAGTTTATTAACCGACCTATAGTTAATTGTATTTTGCTTACTCTAACCTCGTGGTAAAGCCGGACGATCAATGCGATTATCAATGCCAAGTCTACTGCGTATAAGGAATAAAGTAAGTAAATTAGTATGGTTTGATCCATAAATTAATCCCTCACTTCTTAAGCAACTCCTTAAGTCTCTTCGTTAAGGCGGGTACGAATTTATATAAGTCCTCAACAACGCCATAGTCACAGTTCTTGAAGAACGGCGCATTGGGGTCGTTGTTTATTACAACGACGGTCTTAGACTCCATCATGCCTGCTAGGTGTTGTGGTTGTCCACTTATGCCTATTGCCACGTATAGCTTTGGCCTGACCTTGTGACCGCTCAGTCCAACCCAGTGGTCCTCACTAAGCCACTTAAGGTCTGCGGCTATTGGCCTTGAACAACCAATCTCAGCCCCCCCAAGAACCTCAGCCAGCTCAAAGGCGAGCTTAAGATCATCCTGCTTCTTAAAGCCCCTACCAACAGAAACAATTAACTCAGCATCCTCAATCCTAACCTTACCCTTAGGCTTCTCCTCAGTAGAAACAACCTTAATGCTAGGGATGGCCTTAGGCTGTAGCGTCTCCGTGGATATCGCTGTCGCCTTCTCAACAGGCTTAAAGCGCGCTGGCGGTGCCATTAAGAACGCCCTATCAGTCACCTTGACGGTCACCTGAGCCCTATTCCCAATGCCATTATACGTTACCTCAAGGACATTACCACTTTGCTTTAGATCAATTACATCGACTATTAAGGGTGCCGATAACTTCTGCGCAGTAATAGCTATTGCAGTCTTGAAGAACTTGCTCACGGGAACGGCTATTACCGAGTAATTATTGGCATTGATTAAATCCACAAGCGTCTCTGAGAATGATGCCTCATCGATCTGCGCACTCAATATATAGGCCTTAGCGACCCCCATACTTACCCAATTGGGTTGCATCCCCCCCAGTTCCAAGTAGTAAATAATGAATTTCTGGGCTCTCCAGCTTCTGCGCTAGACCTATTAATCCCGTATCATTTATTGAGCCAATCACGAGGACCTTCGCCATGCCCATCACCTCGGAGTTATTATACCCTCCTGAATCAATGCTTGCACGAGCTTCTCCACCTTTTCATCAACACTACCCTCCTTAATAATCACGCCCTTCCTCTTAACCTGTATAGGCGTGATGTTTCCAACCTCAACAGGTGACTTTACGGAAATACCAAGGTCAGCAAAGCTAAACCTATTTATGGGCTTCTTCATTGCTGCCCTTATTTGGAGTAGGGGTGGTATTCTCGGTACGTTAATCTCCCTAGTAACCGTCACTAATACCGGCAATTGAGCTTCAACAGTTTGCACTGCCTCCTCAAGGTCACGCTTGGCAACGACCTTATTACCCTCAACCTTCAACTCCCTAACAAAGGAGATTACGGGTATCCCGAGTTCAGCAGCGACCCTGGGCCCGACTTGACTCGTATAGCCATCTATTGTTGCCTCACCAGCAATTATTATGTCGTAATTACCCAACTTCCTTATTGCCGCGGCTATGGCCTTAGCGTTAGTAATTGATCACTATTTATCAAGGCATTATCAACTATTAAGTAGGCCTCATCAGCGCCCATAGCCAACACCTCCCTAAGCAGGCTCTCAGCCTCCTGCTGCCTCTTTGCCAGTGGACCATACTTAAGTGCGGTTATTACGCGAACCCTACCGCCAGCCTTCTCCTTAATTCTAACGGCCTCCTCAACCGCGTTTCTATCGATATCACTTATCTTAAGTGGTGTGGCTTCGATATCTACCTTCGTCTCGCTAACCCTTAGTTGCCCCCCCGTGTCGAGAGCCAGTTTTACGAGTGCCAATATCTCCATTACGTATATGGTTTAACATGTGTTTTTTAGCATTATCCATTATTTATATTATATAGCGTCTCTAAAGGCAGGATTACCATAAGTAATCCTTATAAGGTACGGGAATTGCCTATCAACGTAGATTAATGAGCGAAGATAAAAATAGAGAATTAATACTACCTCAGCAGGAGTTTGAAATACTGAGATTGTTAAAGGATAGCACCACGCCTGTTAGAGTGGATGATGTCGCGTCTAAGCTAGGTACTGACGCGAATTCCCTCATGAGAAGCATCGCTGAGCTTGAGAACCTAGGCTTGATACGCATTAATAGGGTTATGAAGAGAGTCATAGAGTTGACGGATGAGGGCAGGAGATACCTTGAGGTGGGGGGGCTTCCCGAGGTTAGGTTGGCAAGGGTATTATTGAGCTGTAATTGTAAACCAAGTATTAATGAGGTTCCCAGTATCGCGAAGGATTATGGTATTTCATTAATGATTAACGAGGTTAATTACGCAATATCATCACTTAGTAAATTAGGTATCGTTAGAATTAATAGGGGGGGCGTTATCGAGCCGGTTTCTCAGGACAAGCTTAACAGCGTGATCAATAGGCAGGATGTACTTAACCAGGTTAGGAATGGGGTCTTTGAGGATGAGTTACCCGAGGGCATTAAGCCCATTATTCAGGAGTTCCTTAGGAGAAATATCGTTAAGGCGAGAGAAAGGAGCGTTATTGAGTTATTGATTACGGATGAGGCCCGCGACCTCATGGATAGGGGCTTGATAAAGGTGGGTATGGTGGTCACGGCATTAACTCCCGAATTAATAACAAGTGGTGCCTGGAGAAATGTTGTTATTAAGAAGTTCGACTTATCAATACCAACACCGCAGGCACCCATCGTAACTAAGCACTTCTTCTCTGAGTTCATTAAGTTCGTTAAGGAGGTCTTCATATCGCTGGGCTTTGAGGAGGTTTATGGACCACATGTGGAGCTTGAGCTGTGGAATTTCGATGCATTGTTCCAAGCACAGGATCACCCTGCCAGGGAAATCCACGACACGTACTTCCTCAAGTACCAAGCACGGGTAAAATACTCGATAATGAATTAGTGAGTAGGATTGCGCATACTCATGAGGATGGATGGATAACAGGCTCGAGGGGGGGGTGGGGGGGCTATAAGTGGGACCCGAGTAGAGCTGTTAGGCTTGTGTTAAGGACCCAGACAACTTCCGTCTCTGTAAGGACACTGTATAAACGCGGTGATGGCGAGTACAGGGCATTCACAATCGATAGGGTCTTTAGGCCTGAGGTCCTTGACCCGAAGCACTCCATGGAGTTTCACCAGGCTGATGGTATCGTCGTTGGTGAGAACCTAAGCTTTAAGCACCTACTTGGGGGGGTGCTCGAGGCCTTAGCGAGGGGGGGATGGGGGGGTTGAAGAGGGTCATGTTTAAGCCAGCCTACTTCCCATTCACAAGCCCATCTGCCGAGGGCTACGCATATCACGAGAAGCTTGGTTGGATTGAGTTTGTGGGTTCCGGAATATTTAGGCCTGAGGTGGTGATGCCACTCGGACTTAGGAGGAGTAGGGTTTTGGCATTTGGCATGGGCCTTGATAGGATTGCCATGATACTCATGAATATTGAGGACATTAGGGACTTGTTTTCCAGGGATATCAACGTAATTAAGAGGTACTGGACGAACTACTCAAGATTCATAAATAACCTAAACCGCTGAGGTTAGTTAAGGTTATAAATCCCGAGGAGCCAGTAATGACCTGTGTCAAGGAGTGAGGAGCGCGCCATTAAGTCGGCGCATCTATTGCTGCCGTTGACATCACCAATAATAGCGATGCTCCTCATATTAGGATTAATCAATATCGGCGAAACCCAGGTTCCTGCAGGCCCACCATTCCAATCAGTGAATACATCAAGCGCCGGCCTATACAATGTGGCTGTAATCATAGTGATCATGGTCGCGGCGACGTACATAATTTATAGACTAATAAAGCAGAGGTTAATAAGGACGTTTGAGGCATTGAAAAACATATTGTTAGCTATCGTTATAATAAGCTCTGTATTATTTTATACAATGACCTACGTTTATGGCTATGACGTAAGTCCATTGATTAATTACCCATTATCAATATTCGTGATAGCCATCATAATAAGTGCGTTAATTATGTACGCGGCGATTAGGGCCAGGAACACCGTGGTCAGGGCCTTAGCGATAAGTGCGTATAGTTCCATGGCTGGTGTAATCTTTACAATAGCCCTACCAGCTGGACCTTGGCAATACTGCTTATTGCATTACCACTCTACGACATAGTGATGGTATATAGGGGGGTTTACTCGGTCGATTAGTTACCGAGCTTTCCAAGTATGGTGAAGGCAAATACCCACTGCTTAGGGGGGGATTGATTCTAGACATGGATGGTATAGGCATTGGCGTCGGTGACTTGGTACTATACGCAACCCTGGTTTCACTAACCATGCTTCAATACATCAATCACAACTTCACATTAATTCAAAGCGCGTTGGCCTCAGCCGTCTCGCTAATCGGGATCCTCATTGGCCTATTCATAACATTTAAGTACTTATTACCAATTAAGAAGTATGCACCAGCTGCCAATACCAATCCTACTTGGGTCCATCCCACTCATATACCTAGTTACAATAATTATATGACCTATAACTGAACTAAATCGACCTTCCTAAGGGCCTCACGATCCTTCTGAGTAGGGTATTTACTGAGTATTTTTATCCAGGGATTATCAACCATCTCCGCAAACGGGAATTCCATTACTCATAATTCATAATACGGTAATAAATAGCAAGTGAGCAAAAAAGAGTAGTATTATGATCAGTAACGCTATATAACAATAAATATTATACTCAGAGATCAATCTTATTTAGACCCTTACTGAGAAGGACCCGTGCGTAAGGTCGGTATTGTTGGTGTTGGTCAGTCTGTCTTTGGTGTTAGGAATGATGTGACGATTCAGGAACTCGCCTGGGAGGCCGTTAAGGAGGCTCTTGATGATGCTGGCTTGACTCAAAAGGATATCGAAATATCGATTGTTGGCAGTGCAGGGACTAGGACCTACGAGTTATACCCAGCGGTTCCAGTTAATGAGTATAGCGGATTTAGTGAGAAGGGGCCTATAAGGGTTGAGGCTGCATGCGCCACTGGTAGTGCGGCGTTGGCCGTGGCTTACAACATGGTTGCCTCAGGCTTCGTGGACATCGCCCTAGCCATTGGCGTGGAGAAGATGAATGAGGTTGACACAGCAACATCACTGGCAGTTGGTGGTAGAGGTGGTAATTACCTCTGGGAATACCACTTCTACGGTACTACATTTCCGGCGTACTACGCGTTGTATGCCACGGCCCACATGGCTAGGTTCGGAACTACTGAGGAACAATTGGCCCTGGTTAGGGTTAAGAACCAGAAGTATGCGGCTAGGAACCCGAAGGCTCAGTTTCAGTTTGAGGTGACCGTGGATGATGTCCTTAAGTCAAGGCCCATTGCGTGGCCCTTGAAGCTCTATGATTGCTCGGCAATAACCGACGGCGCGGCAGCCGCTGTGGTGGCCAGTGAGGATGCAATTAGAAAATTACACATTGATACACCCGTTTGGATTGAGGCGATTGGTTACGCATCTGATACCTCAAACATAACCAGACGTGAGGATTACGTGAGCCTAAAGGCAACTAGGTTGGCAGCGCAGATGGCCTATAGGAGGGCTGGTATTGAGCCTAAAGATGTGGAGGTCGCTGAAGTTCATGATTGCTTCACAATAGCCGAGATAATGGCCTATGAAGACTTGGGCTTTGTGGAGAAGGGCATGGGTGGTAAATTCATTGAGGAGGGTCAGAGCGACATTGGTGGTAAGGTCGCCGTTAACTTAAGTGGTGGGCTTTTGGGTAAGGGGGGGGCATCCACTGGGTGCCACTGGTCTCGCAATGATTTATGAATTGGTTAAGCAGTTGAGGGAGGAGAGGGAGCGTGGCAGGCAGGCGCCTTTGAGGAGGTACATAGCCCTTGCTCACAATATAGGCGGTACTGGCCATTATGGCTATGTGACAATACTGAGGAGGTGATGGATATGGCGGAGAGGAAGGCAGGTGCTAAGAAAACCGTTAAGATCGAGGGGGGGCCAACCATAGACTCAGTACCGATCACTTACAGGCATAAAATACCCATTGGCAAGACACTTAAGTATTGGGATGGCCTTAGGGAGGGCAGGATATACGCGACTAGGTGTAAATCCTGTGGCGCGGTTTATTACCCACCGCAGTCTGACTGCCCATACTGTGGGTCGAGTGATGTTGAGTGGATTGAGTTGCCTAGGGAGGGTGTTCTTGAAACCTTCACGAGAGTATACTCAAAGCCTCAGGGTTATGAGGACTTTGAGCCGTACATAATAGCCATTGCTAGGGTTGGTGATGTTAGGGTAATGGGCTGGCTCATAAATGTTAAGGATGAGAGGTGCGTCAAGGTTGGTGATGAGGTGGTGCTCGGCACGACATACATCGAGAAGCACAATAAATACATAATAACATTCCAACTAAAAAACAAACAATGCTAAGAATTACTGCTTAACACCGACTTACTTAAAATGGTATTAACGACTTGCTTAATCACGCAATCCTCATTTAGCACCTTGAAGTACGTGGATTTAGGGCCCAGAGGTCCAGGGGGGGCCATTATTGGTTCGACACAGCCATCTAGGTTATTAATTAGGGATTGCTTTATATCGAGACCCCCTAGTGATTGCTTAATGCAGGTACTTAAATCATCGAGCCTCAAGACCTTTTGAGAGCCTATGAGCGCCATTGACCTCCTAATGCACTCGCTCACAGAGGCTGTGTACCTAATACTAACCTCCCCCCCATTAACCACCTCCACCACACCGAGGTCCGTCGCAAGCCCAATAATCGCCTTAAAAGCAACCTCATTAAGCCATGCGGTTGGCGATAAATCCCTCATTTTTTGATTTATTAATTTATGAAGCTCAGCAACGTTAATAGGCCCCTCCTCACTTATTAGATTTATTAACAACCGGTAATGAGGCAACTCCTTATAAAGTATTAGATGAAGTAACATCTTCGATAAAGCAAGATCCCTATTCAAAGCCCTATACAGAGCGTTACCTGTGTCCGTTAGCCTAACATTACAATCTCCATAAACCTCGACTAATCCAATCCTCTGAAAGAACCTCGTTATATCACCCCCCCTCCCCCCCTTACCAATGTCAAGACCCCCCCTATCTTTAATTACGGAACAATTAATTCCAGGATTCTCACCAACCACGAGTATATAATTTATGAGCTTCTCAAGGCTTATCCTCGGTATCGGTATACTCCTCTGTATATTAAGCATTAATGATTAGTTATTATGCATGATTTATTTGCAGTAAACCTGTAAAATAACGCTAATATCAGTATCAATACTAAGCCAAAATACCTCAACGAAACCCCTACCTTAGAATTACTTCTTAGTAATATTGCCCTGATGCATTAATGATATGAATCTATCTACCTGTACCCGTGAGAATATTAATAACAGGACTATAACGTCAACATTTTAACTGTTAATTAAAAATGCTGTCAGTTTCAATACCTAAACAATGGTATCCGAGGAAATATCAAAGCTGGAATTGAATCTGAAATGCCCCCCCATATGTGGTTCTAATCTTCAGTTGATTGAGAATTCGACGTACGTAATCCTTGGATGTCCGCATTGTAAAATATATACGAGAATGACGAAAAAGCACATTTACAGAAATTACATTGATTATGAGGGTAATCATATTCATTTGAAATGGGCTGAATTAATTAAGGAATTGTACGTAAGAATTAATGGGAAAGCTCATCAAGAATCAAATGAATCTTGACCCCCCCAGACCTCCTTAGGTACTCAAGTGCTATATCAAAAATTGAATTAATATCGCGCGTCGACTCACTCCTGCCCCTGATGTATGGTTGGTATAAATGAACATAAACAACGATGCCCCCCCTACCAACCAAGTTAATTATTTTGTATGCATCAAGATGAACCACAACGCTTTGGGTTAATGAACAATCATCACTCGTGAAATAATTCATAACAGTAAAGCCAAGTTTATTCAATAACGTTATCTTATCCTGGGTGATGCATGGGTATGTAATAAGCCTATTAATTCCTCTCTGCAATAATAATTTTATTAAGGAAGGACGTCTAAGCAACTCATTAACCTGCTCAGGATCAATCATTAGCCCATACACATTACATCTAAGTTCCTTAATGCGATCCCAATCAGTCACTCTAATGATGCAATAATCACCGCAGCAATCAACCCCCTAATCTATAGATGCTGATTATTATGTCCTTATACCTATCAATCAATTCCTCAAATAAACTCATGCTAATCACCCGAGGTATACAATCAATGCGCGGAATTATTAAGGAGCTTCATCCTCAAGCCCCCCCGCTAATTCCTCCGTACACCCATGATCATGTAATAGGCAGGTGAATGCCGACACTAATGCGTCAACCTCATGCTCATTACTTATTACGGGCCCCCCCCTTAACCCTAATGTGATGAACTTAACGAAGTCCTGCCTGCTCATCCCGAGTATCCTGAGCGTTGATGTTGGATGTACCTCAAGAACCCTAAATCCGTATTTCCTTAACTCACTCGCTATTTGTATGCCATAAATTGTTAACCACCTCATGGGACCCAACAATGGTGGGATGAGCCTAAGTCCGAGCCTCCTAGCCTTCACCTCAACCAACCTATTAATGCCATTTTTAGGAAGCCCAAGTGGTGCATCTATGCATATTAATGATGGTGATTGCCGCAGCACCGAGTTTATTATCTCCTCCCTAGTGGATAAGGTATCCACTGCGTAGGTACGATCGCCAGTGTTTATTAATCCGAAACCCGTTCTCTTCCTATTAGGTAGTGCAAGGTCGATCCCTACGTATATACCCTTCACTGCTAGTGGCATTATTCAAGTCCTCTTAATCACCTTTACATTAAGTTCATTGAGAAC
This sequence comes from Vulcanisaeta distributa JCM 11217, assembly GCF_001316005.1. Lineage (GTDB taxonomy): Archaea > Thermoproteota > Thermoprotei > Thermoproteales > Thermocladiaceae > Vulcanisaeta > Vulcanisaeta distributa_B. Next base: position 284,338 of record NZ_BBBJ01000002.1, read on the forward strand.
CTCGGTAACGAGCTTCCTGGTCTCACTATCAATTGCCTTCCAACTAACGTAAGCCTTAACCGGCCTATGGGTCATCATATTCACGGCCTTAATGATCATTTCCCTAGTTATTGGCGTTATATACTTCGGTATTGCATGACCAACATCCGCCTCACCACTGATTAACCTATTATCTATCGTTAGGTAATGTAAGTCACCTATTGATATTGCAGGTTCAAAGTTACTAATTAATTTGCCCTCAAGGAATTCATTAACAACGTAATGAAGCAACTCCCAACCCCCCCTACTTATCAACCACTCCCTCTCACTACTTCCCTGCTCCACGAAGGTCACGGGTATTGACTCTATCGTAGGGCCGTGGTGCGTCGCCTCAATATGGCATTCGAAGTTCTCAAGACCATAGTCAGGCCTAATCCTACACAATTCCCTATAAAATGCCGTAATAGTGTGCGGGTTTGCCAGCGATACTGTGTTCGGTCTCCCACCTAACTCAGCGGCGCCCCAATTACCCGTAACGTGAGATGTAAACATTGGCCTTGGGTTCCTCATTTCATGGCGACTAACGAAGATTAACTCCTGAGGTCTTTCCTGAATTTTCGAAATTACTTCCTCAAGGTCATCCAAGTAAACAATATCCTTATTCAATGCATAAAATGTGAGATTTCCCTTTAAGTCATAGATCTCATAATCGCCTAAGTTCATTCTATACCTAAGATTACCATCCCTATTAAATAACTCAAAGACCCCCCTTGATACCACATCCACCTTACTAAACACTATGCCATACATGTTGATTCAGTGATTAAGCAATGCAGCCGCTCCTTTTTAATATTCCTAGCTCATCAACTCATTAAGCCTAATCTCGCTTACAACAACGGGATACTCAAGGTCGAACGCCGTTATTACGTCGGGCCTCACCTCCATCACAAAACCAACATCCCTATTGTCAATGTGTATGCAGGCAGTCCTTTCGGGCAAGCCCGATACGTACTCACAAGGCTTAAGTGAGTAATTAATGCCGAGACTCGTCAATAATGACCTCAGCACGGAAAGGCCATCGGTGAGTGTTATTTCAGGGCCACTAATTAAGTAACTAAGTACTAGGTTCTCCTTAACGCCCACCTCACTCTCTGGGTTTGGCGACGCGACGTAACCAACCTCAAATATCTTAAGAACACCCTCAATCAAGGCCTTATTCCTAGCTGCAACCTCCATTAACTGGGGGGGCCATATGTGATCCCTAAGAACAGTGTAAAGCTCAGACTTCGGATTCTCAACCTCAACAAGCTCTCTCTGATCCATTGTTCTCCTAATCATGACGTCTTTATTACTCATCATGTAATTAAGAACCTCCTGAAAGCCGAGACCAACCATTAAATCCCTAATTAAATCAGCGAAGGCGCTCAACTCACTTCTAGCGCCTTTAATGGGTTGTGGTGGTAACTCCCTCGGAATATTCTCATAACCATAGGCCACCGCAATATCCTCAACAAGGTCCACCGGGTGAAGTACGTTGAATCTATATGGGGCGACCTTAACGAGCAATTCCTCGCCGTAATCAATAACATCGTGCCTTGACATTAGTAAATAATTAATAATATCGTTCTTACTCAGGTTAAGTCCTAAATAATTATTGACGAAATTAATAGATAGCTTGAACTCAAGAGGATCCAACACAGGAGATGCCGTACTACCCCCCCATGGCGCATTCACATTAACTACTTCAACGGTTCTCGAAGAACTCCTCTCAAGCAAGTTATAGACTAAGACGGCGAGTATTGACTTAGCGAGCTTTAAGTCCGTGGCGGTAACGTCTATCAACACATTCCTAGTCTTCTCCGTAACCTTAAAGTCCTCACTACCAAGTACGGGTATTATCACGAGTACCCTGCCCTCAGAATCAATTAGTATTGGTGCCTTACCATCGTAAACCGCGTACTTACCGTATAACCTACCCTTCTCGGTACCCTCAATAACCTCAGAACCACTCATCTCCCTATCACTATCCAATGGCCTATACTTAATCGCATCAAGTCTCTCAAGCCTATACGTGAGCGGCTGCTTAATCTTATCAGCGTCATAAAACCCAATGGCCATCTTCCTCCTATCCCTGCCATAGGTTGCATGAAGCTTCTCCTGAAGCTGAATCATCTGCCTAATGGCCTCATCACTGAGCCTTAAATCACGTACAATACCCATCATTATGTACGGCCTATTAGGGACGTCCTCGGCAATGAGCCTAAAGCCATTATTAACAATATTAAACTTAGGAAGCCCAACCTCAACCTTAAACAAACCCTTTAACGCCCTTGCAATGCCCTCCACAGAGAATAGGTCAGGCCTATCATGGGTAACCTCAAACGTCACATCATCGCCGGAGACCCCCTCAACCTCACCCTTAAGCCTATTCAACGCCGCAATAAGCTCCTCATCACCACTAAAGTACTTACCCAGTAAACCCTCCAGGTCACTTCGCTTAAACGTAATTACAGGCATGCATCACTACGGAGCAACAAAACCTATTAAGCATTTTTAAGCATGGTTTATATTGAGTATGAGGATTGGGTATGTAATAACTGCGTTGATTCTCGTCATAGTCATAGTAATGGTGGTCTTACTCATAGCACCCTTCAGGCATGAGGAGTCCTACATAACGATAGGTCTCGTTAAGGTTCCAACGAGTGTGCCTAAAATAATCGTGAGCTCAGTATTCAGCAATGGCTCCCAAATACCCATTAACTACACGTGCAACGGCCTAAATTACTCAATACCACTACACATAAGCAATGTACCAAGCAATGCTAAATCCCTCATGGTAATAATGGAGGATGTTAGCGTATGTCTCCAGAGCCGTAGACCGCTATAAGAATAAGAATAAAATAATATTGTTGTTTATAATTATAGTGGTTTGTTTTGGTTAATTTTATTGTGCCCGTGGGCTCTGGGCGGGGGGGTCTTGGCATTTTAGGTTCATCATCGCCTTGGCTATCCTTTGCGCCCTCTTGATGTTGTTCTCGCTCATCGCTTCCTCATGCATCCTCCTCAATACCTCGCAAACCTTAGCCATCAACTCAGGATGCCTTTTTAACTCGCCATAGCGTATGTAGACTTCGAACCTACCGTTGTGTCCCCACAACTTTACGTTGTAGCCAGCCCTTTTCAGCGCTTCCCGAACCGCCTCGCATCGCCATAATCCTTACGTTTAACCCTAAGCTCGACCGTACCATTATTATTCACGTGAACGTTCATCTTGATGCCGACGACCTCGATCGACGACCTGACTTTTGGCTTGATCTTCGTATTGGCCAGCGTTATTAATCGCCTAAGCTTCTCGGCGTCTGGCAATGAGCTCAAGTCTTCAACCAAGGCTTTGATTAATGCGTCATCGAGCCACCTCCTGGTGAGCTCGACAGCCCTCGAGGCCTTAGCCACGTAGTTAATTATGTGCCTTTCATCATTCTTCCTAAATCCTAAGCCCTCGAGCCTCTCAATAACCCCCCCCACCCCCCCCATAATTCACGCTTTGCCTTGCCCATTGTAAGTATGATTGACTTTCTCTTAACATCAACACTGCCATCGCCAAGTATTGCGAATAGCGAGAACGACAAGAAATCCTCGTTATTTAGCTTACCTGCTTCCTCAGCAACCTCAGCCTTACTCTTGAATGCGTCTCTATGGTCAATAGCTCTTAAATGCCACCTAACGCTTAAGTCACCGTCATTGA
>NZ_BBBJ01000003.1 GCF_001316005.1 Vulcanisaeta distributa JCM 11217
CCCCCCCCTTGCCCTCACCAAAGGTAGTAAAACTTATTCTTGAGCATATTCCTTAGGATAAACGCCAGTGAGTAGGCCCTCCTTGATTCGTCACCGCCACAGGTGATGAACGCATCCTCATGCATTACGTGAGTCGGTGCAACACAGAGTTTAGCATTTACTGGATACCTCATGAACCCCCCCCTCATTACCAACCTTCTCAACAACAGCCACCAACTCATTGTCTAGGTACAGTTCTTGGCGAACCCAGTAATCCTTAAGCCTAAAACTATAGTGATAACCAATGACGGACCCCCCCCTACTTAACTCAAGGCCTGTGCTACGCCCAAGGCTCTCCCCCCCATCCTCATCAACCTCGTAATAAACACCAATCGTTATAGCCTCACCAGGGTCTAAGCCATAGGCTAGGTCCTCAGGCTCGTGAATAATTAACAGGTTTCCCTCAAGGACAAGCCACTCCTCACCCCCCCCTACTCTGCATTAGTAGGGCTAAGGCTTCCATTAAGCTTGTCTTACCCGACCCACTACGTCCAACAATTACCGTATTACCATCAAGGTCAACCGCCAACCCCCCCTTACCCAAGCCCTTGAATCCCTTAACCACCGCCCTTATGAGTCTCGTCATCCTCATCAACCAATGCATAGGCTATTATTAATATTCCGCTAACATTACCAAGACTAACATTACTAACGTTAATACCCACCTGCTTAACACTGCGTGACCCCCCCACGACACTACTTAACTCACTTAATGCTTTGTTTAACGACTCATCAAGCCTATTCAACGCGACATCGAACTCAACGCCCCCCCTAACTAATTGACCAACACTCACGTTTAGTGGTACAAACTTCCTAACATGCACTATTCTAGTCATTAAAATTCAACACCTCCCTATGAGTAAAATACCTTTCCACATAGATAAGCCTTTTATTAATTGGAATGTAACTGTATCCAAATGGAGGTTGTATTTACGCCATGGCGATGGACCTACATAAAGTCAACGAATAATAAGGGTGGTGAGTGCGCGTTGTGTGCCTACCTACGCGGTAACGACGATGATGGATTAGTGGTTTATAGAGGTAGGCAGTGCTTCATTGTTATGAATAAGTACCCGTACAATATTGGTCACGTTATGATAGTGCCCAATAGGCATGTACCATCAATAACAGACTTAGATAGCAACGAATTGAGTGAGTGCAGCACGCTCTTAATAATCATCATTAAGGCTTTGGCTAAGGTCCTCGGTATCGGCTATGGAGATTTCGATGTTGGCATAAACATCGGGAGGGTCGCTGGCGCGGGTATTGAGGAACACATGCACATACACGTTGTTCCCAAACCCTCGGTGATATCCTTCGAATCTGTGAATCCCGAATTCGTGATGAATAAGACCAGGGAGATAGCGACTAGGCTTAGGGAGGTGATTCCCAATCTTCTAAATAGTGAAGCCATCAATATCTCATAGGTGATTTCGCATTAATCACGTAAATACATTAGGTAATTAGTGAATAGATGTACTTTTTATAAACGCTTAAGTTGGCGAAAATTAATGTGCCATTCGCAGGTGAGCCATTAAAGGCATTACTCACGGACGTGGTTACGCCCAAGTACGTACACTCGCTGATGGAGTCCCTTAAATGCGGATCAGTAACTAATAGGGAGTTTCCAATTTTAACAATGGGCATTGGGGGTTAGACAGGTACTCATAGTGACCGGCTTCTCAATAAATGATTACAGGATAAGCAATACACTGATTTACATGCTACTTAATAAGTGCATGAATCACGTGTACTCAATACCTACGTTTAGCGCCTCACAGTTAAGTAAATGGACCGTCAGGGTAATACCCATGGCGAATCCCTGGCCATTTAACTCATGGGACATTATCCGAGGCAAAAGCCCATTTTACTCAATGGATGATGAGGGTATTCCCGTGAGATACGATGCACTGACGCTCAGAAGTAGGTACTCAATTAAGCTTCATAACTTCGTGCATGAGGTAAATCCAGAGCTAATAATAATGCTCGTAAGCTCTGACAAGTGGTCAATAACGACACCAGAGCCAATAAGAATTGATGAGTATAGCACAGTCAACCCAGACCCAGCCGACTTCACGCATCACTTCTCCCTCGAGAGTTACCCCCCCACGATAATACTATCGGTGCCCAGGGATGCGGAGCCACGTGAAATAGCCAATGAGGTAATTCAATTAATTAAGGAACACAGCACTAAGGTACAGGAGAGTAAGCCCCCCCTGGAGGTTATGGTTAGGGTTCACGGCGATATTGACAATATATCCAACATACTTAGACTTCACGGCTTCCTAGTGGGTATTGATGGGAATAAATTAATTATTAGGGCAGGTAATAAATCCCAGTTGTTACTGAACGCGTTGATAGATAATAATTTAATAGAGCATTACTTCGATGTTGAGATTTCAGAGATTCATCTTCAATAATTCCCTGAACTTTATCTAAATAAATAATTACTCAAAAGACTTAAGATTTATTATTCCCTAACTTTGCATAATTAGATTATGGAGAAACTCGTACTTACGTACTCAGATAAGTATTTGGATTATAATTTTGGCCCATGGCACCCATTTAAGCCCCCATAGGGAGAAGAAGTTGGTTGAGTTGCTTAAGGAACATGGGTTGTTGGGTTCCTACGTTGATTTAGTGGAGCCTGGGCCCGCGACCGATGAGGAGTTAATGCTTGTTCACACTAAGGACTACATTGAGTATGTTAAGAGCGCGAGCATTAATGGTGTTGGTTATCTGGACTACGGCGACACACCGGCCTTCAGGGGGGGTGTTCATGAGGCGGCAGCCATTAGGGTTGGCGGTACATTACTCGTCACGAAACTCGTCAACGAGGGTAAGTACGTCCACGGCTTCAATCCTGGCGGTGGCTTTCACCACGCTAAGCCAAGTGAGGCGGCGGGGGGGTTCTGCGTGTACAATGATATAGCCATAGCAGTTAAGTGGCTTAGGAATCACGGCGTTAGGCGCGTGGCTGTGGTTGATGTTGATGTTCACCATGCTGATGGCACACAAGCAATTTTTAATGATGAGGACGTTCTTCTAATATCAACACATGGCTATGATGGCAGATTTTACCCAGGCACTGGCTGGATTGATGAGGACGGCGTGGGCGCTGGTAAGGGGGGGCTTAAGGTAAACATACCACTACCGCCTCATACGGGTGATGACGTGTACTCCATGGTGATTGACGAAATAATAAAGCCCATACTTGATAGGTACTCACCAGAATTCCTAATACTTCAATTTGGCGTTGATGCTCATACAGGTGATGAGCTCGGTATACTGGACCTAACCACAGAATCATACCTCAAGGTACTTAATACGGTTCATGAAATCGCCCATAGGTATGCCGGCGGTAAGTTGGTCTTAACCGGCGGTGGGGGGTTACGATGTTTGGAACACCGTCAAGACCTGGTTCCTAGCCACAGTATTCCTCACAGACCCCCCCAGTAGGCTCAGCCAGTACTCGAGTTATTTCGATAAAGAATCCACAAGAACTCCAGAGCGTTATTATGAGGAGGCGCTGTATGTAATCGATGCCGTGAAGCAAAGATTCGGCGTGTAAACCCTACTCAATGTGCGAGATCCTCTTTGTCTGGAATGACCTTATTTTAACGATGATTCTATAACCACAGTATGGGCAGTGCACACCGGGCGTTATCATGTCCTCAAGTGAGAATACCCTACCGCACCTAAGGCACATGTATATCTTTCGACCGGCGGCTTCACCAGCCGCTTCCTCACCACCCTCCTCACCTAACGCCTTTGTTTGTTCTTCCTCATTACCCTCCTCAAAGAATTCCTCACTCACGCCGATTCGCTGAAGTAAGCCCCTTAAATTATTTTTGCATTATCCTCCTCACCCTATCCTCAGCATTAATCCTACTCAGTACAGGCAGTACCCCCCCTGTTGCCACGAGACTCTGCCACGACTTATCACCCATAGCCATTAATTCCCTAATCCTCGTACCACTATAAACCTCCTTATTAAAGAGTGGCGTATTAAGGACCTTAACTCCACCATACTCGAGACATAGCCTAGTGAACTCGTCGTTTGTATATGCCACGTCAAAGGACGGGCATTGCTCGCGAACATAGGCATACCAGAGCGCTGAGTCGCCCTTTGTGTCAGGTACGGCGCAATAAAGCACCCTATCAACCAGGTTTAACTCCCTAAGCATTGAGTGAAGCATCTCAATTCTCTCACCAACGGTGAATGGTTCCTAGGCGTAAATGACTCATTGGCAGACCCAATGGCGATAACCAACTCATCATGCCTACCCAACAACCACTTAATCACCTCCTCATGACCCCCCCTATGCAATGGTTGAAACCTCCCAACGAACAACGCCCTAACCATACAGCACTAATTAGTGCAGAGCCATTTTATCTATTTCCCAGGGAGTAATTATGCTTAAATTAATGCGTAAGAAACGTAGTTAGTATGGTTAGTATCAGGGATACCGAGGTCGTGCTTGTTGAGGCTGTCCAACCCTTCGACATTAATTCCCTGGGTAATTTATTCGGTGGTAGAATGCTTGAGTGGATGGCAAACATAGGCACTGTAGCCGCCACCCGATTCTCAAGGGGGGGCCCCGCAGTCCTTGCCTATCTAGACAGGCACTTCTTCATAAGGCCCGTCAGACTCGGTGAATTCGTGATACTCAAGGCTAGGGTTGAGTACGTGGGCACATCATCCCTTGAAATCAGGATAGAGGCTTGGAAGGAAAGCCCAGGTGGTAAGCAGGAATTAGTGACGATGACTACGGCATCCTACGTGGCTGTTGATGAGTATGGTGTCCCAAGACCCATAAATAACGTACTCGAGCCCGCTGAGGATGAGAAGCAGATCTACGAGGATGCCAGGAGGAGGTATGAGGAGAGGAAGAAGAAGATTGAGGATAGGAAGTTCAAGAGGTTCGACCTAACTGACCCAACTAAGGGACTCAGGTGGCGCGTTGAGTCCAGCCGCTGGGCAACACCGTCAGACGCCTTCGTCGGTAATCTAGTGTCTGGTGGCAGGTTATTGGCGTGGCTTGATGAAATAGCTGGCCTACTCGCGGCTAGGTACTCAGGCGGCGCCGCTGTGACGGGCTCCGTGGATGAGACGGCATTCTACGCACCAATTAGGGTTGGGGGGGATATCGTCACCGTGAGGGCTGGGATTACCTACGTTGGTAAGTCATCCATGGAGATAATGCTCGATGTAATTGCCGAAGGCACCTACGGCCAAGCCAGGCATGTATGCACGGCATACTACACGTACATCCACGTTGACAGTAGTGGAAGGCCAGCGCCCGTTCCTGAGTATGTTCCCAGTAATGATTATGAGAGGAGGTTATTCGAGGAGGGCGAGAAGAGAAGGCAGGTTAGGGATGAGGAGTTGGCTAGGATTAAGAGGATGTGGTTAAGCCCTAGGACTTAGAGCTGGCTTTCCTAGCCCTGTACTGAGTCACTATTGACCTAACCCTATCCGTCAACCCACTTGTGTGGCTCTCACTCTCTATTAACTTTATTACCCTCGCAACGAATGACTCATCCCCCAGGATCCCTACACCTAATCCAGACCCTACCGTTCTGACCAACAGTCACGTCACAATTAAGCTCCTCACTAAATATACTAACCATCGATCCCCTCCTACCAATCACCCTGGCAACCTTACTCGCGTCAATCTCAACCAGCGTCCCACCCTCAATCCTACCAAGCCTAGTCTCCTTAAGCGTCAGCGTGACTGGGTAATCCTTGGTTAAGTTGAAGTCTATTATCCTGGCGAGCACTATATCGCCGATACCCAACAAGTTCTTCAAGTCAACTGCCGTTAAATCAATGGGCTTGAGCGTGGCTTCCTGGACAGGCAAGTACGCTGAGTAAGGGGATTTAATGTCTATGACCCACCCAGTGAGCCCAATGTCAACAACGTAACCAATGACTATATCCCCCCCAACCCTAGGCTTATAAATACCACTAAGCGGTATGACCTCTACGTCCCTCTCACCCCCCCTTATGTTTATGAGCCCAACAACCGCTGAGTAGGCCACATCACCATCCCAGTAAATACTGCCACTAACGTTGTAGTCCCTGGTGGCCACGGCATCCCCCCCAGGCAGTACTATCTGCTTATCACTAACGTATAGCGGCATAGCAGAGATACCCTAATTTCTCCAATTTTATTTTTAATCCCAAAACTGGCAATTACGATGTGGAAATAATCTTTACATCCCCAGAACCATGCGTCAACTCATTAACCTTAGCGATTATCGTATCCTGAAGGCCAGCAGGAACCTCAAGCTGCATCACCAACGAGCCATCACCCTCAAACCTCTCCTTAATAACCCTACCCATCCTCGACAGCGTATTCCTAACCTTATGGGCATGCTCAGCCGGAGCCCTAATCTCGAGGACACTAACAGCCACCTTGAGAGGCAAAACCTTTTGGAGAGCCTTTATTATGGCATTAACCTGCTCCTCAACGGGCTTAAATGGGTCTATGGCCACGTCTACCTGCTGCATAGCAGCCTCGACCCTCTGCGGAGGTACAGGAGTCCTAGTCCTCGTGTCTATGCAGTTCCTACTAATCCAATCAATTATCTGCTTCCTCTTCTGCTCAATGAGCCTTCTCCTCTGCTCAGCCGTAAGTGGCAACTCGCCATTCTTAACTATGAACTCAGCCACCTTCCTGGGGGGGTCCGTAGTCTTGAAAACCCTCATCAACGACTCCTCACTCGCCCTGAGTCCCTTCCTGGCGTCCTTGTATATCGTGTCCGTTATCAAGACCTTATCAATGCTCACAGACTTACCAAGCCTCAGGTCAAGGGCCGCGTCTGGGTCAACGAGTATCTCGAAGACGTAGCCATCCTTCTCATACCTAGCAATCACATAATTCCTCCTACTCATATTCATTTAGCCCTATGCAGGGGGAATTTTTAATTCTTCCACAACATAGCCTATGGAGATCTCCACCTGGCAACCCTCAGGGTAAGCAATGTACCGACAATACACCAAGCAGCGCTGGAGATATATGCAATGCCTATTTGTAGCGCGGAATAATGCGTTACACCGACGGCGTTTTGTATAACCATGGCGGTGGCTGAGGTCGGCACTAAATATGCAACCCACCAGGCACTGCCTAAGTACGTGGCTGGGTAGTAAACAGGGGGGGGTAGTACGCCGAGCGCGAGCGTTAGTAAGCTAACGACGGCCCAGGTATACCTAATGTATGTGAATAGAGTCGACGAGTAGAAGGCTATGGATGAGATGGCGTACCAAAGGAGAACTAACGAAGCCGTAATCTCCAGAATATCCAACAAATCAATTGTCGTCTTAAGCGCCATTAATACCGCGAATAAGACAATGCCAGGCAGTGTAAATATGACCTCACTAAGTGCGAGACCTATGGTGTAAGCCAGAGGGCTTGTTGGCGTAGCCACAATCATCTGCTGGAACTTAAGTTCAAGCCTGTAATAAGCTGCGTCGCCAATTAGGGCCGTGCCACTTGACAACATTGTCCAGACGAGACCACCGATTATACCATGACCATGCCAATGCCCCGATAAAGCACGGTGAGCAATATTAACAGGGAGATAGCGTTGCCAGGGTGGATACGGTCCAAAGCGGCGACCTAAGTATCGGCAGTAACCCATTAAGCCAGGCAAGCACCAGGACAGCCCTTAATTGATGCCTCAAACCACCCTCAACCTTCCTCACCCTCCTCACCCCCCCAGGACCTTATGGTCACGAGCACGTAGTGCTCAAGGGACTTAGGCGAAACCCTAATGGCGCCATCCCCAACCTCATCGAGAGAATCTACGAAGGAAAAGCATGAAGAACCAACCGAATGCACGGTCCATTACTCATGGATGCGGGGGGGTACTCAACAACATACTTACCAGGCAGTTTATTAACGAGCTCACTAGGCTTACCACGCGATACTATCAAGCCACTATCTATTAGGAAAACAATGTCCGATATTTGCTCAGCCTCCTCAATATAATGGGTCGTTAGAAATATCGAAGCCCCGCTATCACTATATCGCCGCAGTGAGTTCCAAACAACTCGCCTAGACGCCGCGTCGAGTCCTACCGTTGGTTCATCAAGAAATACTACCTCGGCATTCGAGGCAAGTATGGCAGCGACCAGGACCCTCCTGGTCATGCCACCGGACAATTGATAAATTGGCGTGTTCCTAAGGTCCCACAGGCCAAGCTCCTCAAGTGAATCCCTGGTAGCCTTCCTCGCATCATTCCTAGGTAAGCCACGAAGCAGTAAGTATGAGTAAACAAATTCTTGAGGAGTCATGTAGGATATGGGCCTGGCATCCTGTGGAATCACGGCAATCCTACGCCTAACCTCAGAGGCTTGGCTAACGACGTTGAAGCCAGCGACGTAGGCCTCGCCACCATGAGGCATCAGCTCGGTCGTTAATATCCTAATGAGCGTTGTTTTACCGGCACCGTTTGGGCCAAGTAATGTGGCTATCATGCCGTAGCCAACGTCGAGATCTATACCCCCCCTTAAAACCTCCTTGGCTCCAAAGCTCCTTCTTAATCCCTTAACCATTATTGCCTGCATTTACATGGCTTGTTGGGAGACCTCAAATTTAAAAAGGGTTCTATGCATATGCCGTTTGAATGGGCGATCCAAGGAAGCCAAGGAAGAAGTACCTGGGCGGTAAGCAAGGAGACTTTGGAATAGGCAGTTGCTTGAGGAGGAGCTTAGGCTAATTGGTGAGTATGGCCTCAGGAATAAGAGGGAGCTTTGGCTTGCTAGGACGATACTCAGGGAGTTAAAGCATAGAGCTAGATCGCTATTATCAATGCCGGCTGAACAAAGGGCTAAGTTGGAGGCCGAGTTTAAGGCGAGGCTGTTTAAGGCTGGTTCATACCGGAGCAGGACATACCACTCGATGCCGTGTTATCGCTGGATGTTAGGGCAATACTGGATAGGAGACTACAGACAATAGTCTATAGGAAGGGCCTGGCGAAGACTATTTATGAGGCGAGGCAGTTGGTGACTCACGGCCACATAGCGGTTGATGGCAGGGTTGTTAAGTCACCAGGTTACTTAGTGCCTAGGGAGCTTGAGGACAGGGTGACCTACGCAATAACAAGCCCAATACTAAAGAGATTACTGGCACAGCCACAGCAGGAGACACAACAGGCGCAGCAAGGCCAATCAACCTAAGGAAGGTTTTATTCAAGTTCATAGACTACATACCGATGGATGTATCATTAATCCTAGGCATCATTGGCCCATAGTTACTATAGTCACGATTTTGGGTACGACGCTTTACTGGCTTGGCGGTAAGTTTAAGGAGATCGACATGAGGTTTAAGCAGATAGATGAAAGATTCAAGCAGATTGACGAGAGATTCAAGCAAATTGACAAAAGATTCGAGGAAATAGATAAGAGGTTCGAAAAAATTGACGATAGATTTGACAAATTAGAAAAGGACCTAAAGAGCTATGTCGATATAAAGATTAATGAGTTGAGGAATTACGTTGATGAGAGGTTTAACCAGGTTAATACGAGGATTAGTAGGTTGGCTGAGGCATATAGTGATTACCAGGAGTTCTTCGTTGAGTACCTCACAGCCGAGGGCTTGTTGAAGGCTGAGAAGGCCGCAATGCTCCGTAATGAGGCTAGGAGGGTCATGAGGCTAGCCGCTTCCGGCAACCCATTGAGTAAGGAGGAGTGGGATAGGATTAAGGAGCTTCTTGACAAGGATGAATTAACGCTTGAGGAGGCCCTTGAACTCCGTGAACTGGCTAGGAAAGTGGTTAGGGAGTATGGGGGGGAGTATCCGGAGGCCTGGAAGCTTCATATATACGCAAGTATAATGGTTGGTGAAGCCATTAGGAGGCAGTCCCAGCAGCAACAGGGACAGAAGGAGCAGGAAAAACAAAGGCAGTGATGCACCAATTTTAGTGCTAATAAAGCAGTGCTCTTCCCTTCCTAACCAACCTGCCAGTGCCTGAATCAACCACTAGGTTTAGCGTCTCCAGGGTCGTCTGCCCAATGAGGACCTTACCCAAGCCATCAATTATCATTATAGGCACGACCCTCCTACGGCCCTCAACCTCTATCAACGCGGCGCTCGCCACATACTCAACCTCACCCCCCCTGGCAGTTTCGGCAACATCCCTATAGAACATGGGTAACCTTAACTCATCGGCCAATTCCCTGGGCATCGCCGTATCCGTAGCGCCGGCATCGACCAAGGCATTCACATCCTTAATTACGGAGCCGTCCAGCGAACCAATCCTAGCCCTAACCCAGACCTCACCCTGGCCAATTTAAACACATTGAATTAAACAAAATAAGTCCTTAGTCCCTACCTAAAAGACCCTAACGGCATTCCTCAGGAACCACGCGTACGGCGGCCTATCCCTATCCCTGGCACTAACGACTTTAACATCGAATAGATGCGCTAAGTCGCCGAACCTATCCTCGATTTCCTCTATTACCCTGACCTTAACATCCAATGGATCCCCCCCCTATCAATCACCAATAGGATATCCACATCACTCGAGCCCGTGACCCTACCCGTCACCACGGAGCCAAAGACATAGCACTCAGCGCCGTACTTCCTAAGTATTGGCGAAACCTCATTAATTAACGACCTCCAATCCCTGAGCAGCCTAATCCTCCTCATAGGCTCCATAACCTCCTCACCAACCAATAATGGACTCGGCAATCCCTAGGGCAATCTCAGCCCTATCCCTATCAACACTGGGCATTCCATACTGGCCGAGGCCCCCCCTTGAGTCCTCAAGTATTATTAATTCCCTACGATTACTACTCACAAACGCCCTAACCTCCTCACCAGCACTACCTCCTAACTGATTAGCCACGAGCCCCCCCAGTAATAACCTAATGTTGTGCGTCCTTGGCGGCTCAATCCCGAGCTTTATGAGTAACGCCTTAATTGATAATTGGGCAGCTATCTCAGCATTAACCGCCGCGGCGTTGTAAAACCCCCCCCTCTCAAAAGATACCCTGGCAACCACCATGTACTCCTCAGCCCTCCTCATGAAGTCCTCCGCAGCGTCAAGGCTCATGAAATTAGCAAGACATTTCTTCCCCCCCATCCAGGGTAATAAACCTATTGATGCAGGGCCAAGAGCAGCACACCCGTCCTCTCTAGCTTGCCCGTGGTTGAGTCTACCCTCAAGCCGAAGGTCTCCAGCGTAGTTACCCCCCCAATGAGTACTTGCTCAACCTCATCGCTAATTAAAACCACGTTAGTCCTCTCCTCACCCATCAACCTAATAACCGCCACACCCTCCTCAAGCGTGGTCTCGCCCCCCCTCGCGGTCACTACACTGACACGCCTACCGGTGCTGGCAATGCCAAGCTCCTCAGCAGTCCTCTTGGGGATTACTGTGTACGTGGCGCCTGTATCCACAAGTGCCCTGAACTTACCAATCCCCCCCTTACCGCCAATTAACTCAATATCGACATACACGTGCCCCCATCATCAACCTAAGGCCCTTAAGCCATTAATATTGATTTCGGAAAACTTAAGTATTGGGGGGGGTGATACTTAGTATCGGGGGGGGTGATACTTGCTCTTCAGTACCGAGCCGAAGACCTCGCTAAGCGAGCTCTTTGATAGGGAGGTCGAGATAGAGAGGCTTAGGAACGGCCTTAATGAGCGGTTGGTCCTCGTGCTTGGGATCAGGAGGGTTGGTAAATCAAGCCTCGTGCTCTCGGTGCTTAATTCTCTAGGCATCGACTACGTATTCATCGACGTTAGGAAGCTCTACGACAATGTCTCGAGGAAGGTACCTGCGGAGAGAATATACAACGAGTTAAGGTCATCACTGAGCAGGCTTAGCTTTTGGGAGAGGATTAAGGGAGTCATTAATGAAATCGACGTGTCCCTCGGACCCATTAGGTTTAGACTTGGCACTTCGAGGATCAGGGATGGGATTGCGAGGATCCTTGAGGCAATAAATGATGTCGGTAGGCACGTTGTGCTCGTCTTCGACGAGGCCCAGTACCTTAGGTACTCAACGATTGGTCTCAGACCACTACTGGCGTATACATATGATTACCTTAGGAACGTAACCCTCGTACTCACGGGCAGCGAGGTCGGTCTCCTACACGATTTCCTGGGACTTAATGACCCATCATCGGAGCTTTACGGTAGGTACTACTTCGTCATTGAGCTTAGGCCATTCGATAGGGAGAGATCCATTGAGTTCCTGAGGAGGGGGTTCAAGGAGTTGGGAATTAACGTGGATGATAGGGTCATTGAGAGGGCTGTCGACGAGCTGGGCGGTATTGCAGGTTGGCTAGTTTACTTTGGCAGGCTTTACCCCCCCGAGAAGGGTGAGGACGCGATCAACGAGGTTAAGGAGATCGGCGCCAACCTAGTTAGGACTGAACTTGAGGAGTTGTTCTCAAGGAGTCAGTATTACCGGTACATAATGGAGCGGTTGCCGTGCTCGGTAGGGCTAGGTGGAGCGACATCATGAAGTACCTAATGGCTAGAGTTGGTGAGAGACCAACCAACGCAACGCTGTCCCGGGACCTAAATAACCTAGTTAAGATGGGTTTTCTCGCCAAGGATGGTGATTGGTACAGCATCCCGGATCCAATAATTAGGTACGCCGTGCTTAAGACGAGGTAATTAATTACGGCATCTACAGTTTTTCATAAACATTCTCTCGTTTACCTATGATGATTACCTTATGATGCGCTGCGTATGGTTTATTTGGTAGATTATCCTGTAATCACCCACCCTAGCTCGGCATAACCCCCCCCTAAGCGTTCCCTTAAGCTCCTTCTCACAAATTGGGCTGTTAGCTAGTTCATTAATTCTCTCTAGGATCCTATCACGCACATCATTAGGAAGATCCCTCAATGACCTCTCTGCTTCTCGCGAAAACTCCACCCTGTAACTATTCATTGTTTAATCACGCCCTCCTCCCTCAATGCTTTGTAGGTCTCGTCACTAATTAGTAGGTCTAGCGTGTCTATGTACGTGTCAAGCTCCTCCGCATATGCCCTAGACCACTGGGCAAGAGAATCAAGGTTCTCCCTCCTGAACTCCTTAACAATGCCCAGCACCGCGGTTGTTGATGAGTACCACGCGAACATTGTAGCCATTAGGTAAGCCGACGTCTCACCAACCTCATTAAGCGCTCGTTCATTGATCCTGTCCATGAGGCCATCAAACCCATACTTAACCACGTTATTTATGACCCATTGATCATGCTCAATGAGTATGGATAATGCGTAGACGAGGTCCTCGGCACGTGAGTAATTGGTTGACCTAATCAACCTAGCCAATTCCCTACCAAGCGCCAACTCGACCCTGCCAAAGTCATTAATGCTAATCCTCCCCCCCAAACCAATATTGCTGGATACGTGCTGGGTTAGCTTGATTATTGGGTTTATAATCTTAA
The DNA here is from genome assembly GCF_001316005.1 of Vulcanisaeta distributa JCM 11217. GTDB lineage: Archaea > Thermoproteota > Thermoprotei > Thermoproteales > Thermocladiaceae > Vulcanisaeta > Vulcanisaeta distributa_B. The sequence goes on from NZ_BBBJ01000003.1 coordinate 13,459, forward strand.
CAGTGAATGTCGAGAGATTTGTTAGGAATGCATTGCTGAGGTTGTCGGCACTCAGGACGGTGCGAACCTCATTATCCAACGCATCCCTAAAGGCGCTCAAGGTATTATCTATTAAATCCCTTGGTATGTCCAGGGCAGTCACGTAATCAATGGACTGCTTAACAACTAATGCTGCAGCCCCCCCGCCAAGCCCCCCCACGGGCCTCGGAATCAAGTACTGCTGCAATACAGTCAGCGTCTCCACATTAATTTTTGCTTAATTTCTCTTAAAAATCATTCCCGTCTCAGGTTAATACCGGTCATCGTAGTGCCTTATTAATTAAGTTGGTAATGCTTTACTGATGAGGAGCAGGGGTTCACTATCAACAATACTCGCCGGAATACTAGTACTAATTGCTTTACTCATGGGCATTGGCATTGCCGTTGAGGTCATGTCCGCTGTAATAACCCTGGAGAACCTAGCTGCTAACACGTGAATGCCGTGGGCAGGGCAGCCGCCACGTACAGCGGCTTAATAACGCAGGGAAACACATTAGTAAGTACCAAGGGCCCAGTAACCATAATAGGCGTAGTGACACCAGACGGTTTTAAGTTCACTAATGAGACCACGTATGAGTACTCAGGCGAGGGCGCAGGGCCTGAGTTGTTATTAACAAACGTGGGCCCGGTAATGCTAGACCCAGCCCAGCAGTCGATGGTTGATGCTGAGCTTAGTAGCAACATCATCGTTAATTACCTAAATCACTGGGTTGAGGCCGTAATAGTCACTGGGCAAGGCAATGAGCAAGTGTTTAGCGGTGTAATTGTAATGATTGGCAATGAACCCTACCTACTGCACATATCCAGGGATAACGAGCCCAACTACATAGTGGGACCACTAACGGGGAGTAACGCCTACGTACTGCGTGACTACGGAATTGGACAGTACGGCTGCGAGGCACTCTACTCATTCCCCCCCTGGAACTGGTTCGTCAATGAACCACAGAGTAATACTACGTGCCCAGCACCACCGCCAGGCCCAATAACCACACTCCTATACCAGGGTTACTGGCCTGAGATATCCATAAAGCCTGTGAACACAACCGCAGTAAGCATTGAGGTAACTTTCACAAAGGGAACAAAGTTCTCAGCAAAGCCCCCCAGCACTTCACCCTCAGTTTCCTGGACCAAGGAGACGCCAAGTGGTTAAACGCAACGTGCGTGGGAGCCAATGAGTATGGGGGGGACTGCTCATTCACAATAAACACCATCTACTCAACACTACAGCAAAGCCTCAACTACAGCATAATCGTCAACTTCCACCAGGAAGTGCCAAGGAATTACTACCTAGTGATGACCATAACATACATAGACAACCTCCCGGATGAGTGGTTCGTATGGAACATAACCAATTACTCAATCATTAACTACCCAACCTGGCTAGACGCCGGTGGACCACCCGCGAGCGTGGTTTATGATGGTTGAGGTTTATGACCCAGCAACTCCCTATAGAGCCTTAACCAGGTGTATATCGACTCACCCCCCCCAGCCACAAGCCTATCCCTCAAGACCCTATACGCCGTTGCGTAACCCCCCCTAAAGACAAGAAACGCATAAAAGGCATTCAGCTTCGCCCTATCCCCCCCCGCATCACTCCCGAAATCACTAAGCAACATCCTCAGTGTACCTATGGTGAATAACATTGGCATTATCACCAATGAGTCAACGCCCTGAGTAGGTGCTTAATCATTAACGCATAGTTGTTAATGCCTGTTATGTGAACTCCCCCCCTCCTAATCAACGACTTAAGAAGCATATAATTCGCGTATGCACTTAAGTGCTCATTGCAATTACCGCTGTTGTCCCCCCCATCCCACGGGCACCTGGAAACCAAGGCGTCATCAACTGGCCAATCATTAACGCATAAATACCCAACACCACGCCCTCATCAACACACTGCCTAACAGCCTTAGGAACACCCCCCCCAACAACACCCAATAGGTCATTTATGTACTCAGCAACTGGCCTATGGTTTATGATTAAGGCTAGCGTGGGGGCCAAAGCCTATTGAGCCCCCCCCATGGACTATCCTTGCATGAGGAACACCACCGATCTCCAGATCCCTAGGCCCAGGCCTCTTACCAACATCAGCAACCCCCCCAACCAATCTACTCCCAAGTTTCCTGGCGTTTTCGTAGCGCTCAGCAAATGCTTTTTCGAGGACAGCCCCCCATTAACCACCACGTCACCCACCTCCGCAATGCTGAGCATCCTAAGCAGCGCCTCGGCACCCCCCCATAACCAACGCAGTGAACCTCATCCACGTTCAATAACTCGCCATTACAGCCGTGGGCATTGTCCGTGAATACCACGACACCACTCGGCCTCACCACCTCAGCATTAATCCTAAGCACGTCTCCGCGACTCCCAACACCGCCCGGTATATAGGCTATCAGCCTCATGGAGTCACCCCACGCCCAAGGCCCAGACATTTGATAAAGCCCTCAATCACTCACCAACTTGATTGTCCCCCCCGGGTAATAAATAGTTAATCCTCAAATAACACAGGCCTGCGGGCCACTCTAGCGGCTTTAGATTACATGGCTCACGACCCGACACTGGAAAAATCTATTAATTTGGCTCTTGGCCTATATACCACTCACTTATTTTACTTGGTTATCTTATTAGCCCAGACCACTGATTACTACCGATGAGCCTCTGGGACTACGCCTTCGGCGTGATGATGACGGCACTGGCAATTATTGGCGCCTACGTGACAGTACTCGGCCTCATCACCAGAAACCCACACACCATGGTCGCAGCCTCAATGCTCATGATATCCTCAGCATCGGTGGTCTCAATAGCACTGGCTATGAGACAATCAAACCGAGGTTATGAAAACATTAATCAGCCAGGTCTCGATCATCAGCCTACAGCAGCATGAATTCCCATCATCAACATAGGGAACACGCCTAACCCACTTTTATGCCTAGCCGCTCATTTAGACATTACGCAGCAGAATTCCCAAGTTAGCGCCCTTGACCCGTTATTGCCAATGAGGGAAATAGCCCACCAAGTAAGGTCCCTCTTCCTGCTGAGCCTATTGGGGGGGTCCTTGGACATTGCTTGAGCTCGTTATGCGTGCATAGTAATTAGGCATAATGGTAAGGTAACTGAATTAAGAGACATACCCACTAAGGATAAGTTTTGCCGAGACTTAGTCCACCGGTGATTATTACCGCTTAAGCCCTAACTGAGGCGTCCACGTTGGCTCACCTAACGCAGGGCAGGAAGGAGGGGGGGTTGATAGCTTACGCCGCCTATGTCCTCACCAACTGCGGCATAAACCTCACTGAGGTAGTAAAGGCTCTAAGGGGGGGCCCATGGACTACGAACCACCGCAATACACGGGCATTCAGCCTGGAAAGACACGGCATTAAGGAGATGGCACCGAGGGACGCAGGGATGAGGAGATAGTTGGTTTATGAGGTCATGAGGATGATGACCACGTGCAAGCCGGAGGTTGAGGTGGAACAGCTTTAAGAAGAAATTGCTTAGTTTTAAATGGGGCCTAATCCCCCTCCCTCACTACCTACCCAGTAGCGTTGATAATGCCTGGGCAGCCCCCCCATAAACATTCAACTGACCCAACCCAGTGACAGGGCTCCACTGACCCGGCACTGACCAGTATAGGCCATTATCGCCACCCAGCGTCGGAACATAGCTCCAGAGATCCCTGTGAAGAAGCTTGCCGATGTTATCGTGATGTTGCTAACATAAGCCTCGCTGGGCATGTAGTGGTAAATCAAGTACATGCTTGGTGCCAAGTCACCAATTGCGTAATTAACGCCAGTGCCGTATAGGTAGCTCTGTATTGTGGTTGTCATGCCTGCTGATAGAGGCGTCGCTAGGCTAGTACCGCCTATGAAGTACGGCGGTATAACGCCATTAAGGACTATGAAGACGCCAGTGTATGGGTCGGCATCAGCGGCAATGTCCGGAACACCCCTCATTCCCGTAGTATTAAACCAAATCCCGAGGTCAGGCTCATACACGTACTGCAACTCATAGGGCATACTGATCAACTTCTGGCCAGGTGTCTCTGGGAAGGTGAAGGAGTAACCACCACCACTACCCCATACTATGAATGGATTCCAGTTCCAAGCAGTCTCCATGCGCTGTGCATAACCACCAACAAACTGGGCAAACAACTCAGTACCACCAACACCGGTTACCCATGGGTCGCTGGCTGGATAAAATACACTTGGTTCCATGGGCATGTTAAATGCGAACCAATAAACGTCATAGGCACCCCCCCAATCACCTGACGCCGCAAATGCGCCAATGCCCTCCGCGGCTGCCTGCATGAATATCTCGTCATAGCCATAGAGTAGGTTGTAACTTGGCGGTGGGTAATAGAACATGTCCTCCCAGGAGCCCCCCCAACTCATACTAATGAAGTTTGCCAGGGAGTTATTAACCACGTACTCCACATCAACGAATAAGTCATCACCAGAGTCCGGGGGGGCCACAACAAGGAGTATCTTAGCTCCAGGAGCCATAGTGTGTGAGTACTCAACATCCAACGCAGTCTCCCAAGACCAACCCTCAGCATAGGGCAGGTTATAAGGCGTTAATGTGGGCACGCCGGTTGGGTAAATGACCTGGCATGAAGCAGGCGGCGGTAGGTAGAATATGCTGTCGAAAGTCGCCAGGTCCTGGCAGGCAATGTCCTGGTAAACATATTGACTGGCCAATGTGAAGTTAACATCACCAAAGGCATCAACAATGGCTATCGTCAAGCCCTGGCCAGAGTAACCACTGTAGAACAGCGGTAATTCATCATACATCCACTCAAGGCCGAATGGGAACCAAATCACCGCGTAACCCCACTCCTCCTGAGCACTCCTCAACGCATTGAGGGCGTAAACCATGCCCATGAGGCTCGGCCTAGCCATTAAGTACTGAGCAATCAACTGAGCCATGTTAAGCCTGGCATACGCCGGCTTACCATTAACCCTAACCGCATTACCCAACAACTGACCTGGACTCAAGCCAAGGGGTAATGACTCCTTAACAATCATTGGCTGGTACTGAGGCGCCTTACTATGCACCGCAAAGTAACCCAGTGGTATACACTCCCCCCCAGCCAATATCCACTGCGTTATGTTGCTCGGCGCCGATTGTAGGGCTGTTAGGAAGTTGTCTACTGCCGATGCGTTGCCGGTGGCTTCTATGAGCATTGGGAATGTGTAATTAACGACTAAGCCATACTCCTCAGCAAGACCCGTTATATAACTAAAGACATAACCAGGCGGCGAATACCACTCAGCAAACTCCTGAGGAGTAATGAAGTGGTGGAAGTAGGGACTTGAAGCATTGTAATACATCTGATTCAGTAGGTTTACGAGGCTCGACTCATTGCTTAGCCTAAGCCAGACAATCACGTGACTTGGGTTTGAACCAGGCACGCCTGGGACAACCTCCTCACAAGTGAAGTACTGGGCTTGTTGGGCGTGAACCGTAAGCGCCATCACCGCCAACACAGTTATGAGGGACAGAACCACATAGGCTAGTTTCCTCGTCATAAAACAAAGCACGCCAACACACCTTTTAAGCATTACCCTAATTTTTAAAGAGACCTCAGCAAGTAATGTGAATATGGTCAACGAATACGCAGAGCATTAGGACGATGGTAAAAACAGCCCTTTACCTCTAATTCCATAATTTTTATTAAATTATTATTAAGGAATTAATTCCTAAGCAACCACACCACGCCGGGTGGGTTACCTTTAAATTCCGGGATTGCCCCCCCTGTATCTGGTGGTCGAGGAGATAACCTGCGAGAGGTGTGAGCTCAATAATGGAGTCCTAAACTGCAGCAACTGCAGGCGCATGGAAAGCCGGCGGTTAGGGAGGCGCTGATGGCCATAACGGGCGCAGGGGGGGCCCTATACCTACTGGTCTCAATACTAACAACGAGCATATACCAAATACCACTAATCGCAATACTCACCGCAACCACAATAGCACTAAGCCTATACACAGCATACGCACTAAACAAGGAGCTAAGCAAGGCACTAACCGCAGTAACAGCCACAACCCTAACCCTAGGACTAGCAACAACACTGGTAATCTTCACAATAGGCCTAAGAGCCTCAGCAGCAGCCCTAGGCTCAGGTGGGTAATCTACGGGGGTAGGGCTCTACGAGCTTGTGAGGCTATCGAGGGGTTAGTATATATTGACCACGGAATTATAAATATTTTATTTATAAGTTCCAACGAACCGCTAAATAGCAACGAATTATTCAACGAACATTCCAAGGGTGTTCTTTAAAAACCCCCCCAACCCAAAGGTGCCCTGATGAACCCAAAATCAGTAACCGGGAGTAGAAAAGTAATAATACCAAATAATAATAACACTACTGGCAATAACACTAGCACTCACGGGAATCGCGCACGCACAACAATGGACGCCAGTAACATGCCCAAGCCTAGCAACCGTAACGAATGAATCAGGATTAGTATACTCACCAACCAGTGGATACCCCGGAACAACGATAACCTTCACAAGTCTACCAACAGGCGCCACTGGCGTAACAGGAACACAGTATGTTACCTACACACTATACTTCATAAATCCAGTAACGGGGGGGCAGGCCGTGGCCTGCTACAGTACAACTGTATCAAATGGCACCTTACCGCCACCCTTCACAATACTCTCCTTACTACCGGGTGACTACAACATAACGGTTTACAGCAACGCAACGGGCGACAATTATTACTACCAGGGCGTATTATTCACCTTATACCCAGGGTTCTCACCAACCAGTGGGTTCTCCGGTTACAAAATAACATTTAACATACCAAATGGAGTATTTGCACCATACTCCTCTGTTGAGGTTTACTTCAACAGTACGTATGTGACCACGGTATCCGCAAACGCAACAGGAGGCCTAAACGTAAAGATACAAATACCATACAACCTAACAGCGGCCAACTACACAATCTACTTAATAGGCACCGCGCCCTCTGGAACTCCAATAAATGTAACCAGCGGCGTCTTCTCTGAGAAGTTCTCACTGAGCCCGGCTTTGGCTCGCCGGGAAGCACCGTCTACTTCACGGGCTTCGGCTTCCAGCCCGGCGAAACGGTTAAGGTGTACTTCGACGGTACTGTCGTTGCCACGGTAACGGCGAATGGTACAGGCTATGTAAGTGGTTCGTTCACAGTACCATCAACCGCAGCCGTAGGCTCGCACACCGTGGTTGCCGTCGGCCAGACAAGTGGTGTTACCTACGTGTCCCTCTTCTACGTAACCGTCGCCAAGATAGCACTGTCACAGACGGTGGCCACGGTGGGCACCGCAATAACAGTGAGTGGTTCAGGATTCCCAGCGAACCAGTACGTAGTCCTATGCTTCAACAACGTTGTAGTCAACACGGCGTACACAAGCTCAAGCGGTACATTCGTAACCAACTTCACAGTCCCGCAGACGCCAAACGGGACCTACCCAGTGGTTGCCATGGCATCACTAAACGCGGTACCCATAGGCTCGCAGTGCCCATTCATCGGCGAGACTTATGAGGGTGGCTACGCAAGTTCAAGCCTAACCGTAGTACCAAGCCTGGTGGTTAATGTAACGCAGACATGCCCGACCTTCGGCGTAAGCGTTGTTGGTTACGGATTCTGGCCAGGTACAAACGTAACCGTGTACCTTAACGGTACGTTAGTGGGCTACTCGCTAATAGGCAGTAATGGTACGTTTGAAAAGCTAGTAACCTTCCCTGCGCCAACGACACCCGGTACGTACGTAATAACCGTTAATGAGACATTCATGGGCTACCCAACACCAGTAAGTATAAGCGTTATGCCACCATACGTGCAGGTCAACGGGCAGAGCAGCGCCTCAGGTATAGCGGGTGGTACAGTTACCGTTAGCGGCGCATGCTTCCCGCCAAATAGCAATACGACTCTGTATATTAACGAAGTTCAGTATCTAAATGTAACTCTAACGAATAGCACCGGTGGCTTCAGCGTCAACGTGAACCTACCACTACTACCGCCGGGTACCTACACAGTATACGCTGTTGTGGGTAATTATACACCTACCATCACGAGTAGTATAAACGCCAGCGTCACAATACTAAAGCCGCAGATAGTCTCAGTAACGCCTACGGCGGGCGGTGAGGGTAGCTGCTTCGTGATTAAGGGCATAAACTTCGCAAACACCACGCTCTATAGCGTTGCCGTAACCATAAACGGTGTAACCTACACATACGGAATCTATAGCGAGTACGCGAATGGATCATCAGTAGCCAATGCATTTGGGATTTCCTGTAGTCAAAATGTTACGTTATACCCGAACGGTACTGTGATACTGCCGGTGGTCGTTCCCGTGACCACGCCAGGTACATACACAGTATACGTTAACTCAACAGTGCACCAATCACTCATTAGCCCCACAGGCGTCCCATCAACTGAGCAGGTAGAGATTGTCCCATCATTCATAACGGCACCCAACGACACGTTATACGCAACCACGAGCTTCACTGTACAGCCCTCCTACATAACTGTGACCCCAACGTTGGCCGTTGGTGGGCAGCAAATATTAATAACCGGTTACAACTTCTATCCAAATAGCCCAGTTACCATAATTATTAATGGCACAAACGTGACCTCAACAGAGGTTGGCTCCAACGGTCAGTTCAGCGTCGTATACACAATACCGAGCTACCTAACCAGCGGTGTGCTTTACATAGTTGCTGAGGAGAATTACACAAGCTATATTGCCGGCACACCACCGAATGCCGTTGGTAACGCCACAGCCACAGTAACCATAGTGAGCTTCTACATAGCAGTGCTTGATGACTTAGAAAAGCTACTGCAGTGCTGCAGCAGTGTTAATGCAACGCTACAGCAGCTAATGAGTGAGGTGGAGGGGGGGTGGCCAGCGAGGTTAGTACGGTGTACAGCACGGTACTCAGCATGAACTCCACGCTGGCATCAATCAGCAGTACGCTGAGTAGCATTAGCTCAACACTATCATCAATGCAGAGCACGCTCACGAGCATACAGAGCACGCTATCATCAATAAGCAATGCATTAACGACAATACAGGGCATATTGACGGCAGACTTCTCAACAGTAATTAGCGACTTATCATCAATACAGAGCCAGTTAACCACAATAAACAACAATGTGCTTGGTGTCAACAGCACAGTGACCTACTACGCCCAGCAGTTGCTGAGTGGTGTAAGTAACATACAGAGTATGATACAGGGCCTGCAGACGACGATATCAAGCCAGTACAGCACAATAGAGGGTCAGCTGGGCGCCATTGGCAGTGAGCTTGTCAGCGTTAATAAGACCGTTACGTACTACGGAAGCAACATACTGAGCGCCGTGCAGAGCATTAACGCCACAGTGCAGAGTGTTAAGACCGTCGTGCCGAGCGTGATGACTGGCTACGGAAGCTACACATTCACGGCGCCGGGTACGTACACGATATACCAAAGCTCAAGCGTAGGCCAGATAACGGTGACGCTGTACTACACCGGCTACAGCACGGTGTACATCTACGTATACCCAATACCCGGCGACACAACGCATGTTGTGAAGCTACAGGTGACGAGTAGCATGGGCTACACAGTCACGGTGTCCGGCTGGAGGGTTGACATATACGTGACGTCGGCATCATCAGTCTCGCCAGTCACTGTGTACTACTCATACACCGCAATATCGTGATAGCCACCTAAGGCTTAAGCACCTAAAAACTCAAAATCAACCCTTATTCCTCTCCCCTCCTCCTTATTCCTCCAGTAATACATGCGCATTAACAATTTATTTTACATGTATGGATTAAGTAAGGCCACCCTTCCAAAGACCTGATGAAGGTCTCACTGAGGATTTACGCGGTGATTATTGGATTATTAACCTTAATCTTAGCCAGCGCCGTGGTTAACGCCCAGGTACTCGTGCCACCACCAGGGTCCCTGGCTGAGCGAGGGCGTGACGACTCAGTCACCCAGCTACCTGGTGCTGCTACTCGCCGGCTGCAACCCCCCAGCAGCCCTATAACCTGTATGTATTCACGCCTAGCCAATACAGTGCCTGGGCCTCGGGGGGGGAGACGGCGGAGGTTGTGTTCGCTGGTGAGTTCATCAATGGGGGGGCAACAGTGGTTTACCTAGGCCCTGGGAACTACGTCGTCGTGGTATACCCAGAACCAAGCAATTATAATGCCTGTCTATCAATCATTGGGCCTAGCCAGGGCCTGGCCATGGGGCTTGCTAGCCTGCCCAATAACCCAATAAGCACTGGGGAGGTCCTTGGGTACTTCAGCATATCCTCAATAAGTGCCTACAACAGCAATGCCAGCCAGTACGGGGCTCCCTCTGATGGAGCTAGCCTGCAGTTGGGTGCTGTGATTGTCCTGCAGCTTGCTGACGGCTCAATACAGTACTACCTGGCCCAGGACATACTCAGGCTGGAGACCCAGGGTGGGTATTACTCCGTGGCTGACGTGGTTTGGAACGAGACCACGGCGCCCAGCGTCCTCAATGGTGTTGCGGGTAATGGAGGGGTCACGGCCTACGGCGCTGATGAAGCCTATGAATATTCAACCCCCCCTTCAGCACCTACAAACTACCACTTAGTGGTTACTTAATCATTGGCGTGGCTGCGTCTGGGGGTTCTGCAGTCATAGGCTTTGGCTACGCCATAATACAGAGCGGAGCCTACAGGCCTCCCCCCCAGGTGGTTTGGTTTGATAACGTGACCATAATGCCGGATTCCCCCCCAGTGGTGAGTGCCTTCATTGAGGCGTACAACGGTAGGTTAACGGGCTCTGGGAGACCCATGAGCATGGAGCTGACGTTTGGGGGTTACGGAATTGGCGAGGCAACGACATTCAACAACCTAAGCGCCGAGCTAGCCCTGGCCTACTGGAATGGGTCTGGCTGGGTCTCGCCGCCAAGCATCTACGACTACTCCCTAAACCCCGTGGGGGGGTCGGCCACGGACCTTAAGGTACTGATGCAGGGGGGGCCCTGGCCATGGTCAGCACTGGGAGGCCGGACCCAGGCTTATTAAGTCCTCAGCCTCCGGCTCCGGCGCTGCCCATGACCTACATCGCGGTTTACAACTCGGTCACGAACAGCCTCAACGCCACCTACGTGACTCAGCCAGTCACGGTGAGCCAGCCCCCAGGTGATTTATGTGGGGCAGGGGGGGCTAGGTACGTACTCACTGGTTATTACGTGAATGATGAATTCACGGCAAATCCACCGGTTATTGAGCCGGGCACCTGGTTTGCGACGTATGAGGTTGAGGCCCAGTACCAGGAGGAGTATCTGGTGAGTATAGTGAGTCCGCTGCCACTCGCTGTCAATGGCACGGAAACCACAAACTACACGGCCTGGGTTGTGGCGGGTTCCCTCCTCAACCTAGCAATAGGCGATGTGTATCTGGCGAACAACACCATGTACACCCCCTCAATTGGCAATGAGTCGATTATCGTATCCTCACCAATAAACCTAAGCATTTCCTGGACGCCGAATTACTTGGTGAGTGTTGAGAGTGTGTTGCCCATTTACGTGAATGGGTCTGAGGTGATTAACTACGCCAATTGGTTGGCTAGGGGCTCAATACTCCTCATTGAGGCTAACAACGTCGTCCTAGGTAATGGGACTATGTTCAAGCCGTCAATCAGTAACGAGACAATAACCGTGAACTCACCCACAACAATAAGCATTACCTGGACCCCCCCATACTACCTAGTGAGTATTGTTAGCCCAGTGCCGGTTAGGGTGAATGGGGAGGCAACCACGAACTATACTGCCTGGCTTAGGCCTGGCTCTACCGTGGTTGTGAATGCGAGCGTGGTTTTCCTGGGCAATGGCACGATGCTCATGCCATCTGTGGGCAATGAATCATTGACTGTTAACTCCCCCCCATTAACCTGGCGATGGGTTGGACGCCCTACTACCTAGTGAACATAACTGGTGAGTACCCGGTCCGGGTTAATGGGACTTTGACCAGGGTATACAGCGCCTACGTTAGGGCTGGCTCAGTACTTGTAGTAAGGGCTGAGCCTGTGGTGAAGTACCTGGGCCTCGTGGTGATGCGTCCAAACGCCACTTCACTGGTCATGGTGGTTAACAGGCCGGTAAGGCTATTCATAGCCTACACGCCAAACTACGCAAACCTACTCCTGCTCATGCTCCTCATAGCCCTTGCGCTGGCCGTCGTCCTAATGACGAGGCGCCTAGGCCATGGTGAGTCCTGGGGTGAGGAGGTGCAGTTATAGGTAGGTCACGCGTGGTTGGGTCGCCATAGCCGCGAAGAGGGCGTGACCCTGCAATGCGGGGGGGTTTAGTGAGTGAATTAGGAATTGCGCTGCTAGCGCAGCCAGCGCCAGGGCAATCCAGAGGCACTCAATGCACCTCATAACGTGGTTGCTAACACGACTCAATTTAATAGTATTACCTAGCATTGCCGGGCTCAATCCTCGTTGATGTGTAACCGCTATTGTCCTGTTTCGCTGGGCACGGTCACGGTGTAGGTATGAAACGCCTCGGTGACCCATATTATTAGTAGTGTCTCGAAGTTCGCGTAATTGAAGATGGCCATCACGGCAGGTATGAAATGGGAACCAGCCAATGCACCTGTTATTGGCTGTTAATTCACTGTTGGATCGCGTGACTCATCATTAGTGTTGAGGCTTACGTACGGGTCTTGCCTGTTGACTATACATTAATGAGTCGTTGATGTGGCGATCCTGCTTATGATGCACTACTCACGCCCAGCCTTTGTGTGGTTTGGGCAGGCAGTTCACGATTCCGAAAGGCATTAGGCTCCTCCTCGGTATTAGGCCCCCCTGGATGAGGTTGAGGTCGTTCAAATAAGGCCCCTAAGCGATGGCGAGGTTGGGGGGGAGGAGTTTAGGGTGGTTAGTGATGGTTAGGGTCCTAGTCGGTGGCTTTGGTCTTGCGTGCCCCGACTCGGGCGGTCTCGAATTCATAGATCTTTAGCCCAATCCTCGCCTGTGCACCTGTCCTTTACACTCCCCCCCTTGATGTAATCAATTACTCGTTAATTCCCAACCCAGCGAATCCAAATGCCGGAAGTACCTCATGGGTAGGCCGTGGCTTTACACCTCAGGTGGGTATTAATGATTTGATTGCGCCTAAGCTAGCGCACAACTTACTTAATTCACCAACCCTCAACTCTCAATGACTCACTTCTCCTAGTCTCATACTCGATGTTTATGATTATTTCCCAAAGTGCGTCTAGTGCCTCGTCGTCGCTTATTAAGCCCCTCTTCCTAAGCTCAATAACCTTGAATGCCTTGCTTATGAGTCCATCGATTGATTCACCCATTAACTGCCCACCACGTTGCCTCCGGACCATTCGAAACCCTCGCCTAGGCTTTGTTTAAAAGCCTTTCTATCCCAAATAATCGATGGCCTAACGCCAACAATCTCAATTCAGCTCAGAGACCCCAATACTGAACCCCCCCCTTCCTAACCTCCCCCCCAGGAATCGTGAATTACCCATTCAGCCCAGCCCTAGTGTATCCTTCCAAAGCAGTACCAAGCACCTATTTAATAAAACTTCTTTAATGCTTAATTAAGCAATACTGGATACAGGACATATGCTCATGGATTTACTGGAGTAATGGTAGGGCGGTTGTCTCTTGGCCTGAGGTGGTTAATCAGACGCCTATTGTGCCTAGCCCTGGCTTTAGGCCTTGAGTTTCCTCGGGGGGGAAAGGCATATAAGTGGGTTTGGAGCAGGAAAAATGGCGGGGGGGTGGGTTGGTCCCCCATCCGCTGGGAGAGCCTTCATCATGCCTCAGCTGAACACCGGCTCGCCACTTGGGGGCTAGCCCCACCCCCCCGCAATCATCAAGGGCTTTTTCAGGAAGAAATAAAAGCCTGATTGTTTTTGATTTTAAAAGCCCCCCCTGGCTTGCCCAGGGCTCACCAGCCAAGGCTTATTGGCGATGGCGTTGGCATTGCATTAAACGGCCCACTCCATAGTGGCTACCCCCCCAACCATTATAGCCAATACTATACGTTGAGCCAATATTATAGTTCTGCCCCCCCAACACTTAGTCTCTGGCTATTAATCACCTTATCAACGGTGGGCCTAGTCCACCCACAGTACACCTCCTCCATGGACAACCCCCCCCTCAAGCGCCTAAGCGACTTAAGAAGCCTTGAGTAAATCTCAGCATGCCTCACCGAGTCCTCAGCAATCCTCCTAAACACCTCCGAGTATTCTCTATGCGTCTCTGCAAGCCTGAAGTAATGCACAGCAATGACCCTCTCCAGCTGTATACCGCAGGTGAGCAGCTGCAATGCATGATGCTCAAGGCCCTCGTAAGACTGGGAAACCCTCATAACGGCATTCTCCGGCACAGGAAGGGCGAGGCTAATGTAAAAACCAAGCAACGCCATGACTAACCACCAGCCAGCCCAGAACAGGTTGATCACGTAGGCATAGAATAAATCACCGCTTGTGTGAATCGCATTAAACACGCCAATGACTATAGCCGCCGTTAAGAAGGCGATGATGGCCAGGTAGTATGTGTGGTAGATGGTGAAGTGCGATGCGCCAACACCCTTCGGCGTGACCCTAAACCCCTTCCTCCTCCTCAGGACCCACCAGATGAATGCTATGGTGACCGGTAGGGATACTACAAATTGAATGCCCTGATGATACATGAACTCCCTAAGTCCATAACCATACCTACCCATTATGGCTAGGTAAAGTATCAATGAGAATAGGAACACAGGGATATACGTGATCAGGTAGAGTATTGGGTTTATACTTAGGAAGAATACCCTGAACATGAGGAATATGCTTGGCGCCAGTATACTAGCTATGGTCAGGATGCTCACGAAGAACCAGTAATAAACACCGTTAATGTAATCCAGTAGTTGCGAAACACTTAACCTAGCGTTGAGTAATTTCTTAATTAATTGGAAGGTGCCGAGGGCTCACCTGCTCTGCTGCGTTATATAGCTCGGCAGGTCCTTAGGAGCCTCGCCGCCCCCCACACGAATGGTAAATCAACGTAGACACTCCTGAAGCCCCTCTCGTGAAGCATCGCGGATGTGTATACATCCTCAGTCACACTACCCTCATAGAGACCGCCGATCAATAACAAATGCCTAACCCTGTAAATAGTACCACTGCCCAGGCTAAACGCCGAGTTCCTCATGTGCCTACCCCCCCTCATTATAACTCTCAGGAAGGGTATTTGCTGTATCCAGGCGGAGAGGGCGATCGTTGTATCAAGCCCCCGAGTAGTACTGCGGAACCTGTACAAAGGCGACCCTTGGGTCATCGAAGAACTGCATGACATGCTCAAAGACACCGAGCAGAAGCCTCTGATCAGAATCCATGATGACCACGTAGTCATAATTCTCACCAAAGGCCCTAAGCCAATCATTGACAGCGCCAGCCTTAAACCCCCCCCTCCTACTACCCCCCCTCCTGAAGACCTTGAAGCCAAGCTCCTCCGCATAGTAATCAAGCTCCCTCCTCACGTCCTCCCTAGTCGAGTCATCAAGCACATAGACATCCCCCCCTAACTCGCCGACCGCCGCCTTGGATATTATGGCGGTTTCGGCGACGAGCCTCGGAGACTCATTAAATACTGGTATTACCAAGCAATCCTATAATTACCCACACCATTGATTCTCCGGGCCCTACTTAGTACGGCATCTTCATAATCCTTACCCCCCCTAAGCCAATAGGTAATGAATAGACCCATGGACAGGAAGGAGACGACCATCATTAACACTATGAAGTAGCCCAAGACAATGCCCCCCCAACCCCCCCTAATTTTAATAAAGGAAGTAATAACAAGCGTTATGATGAATGGTGAAGAGACAATGAGTGTATTGATGAGTCTCATTTTAATTTTATGATTTGCGAATGTTAATTTAACTTTTTCCTTAAAAAGCTAATTATGACTTTAATGCTCATGAATTGGGTGGGCGAGATCGACGTGGCCCATGGTGAGTTATTTTGAAAGGATTTAAAGGGGGGGGTGAGGGAGATAATGGGATTAATGGGTGATTGCCTGCCTGTGACTTCCAGGGTCTACGTGAACAATCAGGTATTGGTCCGGCCCATGTCGTCAAGTGCCTGGGGGGGATTAAGGACGTGGAGTACGTAGACGTGGTTATCAGGTACGGTGGTGAGGTCATTGAGTTGAGCGGTGTTAAGTTACTTAGGTCGGTGAAGGGTGGCGCTTCGAGGCAGTTTACAATACCGAGGGGGGGGTCAGGGAGAGGTTTGGGATTCAGGCCTTCGATGTCGTGGAGATAGTGAGTATTAGGCCTAGGGCCTACCCACAGCCCGTGGGTTAACTTATTGCCCATTTATGTCAATTCCTCTTTGTCAATTCCTCAAGAAACCTTTTTAACCCGGGATTGAACCTAGTAATAAATGCCGAGGGGGGGCTTGGAGGTTAGCGGGTTACCCTACGGGACTAGGGTGTACATAAACGGCCAAGTCCTACTGCCTGCGAGTCTCGTGAGGGCGCTGGGCATTGAATGGGCTCGCTATGCGGACATACTCATTAGGCATAATGGGAGGTTAATAAAGCTCAGGGGGGGGTGCTACTGCTGAGGGCTAGGAGGGCGGCTAGCAGGCAGTTCACGATTCCTAGGGAGGTTAGGGAGGAGTTCGGTATTGAGCCTCTCGATAATGTGGAGATACTCGAGGTGAAGCCGCTGAGGGCTTCCGAGGCCAGGGTGATTCAGTGATCGTCAATGAGGTTGATAAGTAGCGACGGTAGCTGGAGGTGCCCTGGGGGGGAGGGCATTAACGGGGTTGAATTCCTCAGTTATTGGTGCGTGGCTCTGGGTTCCTTTAGGGGGGGCTTCGAGTTAATATTTGAGGGCGTCATCACGGATATAGCTGGGCAGCCCTGCAGCCAAGCCTCAATGCTGAGGTCGTCACTTGGGTAATAGAGGACTCGGGGATTGAGGATTACTTCGACGTAACTCTCGTAAGGCCTGGCTGTAAGACTCCGAGCATGGTGGTCCTAATACCTAAGTCCGTTGACGGGTTAATGAAGCTGTACAGGCGTGGTCTGGGCGGCGCTAGGCTGGTTAACTGCCCAATACCGAGGCGTGAGGCCTACAGGGCCTGGCTTAGCATTGTTGATGGGCTCATCAACGCGGTTGGCATTGATGAGTTGCTGAGGCATGCTTTAAGGCGGTTAATAGGCCTTGAGTATGGAGGGGGGGGTGGGGGGGTTGAGGAGCCCAGTGACTTGGTGCGGGAGTTGATCCAAGCGTTTAGCATGACCCGGTGATTAGCGTTAATTCTTTGGGTGGTCACGGAAACTCTGGTTTTTAAGCTCACTTTCAATCTATAATTAATGCCCAACCCCCCCAAATCAGAGACTGGGGGTCAAATAAGTGCGGTTGAGGTTGCCTGGTAATTCCCGTGGTGATTATAGCGATGGTGATCCTTCTCTTGCTGGTCCCCCCCAATTACTCCTACTCGGCTGGTTCTGAGGTTAATGCCTTCCAGCTGAATGCCATGGCCCAGTCACTACTCCAGTACATCGTTACGAACCCGGGAAACCCACCAATTGGGGCTTGAACGCGAGCCAATTAACATCCTTCGGATTAGCCCAACCAAACCAACCATACCACCTAGACCCATTCAAGGTGATGGCACTGGTTTACTGGGACTACGCCAATGGGCTCATACCGAGGAGTGAGTTAAGTGGCTACTGCACCCTCAACCAAATAAACGGTAATGGCTTCAGGGAGTACCTAAACCAGAGTGGTGTTACAGCCCTCTCAATAACCGGTAACTGGCTATTCACACCAGGCGCCTACGCGCCGTGGATAATCAACTACACCGAGGTTAAGGAGATGCTGGGCCTGGGTAGTGGCTATGAATTTAGGCTAGTCCTAACGCCGGTTATGAACATATCCGTTGTAGACTTCCCACCAAACCCAGGCCCAGGAAGTTTCAACCTAGTCATTAGGGTTGTGGATAGTGCGGGTGGTACTCCAATCAGTGGTGCTGAGGTGACTATTCAATACTTCGCGATTGATCAAGCCGGTAACGACCTGGCCTGCCAGTACGGCTTGGTCACGCCATGCACGCCAGCACCGAGTAATGCCCAGTTGCCTCCGGCCTCAACGTTTACCATACTCTCCACAAAACCGCTGATTATTGAGGGCTCTGAGGTTGGCTACACGAACGGGAGTGGTTATGTAGTCTTCACGCTACCACTCTCGTATGATGGTGATAACTCATACTTCATGATAATTAGGGTGAGCATCGGTGGGTTGGGCGATTACTACTACTTCCAGTACCCAGCACAATCAACGCCACTGCTCATGGTTGGTGTACTGCCGATGGGCACCACCTACAACTCCATAGTCTTTGCGGACCCACACCTATTCACGAACTGCCTATCGGGCCTAGTCAAAAGCCCGAGCGCCACATCGCTGGGTCTTAGGATAATTGCCGTTTACAAGAGCCTCTATGGCTACGTATTCGAGGGATTAAACTTCACACTAAACCCGGGCAGGGGGGGCTCCCACTCATACCCAATACCCTGCACATTACTGGCCAATACAAACGCCAGAGACTACTCAGCCTGCTACTGGAACTTACCGAGCGAGCCAATGCTCCTAATAGTCAATGTGGTTAGGAATTCGCAGGGTCAGGCAGGCCCAGTCCCACTGGCCCAGTCAATAATCGTGCCCTACGGCCTATACCCAAACTACCTAATGAACAACGGCCCAATAGTATTCGGAAAATCAATTAAGTACGCAGAGGTAGGCACAGCAACAGCCTAGTCTACATTGGAGACTCAACCTACTACGCAACCCTATACCTATACTACGGAGGAAACACCTTCGGACCAATGGGTTGATTTTAGAAATAGAAAGTAATTTAAACAGGAGTTCATTAATAATGTGTATGGGCATTATTGAGGAATTGATAGAAAGGGCCCTGGAAACAATCCTCAACGCCAGGAGGGGGGGCTCATTGATAAGGACGAGGCCCTAGACACCCTCTGGGAGCTTCTGGTAAACATTGATTATGAGGTTAGGACTAACTACGTAATGGTCCGGTTCAGGAAAGGCGCGGTGGGCGTGGATTAATGGTCAGGTTCACGGGGGGCACCTAACGCGTGGGACTGGGCTTCTATTTCGCTAGTCATGGTTACGTGCGTGGGTATTTATATAAATTAAATATTTCATTGGTAATTATAAGTATTTTATTTATATGTTTCATCGAGACGTATTATTCCACGGGAATGTACAACGCTCATTCCAAGCGTGTCCCTTAAAACCCCCCCACCGTTAGGGTCATGTGATGGCAGGTCTAGGGATAAAGGCAGGACTAATTAAACAACTAAAACCGCTTACAGTAATAATCACGTTACTGGTAATGGGCATAGCGCTTGGGCTTGGGCATCCGCTGCTTGCGCAGTCCTATGGACCAACTTCGGTGCCAGTACCGCCGGTGACCTATACATGGACTCTCTACTGGAACTTAACCGACGCTAGGCTGCCCTACGGGGTCACACCAACTAATTCAATAGCAGTTAGTACCTATAATTATTTAATTAATTACATGGTGCCTTGGTACTTCACTGCCGGTAAATCCTTCAGCATCTACATAGCCAACGCAACTGATGTTTATTACTGGAACGGCACTCAATTCATACTCTACTCACCAATTAGTATGAACGCAACCGCTATGACGAACTCAACAGGTGGTGTCACCTGGACTGTGAGCACAACATTGACTGGTGGAATAACGCCGAGTCAGGTCTACGCTAACTGGACTATCGTGGTCGTACTTAATAACTACGGTGGAGCTAATTGGATGGTCTTTAACGTGACCTCCACCTTCATGGACCTGGCGGACCTAATGGGTAATCTAACGACAGTGAGCACTAGCAGTTATGTGCCGGTGTCACCATCAATAGCCCAAAGCCTAATACCGCAGGTAACCACAACAGTAACGTACACACTACCCAATGGGACCCAGGTAACGGCCTACGTATACCCACTCTTTAGGCCCGTATATGGCGCTGAGACAACACCCAGTGACTTATACGTAATACTACCAGACCTATACTTCTTCTTCCTATTCACTGGCGCATCAGTCAGTCCATCGGTGGAGCCGGTATCACTGCCATCAACCGTGCAGTTACAAGCCATACTAACGCTGGGGGGACTGGAGTCACGGTGTTTGAGTCAACGCCTAACAGCACGGTTACCTCAGCATCGCAGTACATATACACAGTCACGTACACGGGCTTCGGCCCAATCTACTACGTAACTAACGAATTCAGCGGCTTAAACCCAGCGGACCACAACTACCCAATGGTCACCGCGGAGCCAGTGACACTAACGGTTAATGAATTATTCCCAAGCGGGCAAACCCTAATGCTCTTCAACTACACCACCGCGACATCAAACTACCAGACAACCCCCAGAGTCATTCAATGTAGCTCAGGCATACACATGGCCATCACCGGTGGTTTCAAGCTATACAGTAAGTTTAACAGCGTTATCAGACACGACACAGGCAGATCCGGATTGGCTAATTGGTGTTCCAGTCATTGAGTTCTACATTGGCGATGTTTACGACTTAAAGGCCAACCCGATAATCGAAAGCTCGCTGAGTGTACCACCAACGATAGTCTCGGAGCCTAACCCAATAGTCGCTGGTAAGCTCTATGTTAAGTGGTTACTGCAAACGACTCCGGTGGCCACGGTAATAAGTGAGAACTACCTACCGTACTACGAGACCTCGCCAGCCCTAGTACCAGTAGGCCAATTCACAGGCACAGGACCATCGGCGCCAAGCTTCACAGCCTTATCAGTATCGCCAGAGGTTCAGATGTTCTTCGAGAGCCAGCCAGTATTCACAGCCCAGATAATTGGTGCGTCCCAGTCATCGCCGTTGATACAATTCATTAATAACGTATACGTATCCCTAATGCCGGTATTCATAAACCTGACGCAGTACGCGCCAGGCGTGCCGGCGACGAGTCAGTTACAGCTCAGTCCAAACATAGCCAGTAAAGTAACTGTGTACTACGCCTACTCACCAAGTGTTAGCCAGCTAATACAGACGATGCCACCATCATACGCAACGCAGGGTAGTGTTTACTATGCCCAGAACGTCTATGTTACGTACCCAACGGTCTCCCAGTTACCTGCGGCCTTTGCCACCTTCCCACCATTCACCCAGTCAGTTGTTTGGGGGCGTGCTTGTGACGCCTCAGGTCAACTGGTTCCCAGCACCACCACTGAGCGGTACGTATAACGCAACTTCTACGAGTCTAACCGAGAGCGTGACGCAGAGGCAGACCTATTACTACGCCTTCTGGGTGACCTATAACGGCTTAACCGTTGGCTATGGATTATTTGAGCTCGGTTATGAGCCGTCAACAACGTACTTCTATAACCCAGTGAGCGGCGTCACGGCGCCATTCACGTATCAGCCGGTATTCGATGTTTACCCAATCAGCGAGAGCAACTCAACGCTGTTGTCATTCTACGACAACAGCAGTGAGGTTGGCATAGGCAACTTCCTGGGCGGTGCGCCGGCGCAAATAACGACGCTGAGTGTGTACACTGAGGTTGCCTACATAGCGGTGTCCTACACGGTGTATGACGTGCAGTTCCTCAACTTGTGCAATGAGACTATAACCGCAGGTATCGTTAGTATAAGTGAGTTAACGCCGAGCGGCGTAACAGTTACACTGCCACCAGTGCAGTTGAGCTCCACGGCCTACATAATGAAGATAACGGCACCAATAGCCCTGGAGATATCCTCGGTGTCTGGCGTGCCTTACATAGAGACTATGTCCCTGTGTTTAACTTCACGCTGAACTACTACGGCTACATAATGCCGAGCGTCAACTACACAACGAGACAGCCCGAGTACAACTACATGCTGACCCCTGGCATTATTAATGTGGTGTACTTCCCATTAATTGACATTAACATACAGGTTCTGAGCCAGACAACACCGCAGTACCCACTGTGGGGGGGCTTCGTGGTGAACATCTACAGCGCAGTGACTGGGCAGAAGATGTGGGAGGCAATAACCAACTCGAGTGGCTATGTTTATGTAATGAACGTGCCACTCAACGCCAGTTACATACAGCCGCAGGGCAAGGCCTACGTAATGCTTAAGGTTAGGACAATAAGTCCAGCAATCGACAGCGTCTACCCATACGCCTCAGTATCACAGCAGTATGGCCAGACATACCAGGCATACGCAAGTGCTTTAGGAATACCAAGTGGTTACTACGCCTACACGCTTGGTACCAGGGGGGGACCATTCGATGAGGACCTAGTGATATACTATGAGCAGTTCTCAGTGCCAGTAACAACAACGTGCGGCCAGGTATTCCCAATCACCGTGCCAGTTGAGAATCTACACATAGTAGTCACTGACCTGAAGGGCAATGTCCTTAGCAGCCAGCCAGTCTACCCATGCGCCACGCCGAGCTACTGCCCAAGCTTCTACTACAACGTGACGCTGGTGCTCGATGACCAGTACAGCCCGTACTACCTATCCAGCCAGTGGCTGGTATTCCCAACCTACTGGTTGAACCTAACTGACTTCAGAGTTGTTGGGCAGACCTGGATGCAGCCTGAGTATGAGGCCCTGGAGAGCACGTTCCAGTCACTGATAGCCGCTGACCAGGCGGCGTACCAGAGCGGCATGATTAGTCTACAGCAGTTTGTCGAGTGGTACGTGGGCAACTACAGCTACTACACATTAGCTGCGCTGCTGGCTAACTATAGTACGTCATCACCATTCGCCATATTCACATTCCCATCAATAGTGCCTCATGAGGGTACAATATTCGTTAGGTTATTCATGCCAGCCAGGCATTCCAGATGAAGGTGTACTACCTAGGCCAGGAGGTCTTCAACGAGATAGTGCCAGTACCACCACCCAATGAGAACGTGATAGTCACGCCGACGGGTAAGGTGGAGTACACCACAAGCCCAGTGACTGTCTACATAGCCGGGCAGGCAGTGACAATACCGCCAAACGGCACGATAATAATCGAGACCAGCGTATACCCAGTAACCTTCAACATAACCAGCAAGAGCGGCATATACCAGTGGGCAACACCTACCTAGGACTAACATTCACAGACGTACTCTATAGGGAGTACGTGATGCCACCATACTCAGCACTAAGCACATCAATAGCCTTAACGTACATCAACAACACGGCGTATCCATTTAACGTGACGAGCTTCGGAATACTAACACCATCAGAGCTTGAGTTGCTGACGAAAGGCACGTACTCGATAATTGAGACCTACCAGACGACAACCACGAACTACAACCCAGAGGCTGTGGCTAGTGAGGAGCCAATCAATAATATCTACTCACTGGCTGGCTACGTACTGCCAGACCTGATGGGCTTCTTCGTTAACTCCAGCAGCCCAACAACAAGCCTAACGCCACTATACATGACTAGCATATACCCGAACGTGTTTAGCACGACTCCATCTGCCGTAGCCTTCAACCTAACAATGGGCATACCGATATATGCCCACGTCGTCACATCAATAATCGCAACGGCATACCCGAATGACACATTCCTATACGCGGCTGAGCCAGCCTACAGTGAGTATAGGCTGTTAGTTAATGAGTCATTGATGGAGCCCGTAACGCCATTACCTGCGGTCATTGACGGCTCACCAACCACACTAACGGCCAGCCCGCTAACCGGCTTATACCCAACAACTTACGCGGTTGAGGTTACTCAGTCAGAGAGCAGTGAGGTTAACTTCACGTACTATGCAGTGCCCAACCTAGCCAGCTATAGGCTGTGGGAGGCCTACGTGAACGCCACTGGAATGACGTCAGTCACCAACGCAACAATAGGCATATACGCCGCTAATGCCACCGGCTGGTACTACGTGTACAGCGTTAACGTAACATCAACATTCCAGCAGGCAATGGTAAGGACAGTGCCGCTATACGTATACCTGAACTACGGCGAGATAACAAGCGTGGTTCAGTCACCGACTGAGGTTGCGGTTGTGCTCTACGTATACGGCAGCGGCACCTACTACATACTACCGCCAGCTTACTACGGCGATCACACGCACATTGAGTACCCACCAATAAGCAGTGGCTTTGGCGGTATTGTGCACCACTACACTGAGAACCTATACACGGTCGCGACAGGTCCAATGGCAGGAACAACACAGACAGTAACCTTCACGTACCCAACGGTTAACGCCACGTGGATGCCATACTTTGGAAGCCCACTGACCGTTGTAATACCAATACCAAGCAGTGGTGAGGCGGTGTTCGACATACCGTGGTGGGCACCAACGACAGGCGCCTACGGCACTAGGATCGCTAGGTTCTGGGTGATGGGCACAACGAGCACGCAGAACATCGGCTACGGAAGCATAACCACGGTCTACACGCCAAGCCAGTACACGCCGACAGCTCCATCACCACTGCCTGAGCTAGCCATAAGCAGCTATGTATTGCTGAACTACATAACACCAAGTGGCGGAGCACCGAGGTATTCACGGGCGAGATACCGCCGGGCGTGGTTGTGAGTAATGGCACGCTATACATGACGGCTATTGGCGCCGGCACTGGCGGCACATCAGCCCCCCCAATGCTCATGTACGACACGTTGTTCCCAGAGGATCTATGGAACGTGACTATGAGCGCAATACAGGCGGTCAGCGGCGTATATAACATTAGGACTACAGCGCTGGAGAGTGTTGAGGCGTATCTACAGAACTCCGCCTCATTCCCAATATACTTCACGCTAAGCGGCTTCACATATAGCAACTCCGGCATGCAGTTCACAGTGTCAATAACGCCGAAAGTACTAGTACTGGAGCCACAGACTAGCGAGATTATTGAGGTGCCGGTGCAGTACATCTATGGCAGCAGCTATGAGTTTACATCAACGTGGTGTGACCTAGGCAACTACACACCATTTATACCAGACTTTGGATTACAGTACTCAGTCTACTACAGGCCACCCAACGCCACCTTCTACTTAGCCAATGGAACAGCACTGAGCTTCATAGCAAACTCCAGCGGAGTTTACATAGAGACGCCCACTGAAACTCTGTATTACAGCCCATTAGTCAACCTAACAGGGCTTGAGGCACCGCTTGTGCCAACCACCTCATACACGATTAACTTCACCACGCTATACGCCGGCAGTGAGCTAATGCAGTTGAACACGTCAGTTAAGATACCGCAGTTTGGAGAGAGTGCCAGGAGTAACGTGTACTATGAGTCGTACTACAACGCTACGAGCTCAATAGTCGGTGCTGACTACTTTGTGCATGATAACTTACCATACCCAACATATAGTACGCTGGCCAGTGGCGAGCATGTGTACTGGAACATAGCTGGCTACGTTGGTACGCAGACAATGCCGGAGATACTACCGAGTACAAGTAGCGACACAGAGGTTGAACTTGCATTCACATTCAGCTACCCATCAATACCGCTAGCCGCAATTGAGGACTGGGACGGCAGGCCACTACCCAACCAGGTGATTGTTGAGTATGGAACAGGCACAACGCCAGCGCTCTGCGCAGGCACTGCGCCAATAGCCATAGACTTCAGCGGCGTTAATGGACATCTACTGCAGCCGCTGCCAGTTGGCACTAGGACCGTGGTGTACTGGTACGACAGCTGCCTACTCTACACAATAACCAGCGGCGCCTACCCATACATAGACATATACGACACCAACATAGCCACCGACGTAAGCACGCTGGGCAATGCCTTCACAGCAACTTCAGTTGAGACCCACGTGGTGCCAGCCACCATATACCTAAAGAGCGCCACTGGAACCGGAATACCCGGCGCCCTAGTTATTGTGTTTGACCAGCCAACAATGGGTAATGAATTCCTAGCCTTCAACGTAACCGGCACCGACGGCTCAATAACGCCTGTCGACTACAGGATATACCCACCAGCCACAAGCCAGCTACCACCAACCAACTACTACCTAGTTGCCTACTACGCGGCCAACGGAACACCACTGACGTGGCAGGAGATACAGCAGGCTATAAGCAGCCACTCAACACTATACCTAGTGCCTGTGTTTGAGAACACCTTCAGCATACAGAGGACTGTGACGGCCACTGAGGCCATAGAGTCCTTCACATTAAGCAACATACTGACCACGGCTAACATAGTCGTTGTACTATCGAGCTTCGGCCCAGCGCCAGGCGTTACCCTGAGCTACAGCGTGTCTGAGCCTGAGTGCCCGGTGACGATAACTGCCATATCACCGGCATCAACGATAGTTGGTTACACGTATAGCGTGACGCCGCTGATGCCATCACCAAGTGTTTGCAAGCCAGTCACTGCAGTAACTGGCACTGGAACGACCAATGCCCAGGGCCAGATAACAACGGCGACTTTCGTAACGCCCGTGGCTCCATTTGCGGCCCAGATAACGATAACCGTACAGTCATGGAAGGGCATACCACTGGGCTACACCTACACCTACTACGTAACGAGTAGCAACGCAACAACACCAATACAGGTATCGGTACCGGCCGTCGAGTTAACAGTGACTCCAGTAAGCGCCAGTGGTGCGCCATTGACGACGCAGGCAACGGTCAATGTGACATGCGCCGGTGTTCCAATCGCCAGCGGCGTTGGTCAGCAGACCGTGGTCGTTCCAATACCGAGCAGTGGGTCAATAACGTGCACAATAACTGGCTATAGCTATGGTAAGACCGCGAGCACGACGGTGACGCTGACGAGTAGTGAGGCTGGGCAGACGATAACGAGGACGTTGACGATACCGGTGAGCGGCTACTACATACCTGGCGTGGGCTTCGTGCCTGTGAGCACGTTCATACTGCTGGCTGTGGTGATAATAATCATAATAATACTGATAGTGATACTGCTGATTGAGTACAGCAACTGGAGGAGAAGGAGACTAGCCGGCTTGCTGGGCCCGCCGAAGTGAGAACCTTAAATGCATAAGTCGCCTTAAAATCAATCCTTTCCCTTCAAATCTTTTCTCCTTTTTCCTTCTCCTTCCTCAGAACCAACAACCTTATATTCCAGTCCCGTGAGTTAGATAGTGGTGAGTAAGGCAGATAAGGTCAATAGGGATGAATTGCTCAGGCTTCTTAGGGAGGATGAGGAGCTTAGGCTAGCGGTGATGGGGCTTCTAGGCATTACCGACATTCAATTATCCCTCAGGCAGTTAATAAACGCCATTAATAAACTCGCGGAGGCCCAGACAAGGTCTGTCAACGCAATGCAGGGCATCGCCGAGGGTGAGGCCAGGATTACGGAGATGCTCGGTAAGGTCACTGACATGCTCGCCAAGATAAATGAGATGATAATGGACCTCGCAGAGACTTTAAGCAGGACAATCGACATGGTTGATAGCTTGCCAAGGGCCAGGAGGGGGGGCTCGGCAACGCATTAAGCAATTAGCAGATGTGCAGAGGGTTACCTGGGAGGCCGTTAAGCAGTTAATTGATGGAGAGGGCAAAATACTCGACCTACTCAAGCAATCCCTCGATTCCCAGGGAAGGCTTTGGCAGGAGGTTAAGAACCTGCAGGAGCAGGTCAAGGCGCTTCAGGAGGGTCAGAACAACGTGTTAGCCGAGATAAGGAGATTAACCGAGAACCAAGCCAACCTATTACAGGAGGTTAAGAGACTTGCTGAGGGTCAGGAGGCGCTTAGGGTTGACGTAAATAAACTATGGGAGGAGAATAATAAGATTTGGCAGGAGCTTAATGAATTGAAGGTGGTTCAAACAAAGTTGCTTGAGGAGAATAACAAGCTTTGGGAGGAGGTGAAGGCGCTTAGGGAGAATCAGGAGAGGCTATGGCAAGAAGTTAAATCGCTCCGTGAGGGTTATGAGGCAATTAGGACTGATGCGAATAGGTTGTGGGAGGAGAATAATAAGTTGTGGCAGGAGGTGAAGGCTTTGAGGGAGGGTCAGGATAGGCTTTGGGAGGAGAATAAGAGGATTAACGAGAATATTGAGAGGCTTTGGCAGGAGGTTAGGAGGTTAGCTGATAACCAGGAAAAACTATGGCAGGAGAACAACAGGATTAATCAAAACATAGAGAGGCTTTGGGAGGAAAACAAGAGAATAAACGAGAACATCGAGAAGCTTTGGCAGGAGAACAGCAGGATCTGGCAGGAGATAAGGAGGATAGACGAGAATATAGAGAAACTATGGCAGGAGACGAGGAGTATTAGGCGTGAGCTTTCTGGCGTTTCTAGGACTGTTGGGGGGGCTTTGGTTGAGCGTGATGTTAGGCATTACCTACCTAGTTGGGTTAGGGAGAGGTTCGGCGTTCATGTTGATAGGATTAGGAGGGTTAGGATTGAGGGTGTTGGTGAGTTTGATGGCTATGCGGAGGTCGATAATAAGGTGGTGGCCATCGAGGTTAAGGCAACACTTAGGCTTAGGGATGCTGAGGACTTTGTGAATAAGGTGAGTAAGTTAAGGAGCGTTAAGGCAGGTAAGGAAGTCATTGCAGTAATAGCCTATGTGAATGAGGCGAGGGATACGGGCAAGGCCATAGAGCTTGCGAGGGCTAACGGCATTAAGGTTGTTAAGCACCATGGTGAGGATGACTTCGAGGAACTCACCTAGCCACCAACTGCCCTGTGTAGTTTACGAACCACTCAATGAGCGGTAAGTCAACCCTCACCTGGTCAATGCCATACTTACCCTCGTGAAAACCCCACACATGTAGGTCATACGCCCTTGACCAAGCATCAACAATCCTTGACTCACCCAACCTACTGCTTAACGTCCTGGCTGCCCTACCGAGTAAGTGGGTGAACCACCTACCCTCCTTAATGGCCTCTTGATACTCAGGTGTATCGAATTTCTCGGCCAACGCCTTAACGCACTCCTTAACAGCCTTATACAACTTCTCACTGGCTTGGACCGCATCACCTCTGTCGATGTACTCCTTGGCCTCACTTAAGTACTTACCCGCGAGTTCAAGCCTCGCCTTAGCCAGTTCACCAGGGTCTAACTTCATCGCATTCATTAACGCATACATCACGAGGTCCTCAATATCCAAGCCCCTCTCCTTAACCTTCTCGTAAATAACCCTCGGCAACTCAAGTGAAACAACCATTACTCATACCACGTATTACTGACTTAAAAACCTTCAGGGCAGTCATAGAATCTTCCTAACTAACTCGGCAAGCCTATCGACGAACTTATCGAAGGTTATGTCCCTAACCCTATCCAGGCTCCTTATTGAGTAATTACTCCACGCCCTGGAATCGGTCAAAAGCTTGGCCAAGGCATTAACCGCCTCGTCGACATTCTCGTAACCAAGCCCAATCTCACCATTCAGAGCCAAGTCACTCCAGGCGCCGCCGGATTTATGCACAACGACTGGCAAGCCCCTAGCCATGGCCTCCGCAACCGCAATACCCCCCCAGTGCTCGTTGATTGTGGCGTGAAGGAAGGCCCTAGCCCCCCCATCCATGGCCTCGTTAATCTCAGCCCTAGGGGCATTAAGCCTCAGGTAAACCTGGTGCTCACTATTTAACTCCCTAAGTACGGAACCCTCACTAACAACCTTAACATTAAGACCGCTTCTTCTAGCTAGATCGGCAACCCTATTAACGTAATTTAATTGAGTCCTGGTGGTTGCGCCACCGAAAATAATCAACTTGGCGTTGGGTATCTCCTTAATGAGCCTGGGCATTAACTCAGTCACAACCCAGTGATAGCGCTTCTCCTCACTAAACCTACCAAGCATGACGACTAAGTTACCCCTCTCCTCAAACGCCCTAACGGAGCCCAGGATACTAATGTTCGGCGGTATCGGTGGGTTAAGTACAATGGGTTCCTCACCATAAACCATCTTAGCCACACTGGCGGTCCACCTCGAATTAGTGAGGACAAGGTCAGCATCATGGAATGGATTCTCCCTCAAGTACCTAGGCAACAGCCTTGTGAAAACACCCCCCCAGTAAACATTCATTGGGAACCTACCATACCTCTCCATTATGTACGGATCCTCACCATAAGCAAGCCCACTACCCCCCCTAAACCTAGGATCAACAACAACCTCAAGTGGAAAGTGAATATACTCAATAATTCTAAGCCCCATACTCCTATACCTAACCAATGGCTTATACGTCTCATCATCAATAAATAAAGCCCTAACGTCATACCTCGACAATAGCTTTACGGCTGGTCTCCACATATAAAGCCTGGTCCACAACCCAAAGGCCTTAATGTTAATGGGCATTAACGTATGAACCTCATACTTAGAAATGTCAATGCCGTACCAATCAACGTACCTAGCTGGGTCAAACTTAAACGTACCAGTGAGTATGGGCTTAAGTCCCATCTTATCCAGGGCAACTGCCGCAGAGGCACAGACGAGCTGTCCACCACCCGGCGTTCCCCAGTAACGATGCGCCACTATAGATTGCACAGTAAAGGTAATTCCCTAAGTATTAAAAGTATTTCAACATACTGCGTATGATGAATTATATACCGTGATTTTATGAACAACATTATTTCTTTCTGTCATAGAAACAGTGAATTATAAAGTATGGCATAAATCGTTGCCAATAAGCGAGGTAATGGCTTCCTCCTCATAAGTGATACATTCGCTGCTAAATAAGCGGGTAAAGATACATTAGCACCTAGTCTCTTAAGCCTAAAGTACATACTTGACCTATCAAAGTGAAGCCAGAACTCACTCCAAAAACCCGGTTTTCTCGTTAATGACTCTCTATGACTCTCTATATGCCAGACGATGGGTGCTATTTTATTATCTAAAACGTGGTATGAGGAATAACCTCTCTTAATCACGTAATATGCCACATAAGACTCAAAGTGAAAACCTCTCCTGCTGCCTATGTATGCTTTGCTTAAATTCAATTCCCTTAATATATCAGACTTAAAGCCCATATTCATTCCGATTAATAATACTGATTTTACAATAGGGCCTATGCACGGCTTTGAACCAGGAAAACCACTAACTGATAACCAGCGGCAGTAATCATGAAGCTCCTTAAGCGGCTTCCTATAGAATACGTCTTTTGTTATCTCATTACTAAATAATAACTCATTCGTTAATTTAACTTCTCCATTAACTACGTAAGCCTTATATGATAAACCACCAATCGCGCCCGCATCTGTTAATTTACTAAATAATTCTATGTATCTTCTTACCCAATCCTCATGTGGCACTGCATCATCATCAATAAACAGCAGTAAATCGCCGTCAGCCTCTTTAATACCCATGTCATAAGCATCTATTGCATATCCTCTTTCCTGGATTATGACCCTTATATTTAGTTTGTCCTCATAACGCCTAATCACGTCCTCACTACCATCGCCTGACGGCTTCAATACGATGATTACCTCATGAGGCTTAATGGATTGATTGACCAAGCCATTTAATAGGTATGGTAATGACCAAGCCCTCTTATACGTAGGCACTATAACAGAAACCCTCACTTAAAGTCACCGGCACTCATGATATTACTTAAGTTCTTGATTGTTGATAAGAAGTACTTAACCCTATACCTAATGAACTCCCGCCTATGAAACTCCTTATATAACTCCTTGGCAAATTGGTAATGAGCGGCAGCAACTAATAATTCGGTAGCTTTACCTAAGGTTGAACCATGGTGATAATGATGACTAGCTATTGTCCAGGGAATCTCCCTAATGCCCATTAGAAAGGCGAGAATTCCAAGCAGTGTTTCATCACTTATGAAGTTTCTTAACCATGGGTCAACCCTATTTAATGCCCTTTCAACCCTAGCTATCAATTCAATGTCAGGCAACCTCATGAAGGTAACTACCTGTTTAGGACCTATGAAGAATACTGAGCCACCCCTAAACATGCCACTGATTGAGTCATCATAAACCTTATACGCATAAACAGGCCTTACGCCATCAGGTAATTTAATGTCGTTTATTTTTCGACTCCTAATTAGGAAATGCCTTGGATTTCTCCTCCACGCCTCCTCATCAAGTATTGTGTATATCGGTCCCTGCACATTTAATAATTTATGGACATCCACCAATAATGGCTCAACTACATTATCGCTATCGACAACCATGACCTCACCACCCAAGTTCTGGAAATCCCTGAGCATCGATAGCCATGTATTATTCCTGTTTCGCCAGTTACCTACCCTGACCTCGATTTCATTAGGCACAACCTTACTGATTATTTCTTTCTGTTTCTCGCGATAAACATTATCTATGTAGACGATGGCATCTCTCGGTTTTAATATCTCGACGTTTCTCATGAAGTATTCATTAATCTCGTGAATCCTGTAAAAGGGTAAATACGTAACTAGGGTAACCATTCAATAACCCTTTAAAGGAAGGGCATATTTAAATTATTTGTGAAAACGTTGATTTACTGGGCACTAAGTGGTATAGGCGGAATTCAGAGGTTCAATGCATTGTTGACAAGGGCCTTACTGGACCTTGGTATTGAGACCTCGGCGCTAATCCCATCGTCACTTAATTTAAGAGATATCGAGGATTACCATGGCGTCGAGATAAAAGACGCACGCATTATTAAATATGGAACCACTAACTGCAAAGGAGCTTACTGTAACTTAATTAATAATATTCAGGGTAACATCGCCCTGGCAGGTATAGCGGGTAGTTATGATTTAGTGTTTATAGACACTCTATTTCTTTATCCAGCTAGTAATATATTGATTAAAAAGCTTAATTATATTTATTATATACATGGTGCCATAATGACTAATAAGCCGAGGCCAGTATTAACGTTTAAGCCGCATAGGTTGCTTTTGCATGCATTGTTAAGTGCCCTATCTAACTATAGGATACTTAGTGCCAGGGATAGGGTGTACGCCAATAGCCTATTCACCGCGATGCTATCTAAGGACGCCCTTGGTTACATGCCGAAGATTCTGTATCCGCCCGTTGACATTAACAGGGTCATTAAGTATGCGGGTGATAAGGAACCAATTGTTAGTATGCTCGCTAGGTTTGGTAGTGCTAAGGGTTGGGACTTCGCAATAACAATATTTAGTGAGGCACTCCGTAAATGCGGCATTAATGATGCTAGGCTTTACTTAATGGGTTCTGTGGGTGACATGGTTGAGGCTAGGTATGTGAAGCACTTACTTGAGTTATCAAGGAGGCTCGGCATTGCTAATAGGGTTAAGGTCTTAATCAACCCGGGGGGGATTAACGATGTGTATAAGGTGCTTAGTAGGTCTATGGTTTTCATACACGTTAGGCCTAATGAACCCTTTGGCATAGTGGTCGTTGAGGCCATGGCGGCAGGTGCAGTGCCAATTGTTCATAAGTCTGGTGGTCCTTGGTTCGACATAATAAGCATGGGTAAGTACGGCTATGGGTATTCAAATAAGGAGGAAGCCGTGGAGGCCTTATGCAAGGTTTTAACAAGCGATAGGGAGTTTAATAGATTAAGTAACTTAGTGAGGGAGAGGGCTGGGGGGGGATTTCTCATACGAGAAGTTTAGAGATAGGGTTAAGGAGGTTATTTCTGGGTTCGTGGGTTATTAAGAGTGTGCTTTCGTAGTGTGTTGCGTTTAGAAATTTCTAAATGTGGTGAAATAAGGTTTCTTGTCATGACTTGGTCTTGGTTTATTGTGTTTGTTTTATGTTTTCTATGAATTTGTTTGTGGCTTCTCTCACTATGTCGTTCCACGTGAGTGTTTTCCTGCCTGTGAGTGCCCTTGTTATGTGGTCTATGCTTGCTGCTTCTTCGAAGGATTTGTTTAGTGCGTTTGTTAGTTCGTTCATCAGCTTATTGAGGTTGTCCAACGGGTTTGAGGTTGCCCTGGGTATTATGAACATGCCCAGTTCCTTTATCCTCCCTGGTCTCGTCGCGGCTAGGGTGTCCACCACGTACTTGCTGGATAATTGAATGGCCCTGCCCCTACTTATGAACCTTAACTCTGCGTACCTGGACACGGCCTTGAGTAGGTGCGGTAGTGCCGCACGTAGTACTGCCCTGACGCCGGCATTACCACCGAGCCTGACGATGTCCCTATTAATGCCTGGGTGCCTGTACAGGTCGCTCGCCAACTGCCTGTATATTTGGGAGTAGTAAATGGGTAGCGAGCGCGTGATGTCTCTAAAGTCATCACCATTACTAACCCTGACCCAGTTAATGAACCTGGCGAGGGGGGGCCTCGTGATTGGGAAGCCCAGGGCAGTCCTCACGCTGATGCTGTAGTTTAGGTAAGCCATGAAATTATCAACGAAGCCCCCTGAGGACTTCCTCGGGCCTACTCACGAGCCTTATTAAAGCCGTGAAGCTCTCAACCCTAGATTCACCGACGTAGCCAAACACCGAGAGCACGATGTCAGGCCCGCCACTAAAGCCCAGGGCCTCGGATAGGCCGCGGCTTGGGTAAACCGTTAAGAAGACGCTGACCTTGGCATTATCCAGCTCACCACCAATGACGGCCCTAAACCCGCGAGTCAACTTAACTGCACCGCTTTCCCCCCTTAACGCCCTTTATTACTTCACCCACGTCGACGTTATCGAGATTTGTTGTCAGGAAGTTAAGGTCCAACTCCCTCACCTTATTGCTTGGTTCGTCCTCCCAAATGTACGAGCTAACCCTCTCAAACCTACCCAACCTATTAATGGCGTTTATCAGTGCTAACCCGAGGTAAAGCGACGCCTTAAGCTACCCGCCCTCGTCAATCCATACCTGGGGGCTCAGAAGCTTGACCCCCCCAATAGTCATACTCTCATCACCCCCCCGAGTACCGCATTATCGATCTTAACGGCATCATCCCTATCATCCTTCCTAACCCTAATCACCACTAACTCACCACCCAACTCCAATGCCTGAGACTCCCTGATAAACCTTACACTACGAACCTTCAACCTCAATTTACGAATTAACTTTCCCTTAAAATCGCCGTAATGCCCACTAGGTAATACCACGATTAAGTACTTGGGACTAACATCCCTCTTAAGCACTCTCCCTATCAGGGAGACACTGCCACGTAACTTATCCTCCAAGTCCTCAACCGCCGAAGCGCCGGTTGATATGCATAGCTTAAAATCAATTAGGAAATCTCCGCGCTCAGTATCAAGGTAAACATCACAATACCTCTCACCATACCTAAGATCCCTTAACGCCAAGTCGTCGAGGCAGTAAATCTCCCTAACCCCAGCATTCCTGATGAAGTCCCGAAATGAACTACTATTAACAACGCCTTGGTAAACCCCACCATGCTCCTTATCATGCCTAACCCCCCCGCAATCAACAACCTTACTAAGTAATTCATCGACGCTCACCATAATCACCAAATAATTACTAAGCATTAAGATTATTAAAGCACTAAGGAAAAGATCACGCAAGCCACGCCATTGATTAATTACGTTTAAGGACACTTAATGAAGGCTAATGGCCATGTTATACCCTTAGCCGAGACACGGTCATTAAGCACCCTGCACACTTCAGCGAGCACGAACCATAATCAACCCAAAGTGTCATTGACAATGCCCCCCCAACTGCGCAACTGACTGAGTAAGCACAATCACGGCCTAGGTAATGTAAGGCATGGGGAGGAAAGTAGGGGAAATTACGAGAAACAGGCGATGGATGGGGCACGATTAGTGGTTTTATTGCACGTCACGTTTAGAAATTTCTAAACGCAAAAATTGAAAAAATACCTACCGCAACCCTGGATTATGCGCATCGGTTCCATGCCGTGCAGCATAGCAGTAAGTAATGCAGGGCATGCATCCACGAAATTAAGTAACGCGCTGCTCAGCAACTTAGTGGGTGCCGTGCCGATTAGTGGCATGGCGCGTGGTTACGTGGGTTGGTTGTTGAGGGGGGGGCAGGTTTAGAAATTTCTAAACGTGGTTGGGGGGGGTTGGAGAATTAACATGGCTTGCCCGTGGTTGTGGTTGTTTTGAGTGTTTTGGTTTTGCCTGCTTAGTTATTGGCTTTGTATTAGTTTGTTTATGTATTCTATCCATGGTGTTATTGCCACTGCTATCTCTGGGTATTTCTGTGTTGCTGTTGTTATTAATTCCGCCGTTGCCTTCATTATCTCCTCAATGACGTTTATGGTGTCCTCCCTGCCCAGTCTCTCCTCTGTTATTGCCTTCGTGATCTCCTCCATGTATTTCAACTCCCTATTGACGTCCACCGCGCCCCCCTAACCACTATCTTATTCGTCCTAGTCCCATACTTATAGTGCAGAGGCCCCCCCAGGTGGTGCTGGGTGCCGTCGGCGTGCACGGCGACGTAGTAGATATTCGAACTCTTACCAACCCTGTAAATCCCCCCCTTAATCGGTGCGCCGCACCTCGGGCACCTGCCCTGCATATCATTGCTTATTTTAGCTAATGGGTTTATAAACTT
This sequence comes from Vulcanisaeta distributa JCM 11217, assembly GCF_001316005.1. Lineage (GTDB taxonomy): Archaea > Thermoproteota > Thermoprotei > Thermoproteales > Thermocladiaceae > Vulcanisaeta > Vulcanisaeta distributa_B. The sequence continues at coordinate 49,870 of NZ_BBBJ01000003.1, forward strand.
TACTCATTAATTCAATTTTACATGAGTATAAATAATTAATAATTATTAATTAAATATATGAAATATCAATGATAGTTAGTATGGATACCGTTGGGTTAAGTACTACGATTATTGACGCTAATGCCTCAACTCGAGTTGAGGTGCATGACCATAATGTGATGGTTGAGTTTTGATTACCTGAGTCGTTATAATAAAGGGTGGTCTACCGTGGCTACTAATCATGAGCAAACCCACCTACCTCCTTGACTCCATTAGTCATTCTCGAGTTCATTAGGTCGCCTTACCTGGCCTCATCTCCTCAATCCGCGGCATTCCTAGTTAATCCTCATTAAGAAATCCAAATACTGAACTAGACCTAACCAACGACTCTAAAACTCACGTTAATGTAATCCTACTACTCTGCTTAGGCAAAGGCCTCGTCGGGCTTCGGCACTCACAGTTCGGGATTAAATTAACCCCCCCTAAATACTTATTGAGGCCGCGTTGTTGAGGGTGGCGTTGGATTACTGTCATTGACCTACCGCCCATGCGTTTCCAGAGTCCTTTTCACGGCCTCTCTATGGAGTGGTGTTTGCCAGGCAACGTGCCTGCCTATGCCTAGTTCTGGGTCCTTCTCTGGTGGTGGTTGGTCGATCCATAGGTATGGCTTCCTGCCTGATATGTCGAGTGCCAGGTTTAGTTCTATTAGTTTGTTCATTAGTGGTATTCCCTCCCTACTCATGAGTACGTCCGGGTCATCCACAGCCTCCACCAACACGCGCCTCTCATCACTGCCTAATGAATTAATGAATATGTCGATGCCCCCCTACCCCCCCTAATGACCCCCCCTCAATCACCCTATCACTGTTCCAACCAGCCCCCCCATATAATTCCTCGAGCATCCTTGGGTTACCACCGGTTATCCTCCATACTTCGTCGAATCCCGGCTTATCTCCGGGCACTTGTTCGTAGAGTTGCTTGAATCCTTCCCTATTCATGTTCCACATTGGCGTTATTTCAGCCACGCGTGCCTACCGATCTCGCGCCTCGAGACTCCCTCACTCGTAGCCACTATTGCTACTATCCTCTCGTACGTCTCGGGCGGGTACTCGATTAGGTTCAGTAGGGCCTTAACGTACAGCGCGGACTCCCTGACTCCAATTACTTGGAAGGCGTCGTCTATGATGACCGCTATCCTACCCCTCGTTAACTTAATTAGCTCCTTGGCAATATCGAAGGCCAACCAAGCCAACCTACCAAGGGCATTCTGGGCAATGGCCTCCCTGGCCAGTGTGATGAATTTACTCCTTAAATCAGCGATGTTGAACTCAGCGAGAACCTCCTTGTTAGGTATATTGATGTAGATCACGTCAAAGCCAAGCTCCTTAAGCATCTCCACCGACTGTAGGAGCCATGCCGTCTTTCCGCAGCCCTCAGGGCCATAAACCACCTGCACTGGGAATGTGCCCCCCTCTCGGCCCAATCCCTAACCTGCCCAAGGGCCCTCTCCCTATCTATGAACTCCACCTGGGTATTGGCGAAACTAAGCCTAACCCTCCTCACCATATTAATCCCTAAGCCCACCCTTTTATCCCTTCTCAACTTAATTAAGGACTCCATGAACATGCAATGAACCATAAGTCCATCAAGTGCATTGCGTAGGGATTAGGACGCATTAATACTCATAAAACATAACTTCCCAATAGGGAAGTGATGATTTTGAAAATTACTAGCAATGAGGTAATTACTAGGAATGCCTATCTACGATGGTTTAGGCCTTAAACTGCGCGCTCCATGCATGAGGGGGGGAGGGTTTTAAGGCGTTGCGGGTTAATTATAAGTCGTTAATTAGTATAGCTCCTATAAAGGCTTGAGTGATTATTCCATATTCGCTAAATCACTAAATCCATAAGGCCTACTCAGCGTGAGACCTTTATCGATTAATTTGCTAACGCCCATTCACTTAATGGCTTTCCTTAATTCATTTAGTGCGTTCTCGAGTTCGTTGCTCCACTTTATCCTCTGCTTTAGGTTCTCGATTCTATTCGCCAACTCCCTTACGAGGCCCGCCACGGCCACCGCAGCCTCCTGTCTATCCCTGAACTTTGATAGGGCTAGGTCTGGGTCTGGACCATTATATTGGTAGTCATGTAGGTTAAGTGCCATGGCAGTTACAAAGGATAATCCGCTATATCCAATCCCCCCCTCAAGCATTTGAGACAGTGATATCATTCTACTCGTTGGTACTCTGGGTACTGCCCTCTCCATTAACCACTTCCTCTCCTCCTCGGTTTTTGCCACCTGGAGTAATTTATCAAGCTCAAGCCTCAGTAAGGCGGCTAAAAACGCCCTCCATGCCTGGAAAGCCTTGCCGGCTGAGTTCCTGACCAAACCCCCCCTGCTTAAGAACTCAATGGCGAGCTTAGCCTCGATTAACGCCTCAAGCAACCTAGCCGCTATGTAATCCTCCGTGGTTGGCTTAGGCAAAGGCCTCTCAAGAACCTCCACACCCACACACCAATACCCAACCAGCTCCATAAATAATTTACTTACTTATTTGAGGATTACTCACTCACCTGTAGTAAACTCGTCGTTCTAAGCTTACCTCTATGGCACTTCACCAATCACACCATCACTAATTAACTATTCCTTACCCTCACCGCCCAGTATCTTCTGCGCTTCTTGAATCATCCTCTCTATGTCTGGCAGTCTCCTCCTGACCAATTCACTGTCAAGCTTTGCTTCGTGAAATCCCCCCCAGACGTGTAGGTAATTCGCGGTGTCCCAAGCCTCCTCAAACCACTTACCAAGCCTATCAGCTATTGCCGCCACCGCCCTAGCCAGGTCGGTCACCGTCCACCTACCCCCCCTACCCTCAACCCTACCCAATACGTCCTTCAGGTCGTAGTGTTGGGCGAGGGCCTTAACAACCTCCTCAGCAGCCTTGTGGAGCTTCTCGCTGGCCTGCACGGGGTCCTTATCAATGAGTTCCCTACCCTCATTAAGGTACTTAACGGCCAACTCAAGCCTAACCCTCACCGCCACCTCGGGGTCTAGGTTCAAGGCCTTTACCAACGCATCCACCACCAACTCGCCTATGTCGAGACCCCCCCTCCTCACAGCCTCATCATAGAGAGTCCTCGGCACGTCGACGATCACGGTACTCATACCAACCCTTAATAACCAGGCACAACCTATTAACCCTTGCGCACCCCCCCGGTTTAGACTCCGTGAATCACCCCCCCATTAAATTACGCCCTCCTCGAAGCATTACAGCCCATATGGGCCACTCACCGCGTTACCTGCCCAGTGGCAATTGAAACGACCTCACTACGCATCGGTCGCCCTCCCCCCCAGGGCATCGACATACACGGCATAATCACCGAAGCATCCCTAAACCCATTCATGAACTCCCTAAGCAACCTCACCTTAAGCCCTCTAAAGCCATAGACGTGCAGGGGCACGTACCTAGAGCCCAAAGCCCAACCCCCCCAAGCCAACCAAGCTCCAAAACCCACCAACAAAGGGGAAACCCACTAGGAAAAATAACCGGCTTCAAGCAAAACCAGCGCCGCGTTGGGTCACGTGTTAAGCCACGTTTAGAAATTTCCAAACGCAACAAAAGAAACACGCAAAATCACGGCCCAGCCACGGCAGGCCCATTAATGGTTTAATCACTTGTTCGGTCAGTGTGGGTAATGCCATTGTTGGGTTGGCTATGGGCTGGCTTAAGGTGATGCGGCTGTACTTGCTGCGCTCGCCTTAATGGGCTTTATGACTCGTTATTTTTGTACGGCGTGGTGGAGTATTTATACAGCTTACTAATTTTAATTGAGATTGACGTGAGGAGGATTAGGCTGAACCTGGCCCCGGACTTGCAGGTTGAGTTTGCGGATAGGGATTCAGCTTAGGCTTATTGAGTATTGGGCCGGGCGTGGGATGGGGCGTGGTTCAGGTTGTTTATGGACCGAGGGCTGTGGTAAGACTGCTTGGCTTCTACAGTCCGTTGAGTTGCTTAGGGAGCTTGGTTTTGAGGTTGTTTATGTTAACCCGGTTAATAGGCTTGCCTTGGCTGAAGTTGGTATTAGCGACCTCAGGGAGGAGTTCTTCAGGCTGATTAAGGAGGCTATTACGCAAAATGAACTAGCCAGAATTGCTTGGATAGCCTATAACGTGGTCTATGACTTGATAAAGGCAACCAGGGGGGGTAAGGTGGCGATTATTGTTGATGATGCATTCCAAATACTCGGGGGGGTGAGGGAGTCCGCGCTGTACGTTAAGGCCCTACTGAACCTAATCGAGTACCCGCCCGAGACGTACGAGAGGATAGTCACCGTGGCGGCTACGAGTGAGGGTGCTAGTTTGAGGGAGATTGGGCGCCATAGGTGGGCTGATTTACTGGCGATGTGGAATATGTCTAGGGAGGGGGGGTTTAGGCAACTTTATGAGCAGATACCCGGCGTTAAGCCGAACTTCGACGAGGTCTGGCGATTAACCGGCGGAAACCCGAAACTACTGGGTAGGCTCTACGAGATTAATTGGAGCGTTGATGATGTGATTAATAGGTTCGTTAGGGGTAAGGAATTGATAAGCTTCATACAATCACTCAATAAAGACGATAGGGAATTGCTCATGAAGGCTTTAGAGGACCCAGACGTACTCATGAGTAGGGAGGGAATACCACTAATGAATAAATTAATTGAGTTGAACCTCATAATCGACATACCGCAGTGGAGGTATGATTACCTATGGGTAGATGTACCGCCACCAGAGAAGGACCTGGAACTGGGCATTGGTAAGTACGTGGCCTGGCAGACGCCACTACACAGGGAAGCCGTGAGGAAGGCACTAAAGGGACTAACACAGTGAGGACCAAAAAGGAAACCCCCCCAACACACTGAACGATGAAAAACACGAGGCCAGGAAACAGGGACTAAGTACAACAGCTAAAGGCCCAACAACGCCACGACTAAGCCATGGGCAATTATGTATTGCCCACCACGTTTAGAAATTTCCAAACGCAATCAAGGAAGAAAAACTAACCTAACCCCCCCCGCCAGGCATCCCAATATCCTATGCGGCGGCGTTTGTCATGCAATCCTCGCTAATGCAGATCCCTGTCTTGCTCATGGTTTTGCTGGGTTTATTGTGTTAATGGTTTGTACTGAACATTGATTGCTTGGCGGCTTCCTCGGGCATTTTTCTGAACTTGGTTAGTGATTAATCGGGACAACACCGCGGCTCGCAGCATTGGCGAATTAATGGCAAACCATAACACTAAGCCGCTGGGTGATGGGGGGGATTGGAACGCGGGCAGGTAATCAATGGGCCACGTCGAGGACCTCTGATTAAGTGCCTGTGCGCCTTTCTAGGTGGTTTATGTATTCATTGATGTCCAGGAGCTCCAGGTACCTCCTCCATATGTAGTTTGTGGCTTCGTCCTCATTGCCGTAGACCACCCGCTATCACTAATCACTGAGTAGAGGATTAAGGCACTTGCGTTCTCCAGGTGTACCACGTCGACCAAGTCCTCGGTAGCACCCAGCGTCTCGGCTATATTTACTGTTAACTCACCAATCCCCCCCAGGGGCACTCCTGATGCTTATTGAAATGGCAATGTCGTAGTCCCTACCCACCCAGCCTGGCGCTTGAGCCGAATAGGAACGCATCTTGATGTCATGCTTCTCGAACATGGGCCTTAACTTAATCCTCAATGTCTACTCGCCCTGGATCACCAACGCTGCTTATGAAGTTGCTGAGCCTCTCGAGTATTGGTAGTAGCTTCTCCTCCATCTCCTTAAATTGTCTCCTCAAGGCCCCCCCTATCAATCTCTGCATATCCATGAATCAACGCATTTCTAAAGCCGGCAAGACCCCTCAGGAACCTCCTTAGGTCCTCGCCTAGGCCCGGTTTATTGGATAGGTAATCAGCAACGCCATCACCGTAGGTTTCAGGCTTTTTGTCCCTTTTCGTATATTGGTTTAATAGCTTATTTATGCATGTTTACATAACCTGAACGCGAGCTTTAGGTCCTCCTGCGTGTTTACATTTAGTAGCTCTGTTGTCCAGGGAATTACTAAGGATGCCCAGGGTATGATCTCGTGCATAAACTCCAGTCTCTTCACTAGGCTTATTCCTGTGAATTCTCTTTCACGGTTCCTCTCATACATTAGGGTTATCATTGGTGATGTTATGTATGCAGTCATGACCAGGAACCTCTTAATTAACTCCCTGGTTATGAAGGCATATCGCTTGGTACGAACATGGTTGGTACACCAACCATTAATAAGGACTCAAGTAAATCCTTAGAATAACCCGTGCCACTGGTTATTAGGACTTCATAACCACGTTGCCTAGCCCAGTTAATTACCTCGGTATGCCTAGCCGTGGTTGCTATGTATGTTCTGCCAAATTCGTTAACTGCCGATGCTACATGCTCGATCATCGATTTACCGCAGACATTGATTAATGGCTTATTTGGATTTGATAGCCTACTTCCCATGCCGCCAGCCATTATTACTATATTCATGCCTTACTAACACCGAGAGAGGTCAATATGCGTCTACCGAGTTGCTTAACATTTTCATTAACAGAATCAAGTAGTACGTGGGCAGCTAGGAAGTGCAGACCAGCCTCGGTGTACAGTCTGAATTCAGGCCATGGATCACCAGTTATTAAGGTATACCAGAGTGAGCCCATGATCTTGTTGAGCCTCCTACTAAGTACATCATTAATTGAGTACTCCCTAACTATTGATACATCACTTTTTATTACCTGCTCATGCACATTAACGTTTACGTTAATTAACTCATCACGCGTATTTACATTTATGAGATTCTTTAATTCAACTCCATGAACCAAGGGATTTAGAAAAAGCGCCTTTGGTAATCCCCCCCTAATTAAGTCGAAGATCTTTGACCTACCGTAATCAGCGAGGAGGTTCATAAATTGAAGGGTTACGGTCCTTCTGACGGCCATTAGGGCATTCTCTAAGTGTCCGTTTGGGTATATGTAGGTTGTTGCATCGAAGTTTTTTAACTCATCTATTAACGGCTTAAGGGTATCGGGCGTTATGTAGGGCATGTCGTTGGGGACTATGATTACGTACTCCTCACCACACCTATTAAGTGCTGAGTATATCCCCCCCGCAAGTGCCCCCCCTTGAACCTCTCATCATCAATTACGTAATCGGCATTTGGTATTACAGATTTATAACTCACAGTCCTACCTGGATCATTCACTGCTATGATTATCTTATCCGTAACTTGAGACACGGCTTTATAGACAAGTTTTATCATTGGTTCATTACCAACTATACAGCGCCTTATCAGTCCATGGTTCGCCACGTACTTGGAACCTCCGTGATAATCCACCACTCAGTATGACGCCGCAAATCATCTTAAGCCATTACTCAGCCTATTCAGGCGGCCTTATAAGTCTCGCCAGTCTCTCCCTCCTCCATCTGGCATATTCTATTAGGCCAATGGCTATGAGTATCACCGCTATTATGATTGCCACGGCAATGGCTATTAAGGTACCCACAGGTATAAAGCCTATGCCCGGTACGTAATAACCACTCACTGGTACTACTAGAGTCACTGATATTGTTTCCCCCCCGCTTTCATTTGCGGTGAGAACCACAGTCTTGCTTGAGTATACACCGAAGGAGTAGGCATAGGCCTTACAGGTTATTGAGCCAGTACTCGGTATTGGAATTACCACGCTAATGAGGCCCAGGTTACTTACGTTATAACCAGCGCATTGCAAACCCACTATTGCGTACTTCGCCAGTGGCATGCCATTTGCTGAGAGTGCGGTTATACTCACGTTAACGGCAGGTATATACACTGGTAATTGAACTTGCTGCGCATACGAGACTAAGGCAACGCCCAGTAACGCGATTAATACCGCAGTAATCACGCTAGGTATTGAGGCCTCGCCACGTTACATTATTACTTCCTGAGAAAATAAATCACTAACTCACAGGAATTAATTAAAGAGTCTCATCAGCGCTATTAACCTAAATCACCGCTCATCAAGCCCAGCATCATCACACAACCATGCATTAACCCATTAATTATAAATGTTTAGGCCGTTAAGCAAGTCGCCAATAATTCCTCTGGATGTTTATCACATCCCTAATAACCGAGTTTACGCGAGCCATAATCCTCGGGTCTGTCTGTGCTACCTCCTCATTAATCTCCACATCCTTATTACTCATGATGTCAATCAAAAGCCTTGAACCCCCCCTACTCAGTACGTCGCTGTTATAACCACCCTCAAGCACGAAGACGACGCCCCCTAATTCTACCAATCATATCCCTCAGCCTCCTAAACACGTGGGCGTACGTATTTAGGGATAGCCTTAGGTTAGCTATATTATCAAGCATGTGCGCGTCGAATCCCAGGGAGACAAGGATAATCTGCGGCCTAAACTCCTCAATTATTGGCCAAACAACTTTATCCAGGGCCTTCATGTAGCATCATCAGCCGTGAATGGCGGCAACGGAACATTAACATTGAATCCCTCACCCTCCCCCCCCTCACCGACATCATCTATGAATCCCGTGCCCGGGTAAATGGTTAATGGATCTTGGTGAAGACTTAAGTATAGGACCTCGGGTCTTCATAGAAGATCTCCTGGGTCCCATTACCATGGTGAACATCAATATCGAGTATGGCAACCCTATTAATGCCCTGCTCAATAGCGTACACGGCACCAACAGCCACATTATTAAATATGCAGAAGCCCTGCGTGGGCGCCATTAATGCCCTACCATTACGGCCAACGTGATGGCCAGGCGGCCTAACAACAGCATAGGCGGCACTCCACTCACCACTTAACACCTTATCAACACCCCCTCAAAACAGCGCCAACGGCTAGCCTCGCCGCCCTGCAAGTGCCTGGGCTTACGTACGTATCAGCATCTATAAATACATAGCCCATATTGCAAGTCTCATCGATCTGCCTCACGTAATTAGGATCATGAACCCTAAGCAACCACTTATCAACATTGCTGATGGGTTTTTCGACTATGGCGTAATCACTTATTGATTTAATAATCGATAAGACCCTACCTGGATTCTCAATGTGAGTTCTCGGCGGTTTATGTTCTAGGTATGCGTCATCGTATATTACGCCGATCATGATAATTAAATCCAACCATAGTGCCTTATTAACTTACTTGAGATTTCATAATTGATATGTTCGGCAGGAAAAAGAAGGTTGACCTTGAGGAACTTCTTCAGGAGTTGACGAGTAATGATGATGGTAACGTGAGGAGTAAGGTTAGGAGACGTGTTGATGAGGATGAGGATTACGAGCAACAAACCAGCGTTAAGTTTAAGGTTGAGTTTGAGGGCGTTGATGAGTTAATAAAGGAGTTGAGGTCCTTAAGGGAGTCAATTAATGAGTTGATTGGTTTATTGAAGGAGCAGGAGTCAACGATTACGAAGAAGTGAACCGTTTTTAAAGGCCTTATCGCCACTTAAAATTAAGGCTCAATGCCGAGTCAAAAGAGGTCGTTGAATGTCCTGGACCTATTGGCAATCCTAACAGAGCTTGGCGACTTAAGGGATTCAATCATTGATAAGGTATACACAATGGGCGGCTCATTACTTCTTAGGTTTAGGAAGGGTTCTGAGAAGTACTTCGTAATAGCTAACTCACATAGATTTGGATTGACAAGTTACGTCCTTGAACATGGGGGGGCTGAGGGGGTTACTTCACTTAGGAAGTTGATTGAAGGGTCAAGGTTGAGAAGTCTCGAGTTGTTGAACTTTGACAGGATCGTTAAGTTATCATTTGATGATGGCTACTTAGTGATTGAACTTCTTGAGCCTTGGAACGTGGTCTACGTGGGTAATGACGGTAAGGTCAAGTGGGTTTTAAGGGCGTATAGGGGGGGTAAGGACCGGGTTGTGAATGTTGGTCTTGAGTATAAGCCACCGCCTCAAAATTTCGTTAAGCCCATTGATGATCGTGAAAGTGTGATTAAGGCTTTGTGGAGTTACGATACTATAGGTAGGGCAATTGCCAGGGGGGGCTAGGTCTAGGTGGTGAGGTGGCCAATGAAGTGTGTGCTGAGGCATTAATTAACTGTGATTCCCCTGTTTCTTCAGTTAATGTTGATGGTGTATTATCTGTGATAAAATCAATGATTAATAAGATTAGCAGTGGCAATTTAGAACCAACAATTTATTACAGTAATGGTGTGCCGATAACCGTAACACCGATTAAGTATCAATCAATTAAGTACGATGATATTAAGCAATTTAAGAAGTTTAACGAGGCAGTTGATGAGTATTTCCACGAAATCGAGGTTAAGGAGGAATCCGAGAAGAGATTAGCCAGCATATCTGGGGGGGAGATTGCGAGACTTGAGAAGAGTATTGACGAGTTGATTATGAGTATCGAGGGTTTTAAGAAGGGTTCTGAGGAGTTGAGAGTTAAGGCGGAGACCGTGCTCAATTGGAAGTACGTAATTGAGGAGTTACTCGATGTGCTTAGGAGTTATTGGTCCTCATATAAGGATGAGTTTCAGGATTTGGTCAAGGGCATGGAGTACCAGGGAATTAGGGTCAAGGGCTTTGATCCGAGGAGTAAGGCTGTGATTCTCGAAATTGGTGGCGTTACTGTATCCATACCCTTGAATGCGGACGTGGGCGATGTAATTAATGACCTTTTTAACAGGGCTAAGGAACTTGAGCGGAAGGCGAGGACTGCGAGGAGAGCCTTAATCAACTTAGGGCGCGCATTGAGGAGCTTAAGGCTGAGGGTGATAAGATCGTGGAGAGCGTTAGAGGGAGCTCGGTCCGCGTGATTTATGGCGCCAGGGAATGGTTTGAGAGGTTTAGGTGGTTTATAACGAGTAATGGCAGGTTAGTCATAGCTGGTAGGGATGCCACTCAGAATGAGGTTATTGTTAGGCATTACCTGAGGCCCTGGGACATATTCGTGCATGCGGACATACCAGGAGGCGCCGCGGTGGTTATTCGGCTCGCTAACCCTAGTGATAACGTGAATGACAGAGACATTCAGGAGGCCGCCCAGTACGCTGTTTCATACTCAAGGGCCTGGGTCATGGGTCTTTCAGTACTTGATGCCTTCTACGTAAGGGGGGGTGAGCAGGTGACTAAGAAGGCGCCGTCGGGTGAGTACTTAGGTAAGGGTAGTTTCATGATTTATGGAACTCGAGGTTGGATTAGGAACGTAGAGCTTAGTCTCGGTATAGGGGGGGTGAGAATTGATAACTTTGGTGAAGCGTCAATTATCCGTCTCATCACTGCGCCACCAAGCGTTATAAGCTCGTTGGTTAATTACTACGTTATAGCGAGGCCGGGAGCTAAGGATAGGACTACCGTGAGTAGGGAGATTTATGACTTATTTAAAGGTAGGGTACCAGGGATCACCAAGGTGATTGACTTAAGCCACGTAGTTGATGTAGTGCCTGGTCCGTCGGTGATTGATGGTCTTTATGAGGGTAGTCCAATCCCATGGGATAGGCTGAGGGATATTGTGAAGTGACCGGCCTTGGAGATCGCTAGACTTAATGCCTGTATTGACTTACCCATAAGTGATGATGAGGTTGTGGTTGATTCCATGCTTGGTTGGTTAGTTAGGTGGTTAAGGATGCTTGGCGTTAAGGCTACGTATAATCCCAGCTTTCACGATGCTGACTTACTAAGTATTAACCACCTATTGGTGACCAGGGATAGGGAATTATTTAGGAGGAGGGCTAGGTTGAGTTTATTATTGACTACGTCAATGCACGTTGAGTGGTTGGCAGTCCTCTCATTAATCCTCGGTTTCCCACTGGCACTTAATATGGAGAGGAGTTTATGTCCTGTCTGTGGTTCAAGACTGGTTAGGGTTAGTAGGGATGCAGTAGCTAATATGGTGCCAAGGAGTGTATTGCTTAGGCATAGTGAGTTTTGGCTATGTACTGGTTGTGGTAAGGTTTATTGGGTTGGTAGTCACCACATACGTATAGCTAGGGAGTTGGAGATTGCGAGGGATATACAGGGCGCGTTGAGTACTCAGTGTGTCGATAATAATTTACTAATAATTCGTGAGTAATAAGGAGGGCACTGCATATAAATTACTAATTATAACGCTATATTACATGGACTTATTCAGGCCACTTAATGAGCAGGAATACGCAAGTCTCATTAAGTACCTGAGGGCTAAGATCCTCGAGAGACTCGGCATTAAGGCTGATTATGAGATTGACCCAACACACCTAGTTAGGATTGCTGAACTTAAGTTTGGCGTTTTCGTATCGATAGAGAAGCTCATGTACTCAGACGGCATGATCAAGAGGGTCCTTAGGGGGGGTAGTATGGGTACCATAAGGCCAATAAAGAACTTACTTGAGGATTCAGTAACCGCTGCAATACACGCGGCCTTTTACGATCCAAGGTTCTCGCCGATATCCATTGCCGAGTTTAAGAACTGCGTCCTAGAGGTTACAGTGATATCCCCCCCATTAATGGATGTTGATATGGAATGGGTTAGGAATAACATGGTGCTTGGATATCACGGGCTGTACATCGTTGATTCAGGTAAGGCGACAATCCTACTTCCACAAAAGGTGATTGAGATTGCGGAGAATTACTATCAACGGACGAATAAGCAACTCGGCATTAGTGATTTCATGAAGGAGCTATGTGATTCACTAAAGATGTGTAATCCCACGAGCATTAAGGCCTTTAAGACTCAAATAATATATGAACTACGCCCTGATGGTAATGTCATTGAACGCAAACTTTACCTTAATAGGTTACTAAGCAATAATCTAAAGCAACAGGCCGTGGCTAATGGACAGTAGGATTATTAACGACATTTTAAACACTAAAGATTTATTAAATCGGCCTATATTAAGAATTGAGGTATATGCCGGTCATGATTAAGTTTTACATGGTTGTGGGTAGGGATGAGGCTTATGAAAACGCCATTAGAAGCGTTGTCACGGAAGTTAGGGAGAAATTTAAGGGCAGCGAGAGGAATGTTAATGCCACATTCATTAGGATAAAGCCTGAGGCTGTTGATGCAGCTCTCAATGCATTAAACATGCCTGAAAACCAAGTACCGCAGAACCTCATATACCTGGTCAAGTCTATGAAGCAGGATGGCGTGACATCGTTACCGGCATTAATAATCAACGGTAGGAAGATATACGAGGGTCAATTACCGCCGCCGGATGTGGTTAAGCAGACGGTAATGGATGAGGTAGTTACCGCATTATCACCGCCACAAGCACCACAGCCAGCGCAGCCCGTGGCGCCTATTCAACAGCCAACTCCCCCCCCACCACCAAGCACTCCTCCGCCAGTACAACCCCCCCCACCACCTCCACCACCGCCTATAGAGACTAAGCAGCCGGTCGAGACCGCAAAGACCGAGGCCGTGGCTATCGAGAAACCGCAATTACCACCAATACCTACGGCGCAAGCGCCATTACCGAGTGGCGTAAAGATAGTGGTGGGTAGACCAAGCGATTGCAGAGAATGCATTTACTACGGCGCGAATACAGGTACATGCCTATTATTTGGGTATAAAATAGTCGACCCAACAAGGCCTCCATGCAAGTCCTCATAATATCCTTTTAAGCTACTTATAGTATTAAATCCACGGTATCGCCAAGGGCCTGCCCAGGCAATCCTCGCCTAAACCTAACAAGTAACTGACCGTGCTTACCCCCCCATACCCTAAGTACACTCCCTATTATCTCAGTCCCTGTTTTTGATCTCCACACGACCTTGGCATTAATGAACTTAGCGGCGTCTATCGCGGTTTCAACGCCCGGCACTATGATTATAGCATCCCTTGAGTAACCAATAGTGCCTCTCCTTATTGAGTATATCCTAGCCTTAACTGTCCTTGCCTGCATCGACACGTTACAAACCACAGCCCAGAATTTTTAAGCGCTACTTTCGTGAGTAATCGTGGCTAAGTCCCCGGAGGAATAATGCTTAAATTCTACAATTAGCCTTTGCCTATCGAATGCCAATAGCGAGGCTTATTGAGTATAAGATCGCACTACCGTCAGAGCATGCCTTTGACCTATTGATGAATATCGGTAGCGCCGGTTACTTCATGCCAATAAATAGGCCAGGAGTAATACCGGCGCCTAGGGTACCAGGTGAGTATTCTGAGAAGATTAGGAGGGTTGAGGACATATCCAGGGAGTTAGGTAGAGTACTAAATCAATACTCAATACCACCACCATCAACTCCGCATGAGGTTAAGATTAGCCTATTCAATGAACTCCTTGAGTACATAATTGAGGATGGCGAGGACCTGCTTACGAGGATTAGGCAATACCTGGACTCTATTGAGGGTGTTAGGAATGAATACATGAGGTTGAGAGGTGTCGTCGATGTTATGTCATCCGTTGGTGAGGTCATTATGGAAAGGCTGAGGCATTTCTTAGTTGATATCGTTCCATTAAGTGAGGAGGACTTTAGCGAGTTTAGGAATGCGGTTGCTAATTACGGTGCTGAGGCACTGCCTGTGAAGGTTCAGGATAGGTTTTATGTACTGGTGGTATACCCTGAATGGGCTAAGCAGGGACTATTAAATGCATATAAGTTATTTAACACGAATCCTCTTGAAGTACCTACCAACGCTGACCTGGGCTCCATGAAGAGTAAGTTGGCGGAGTTGGAGAGTAGGTTGGGAAGGCTTGAGCAGGAATTTCGAGATTTCCTGACCAAGGTTAGCGATAGGGCTTACGCGATTATTGACCTTTCAGATACAATAACTAATATAGTTAGGCAGTACATGGATTCGGCTATTCCTGAGGGTAAGGACGTAGGTGATAGGTTAACGCAGTTAATTAATTCGGTAAATGATGCTAGGAATAGAATTAGGGAGCTGGAGATAGTGCATGAGGTTCTAGGGTACATGAAGAAGGCCGGTATCTCCTTCGAGGGCCTTAGTAGGCTTAGGATCAGGGTATTCGCGATTAAGGGTGGCGTGAACGAGGACTTCATTAAGGGACTTATGTACATTAAACGTGATATTGAGGGTACGGACCTATCAATACTCACGCTCATAGAGCCTCCAGAGGACCTGGACGTGAAGTCACTGGGTAAGGAGGTTTATGAAATAGGTAGGGACTACCTAGTCGATATTAAGTCGGCATTTGAATTAACAGGTAGGGAGTTAACGGACCTAAGGTCTAGGCTTAAGGACCTGGAGAGGGAGTATGAGGAGTTTGTGAAGGAGTTTAACGAGGTCTCTACTTACGGCGTTGATGGCATTAGTAAGGTCAGTGGTGATGTAGTGACGATCGCGGGTTACGTTAAGGAGAGCCTATCAAGTAAATTCGATGACTTATTAGCGTCATTACTCAGTAAATTAGCCATTGATGCCAGGGTTAGGAAGGAGAGTAAGGTCGTTTATGTCAGGGAAATAGAGCCGGAGAAGGCGCCAACGCTTGAGGAGTATCCGAAGCCCATTGATGCGTTTAAGAAGATAACATACATGTATGGAGTACCGAAGTACACGGAGATAAGCCCAATAATACTAACCTTCATATTATTCCCAGCCTTCTACGGCTGGATGTACCCAGACCTGGGCCACGGCGTAGTACTATCCTTATTCGGCTATGCCCTGTACAAGTCCCGTTACAAGGGACCTAATGCCTTTCTACGCTCTATATTCGGTGGTAAGTACTCAACGTGGGGGTTGATATTCTTGATGGCGGGTATTTGGTCCATAGCATTCACCTTCATTGAAAGTGGTACGGTATTTGGAATAGAGGTATTACCGGCGCCTTCAGGCTTGTTCATGTTAGTGGTACGGCATTGGAGGTGCTCTCCGACTCGATTTACGCAATGCTCACGGTGTCAATAATTGTTGGTATAGTATCATTATTGTTGGCATTCGCATTTAAGGCAATTAATGCCTACAGGGGGGGTGGTGAGAGGGACTTGGCCATTGGATTCTATGTACCACTGTTCTTCTTCTTCTTATTCCTTGTACTTGCCCTAATGGGCCGGGGGGGTTCGTGCCAGTCATAAGAATTGGTGAAAAGACCCCACTATTACAGCCGTTATACCCCCTATTCAACGTAATAAAGAGCTTAATGTGGTATTGGGTATACGCCGTGTTTGCTACGTTAGTAATACTAGTGTATTCACTGTTTTACTTCAGGGCTAAGTATAGGGGGGGTGTTCCTGGATTTAGTGTTGCGCAATTAGCCGTTGAGGTTGGTGCTGAGGCTGCAATACCAAGTCTCACGAATACTATATCCTTCATGAGGCTGAGTATTGTGGCTATAATGCACGCCGTATTCACGGCAATGACTTACGCATGGGCAACATCCCTTGGGTTACTGACCCCCCCAGCCGGTTTAGCCGTATTGATAGTCTTCAACCTATTAATAATACTTGGTGAGGGCTTTGTAGCCTTTGTGCAAAGTCTTAGGCTTCACTTCTATGAGATGTACACGAAGTTCTTCAGCGGTGCCGGTGTATTATTTATACCATTCACACTGGGCTTAAGGTGGGTTAGGCTTCTCATAGTCTAGGTATAAAAAGTATATATAGGGCCTTAAGGTACTTATTAATTGCATGGCAATACCCCGCGTTAGGGATGTGATGAAGGAGGTTCTCATAACCGTGAGGGATGATGAACCATTAACTGAGGTCATCAGGATAATGAATGAGAGGAACATCGGATCAATAATAGTGACTAATGAGGAGGGTAGAGCCGTTGGTGTGTTTACTGAGCGAGATTTATTGAGATTGGTTGCGAGTAACGTAGGCCTTGACGCATTAACGGTCGGTGATGTAATGACGAGGAACGTCATAGTCATCGAGGAGGATGCCAGCCTAATAAAGGCGGTCCATATAATGGCTAAGCACGGTATTAGGCACCTACCAATTGTTGATGAGGATGGCAAGGTCGTGGGTATAATATCGATTAGGGATGCCGCAATAGCATTGGCGAGGCTTCTCGTCGATATGAACGTGAAGGAGCTTGGCGCCACAGAGGAGGAGGTGAGCATGATTAGGGATCTCGTAAATATTGATGAGGGGGGGTTTAGGCTATTTAATCGTTATTACGTAGGGTAATAACTCAGGAAGTACCATCGTTATTACGAAACCATTAATAAACGCTATGAAGCCACCGGTCTCACCCATGTAAAGTCTATAGATCGGTAATGTATCATCCATAGATGTTGCACCACCAATCGATACCAGGGATACATCCCTAAAACCCGCAATCACGATTAGGGGGGGAATTAATAAGTACGTTAATTGCTCCCTAAGGAAATTGGCTAAAAAGGCCAGGTGCCCACGGCAGGCCCAAACCTAACGCTAAGCAGGGTCCAGCCAATGAGTACCACCCCCCCATCCCCCCCATTGACACTCCAAGAGACGCCGCTAATGGTATTCCAACTAGGTAGTGCAGTATTAAGCCACTAACGGAACTACCCAGTAATGATGTTACTGCGATCACTATACCAAGGTATCCCTGAGTGAGCAATGACATGCTTATTGATGAACCGATATCAAGACCAATCACCAGTATTAATACGAATAGCTCAGACGCTATTAAGTAACTAATTATATTCATTATTAACCTGAACCTAATGTAATAACCGAGCAACCAACCAATTACTAAAATAATTAATAATGTCAATGGCAACCTAGTGTTAATATTGAAATCTCCATTCACGTTAATCTCCATCATACGCTTGGTATTGATTATGATGCCTATGGGCATTGTAAAGACTAGGCTCATTATTATAGAGAGTATGGCATAGATTACTGAGTAAAGAATTATGCGTAAAACGTAGTTACTAGCCACGATATTGCCTGCCCAAAGGGCCATCGTGAATATTAACGCCATAACCACGTATTGCAGGTAATTACCAATACCAAGCTTCTTAACTCTGCCTTTAAATGCGTATCCAATGGCCATGGTTATTGGAAACACCACCAGGAATAGGTCACCAATAATGTCGGCAATGTTTAGCACATGGCTCTCTAAAAGGCTCTACTTTTAATTCTTAACAAATACCTATTTATTGTTGGGTTGCGAATTAATGAATTGAGGAGTAATGCCCCCCCAGGAAAGCATGGATTTAGAGGATTTGGAGGGTATTGGTCCAAAGACTGCGCAATTACTTAAGTCCAAGGGAATACTCAGCATTAGGCACTTGGCGCTTTTCAATCCTGAGGAGCTCATCGAGTTAACAGACATGACACCTGATAGGGTTGAGAAGATACTGAGGTCCGCAAGGGACATCGTGTTTGGCAGCAATAGGGTCTCAAGGGCAACGGACTTAGCCAAGAATTTCGAGGGCATTGTTAGGTTAAAGACAAATGTTAGGGCTATTGATGAATTACTACAGGGCGGCTTAGAGCCCAAGGCCATTTATGAATTCGCCGGTGAGTTTGGTACGGGCAAGACCCAGCTTTGCCATCAACTTTCAGTGACGGTTCAGTTGGGCCAGGATAGGGGGGTGGTGTTGGTGGTTCAGCTGTTTACCTGGATACTGAGGAGCGTTCTCGCCAAATAGGATTGTTAATATCGCCCAGAGGTTTGACCTGGATCCTAATGAGGCCCTGGATAATATATACGTCATTAAGGTGGTCAATGCCGCGGACCTCGAGGATAGGATTAAGTTTGATGTTGTCAAGCTTGTTGAGCAGGCTAACGTTAAGCTTATCGTGGTTGACTCAATAATAGCCCTTTACAGGGCTGAGTTTAAGGGTAGGGAGAGACTTGCTGAGAGGCAGCAGAGGCTTAATTACATACTTGATTGGTTGATGAGGATCGCCAAAGTCTACAATGTGTATGTGGTACTCACAAACCAAGTTCTTGACGTGCCAATGGGCTACATTGAAGTTAAGAGACCTGCTGGTGGTAATGTGCTGGCCCACGCGGTTACGCACAGGCTATTCCTTAGGAAGTCTAAGGAGGATATTAAGGTCATGGAGGTTCTCGACTCACCTAGATTACCGTTTAAGGCTAGTGCCATGTTTAGGATCACGGATAAGGGAGTTGAGGATGTATAGTTCGGTTCGTAAATTATTTAATTCATAGAGTATTATTAATTCCTAGTAATGCCTGCGAACCTGCCGCCTGAGGCTAAGGCTAAGTGGTTGAAGGTAATGGAGGCTAAGACACCAGAGGAGAAGTTAAAGGCGCTTGAGGAGTTTCTAAGTGCAGTACCTAAGCATAAGGGTACGGAGAACCTTGTTCACTGGGCTAGGAGGAGAATGGCTCAGCTCCGGAGGGAGATCGAGGAGAGGAGGATTAAGGAGAGATCGTTGAGGTCCGGCGGCGGTGTCAATATCTACGTTGAGAAGGAGGGTGATGCCCAAGTCGTTGTTATTGGGCCACCATCATCAGGCAAGTCAAGCCTACTAAGGTGCCTAACAAATGTTAAGGTTGAACCAGATGATGTACCATTCTCATCCATTGAACCTATACCTGGCATGTTCATTTATGATAACGTCTATTTCCAACTCGTGAAATTGCCTTCAATAAATATTTACGATGCAGACTCAGACGTGAACTCCATGGCGTTATCAATGATTAGGAATGCAGATAGTGCAATAGTAGTTCTTGACGCTAGCGGTGACGTTGAGGTTCAGTATAACACCCTGAAGAGTATTTTGAGGGAGAATGGAATATACATAGTGAGGCCTAGGGGGTTTCGTAACCATAGAAAGAAGACCAACTGGTGGCATTCAGGTTATTGGCAGGCTGGTTAATGGAACTGCTGAGGATGTTAAGAAGCTATTGGTTAGTTATGGCATAAATAATGCCCTGGTTGTGATTAATGGCGAGGCCACCCTGGACGATGTTGAGGAGTCGATATTTAAGGACATCGTGTACAAACCATCCCTCGTTTTAATAAATAAGGTTGACCTAGCAGATAATGACTATGTAAGGAACATCGCCACTAAACTGAGTAATGAGACGTTAGTGCTAACTGCATCGCTCAGGAACTGCATCATTGATTCTAAGGTGCTTAGTGAGTCATTGTTAAGGGTTATGGACTTGATAAGGGTCTACACTAAGGAGCCGGATGCCAGTACGTACTCACCAAAGCCCTTCGTACTTAAGAGAGGCTCAACGGTGGGTGACTTAGCGAAGAGAATCCATAGTAGGTTTTATGAGGGATTTAGATACGCCAGGGTTTGGAGAATTGATAGATTCCCATCTGGCGTTAAGAGGGTTGGTATTAACTATGTCCTTAATGATGGTGATATCGTTGAAATACACTCATCATTGTAGTGATGAATCCCTTATTAACTGGTTCCCGTATGTATTAAGTAATGAGTTCACAATATAGCGAGTGCATTAGGTTGATTAGGGAGGTTCTCGAACGCCTAGAGGCAATTGAGGGAGAGCTTGACCTAATTAAGGAGGAATTGAGGGAGTTACATGGTCGGGATACCGCCCAGGTACAGGCAAGGTCTCAGCAATTGGGTGGTGGCTTACTTAAGGCGATAAGTAATAATTTGTTTCTTGATACGAGGGATGTGATGGCCAAGAGACTCCTTAAGAGATTGATAGATGAGGGGGGGAAGGTGGTGGTGCTAAGGGATGAGGCAGCAAATAGGGAGGTGGTCACAACTAAGGAGATTATTAGAAAGTTGCTTAGTAAATTACCAATATCGATTAATGACATTGACAAGCTTAGTGATAGGGAGTATGAATTATTAACAATACTGAATAGGTTGGGGGGGTATGTATTACTGAGGGATAATAAGTACGTAATTTCAGAGACTGCAAAAGAATTTATTTAAGAAATGGAGAAAAGAGGTAGCGCATGTCATCTGAGGAAGTACTGTGGGTTGAGAAGTACCGCCCCACGAGGATTGATGACATTATTGACCAGGATCACGTTAAGGCGAGGGTAAAGGAGATGCTGGCAAACGGCAATATCCCACACCTACTATTCTTCGGCCCTCCTGGTACTGGTAAGACTACGATGGCTCTTGCCATTGCCCATGAGCTTTATGGTGATGCCTGGCGTGAAAACACACTAGAACTCAATGCTAGTGACGAGAGGGGGCATTGCGATGATTAGGGAGAAGGTCAAGGAGTTCGCGAAGACCATGCCTACTGTGAAAGCGCCCTTTAGATTAATAATTCTTGATGAGGCCGATAACATGACACCTGATGCCCAGCAGGCCCTTAGGAGGATAATGGAGATGTACACGACCTCCGTCAGATTTATCCTTCTTGCAAATTACCCCCCCTCCGGCATTATCGAGCCAATACAATCAAGGTGCTCCCTATTCAGGTTTTCTCCCTTACCTAGGGATGCTGTTCTTGGTAGGCTTAGGGAGATTGCTTCGAGGGAGGGTGTTAAGGTTACTGATGAGGCCCTCGAGGCCATATGGGACATAAGCCAGGGAGACATGAGAAAAGCAATAAACACACTACAGGCAGCGGCATCATTAGGTGGTTTAGTTGATGAGGAGGCAGTTTACAGGGCGTTGGGCAAGGTTAGCCCAACCAGGGTTAGGGCGATAATTACTGAGGCTGTGATTGGCGATTTTGGTAAAGCCGTTAGGGAGGTTATGTCGTTAATAAGGGATGAGGGTGCCGATCCGCTTGACATTATTAAGATAATTCATAGGGAGGTTGTTTCAACGACATCGCAGTTAAAGGTTCCCGAGGAGCTTAAGCCTAAGGCTGTTTATATTGTTAGTGAGCATCATTATAGGTTACTCAGGGGGGGGTCGAGTGGTGAGTTACAGGTCTATGGCTTGCTAGCCAGAATTAGGAGGTTGCTTCGTGAGGGTTATAAATAACTTTTTACGGGGAGAAAGGTTTATAAATAATTAAACAATACGCGAAAAGCTTTAATAGGGGGGATATTTATGTCTAACCCCCCCGAACAGGAAAGGAAGGATCAGCAAGGTGGTTCTAATTTATTAAGTAAGTTGAAGGTATCAGGTAAGATTATAGAATTCAAATCTGAAGGTGAGGAGAAACTCGTATGCCCATACTGTGGTTCAACCACGTTCATATTTGATTATGAGAATGGTCAAGTAATCTGTGCCAAGTGTGGTTCGGTTGTTCTTGAGCATGTTATTGACTTAAGCCTGAGTGGAGGGCTTTCACGGCTGAGGAGAAGGAGACTAGGGCGAGGGCTGGTGGTCCACTTAATAGGTTAACCAGTGAGGCCTTGACCACAACGATTGATTGGGCGACTAAGGATGCGAGTGGTAAGGAGCTTGATATTAAGAGGAAGCTTGAGATTCTGAAGTATAGGAAGTGGCAGCAGAGGGTTAGAGTTCAGACGAGTTATGAGCGTAACATCATACAGGCAATGAATGAGTTGAGCAGGATATCATCTCAGCTAGGCATTCCTAAGGCGTGCGTTGATGAGGCTATGGGCATTTACGAGCAGGTATTAACCAAGGGCTTGGTTAGGGGGGGTAGGAGTGTTGAGGCTATTGTGGCTGCCTGCCTACACATGGCCTGCAGGAAGATCGGTATGCCTAGGAGCCTTGATGAGATTAGCCAATACACTAGGGCGAGTAGGAAGGAGGTCGCTAGGTGCTTCAGACTCATTGCGAGGGAGTTAGGCGTTAAATTACCACTTAGTGATCCTAAACTCTATGTTCCCAGGATTGTTGAGCAATTGAAGCTAAGTGGTGAAATACTTAAGGAGGCGTTGAACATACTCGAGCAGGCAAAGAGGAAGGGTTTAACGGCTGGTAAGGATCCAGCCGGTCTCGCTGCAGCCGCCGTATACATAGCATCCCTACTTAAGGGTGAGGTAAGGACTCAGAAGGAGGTTGCCATGGCTGCCCAGGTTACTGAGGTCACCGTTAGGAATAGGTATAAGGAGTTGGCTAGGGAGTTGAACATTAAAATACCGATAAAGTAAGTTAAAAGCCTTTAAAAATCAATAATTTCCTTAATCCTCCTGGGATCTAGGTGGGTTGCGAAATTTGTGAGTTGATGAGTAATGAGGAATTGATAATAATGAAAAACGAAAGGATAATAGTCCTCCACAACCCACACCCATTCAATAATGGGCACCTAATAATAGCGCCAATTAAGCATCAATCAATTAATGAGATAAGCGCATCATTGCTCATTGAGCTCATGGACATGACTAAAAAATTCATTAACATTCTAGGGAGGGTTTATAATCCACATGGCTTTAACGTAGGCATAGCATTAACGCCTCACGTTAATATTCAAGTGGTTCCTAGATGGAATGGCGATGTTAGTTTCATGACTCTCTTCTACAATGTTAAGGTTGTTCCTGAAACGGTTAGGGATTCCGTGAGTAAGATAAGGAGCGCGGTGAGGGAGTATGGCCTTTGAAATCATTGATCTAGTGATATCAATAATAATATTGATTATTGGATTTTCCGTATTCACGGCATTAGTTAATGATTATAGGATTGTGGTAACTGCATCAAGAATACTTAGGAAGAATATTAAGGTTTCAGTCTTTCGCGAATTAATGCTGCCTATATATCCCTCATTAATTCATATTAGGATTGTTAATGTTAAGCCATTGACCGAAGGCATTGATGTTGAGGTTCATGATAATATGATTAAGGTTATTAATAAGGGCAATGTCATTAGTAATTCTGAGATAAAGATATTAATTGAGGCGGTGATTATTGGCCGTCTCGGTGACTACCCGGTCAGGGGGGGCACCATTACATTATCTCCTTACTAATTCTATTACCGTGACTGTCACGAGCACGTCGAGGATGATGTTTATGAAGCAAGCCGTGTATAACCCAATGGTGGATGCTGATGGGGGGGTTATTACTGCTAGAACAAGCAATGCCGCGTCCGCGCTCGTCACCGCAAGTACGAGTATTAATGTTATCCACATACTCATGATAAAGGAGTAACTCGCCACAGCCAGTAGTGAGTAGACAATGGCTGTCATTAATATGGCTATTAAGAACTTATTCAATGGGTTAAGCATTCCTAAGTAGGCAAAGTCAAGTACTATGAGTATGAACTCCACGTACCGTATCAACGCCATGTACGTGAATAACCTATACATTGGCTTAGACCTAGAGACCTTAGCATTAATTAAGCATTCTCTCAGGTAATGCCATGGGTGGTATTAATGCTTATAAAGGGGGTGTTGGTTACGTACGCGGATGTCACAGGCAACGCAACCACCAGTTTTACCACCACCGGATCCGCTTGTTAAGCGGCCTAGGTTAATTAGTAGTGGTGGTGTTTTAGGTAATGAGTGGAGGGTTGGCAGGGGGGGTTACTCAATTGGTGAGGTTAAGGCTGTTGGTTTGACCATTGATGAGGCTAGGTTATTGGGCATTAGTTGATACAAACAGGGATAGTGTTTGGGATGTTAATGTTCAGAGACTCAGGGATTGGTTGAATAAGATCATTAGGGGTGAGGCATTACCACCTGAACCAGCATTGCCCAAGGCAATTAAGATTAAGCGTAAGAGGGTAGGGTGTTCAGGGCCTTGACACCCGCTGGCCGTAGGATGAGGGGCTTAATGAGTGTTGGATTAAGGGAGACCCATGTTCATAAGTGGAGGAAGAAGGCTAGGGAGAGGGCTGAGAAGAGGAGGCATGAGGCTGTTAGGGCGAAGGGCGGTCATTAAATTTAAGCGAGCTTACTTATTATTTCAGGTAGTTGCGTTAGTGAGTCTATCTCATAGAATGGCTTAACCGGCAACTGCACGTTTGTCCTCCTCACAAACACCACCCTGAGGTCGAGGAACTTGGCGCCAATGACATCCTCAATCAAGCCACTAACGATTAAGGCATCACCCGGTGATACACCAGCCCTATTTAGGGCTGCCTGGAAGATCTTAACAGCTGGTTTACCAACCTTCGTTAGGTCCGAGCTTACAACACCCTTGAAGTACCTAAGCAGGTTATTCTTCAGTAGTATCTTTTTTGCAACGTCGTTGTCAAGGTTCGTGAGTATGTACATGGGTACGTTCATTTGCGACAATGCATTTATAGCACTGACGACGTCGGGGTATAACTCCGACGTCTCAACCACAAGCGATGATATTGCATTACCGAAGTAATCAAGTTCCGCCGGACTTAAGCTCAGTGAATACTTCTTTAATAGCGATATCATGGTCTCCCTGGCCAACTGCCTTAATGATCTATAAACACCCTTACTAATCAACATGTTATACTTATCCTCCCACTCCTTCTTGAATTGGTTCGTTAATTCATCCAGCGACGCCTTTATATTCAACTCATCCTTAATTAACCTGGCGCTCTCAACCTCAAAATGCGTTAGCCTAACTAATGTGTTGAGTACCTCAAAAAACAGCGTCTTCATACGAAGACCCAAACTCTAGTTGAATATTTAAAGATTAATGTGCACGATGCCAAACCCTTAAAATACACAGCGTTAGATTAACCAACGTGAAGGCCGAGGTTTGGGTTGAGGTTAGGCCCACGGAGGATGAGGAGAAGGTTAAGAGGGCGTTAAGTAATGTGTTTATTTACGATGAGATTAGGATCGAGGAGAGTGAGGGTAAGAAATACATCGTTGCCCTGGGAAATGGCTTTAAATCATTGGTTAAGGTACATAACCTAATTAAGGAGCAGGGTATTGAGGATAGTGCACGCTCAGTCTTAATGAGGGGCATTGATGGTAATAGGGTCGTATTTCACCTGCATAAGCAGGCTGCGTATGCCGGTGTCCTCACGTTTGTGACCGAGGAGGGTGAAAGCCCATTAGGTCCCATAACATTCATAGTCGAGACCAACGATCCCAAGAGGCTCATTGACTGGTTAGCGCCAAAGACATCAAGGGGGGGTAGGAGGCTCTATGAGGTTCAGCCTCCTGATGATCCGTGAAGATAAATTCTAAAAAGTGGTAGGTAGTTCATTAATCGTGGCGAAGTACCTGGTCGCATCATTTCCCTGGTCTTCAGACGTGGGTATTGACGTGGCAAATGCATTGGGATTAACACATGTAGTACTTGAGACGAAGCAGTTTCCTGATGGTGAATCATACGTTAGGTATCCCGTAGACGTGTCGACGTATGACGGCTTAATACTCATTCAGAGGGCTTATCCCGAGCAGAACACCAGGCTTATTCAGGCTATGCTTGCGATACATGCTGCACGCGATTTAGGCGTTAAGCACGTCCATGTTATTCTTCCTTACCTACCTACTCAAGGCAGGACAGGAGGTTTAGGGACGGTGAGCCAGTGAGCCTACAAACAATGCTTTCATTACTATCATCACTTGGCGCATCATCCATAATTACCGTGGATGTCCACAAGCCTGAGGCCTTCAAGACTGCCAATACGCAGTGCATTAATATTGAGCCCTTCGAATTATACGCAAATAGGCTTAAGGGAATTAAGGACGTAGTACTACTAAGCCCGGACATAGGCTCACTATGGAGGGTTAGGAGGGTTAGTGATTACCTAGGTGCTTCCTTTAGTTACCTTGAGAAGTTCCGTGATAGGGTCACAGGCGAGATCACAATGAAGCTAAGGAGCTTGATGTCGCTGGTAAGGAGGTTTTCATAATAGATGACATAATAGCGACTGGAGCACAATAATAGAAGCCACGAAGATACTGAAGTCCCTAGGTGCGACTAAGGTTCACGCAATCGCCACACACTGTCTATTACTAAATATGGCCGATTCAAGGATGTTCGAGACAGGGATCTCCTCAATAACCTGTTCCAACACAATACCAACAAAGTACTCCGAGGTTAACGTGGATCAATTAATAATTGACGTACTTAGGAGGTTAATCACGTAGTGACTTATTAACCATATTGGGAAATAAATTATGTGAAGACATTAAGGCATGCAGTGTTGGATTACTTACGCAGGAAGGCACTTGCCGGTGGTTATTCATGGAATATTAATAAAATATCACTATTAATTGAAGCTTTAACGTACCTATTAATGCCGGCCCCCCCACTCATCACGTATTTAATTACCAAGTCATTATTTCTATCATTAATTCTGGTGCTAATACCAGCATTGCCCATATTGCTCACGTTAATCTGGGCAATGTACGCGGTGGATGCAGTTAGGGAGAATGTTGAGTGGGAGTTGCCGTTCTTCATAGTACTGCTAGACATAGTGCATGATGTTGGCGGTGACATAACTCACGCATTTGAGTTAAGTGGTAAGGTTGGGCTTAAGTGGATTGGTAGGGAGTGGTCATTAATTAAGAGATACGCACTAACCACAAACTCAATAACCAGAGCCATGCAATTAAGGGCTAGGCTTCACCCGAGTATTGAGTTTCAGAGGTTCATAAATGGCTACGTATCCGTGTGGGGTTATAGTGGTGATGTGAGTAATTACGTGAGGAGTGTTGAGGGTACATACCTATCAACATTGAGTAATAAGTTATCCTCGCTATCAAAGCAAATAATAGATATAGTGGTGGCTATAGTTTCATCATTAATAGTATTAATACTCTTTGTGATAATCACGACAATACTCGGCATGAACTACGCAATACTGTACATCATGCCCGCCGTGGCATTGCTATTGCCGGCAATCATAATGAGGGTTTATCAATCAATACCGTACATAATACGCATAGACCTCACCCATGATAGGAACACGTACATGGCGTTGGGTACTTCGATTATCATCACCGTCACTTCAATGGCTTATCTCGGGTTAAAGGGAATGATGTTACTAATGCTACCGCCCCTTATCTTCTCCATATTGGTAACCCGCAGGATTAATGACATGAAAAACTCAATAATGGCATTACCAGACCTGGCGCGTGATGTGTCAGAGATAGTAAAGGCAGGCGTGAGTATGGGCGCGGCGTTTGAGAGGGTCCTTGATAATCCATACCCACGCCCATTAATTACATACCTACAGAGAATGAATCAGCTTAATGATAACGTTAAGGTTGATGGTCCATGGATAATAAAGTTCACAATAGGTATTCTAAAGGAATTATCTAACCTTGGCTCCCCATCAAAGGCTCTCGACAGGCTTGTTGAGGTCCTCCTGGAGCTGAAGTCAATAATAACAAGCATTAGTTATGGGTCAAGGTCACTGCAATTACTTAATTATGCATTACCAATAATATTTGCCGGAGTTACGTATATGGGTAGGTTCGTGATCTCAGCAATAGGCTCCATTCTTAAGAACGCACCTTATGCGTTGGTTGGTTTGTCAATACCCAGCATTAACACGGTACTAATGCCCTTACTACTCACGGCATACATAATAAGCCTATCCGTATCACTACTAACATCACTACTTAGCAACTTAACCATAAACCCAACAATTAGGTATGCATTACCAATACCATTAACACTGGCCTTGATGTTCATGGCCGTGGAAATACCCGTGTTAGCGTAAGACTTTAAAAGCACTAAGGATCAAACGTAGTTGTGTACGTACCAAGGACCTTAGTTATTGGTAGGTGCTGGAGATGCGGTAAGAAGCTTTTTAAGTATGATGATTACTACGTGTGCCCCAAGTGCCATGCCCTTTACTGCCCAACATGCGCAAAGAAAACATTCTATAAATGCCCAGCAGATGGAACACCACTAGAGGCTAGGTGACATGACCGTCTTAACGGGCTTGATGTCCTTTACAAAGGGGCACGGTATTAGGGCACTAAGCATTACTGGGCCCAATGGCTTATTCATATCGCAGGCAGTGGATAAAGTATTACTATCAGCCATAGTTAGCGAACGTGGCTATGTAAAGCTTGATGACGAGCAATTTGAAAAATTATTATTCGCATTCTCACCCATTATTAGTAAGGTAATTAAGTTAACAAGTACGAATTACTACACATTCCTTGGTAGATATACATATAGTGGTGATAGGTTTGTCTATGAGCCCTACGTGGACCTCATGAAGACGGTAACGATAAGTATTACGAAGAAGAGCGTGAGGATTGCGTATGGTGAGAATAAGGTACGTTTAAAGAGGACTAGGAAGGGCTACACACCAGGTAGTATGCTTGAGACACTTGGTTACATAGTGAGGAGGTTACATGGCAGTAATGCTTAAAGCGTTCCATAGTGATTAATCGTAATGTCCCAGGGCATTAAGTTCGAGGTAATAGACGTACCAATACCAGAGGGTACAAACGTAATAATAGGCCACAGCCACTTCATAAAGACTCTTGAGGACATTTACGAAGCCTTAGTAAACTCAGTACCAAACATAAAGTTCGGCCTAGCCTTCTGCGAGGCATCCGGTAAGAGATTAATTAGGCATGAAGGAACTGATGATGAGTTGAGAAAACTGGCCATAGACCTTTGCAGAAAAATTGCGGCTGGCCATACGTTCGTGATTTACCTAAGGAATGCATGGCCGATAAACGTGCTTAATGCTATTAAGCACGTGGTTGAGGTGGTGAATATATATGCGGCTACCGCGAACCCCCCTCTCCGTTATTGTTGCTGAGATAGCTCCTGAGAGGAGGGGGGGTGTTGTTGGTGTTGTTGATGGTCATTCACCACTTGGTGTTGAGGGTGATGCCGACATTAAGGAACGTAGGGAGTTGGTTAGGAGGTTTGGTTATAAGCTTTAGGACATTGAGACTTAGCGGCATTAATTATTGAAACCAACTTCTCCCTAAAACCCTCCAACTCCTTCATTAATTCATTAATTGCCTGCTCAACCAAGGCACTTGGGGGGGCTGCGTCTGAGGGTAGGGATTTAGCAATGTTGTCTAGGAATTCCCTGATGTCGGGTGGTAGTGCTGGGTAGGCATTTATTAATTGCCTGGCAATGTTATCATATCCCTGAATCCTCATTAACTCCCTAACGAAGTACCTAATCCTGCTCTCCGTATTATAATAATCATCTAATAGATTCACGAGGAAGTCCAAGTCTAGATTCACAGAGCACTCCCTGTAGTTAAGGTCTATGAACCTCAACAAAGTGACCAGGTACTTAATACCGCGTTCACCAACTGCGTGCCTAAACCAACCCTTATTGATTAATTGGGTTACGTAATCCCTAGCCTCAATAACCTCATTAACCACGTAAAAACCTGGTTAATGCCCAATTAAATTCTTATCCATGACTAAGCAACTCGGAGAGGGCCATATGAGTACTCTGTGTAAGTGCGTAGTCAAGGAAATCCCTAATACCGTCAGGATAACCCTCACTCCTCACACCCTGGCACATACCAATAATTAGCATTATAATTATTGTCGTGAGTAAGACAGCCATTACATTGCCAATAATTCCAAAGGCAATGTTATTCTTATCCTCGAAATCATCAATGTAATTCCTAACATCATCGTAAACAGCCGCGTAGACACCGTGATCAACCTCAACAGGCTTTAGAAAACTCGGCCTAGCCTCCCCCCCTCCTCATTACCATAAATCAACTTAACCATGTAGGTCTCAGAGACAATACCTGCGGCATCAACCACATCATCACCATCACCCTGAGAGGCAAAGAGAACCTCAAAGATATCCTTCATGAAATCCGCATTAAAGATCCTGGACAATGAAATAACCAGGGAAAGCCTGGAACCCCCCCTACCTTCTCTCATGAGTGAAGCCATACCGTAGATAACAAATGAAGCAACAGCATAACTAATCCTAATAACCTCCTTAACTATACCATCACCACCATCGCCAATCAACGACCTAACAAATTCATCAACAACAGAACTACTCATCAAATGGCTCTCGAAAACAGCAAAATAAACCTACCGCCCATATTCAATGAAATGAAAAAATTTATTTCCCCCCCATAAACAAGGCAAGAGCAGGGACCAGGCCTGGAGGGCCCACCCAGCCCTCCCCCCCTGGGCAAAACCCAGGCCGATGGGTTCGGAGGCCGAAACCCACGTACCGCCCTATACGGCAGGTCAGGGACCGCCGGTACCCCCCCGATGATAACCGGTCCCCCCCTGGGGCGTCCACGCCGTAGCCGGTCAACCGTAGGTTGGCTGGTTACGGAACCCGGCGAACCGGGTTAGGCCCGGGAGGGAGCGGCCCTAAGTCGGGGGGGTGGGCGCGTTCAGGGGGGGGTTGCCGGTTGGAGAATGGGCCGGCGAAATCCCTGGTCTGCCGTATAAGGTGGTACGTGGGGGGGTTGGGTCCCATTTCAACTCACGTTGTTTCGTTTTAACATGACGTAACTGGTCATTACATTATAATTGAATTGAGCGTTATTGATAATGAAAGATTGCCTATTCCTTACTTGAGGTTATTTCTTCAATTTCATAATCATTATTACCACCCTTAAGTATGCTTTCCATCTTTGTTAATTCCTTAATTATGTCTATTCCATAGGCCTTACTTAACATCTTTAGTTTTATGCTTCTCTCAATATCTATATCGCCAGTGTTCGTTAATACGTTTATGAACTCCAACGTACCATTATTTATCACAGGCTCGACAATGCTATTGACAATTCTCTTGCCATTCCTTATGCTCATGAAGACTACGCTTGAGAGCAGCTGTAGGTTGCCAATGTTAACGTTTAATGGTGGGTTTGTTAATCTTAGTAATAATTCCTCAGGCGTTGATGCGTGGAATGTGGTTAGCATGCCATGGCCGAGCGCCGAGGCTTGAAATAGGGCGTGGACTTCTTCACCCCTAACCTCGCCAACTATTATGTAATCCGGCCTATACCTCACGGCTAATTTAACGAGGTCGAACATGCTAATCCTGGACTTCTCATCCTCACCCTCCCTAGTGAACATCCTAATCCAGTGTGGGTGTGGTAGGCGTATCTCCGGCGTGTCTTCTATCGTCACTATCTTTGAGTACGTGGGCAACTTACTGGCTATTGCGCTGAGTAATGTTGTTTTTCCACTACTCATTGGGCCGCTAATCATTATGAAGCCCTTAAGCTCGGCGATTAACCATAGGTAAGCAGCCGCACTGGGCTTGAGTGTACCCTTTAAGATTAATTCCTCGAGTGTTAAGGGCTGTGGTGGAAACTTCCTTATGCTAAAGGTTGGTCCTATCGTTATCTCACCGATAGTTCCAGTGAATCTATGACCTTCAGGAAGTATTGTCTCTAAGTACGGCTTCAACAATGAGACGGATCTCGGCAATCCTCTCCTGCTAATGCTCATTATGAAGTCCTTAGCCTCAACCTCGGAGTTAAACCTAATATTCGTCACTAACCTAATCCCCGGCAATTCCCTATGCACCACGGTTATTGGATACGACCAATTATTGAGCTCAACCTCCTCGATATTTGGGTCAAAGAGAGGCACCGTTATTGGCCCGTAACCCCCCCTTAAATCCCTTAATAAGTAGTAGATTATTGACTCCGCCAATTGCTTATTGCTCAAATCCTTCAATACCTCATTTATTGCATCAAGTATTGACGTATTTCTCTGCCTCATGAAATCGATGACTTTACCCTTCATGTCCGTGCACTGCACATCGCACTTGGGCTCTTTAACTATGTAGTAGTACGCATCATCCTTCATAACTATTGAGACAGGTACTCTGAAGGTAAACCCATCTATACTTACATTAACTATGTAATTGCTCATCGATTACATAATCTCAATTGAAGATATAAGCCACTAACGTGATTTTTAATAAACTACCCAATCTACTTGATTGCTTTTACTGAGAAATTGCTATACTCTCTGCAGCAACCTCCTGTCCACCGTCTGTGTGCCCCCCCTCAATAACGACTATGTACTTGTTACCTGTTATGAATTGCGTTGATGATGTCCCAACAATGCTTGTTGACTGGCCTGGGTTTAATACCGTGTTTAATGACTGAGTCACTATGGGTGTTTGTGAGTTCTGTGGGTATATTAGTATTGAGGTTATGGTTATGGGGGGTTGTACCTATGTTTTCTACGGTTATTGAGTATACATTACCTGCCAGTTGTGGGTTGATTATGCTTATTTGTGCCTGTGTTGTTAGTACGGAGGTTCTTGATTGGAAGTAATTGTACAGCATTATCGCAGCCACTATTACGAAGACTATCATGAGTATCGTGTATATTGGTCCGCTTAAGTCTCCTCTTTTTTGTCTGTTTATTTTTCTTGTATTACTTCCGTAATACATCAGTAGGTTAGTCTCAAGTTGATATTTAAGTCACTAATGGTTAATTAAGGCTGGGGGGGAATTACGTATTGCGTTGTGTTTGTTTTGTAGATCATGCATATCGTGGTGTTTGCAATGCAGAATTCGGTGTTGATGATGCATTGTTGGTAGGGTATTTGCCTATTTATTATTATGTAATTGCCGGGGGGGGCTAGGTAGGTGTTGTTCATGCTTATTTCCATCGTATTGCCTTGGCAGTTCATGTATATTTTACCTAGGTTTATTGGTGTATGTCCATTATTATAGATTACTAAGTATAG
Source organism: Vulcanisaeta distributa JCM 11217 (assembly GCF_001316005.1). Lineage (GTDB taxonomy): Archaea > Thermoproteota > Thermoprotei > Thermoproteales > Thermocladiaceae > Vulcanisaeta > Vulcanisaeta distributa_B. Next base: position 83,139 of record NZ_BBBJ01000003.1, read on the forward strand.
TTGGTTTGTCGTCTCGTTGGTTACTATCACGGCGTCCGGTATGTATATGCTCGTGCTCGCCATTTGATTTATGGAATTCACCAGTGAGAGGGCTAGTCCCATGTGGCTGAGTACGATGAATAGTGCGTATCCTAGGTATATCGAGCCTATTAATAGCATTACTTCAGCGATTAATCTATCCAGTGCCATCCTATTAGTAATCCTCAGCAGGCTTAATAAGGGACTTTAGTGGTTATTTCCGTTGATCCTCGTCTGGTGCGTAGTGTAAATGTTTTTAAATGGTTTAGTTACGCCTTGACCGATGAGTACTGAGTCTGCTGTTGAGGCTTGGCAGCCTAGGACGTGGGTTGGTAGGTTGGTTAAGGAGGGTAAGGTTAAGTCTATTGACGATTTATTTAGGCTTAATTTGCCCATTAAGGAGCCTGAGATTATCGACTTCTTCCTGCCGAATCTCAAGCATGAGGTTGTTAGTATAAACATTGTGCAGAGGCAAACAGACGCTGGTGAGGTTAGTCAGTTCCAAGTGGCTGTGGTTATTGGTAATGAGGATGGTTACGTGGGCGTCGGCATGGGTAAGGGTAGGCAGGTTAATCAAGCTATTGAGAAGGCTATTAGGGAGGCGAAGCTTAACATAATACCCGTTAGGAGGGGTTGCGGCTCGTGGCACTGCTCATGTGATGAGCCACATAGTGTTCCGTTTAAGGTTGTTGGTAAGAGCGGTAGTGTTAGGGTCATACTAATACCGGCGCCAAAGGGCGTTGGACTTGTGGCTGCCGACGCGGCTAAGGTCGTACTGAGGCTGGCGGGTATTAAGGATGTATGGTCATATGCGTGGGGGGGTGAGACGAGGACAACGCACAACCTGGTTAAGGCCACGTACGACGCATTAAGGAAGACCTACGCCTTCTCCATCTAATTCCGTGGGGGGGCTAAAGCTTAATAAATCATTGGTTTATTGGGCCTTGACTATGCAGGTTCAGGAGGGTGCGCAAAGCGTTGGGGGGGAGATGCCTTATACGCGGATTGCCGTAATTAGACTTAAGGGCCTGGCAGATACGCCACCCGATGTTGAGAAGACCCTCAACCTACTCAGGCTGAGGAGGAGGTATACATGCGTGGTCATTGATGGAAGACCATCATACATGGGTATGCTCAACATCGTTAAGGATTGGGTCACCTGGGGGCGAGATAGACGCTGATACCCTGGCCGAGTTATTGAGGAGGAGGGGGTAGGCTAATTGGTGATAAGCCGTTGACCGATGACTGGGTTAGGAAGTATGGGTGGTCGAGCATCGATGAATTCGCGCTGGCGTACATAAAGGGTGAGGTTAATCAATTATCCTGCCCGGAGAATAAGCCGTGGCCAAAGTCAGGCAATAAGGTGCTCTGCATACCTGGGTTAAAGCCATTCTTTAGGCTTCACCCGCCATCCGGCGGTCTTAGAAGTATTAAGAAGGGGTTTAATGAGGGCGGTGATTTGGGTTATAGGGCATTGCCATTAATGAGTTAATACTTAGGATGTTGTAATTACCGTTAATTACAATTAATATTACCAATCTCCGGAATGATGCGCCTAGTTTAGGTTTCGTTTTTCATCTCGTGATGAAGGGAAGGTCATAAAATTTATTAAGGGTTTCAATAGTCAATCGTAGTCATGGTTAGGCGATTCGAGAAGAAGGCTAGGAAGTATAGGGGGGGTTCGAGGACTCATGGCTGGGGGGGTAGGGTTGGCCAACATAGGAAGAGCGGTTCCAGCGGTGGTAGGGGGGGTAGGTCAGGGCTTCATAAGCATAAGTGGTCGTTCGTGATGAAGTACGCAGAGGACTCAAGTGGTTACCCATTCTATGGTAAGCATGGCTTTAAGCAGCCCGAGACCATAGTTGCCGCAAGGCTTGGCATCAATGTTGGTGAGCTTGACTCAATGCTCGATGAATTGGTTAGTAAGGGGGGGTTGGTGCAGGTAGTTGATGGTAAGTACGTCGTTGATCTATTAAAGATTGGCTTTAATAAGTTGCTTGGTAGGGGGGGTAAGGTTAGTAAGCCCATGGTTGTTAAGGCCGTTTGGGTTTCGAGGAAGGCTGAGGAGAAGATCAGGGCTGCTGGGGGGGCTCTGTTGAGTTGGTGCGGGGGGGGTAGTGCATGGCTAATACTGGGCGTAGATTCATCGATGTTGTGGAGCCAATACTGCGTTATGTACCTACCGTGCCCAGGCCCAGGGAAGCCCTGAGCATGGGATCAAGGCTGTTCTGGACATTCCTGGCGGTAACCGTTTACTTATTAATGTCCATAACGCCGCTTTACGGATTAAGTCCTGTGACGCCGTCCTTCTTCCTATCACCGGCCATAGCGGCAATACTGGGCATAACCTTCGGCACGCTCGCCCAATTAGGTATAACGCCGATAGTCGTGGCCGGCATAATACTTGAGATACTCGTTTTCTCGGACATGATAAACATAGACCTTGAGGACCCGGAGGACCAGGCTAAGTTCAATGCACTATTGAAGTTACTTGCAATAGTCTTTGGGCTTCTTGAGGCAGTGGCCCTGGTGACCAGTGGGCAGTTGGTCCCCGTTAACGCCCTCGGTGGGGGGGCCCTAATCGTACTTCAGCTGTTTATAGCCACAGTAATAATAATTCTAATGGATGACATGATATCCAAGGGATGGGGGGGACTGGGTAGTGGCATATCGCTGTTTATACTGGTGACGATAGTCAAGCAGATGTTTGCAATGGCGTTCTCACCATTTACCCTGCCAGGTTCCGTAATACCCTACGGTGCAATCCCCGCGTTAGCTGCGGCGATATACTACGCAATTGGTGGTAAGTTAACCTACCTAATGAGTATATTGTACCAGGTGAATTTACCGAGCCTAACGGGCCTAATAGCACGGTAGCCCTGGCGCTCATAGTACTTTACCTGGAGCTCATGGAGTATCGATACCAGTGGCCCTCGTTCAGTATAGGGGCTATAGGTACTCAGTGCCTCTGAAGCTCATGTACGTGTCGGTACTACCCATAATATTCACGGCATACACCGTGTATCTAATTGGCGAGGGGGGGCTAACACTCCTCTGGAGTGCATACAATAAAGCCAACACTAACCCATTCCTCAACTGGTTGGCCTGTGCCCACATGACACCGACAGGCCTGATACCATGCCCCAACTCACTGCTTTATTACTTCACGGTTGTGCCTAGGAACATCGACGCCGCTTACATAGCGGTTCACATAGTCATGTATGCGGTGTTGTCCGTAATCTTCGCCATAGTGTGGGTTAACTTAGCTGGCCTGAGTGCGGAGGATCAGGCTAAGTATATAGTTCAGGGTGGAATGCACATACCTGGATTTAGGCCTAGTCCCAAGGTCATTGCTAAGTTCCTCGATAGGTACGTCAGGATGCTCACAATAATTAGTGGCTTGATTGTCGGCGTTATAGCGGCCCTCGGCGATATTGCCGGCGTCTTTGGCGGTGGTATTGGCCTGATACTGGTTGTGGAGATCGTGATACAGTACTACACGCTGGCTCTGCAGGAGCAGTTGTTTGAGATTTACCCAGGCCTTAAGAGACTCCTTGGTAAGGAGTAGGTATGAAAAGTTTATAAATTAAGGCCATACCTGTAATCCTCGTGGGTGGCAGACAAAGGACTAGCCTATTCATGACGAGTGAGGAAGAGGAGAGGAGGTTGGGTAAGGCATTAACCGAGACCGGTGGTTCAACGCAACAACAGGGTAAGCAGTCTAAGGGAGGTAAGAAGTAATTCAAAACCATTAGCTTTTCTAGTGAGTTTAAATGAAGGTATTAAGGTTAAAACCAATAATTGATATTGCAATACCCAGTGACTTACTCGCGGAGGCTCCTGACGATAGGGAGGCCGTTAGGAAGATTGGCTACCTTGGCAGGGGCGCCGCGATATTCCAAGTAAGTAAAATAATCATTTATAGGCATAGGCTGGCTGGCGAGAGGGACAGGGCTAACTTCATCCTGAAGAACCTTCAATACCTGGCGACACCGCCATACTTAAGGAAGGACTTGTTCAAACTGGATAGGGACCTTAGGTACGCCGGGCTACTACCGCCATTGAAGACACCTAACCACGCCCCCTGAGGGCATACCGCAAAAGGGCGAGTATAGGGAGGGCATTGTCGTTAGGTGGGATGGCTACTTCTCCATAATTAAGATTGGCGATGGCATCTACGCGAAGGTACCTAGGCCAATGCCCCTGGGCACTAGGGTTGTTATTCAGATTGATGCTCCAACCGCGAGGGACGATACGTATAGGGCTCATGTTATTCCCCCCCGGGACCGCCTAAGTATTTACTGGGGGTTTTGAGACGGAGATTATGGAACTTAGTAGGTTATTTGATGGCTATAATTACGTAATCCTGACGGGTAAGGAGGGCATTAACATTAGGGATGCCATTGACCAGGTAAGGAATGCCTTAAGTGGGGGGGATAGGGTACTCGTGGTCTTTGGTTCTCCATATCACGGTGTTGATGAGATCCTGAGGGCTGAGGGTATGGAGGATTCATTGAAGAGGTATCCATTCATTAATTTCATACCTGGCCAGGGTGTTGAGACTGTGAGGACTGAGGAGGCCGTGATAGCGGTGCTATCAATACTAAACCTGATTAGGTACCTGCATGGCTCGTTGCCCTAGTCCAGGGAACTAATAATTTTTAAATAGGGTTGTGACTACGTAGGGCTGAACTATGGGTTTAAAGATTCATAGGCCCAAGCGCGGATCCATGGCCTACTACCCAAGGAAGCGAGCCGAGTCCCTAGTGGCCAAGTTTAGGGTATGGCCAGACCCACGCCCCGGCAAGCCCATTCTTCTCGGCTTTGCGGCTTATAAGGCGGGCATGGCCCACGCCGTGGTAATTGATGATAGACCCACCAGTCCATTCTACGGTAAGGAGGTCGTTAGGCCAGTCACAATACTCGATGCGCCGCCCATTAAGGTGATAGCCTTTAGGGCATACACATATGATCCCTGGAAAAACCTGAAGTTAAGTCTTGGTGAGGTTTGGATGCCCGACGTACCTAAGGATATACTGAGGAAGATTCCGGTACTCCCCCCCGAGAAGTTCAATAAGGAGGAGATGATGAAGAAAATACTCGATAACGTAGACGTAATAACGGAGGTAAGGGCCATCGCAGCCACACAACCAAGGCTTAGTGGTATTGGTAAGAAGACGCCGGAGATTCTCGAGATACCGATTGGCGGTGTTGATGACGTTAACCAAATAATTAAGTTCGCTGATTCAATACTTGGTAAGGACGTAAACATCAATGACGTATTTAGCGAGGGCCAATACGTAGATGTCGCGGCAATAACTAAGGGCAAGGGGGGGCTACAGGGCGTTGTTAAGAGGTTTAACGTTAAGATACTGCCCAAGTGGCATAAGCATAGGAAGGGCTATAGAAGGATTGGAGCCATAGGCCCACAGAACCCGGCCCTAACCTTCACGACGCCAAGACCTGGGCAAATGGGGGGGTTGCACAAGAGGACTGAGTATAACAAGAGAATACTTAGGATAGGCATGAATGGCGCGGAGGTTACCCCCCCAAGCTCGGGATTTCCGCACTACGGCATTATTAAGGGGGGGCCGTACATCGTCCTCGAGGGCACGGTGCCCGGCGTTGTCAAGAGGCTTGTGACGCTCAGGTTCCAGTGAGACCTAGGCCACCTACATACCCAACCGGTAAGGTTCAAATAGTCTGGCTATCAACACAGCCACTGCAGGGTGCGTGATCATGGTGTCCCTAGACCTATCACCACTGATAAGGCCGAAGTACACCATACCAACGACAGTGAAGGTGCTCGACTTAAGCGGTAACGCCATTAGCGAGGTTTCATTACCTCAACATTTCCTCGAGCCAATAAGGCCAGACCTAATACTTAGGGCATACATAAGCGCATTGACGGCACGACTACAGCCTAAGGGCACTGATCCAATGGCTGGTAAGAGGACCACGGCGGTGAGTTTCGGTATAGGGCTTGGGCTGGCCAGGGTTCCCAGGGTTAAGGGTAGCCTATGGCCAACTGCCAGGTTTGCACCAAATGTTGTTAAGGGTAGGAGAGCTCACCCACCCAAGGTTGAGAAGATTCTTCATGAGAGGATTAACAAGAGGGAGCGTAGGAAGGCCATTAGATCCGCCATAGCCGCTACGGCAATAAGGGACCTAGTCATTGCTAGGGGGGTCACATTGTTGATAAGGTTCCCCAAATACCACTCATTGTTAGTGATGACTTTGAGAGGATTGGTGTTATGGCGGATCTAAAGAAGGTTCTTACGTCACTCGGCCTTTGGGATGATGTTGAGAGGGTTGCCGAGAGGATTAGGGTTAGGTCTGGCAAGGGTAAGATGAGGGGGGGTAGGAGGTATAAGGAGGGCAAGAGCCTGCTCATAGTCACGTCAACGATCGACGCGCCTGTTATTAAGGTCGCTAGGAATTTACCTGGCGTTGACGCAATTCCAGTGAGGAACTTAAGTGTCCTATACCTGGCGCCTGGTGGTGTCCCTGGTAGGTTAACCGTGTGGACGTTAAGTGCGATTGAGGAATTGAGAAAGGGCTTGTTCATGGGGGGGTGAGGGGGGGCATGATAGTGAGGTTTGTACTTACAGAGAAGAGCCTTAGGCTTGCCGAGAGGGAGAATAAGATAACGATTATTGTTCCGAGGAATGCCAGTAAGAAGGAGATTAGGGACTACGTGGAGAAGACGTACAATGTTAAGGTTGAGAAGGTCAACACATTAATAACAATGACTGGGGGGGAGAAGAAGGCCTATGTTAAGTTAACCCCTGAGTACAACGCGTATGACTTACTTAGTCGCCTAGGCCTTGTATAATCATCCCCCCCTTACCTACCTTTAGAATGCTAATCCTAAATTCGTGGCTTCATCGTATTGAGGCGATGTCAGGTCGTGGGTTCGTCGTCACCAATCAGCACTTAAGTCCTTGCATCACTCAATAGCCCTGTACTTACTAGGTATAAAAGTATTTATAATCCTAGGCGTAGCACTTACTATGTGATGATGCTTCACCCCCCCCTGAGCTGTGAGGAATTCTTTAAGTTCTGATGTTAATTTAGTCGGTATTTAATGTCATTAGATAAGGTTTATTAGTTCTTTTTAATTATCGATACCGTGGACGTAATTAGGGAGGTTAGTAATGATGACTTTAGGTTCATTTTCATTAAGGATGAGCAAGCTGCTTTAGTGGAGGTTCTATACGTTAAGGGCTTTAGTGAGGAGAAGTACAAGAAGTTGAGGAAGTACATAAAGGATAGGCTTGGTGAGGAGTTTTCAGGGATAATAAGCCTTGACTCAGGCAAGGCATTGGCTAAGGTATTACTGGTGGGTACGGACCAGGTAGGGCAATCGCTGATTAATGACGTAGTAGATAATGAGGTTAGTAAGGTTGATTCCTGGATCTCAAATGGCATAATTAAGGAATTAATTGATAAAGTCTCAAGTGAGGTGAAGGAGACTAAGAAAAAGAAGAAGAAATCGAGGAAGAGCAAGAGGAAGAGAAGTAAGAAAAGGGCTGGTGAGACCGCGAGTAAGTCTAAGGGTAGGAGGAAGAGGAGAAAGACTAAGAGGAAATCCAGTAGTTCAGGGAGTAGTTCGTAAATACCTTAATTATTGAAAATAATGGGAAAAAAGGCTTTTTATAGGGGTTACTTCCTACGAAGATAGAATGTCCGCAACACCCTTCGAGAAGCCTCAAGGCACAGTAGAGGTACCGCACATAGAGGTTGATGAAGAGACTAAGGAGATAATTAAGGAGATACTATCTCAAATGAAGAATCCAGTCGAGATACTGTTCTTCACAAGCAATACTTGTGGCAACAGGGATACGAACTGGTGCGTACCAACTGAGGAATTACTAGACTTACTAGCCGAATTAGCACCACCTGGTAAGTTAGTGCTCAAGAAAATTAAGTATGAGGAGAATAGCGATGCCTTCACTAAGTACAACGTTGAGCCGCAGAGAGTTCCCGTAATATACCTACTTGATGGTGCGATTAAGTACCTAGGTGCACCGCTTGGTGAGGAGGTAAGGGCGTTTATTGAGACTATAGTTAGGATATCGGTTGGCGAGACGAAGCTCAGGCCCAGGACGAAGAAGGGTCTTGAGGCGTTGGTAAATTCAGGTAGTAATAAGAGGGTTGAGGTAATGACTGTTGTCACACCATCATGTCCGTACTGCCCATACGCCGTCTTAATGGCTAACATGTTTGCGTATGATAGTAAGGGTAAGGTTGTTTCAATAACGGTTGAGGCTTATGAGGAGAGCGATATCGCAGACATGTACCAGGTAACTGCTGTACCAACTGTTGTGCTTAAGAGGGAGGATCAGGAGGTTGGTAATGTTGAGTTCATAGGTGTTCCTCCAGAAAGTGACCTATTAAAGAAGGTCCTTGATTACAGCGGTGTTAGCATTCAGTAGCTTCCTCCTTTAAAATTATTAAATCCACGCTTATAAAAGCAACAGGTATGAGAATATTCTTTGTAACAAGTAATGAGGCTAAGTTCCGTGAGGCTTCCCTGGTACTTAAGGAATTCGGCATAGACCTCATGATTAATAGAGGCTATAGGAAAGTTGAGATACAGAGCGATAACCTTGAAGATATCGTTAACAACGCGCTTCAGTTTATATGTGGTGATAATTCCAGTGATTACTTCGTGGTTGAGGATGATGGTTTATTCATAAATAGGCTGAATGGCTTTCCAGGCCCATACTCATCCTATGTTTATAAGACGATAGGACTAATAGGTATTCTAAAATTAATGAGTGGTGTTGATGATAGGACGGCCTACTTTAAGTCCGTAGTTGGTCTATGCGGACCTAAGGTCGGTATTAAATTATTCTCGGGTGTTGTATACGGTAGAATTGCGATGGAGCCCAGGGGGGGTACGGAGGGGGGGTTCGGCTTCGACCCAATATTCATACCGGAGGGTTATGACAAGACCTTCGCGGAATTAGGCATTGATATTAAGAATAAGTTATCCCATAGGGCCAGGGCATTTAGGCCCTGGGCAATTGGCTATTGAGTAATCTCTAGGCGATTAACCCTTGTGATTATTACTATTGCTTCATAAATTAATGCCGCGGCTATGCCAATGAGCAGCGCCATTAGTAGGTAGCTACTGCTTAGTGTTTGGCTATACCTACAAAGTATTGATGTTACTGGTTTGGTTGGCTGTATAACATAGATTATGGGCCTACCTAGGCATACACTATGTATATTGGGATTGATGGAGAGCCCGTATTACATATTACATTGCCCGTGATCGTTGGTATCACAATTGCGGAGTTTATCTTTGTCCCGTAGGTTAATAATGAACTTGAGCTATTCGTTACTATAGGTGTTGACCCACTATATGATAGTAACTCTATGAAGTAATTGGTCCTTTGAATGGCATAGCTATACGTACCTGACGCACTACTTATTGGTATTGTTGTTGAGTAGCAAATAGCGGAGTTACTATTTATCACTGTTATATTTACTTCATTAATTGGTAATTGATCATCAGCAAGCCTCATAATTATTCTAACATTGTAGTTATTGCTCAGGCTTAAGTCGAGTGTTACTGTCGCGTTTGTTGTGGTGATGGTTCTCGTTACGATAAACGTTGTTGATGGATTTACCCCCCCGCACCTGCTTAATGCCTCATTAATACTATTGTTTATTTGTACTATGAAGGAATTACTCGCGGAATAACCCATTAGTGGTGTGTTAATGATGATTAGGGCTGCCGTAAATAGGGCTATCGCGATTATTAACCTATATCTAGTCATCATTAGGGGGTGCGTTTCTCTGGTTTATTATAGTTTCCTCACTAGGGGGTCCACGTAGCTCTCCACATTAACGGCCGACGTTATTAATCCCTCCCTCTTCATGTTCAATAATGTCCTTACTAAGTGCGTTCTTAGTATCTTAGTTCCGCAGTATGTGCAGTAGGGCTTTCCATTTATTAAAACAGTCACCTTAGTTGAACCGCACGCGCTGCACTTAAGCATTAAATTCACTTTTAGTGTCTGGGTTAATATTAGATTTACGTTATCATTAAAGGTAATATCTAATGAGGTATTTGTGTTTCTTATTTATAAGTTTCGTGGTTTTGACTTTCACTTTAACTGAAGCAAATGGTTTAAAATGGGTAGGGACCATGGTGTTAATTGTATAGTGTTGGTGCGATGAGCAATTACGAAGTTAAATCCTCCACGTCAAATAAGGAGTTGGATGATGTTTACAGGCTACTTCACCCTATAATTCAGTCGGCACTTGTTGAGAAGGGCTTCCTGAGGGCTACGGAGCCTCAAAAACTAGCTATTCCAAAGATATTGAGCGGCCGTAATGTGTTGATAATAGCGCCAACGGGTAGTGGTAAGACGGAGGCTGCCGTATTGCCAGTCCTCTCAATGCTTAAGTGGGGTATGGATAAGGGTGAGTTCGCGATAAGGTATATACATTCTCTACGTCACACCACTGAGGGCGTTGAATAGGGACTTACTTGATAGGCTTGTTTGGTGGGGGGGTGAGAGGGTTGGTATTAAGGTTGGTGTTAGGCATGGGGGGGATACGGACCAGAGCGATAGGGTTAAGCAGAGTAGGGACCCGCCTCAAATGCTCATAACAACCCCTGAGACGCTTCAGGCAATACTGGCTGGTAAGAGGTTGAGGGAGCACCTAACGAAGCTTAGGTGGATAATCGTTGATGAAATTCACGAATTCGCTGAGGATAAAAGAGGCACGCAATTGGCACTTACCCTTGAGAGGATTAAGTGGTTGATTGGTAGGAAGCCGCAGATAATTGGTTTGTCGGCGACGGTTGGTAGCCCTGAGGAGGTTGCTAAATTCCTCGTTGGCGACGACGATGAGTGTGACATAGTGCAGTCAAGCATTGTTAGGGAGATGAAGATGGATGTACTACACCCAGAGCCTACGAAGGAGGATGAGGAGATGGCTAAGAACGTCTACTTATACCCAGACGCAGTCGCTAGGCTCAGGGTGATTAAGGATCTCGTGAGTAATAATGGCGCGACCATAGTCTTCGTTAATACACGATCAATGGCCGAATTACTCATGTATAGATTCACAATGCTTGGTTATGACTCGGTGGGCATACACCATAGCTCATTATCTAAGGTTTCGAGGATAACCACGGAGAGGGCCTTTAAGGATGGTAAGTTAAAGGCCGTTATAGCAACATCAAGCCTTGAGTTGGGCATTGACATTGGCCATGTGGACTTCGTGATACAGTATCTATCGCCTCACCAGGTTATTAGGCTTGTTCAGAGGATTGGTAGGAGTGGTCATAGGCTTGATAAGGTTCCGAGGGGGGGCGTCGTCATAACCGAAGACCTTAATGACACGCTTGAGGCGGTGGCGATAATAAATAGGGCTAAATCGGGGGGGCTTCTTGAGGCTACGCAAATACCTGATAAACCATATGATGTGTTGGTTCATCAAATAGTCAGCCTATTAATGATTAAGAATAGGTGGACTATCGATGAACTTTATGATTTAATAAGGAGGGCTTACCCATACAGGAAGTTGTCAATTGAGGAGCTTAAGGGCGTGCTTAGGTTCATGAGTGAGGTCCTCAACCCAAGGCTCGCCTACTTCATTGAGGATGAGGGTGTCGTACTTAAACCCAGCGGTGTCAGGGCCAGGAGGGAGATGTATAAGTACTTCTTCGATCAGATGTCCATGATACCTGACGAGAAGCATTACCTAGTCATTAACCAGGCCAATGAGGAGCCATTGGAGTGCTTGATGAGGCATTCGTCGCTGAGTATGGGGGGGAGCCCGGCGTTAAGTTCGTGTTTAGAGGCGGTGTTTGGGTTTTGCAGAAGATCGTTGGTGACACAATCTACGTGGCACCTGCTAAGGACACTATTGGCGCAATACCATCGTGGGTCGGTGAGGAGATACCCGTACCGTTTGAGGTGGCGCAGGATGTTGGTAGTATTAAGGAGGAGATGAGCAATTACATAATTAAGGTTGGGCCTGAGGTGACTGCTGACGTGTTTTCAATGAAGCTTGGCGTTTCTAGGGACACGATTAGGTACGTGGTGGATAAGATAATGGAGCATATGGAGAGTGGCGTGCCAATGCCGTCGCATAGGCTCGTACTTCTCGAGCGTGTTGGGGACTTGATAGTGCTTTATACTCATGGTGGTACGCTGGTTAATAGGACAATAGCCAGAATACTTGGTGAGGTATTAACGGAGAGGCTTGGTTACCCCGTTGGTGTTCAGCAGGATGCCTATGCAGTGATACTGCAATTACCGAGGCCTGGCATTGATACGGCGCTCATTCTTCATACGATAATGGACGTGGCGGGTATGGATGAGAGGACATTCATAGACTACGCAATGAGGGCAATAACTAGGACAGGGATTTTCAAGAGGAAGTTTGTTCATGTGGCGCGTAGGTTTAATGTCATTAAGAAGGATAGGGAATTGAGTGACTTAGCAATTACGAATTTAATAGAGCTTTATAAGGGGTCGCCGGTATTCACGGAAACGCTTAAGGAGGTTCTCACTAGGGATTTCGACCTAGATAATACTTACATATTCCTGAAATCGTTAATTAATGGTGAAAGGAGACTAGTAACTATTGAGAGGAGCGAATTTAGTCCAATGAGTAGGGAGGTTGTGGATAAGATAAGCCATAGGCTCGAGGTAATGGCTCCAGAGAGACTTGATAAGCTTGTTAGGGAGAGTGTTAAGGCTAGGCTATTGAATGAGTCGATGACGCTCGTATGCCTCAACTGCGGTTGGGTTGGCTCAGCCAGAAATAAAGACTTACCAGATAGGCCTAGGTGCCCCAAGTGTGGTTCGGAGAGGCTTGGCGCGTTGAAGATTGATGAGGAGAAGGTTAGGCAGGTAGTTGAGAGGTGGAGGGAGGGTAAGGCCAGGTCTGAGGATAATGAAATAATTGAGTACATAAATAGGACTGCGGAGCTCGTTGGTAGATACGGCAAGCTTGCGTGCTTGCACTATCCAGTAGGGTTAGGATTGACGATATTGAGGAATTCCTACCAAAGATAGGCGACATTGATAAGTTGGTACTCGTTATTCATGAACTCGAGAAGAGGGAGTTAAGGAGGAGATTCATGGAGTGATGCCTCATAGACAGCCTTAATCAATGCCTCCTCATTCTCATTAACACGAGCTCTCCTTAACTCAACAAATCTCCTATAAACCTCCACGGCCTTCTCAATCCTAAACCTCTCACAGTCATTATTCACGCACATGCTGAAGGGTGGTACATCCCTCCTAATAAGCCCAATGACGCTACTCCCCCCCTGCCCAATGTACTTACCACTCATTATCGACGTGTTAATCCCCCCCACCTTAACCCAATCACCGATTATTGAGCCAAGCTTAATCATGCCTGTGTCAATGCCCATATACCTAATAATGCCTATTGTATTCTTCAGATTCGAAGTTACCGATCCAGCCCCCCCAATATTAACCCACCTACCCACGTAGGAGTCGCCCAGGTAACTAAAGTGCTCCTTGAGGCTATGTATATCCATTATTGAATTCTTAACCTCACCACCAACCGCATTATTCATGTAGAGTACTGTGCCCTCCCTAACGAATGCGTGAGGTAGCACCTGGAACCTGGGCCGAGCAGCGATGGGCCCTTAATATAAGTCAATGGCTCAATAATGGCATCTATCGCTATTACATTACCCGCCCTCTCATCAATAATGGCATTACCTGAAATGTCGGAGTTCACGGTCTTATCACCAATAACTTTCACTAAATACTTAGAATTACTGCGGAGTAATTCAGTATTCCACTTAATTATGGACCAAATACCACTAGCCATTGGTAAGTCACAATTATTAATCGCATCTTTCACACCTACCCCCCCACGCTCATTAGTAATACTGAGTAGAGACTTATCACCGCATTTAATCTCGAGCCCAGTCCTCGCATCACTTATTAATTTATTTAACACATCTATCTGAGGAATTAACGATGTGCGCATCCACAGGGTTACTCCACTTATATCCTCAGTACTCTGTACATACTTTACTGAATACTTCAGGTTAAGTTTAGACAATATTGAATCAGCAACGCCCTGCCAATACCTAGCTAGATAGTCGCGGGTAACAACGTATATATTCACGTCATATCCCAGGCTCATTAGCCATAATGCTACGTGTTCGTAGTATCGAAGACCACCAATTATCAAGTCACTGAGCGGTGTACTAATTGATAATGGGTAATAGTTCCTGTAATTATCCTCGATTATTACGACATTATCAAACTGCACAATAAGTATTACAGCCGTAATTATTAAGGTTTATTCACACCCTGCCTCTCAAGCACTAACTCTAAGTATGTCCTTCTCTCAATCCAATCCCTCCTAAGGCCTAGCTTATCTCCAAGTTGGAGTACCTCTTCCGTGGCTCTATTTATCAATTCTTTATCATTAACCATGGTCTCAACCTCAACAAAGCTGCCTAAATCCTCGACTGTATCTATGTATATCGTGAAGTTCTCATAATTATAAATATCCCTCCTCTTCACCACCTTAGCCACCTCCTTAAATCCAAGTCTTTTGAGAATTTCAAGGAGACTGTCAAGGTCATTAACAGTAACGCTCAATTCCTCGCGGGTCTTACCAACATCACCGATGCGCGGACCCTTATACGTTAACACTATAGTACCGTCACCGTAAATCCTAACCCTAAGCGCCTCATCAGTCTTCGCAAAGTCCCTAATTGGACTATTAAAGTATATGTCGGTCTCCTCAGTATGCTCGAGAAACCTCGCGTTTAATGATTTCAGCTTATCCTTAATTACATCATGATTTGAAACCCTATACTTAACCTCAACCTCAAACACGGCACTATAGCCGCGCCCACTAATTTATAAACTATGCCCTGGCTTATTGTTTAATTAAATTATTAAACAATAAACGGTATTAATGAACAGAGGATTTATAAATTATTTAAAATAACCATTATAACAATGGATAGAGAATACCAAGTCTTCATTAGGGAGTCTACAGGTTTGGTTAAGGAGGCTGGTTTTTGGGATGCCGTGTCGATAAATATCGCCAACATGTCAATAGGCGCTGCTTTGGCGTCTATAGGCTTTACATTGGCTGCATTACCGAGTGTGGTTGGTGCGAATTTAGTATTTGCATCGTTAATAGCGGCTCTTCTCGCAATACCACAGGTAATTGTCTACTCAACTCTCATTAAGTACATACCCAGGGTTGGCGGTGACTACGTATGGTTAGGAAGAGCCTTAGGACCAAAACTAGCCTGGCTAACCAATGGTCTCGTCTTCGGCTTCATAATAGAGAGCCTGGCATACTACGCATTGATAGCCTTTGCAGCCGTTTTTCAATTGGAATCGGTATTACCAATATTGGGCATTACCATTTCACTAACGCCCGCTCAGGAGGTTGGTATAGGCATCGCCTTCTTCGCCATCATAGTCCTGGCCAACATATTGGGCACTAAGTACGGTATTAAGCTAATGACAGCACTAACAGTGATATCACTACTTGGTCTATTGGCAGCCATAATCATGCTCTTCATAACGCCTAAGGCGCAGGTCATTAGTGCTGTATCCTCATTATTACCAACTGGCTATACGTATTCAAAAATAGCCAGCAGTTATACAGGGCCCTACTTCTCCATGAATACAATACTAATGTTATTACCCTTCTTCGCAATATACGTTTATCCATGGCTGAATGCTGGACCAGCAATAGCTCCGAGATAAAAGGTAAAAGCGCCCTTCACTGGAACATCCCCCCCATGGCATTCCTATTCTCATTGGTATTCTTAACCCTCGGCTTCGAGGCCATGTATTACTCGCTGGGCTTTAGCTTCGTTACTGCGGCCTTGTCTAATCCTAACGTTAATGGGTTAGTGAGTGGTAGCTTTAACTTCTGGACAGTAGCGATGGTCGTATCACATAATGCGGTGTTGAGTTGGTTCATTGGCATTTCATCAGTCACTTGGTACTTAGCGGTTTTAGCTTATGGAGCCATTGTCGTTGTTAGGTATTGGTTTGCCCTCGCCTTCGATAGGGTTTGGCCGAGCGCCTTCGCTACGTAAGCCCAAGACTCGGAACACCAATATACGCACACCTATTCGACCTAGCGGTAACCGCGGCACTAATTGCCGCGGCTGGCTTCCTCTATAACACATTCACGGCGTTATACGGCGCCGTCGTTGAGGCGATAATATACTACATGGTAATCGGCATTGCAGCGGTAATACTTGCGACGCTTAGGTACTCGTCATTCAACATAAGCAGTAAATCTAGGGCGGTTTTAATAGTATTCGGCTTATTAATGGCTGGGGGTAATGGCATATTTAACGTACGAGTTCCTAGCCTACCCGCAGATTTGGGGGGGTGGTAACTGGCTCGCCTACGGTGTTGAGCTTGGCGCCGTGCTGTTGGGGATTACCGTCTATTTGATATCGCGTTATGTTAATATGAGGAGGTTTGGTATTGACATATCCGTGGCCTATGCCGAAATACCGCCTGAATAAAATTATTAAATTGAATGTTAATTATCAATTATCAGATAATTAATAAAACTTTAATAGAGGAGAAAATACGAAATAGTTGTATGGCGAGTACAACCGTTTGGTTAGTCGTCGGTTTAATAGTAGGTCTTGTAATTGGTGTGGCAATTGGCTATGCGGTTATGCCTCCTAAGGTAATTACCGTCACTAAATATGTTAATGTTACCACTACTACCGTTACGACCGCAGTATCAACGGCGCCTTCGCCGTTGGCGCCGCTGGTACCCTGAAGTTCGCGTTTACGGACATTCTCAACGTAATGCAGAGCATGTATCCAGGCATAACCATAGCCCCAGCCATGTTTAAGGGTAGTGGTGAGGTTGCCCATACAGAGGCGACTACCCAGCAGTTCAGTGTTGTGGCTTCTGCGGATACGACGACAATACCCTCCGTATTATTCCCCAACTACACTAACTATGAGATTGCCTTTGGAATCACTCAAATGGTGATAATAGTTAACTTAAACACCACGCCGGCCAGGAGGTCTATCAATTATGGCAGCAGGCTCAGTCATACCCACCAATGTCTGCGCAGTATAACGAGACCTGGCAAAAGATTTGGCAAATAATAGCTCTGAATCCGAACACTGTGGTTGGTGTTTCAAACCCATTCACAGACCCCTCAGGCTACCAGGCGCAGTGCGTCGTTAAGTTAGCCGGCTTAGCATTCTTTAACAATGCCTCATACCTATACGACGCAATCTATGGAAACCCGAGCAAGTACATGATGAGAAATACGGAAATAGACCTACTAACACTAATGGCTTCTGGGCAGGTGGACTTCATACTCTCAGCCTACGAGAGCAATGCAATACCACAGACGCAGACATATCATAATACTGTATTCATAACACTACCGCCATTCATAAACCTCGGCGACCTAAGTTATGTTGATTACTACCACCAGGTTAGCGTTACCTGGACTGAGAACGGCGTCACAAAGACCTTTGCGTGCAACCCCCCCGTTGTTTATACAATAACTATACCGTTCCAGGCACCAAATAAGCAGGCCGCGGAGTACTTCCTACTATTGCTCTATAGCCCAATTGGTCAGAAGATACTTAAGGAGTATGGTATTCAACCCATAGTGCCTGGCATTGTCTACGGCAATTACAGCGCTGTGCCTAATGCAATTAAACCCTTTGTTGCACCATTAAGCCAGTACCCACAGTATGCATCCATATTCCCAAGCCAGGGCTAAGGGAGTTAATGGCATGAATTCATTAAAAATTAACATACCAATTATCCTAATTCTACTAATCTCCATATTCATCTTCTCAATCCTCATAATATACCCACTGGCCCTACTCATAGTCCTGGGCTTCCCAATGATACCAAAGGCCCTCTCCGTGATTAGCTTCCTACAGGCGATTGAGGTGACCGTGGTCATGTCGACGTTATCGGCAATAATAGCGATAATTATGGGGGGGACACCAATAGCCTACGTAATGGCTAGGTACGACTTTCACCTAAAGAGCGTCGTGGATGCTATAATCGACATACCAATAATGATACCTCACATAATCGTCGGCATAATGGTCGTGCTGGCCTTCGCCTCATACTACGGTCTTGGCCCGTTCCTAAAGGCTCACGGCATTAACTTCATAAACACACTTTGGGGTGCCACAACCGCGGTTGCCTTCCTCTCATCAACATACTACATTAGGGTTGTTGAGGCATCGATTAGGATGATAAGCCCTGAAATGGAGGCTGTTGCGAGGACCCTAGGGGCTAGCCCATTAAGGGTCTTCACGTCAATCATACTACCCAGGATTTGGAGGTCAATGGCGACCGGCGCCATATTATCATGGGCTAGGTCAGTCTCGGAAGCCGGTGCCCTATTCATTGTTGCTTATTACGTGTTATTTGGTAAGAACCTTGTTTACCCAGCCTCGGTATACATCTACGAGAGCTATGTGGGTATTGGCTTGGTTAATGCTGTGGAGTTTTCGGCAGCGCTTGTTGCGGTCATGCTCGTGATATTCATCATATATAGGGTCCTGGTTAGCTTAGGTGGTGGTAATGCCTGGTATGGTTGAATTAAGGAGCGTAGTTGTGCGGCTTAGATACTTCACCCTAGGTCCAATAAGCACGGCCTTTGATCGTGAGACGTACAACGTAATTCTTGGGCCCACAGGATCAGGTAAGAGTACGTTACTTAAGACGATAGCGGGTATTTATAGGGTTAGTGAAGGCAGTGTGGTAATCGATGGCATTGACGTGTCTAGGGAACCACCAGAGACTCGTAATGTGTCCTATGTACCTCAGGGTTATGCAATTTTTGATCACATGACCGTTTATGAGAATATTGAGTATGGGCTTAGGTTCAAGGGCATTCCCAAGCCGGAGAGGCGTAGGCTCATTATGGAGATTGCCAAGGACCTGGGTATTGATTACTTACTTAGTAGGAGAGCCGTTAATCTAAGCGGTGGTGAGCAGCAGAGGGTTGCGTTGGCTAGGGCCCTTGTTATTAAGCCAAAGGTCTTACTACTGGATGAACCTCTCTCAATGCTTGATAGGGAGACCAGGGATAGGATAATACTAATGCTCAGGGAGTTACCTAAGAAATATGGTATTACCGTGATTCACGTAACTCATGACTGGGACGAGGCATACTCATTGGCTGATAGGGTATACATCATGAACGAGGGCAGGATAATAGAGGAGGGAGAGCCTGAGCAGGTATTTAATAGGCCAAGGAGTGTCTTTACGGCTCGGTTCCTCGGATTTCAGAACATTATAAGAGGTTCCGCTAGGGGGGGTAACCTAGTGGTACTTAATGATGAGGTTAAATTGAGTATTAATGGTGAAGTTGATGGCGATGTTTACGTTTGCATTAGGCCTGAGTGGATTAGAGTTATGGTAGATAATGGCGTTAACTTAGAGGGTCAGAATGTTCTTAGGGGGGGCATTGTTAATGAGGTTATTAGGAGTAGGATTGGCTTTCAATTATTGGTTTCGGTGGGCAGGGTATTAGTATTAACTGCGTTATCTACCACGGCCTTTAAACCCGGTGATAGAGTCCTGTTAATAATACCGAGTGAAAATATTCATATAATTAAGATTGATAATGCTGCTAGTGTATAGTTAGTATTCAGTTAAATATTTTTCATGCAACTTCTATATTGGTCAATTGTCGAATTCATCTTCAGAAATTAATATAAATCCTTAAGCTTAACGTTACGTGATGGGTGAGGAATCAAGTAAATGGTTTAAGATAGCAATTGAAGCCTCAAGGAGGTATGGAGGAAAGATAATGGTATTACCCAAGGTACCTGTCAGGAGCTTACAGGATTTCTCAATATGGTATACGCCGGGCGTTGCCGCGGTTTCCAAGGAAATAAATGCTAATGTTGATAAGTCCTTTGAGTACACGTGGAGGTGGAATGCAATCGCGGTTTTAACCGATGGCAGTAGGGTCCTTGGGCTTGGTAATGTTGGTCCAGAGGCGGCTATGCCCGTCATGGAGGGTAAATCACTCCTCTTTAAGTATCTTGGTGGTGTTGATGCGGTGCCGCTGCCCATTAGGGCAAAGACCCAGGAAGATATTATCAACATAGCTAAGGCCATAGAACCAGCCTTCGGCGGCATAAATCTCGAGGATATCGAGTCGCCTAAATGCTTCTACGTACTTGATAAGTTAAGGGAGGAGTTGAAGATAGCTGTTTGGCACGATGATCAGCAGGGAACGGCAGGCGCAATACTTGCTGGCTTAATAAATGCCTTTAAGATAGTCGGTAAGAAGCTTGAGGACTCAACAATAGCATTAATAGGCGCCGGCGCTTCCAACATAGCTGCTGCCAGGATACTGATTAAGTACGGAGTTAAGCCGGGCAATATAATACTAGTTGATAGTAAGGGAATACTGCACCCGGAGAGGGAGGATATGGATAAGTTAATGCTCACCAATCCGTGGAAGTACGAATTGGCGATAAAGACCAACGCCGAGAGAAGGAGGGGGGGTGGTATCAAGGAGGCTCTCGTTGGTGTTGACGCAGTTGTCGCCGCCTCAGTCCAGGGACCAGGTGTGATTAAGAAGGAGTGGGTCAGGGCAATGAATAAGGACCCAATAGTCTTTGCCCTAGCGAACCCAATACCGGAGATCTGGCCTTGGGAGGCTAAGGAGGCTGGTGCTAAGGTCGTGGCGACGGGTAGGAGCGACTTCCCCAATCAAGTCAATAATTCCCTGGTATTCCCAGGGGGGGTTTTCAGGGGGGGTGCATTGGATGCTAGGGTTAAGACGATAACCGATGATATGGTTATTGCGGCTGCCCAGGAGATTGCTAATTTCGTTGGGGATAAGCTGAGTGAGGATAAGATATTACCGACAATGGAGGAGTGGGATTTCTACCCAAGGGTTGCTGCGGCGGTTGCCGTGAAGGCTGCGGAGCAGGGTGTTGCCAGAAGGTCATTAACTTGGAAGGATGAGTATAACATGGCTAAGGAGATCATCGCCAATGCCAGGCTAATGATTGAGACGCTTTATGGCAAGGGATTAATAAAGGATTTACTTAGTGACCTGGCGTAAAATCACACAGAGTCCTTAATTTGCTCAAGCAGCGAAATTACCTGCCAGAAGATAACCCTACTAAAAAGTGGCATGTTTGGATCTGCCAATGCCTCATCAAGTATGCTAATGACGGTTGAGGCCTTAAGGCCTGGGCTCATGTTTGGGTCCATTAAAACCCTAACGGCCTCGCTGGCCGCCCTCCTAATGTTCCTGGGGGGGATTCCCATGTCCTGAACAACCCTTGTTAAGTAATACAGCGCCTGCTTTATTCTCTCGTCAGTCTCATCCCTGCTTAATCCAGGGGGTTTGCCTACTTGACATGTTGCATCACCGAAAAAGGCCCTCTTTGCTGGTCAGTCGTTGATAACTAAATATAAAAACATTTTCTTTGCTTAATTCATTGAATGTCCTATGATATTCATATTTTTTCAGGGATTAAATATGCATGAAATATTTGTGCCTTCATGAACGTAATAATGATTAATTAGTTTTGGGGGGGTAGGTACGTGAAGAAGATAATTATGTAAAGTGATTAGGTGCGATATGAATATTTTTATAACAAGCGAATGTTTTTTAAATGAGTTCAGTGGCTACTTCATTGATGTCAATAACCGAGGAGATAGACCAGACTGATATTGAGATTTTAAAGATGTTGCAGGATGATTGCAGGATAACCCTCGATGAAATGGCTAACAAGTTGAAGATATCTAAATCAACGGTTTACTATAGGATTAAGAAACTCGAGAGACTAGGCATAATACTTGGCTGTCATGCCAAGTTAAGCCCCGAGAAGATGGGTAAGGACTATGTGGCGGTGATACTCGTTAAGGCTAAGTATGGCCCTGGCTATCATGAGAAGGTTGGTCAGAAGTTGGCGAGTATTGGTGGTGTGACGACGGTTTACTACATATTTGGTGAGTGGGACTTTGTGCTTCAGGTTAGGGCCAGTGGTAAGGATGAGATTCTTAGGATACTTGAGCAGATAATGAATATGGAGGAGGTTGAGAGGACATCAACATTAATAGTTGCAAAGGTCATTAAGGAGGATCCAAGACTACCCATTTAATGCTATATGGTTGATAACTAATAGTTAAAATCAGGAAGAGTAAGTTTAACATACTTGCACCCAAATTACTTAATAATGGAACTAACATTTTGGTTGTTGGATATTACCTACGGCGTCGTGGGCAGCACGCCGGAGTTAAGGTTATTTGGTATTACGGATGATGGTAAGAGAGTTCTCGTTTTGGATAGGTCGTTCCGACCGTACTTCTACGTGATACCTACGGGCGACGTGAATGCCGTGCTTAATAACGTTAAGCGTAAGTTGGAGGGTAAGGTATTGAATGTGGAGGTTGTTAAGCGCAGGTTGTTTGGTAATGAAGTTGACGCCATTAAGGTTACTGCAACAATACCTGAGAAGGTTAGGGAGCTTAGGGAACTTGCTGCTGAGGTTCCGGGTGTTGAGGATGTGCTTGAGGCTGACATTAGGTTCTCGCAGAGGTACTTGCTGGACATGGGTGTTAAACCAAGTAATTGGGTTGTTGTTGATCAGTGTGAGGAGGTTAAGGGTAATTACCAGGTTGACCTGGTATGTCTCGCTAAGACTAAGCCTAGGATGATTGAGGAACATAAATTGCCCAATTTTAAGGTGCTTGCCTTCGACATCGAGGTTTATAACCCAAGGGGGGGTATGCCCAACCCTGATAGGGACCCCGTAATAATAATATCGACAATGACTAAGGAGGATGGCGTTAAAATGTTTGTGGCTGATGATAATAGGAATGACGCTAAGATAATTAGGGAGTTCCTGGATTACTTCAGGAAGTACGATCCAGACATAGTGGTTGGTTACAATAATAATGGCTTTGATTGGCCCTACCTAATCAATAGGTCTTCAAGGGTGGGGGGGTTAGGCTGACCCTATCTAGGATGGGTAATCCACCAGAGCCCAGTGTGTATGGTCACTGGTCAATAATAGGTAGGGCAAATGTCGACCTGTACAACTTCATTGAGGAGATTAATGAGATAAAGGTGAAGAGCCTGGACCGAGCAGCCGAATTCTTCGGAATAATGAAGAGGAGTGAGCGTGTCTTAATACCTGGCCATAGAATACATGAGTATTGGGATGACAAGAATAAGCGTGAATTACTTCTTAAGTATGCCAGGGATGACGTGGTCAGTACTTATGGACTAGCGGAGAAGCTGCTTCCATTTGCGATTCAGTTATCCTCGATATCAGGGCTTCCACTTGATCAGGTCGGTGCGGCCAGCGTTGGTGCTAGGGTTGAGTGGATGATATTTTACGAGGCGGTTAAGAGAGGTGAGTTGGCTCCTAACCGTGAGGAGAGACCATACGAGACCTATAAGGGTGCCGTTGTGCTTGAGCCGAGGCCTGGGCTTCATGAGAACATAGCGTGATAGACTTCTCCAGTATGTACCCAAGCATAATGATGAAGTATAACGTCTCACCGGACACACTGGTGCTTGGGGATTGCGGAGATTGCTATGTCGCGCCTGAGGTTAATTATAAGTTCAGAAAGTCACCTGAGGGATTGTACCCTGGCCTACTTAAGATTCTTGTTGAAAGTAGGCGTAGGGTGAGGGATTTAATGAAGAAGTATCCTGAGAATAGCCCTGAGTGGGTTCTACTTAATGAGAGACAGAGGGCGCTTAAGGTTATGGCTAATGCCATGTATGGATACTGTGGTTGGTTGGGGGGGGCTAGGTGGTATAGGCGTGAGGTGGCTGAGGCTGTCACGGCATGGGGGGGCAGGAACCTGCTTAAGACCGTTATTGAGAAAGCCAGATCCCTGGGCCTACCAATAATCTATGGTGATACCGATAGCTTATTCGTTAAGAATATTAGTGATAAGGTTGACGCATTAATCAACTACATAAATAATGAGCTTGGCTTTGAGGTTAAGGTTGATAAGGTGTATAGGAGGGTCTTGTTCACGGAGGCTAAGAAGAGGTATGTTGGCTTAACAATTGATGGTGAGGTGGATATTGTTGGTTTTGAGGCCGTTAGGGGCGATTGGGCTGAAATTGCCAAGGACGTTCAGGAAAACGTCGCGGAGATAGTATTGACCACGGGTGATGTTAGTAAGGCGGTTTCTTACGTTAAGTCTGTGATTGATAAGGTTAAGGCTTATCAATTCGACATCGACGATGTAATTATTTGGAAGACGCTTGATAAGTCGTTGAATGAGTATAAGGTTTTAACGCCACACGTTGCTGCGGCTAAGCAGTTGGTGGAGGCTGGTTATAAGGTTGGTAAGGGTGACATGATTGGTTACGTAGTCGTTAAGGGCGGTGGCGCTAAGTTGGCCTATAAGGTTAAGCCGTACATACTTGTTAAGGATATTAGGGAGATTGATGTTGATTACTATGTTGAGAAGCAGATAGTTCCTGCCGCGATGAGGATACTCGAGGTTTTGGGGGGGATTAAGGAGTCACAGCTCATGGAGGGTAAGGCAGGTAAATCAATACTTGATTACTTCTCGTAAAATTGAAAATAAATATAAATCAATATTTTACTAGGTCACTTGGCTCCTGTACTCGTCCCGGCCTTACTTAGGTACTCATCAATTGTCATTATTAACATGTCAGTGGGCACCTTTGTTATGTTGCCAACCCTCGACATTATCAGTAACTTAACGCCCTTGCTCGATGCGACGTCCACGAGACGCTGCGTGCAAACACCATCAAATACAATGGCATACGCATTGGGTAGCTGCTGTAGTGTATCGACGAGGTCCCTCACGGGTATCCTCTTTATCTCAGTCCAGTGATCATCATATATTATGGCCTCTAGGGTCCCACCAAGCTTCTTCATCTCATCAATGACATTTGGAGGTAGTTGAGGTACCTCAGGGCTTGGTTGACTTGGTTGCTGAGGCTGGGCTGCTTGTTGTGGCGTTACCTGGGTCTGCACCGCCGGTGGTGTTGGCTGTGGTTGTGGCAATACCTGGATCTTCTCAGTCTGCTGCGGCTGTTCCTGTATTGGAACCTCTATGGCCTGAGCCTGCGGTATTTCCTGCTGAGCCTGCTGTCTCGCCTCCTCAATCATCTTTCTCTCCCTCTTCTCAAGGCTCGCCAGGTATTCCTCGGCCGGTATCTTATTCCTAAGGGCCTTCGTTATTTCCTTAGCCGTTAATTGCTCAACCTCCTTGCCTGGTGGTGCCCTGGCTATGTAATCGATGTCTGCGTACTTAAGCAGTTCCTTGAGTAGCATTTCGCCGCCCCTATCACCATCCACAAACGCTATTGTTGTCTTCTTCTTACTTAATTCAATAACAGTCTTAGGCACACCACCACTCGAGCCCCCAAGGCCTATCACATTCTTGAAACCGTGCTTAACCAGGTTAAGTACGTCTGCTCTACCCTCAACGATTATTATTGTATCCGCCGTATCGACCTCAGGCCCTGCAGGTAGCTTCTCCGGCCCATACTCAACAACCTCGGTCTCCCTAATGCTCTCCATGAACTTCGTAATCAACTCCTTAGTGTCGGGTAAAGCCTCATGCTCGACGAGCTTAAGTAACTCCCTAGCCCTATCAAAGATCTTCTTCCTCTTTTCCTCCCTCAAATCCTTAATCTCAAACCACTTGAACCTTTGCATTGTAAGGTCCCACCTTATCCACGGTCTCTATCATCGCTGCGACGAGGGCGGTCTCATACCTATCTAGGTTTGATGGTATGTAGACCTTACCAACGGTTTTATCACCCTTATACTCTGTCTCAACCTCTATCCTGCCAATCCTACCATTCATTTGAAGTTCCCTTAGGTCAAGTTCATTGCCTAGCAAGCCCTCTGTTTGACTGAATAGTGCGCCTATTATGTCGTACTTCTCCACAGTTCCCTGAACCTCCACATTGGCGACTATTAGGTACTTAGCCACAATTGTTAAGGCTCCCATTACGACACCAAGTACTTCATGACTAAAGCAGATTAAAATAGTTTCTCTTGACAAAGCCGGTTGTTAAAGGGCAAGGCTATTTAAAGGGAGTTAATGTGGCATATCGCGTGTCCACGGACCTATTGAAAATTTATGAGCGACTCGGCGCCATTGCTAGGGATGCCCTTAGTTATGCAATGTCGATAGTAGAGCCTGGAATGCCTGTGCTTGAGCTATGCGAGAAGGTTGAGAGTAGGATTAGGCAGAGTGGCGCGAAGCCCGCGTTCCCAGTTAATGTGAGCATTAATGAGATTGCGGCCCATTATACAGCCACAATAGGCGATAAGTCGGTGATACCGAAGGGTGCCGTGGTGAAGATAGACCTTGGTGCCCACATAGATGGTTACATAGTGGATACTGCAGTAACGGTTACCTTCAACCCAATGTATAATCAATTAATTAAGGCATCAATGAAGGCGCTGGAGGCGGCGCAATTAAGCATGAAGCCTGGAGTCACACTGACGTCAATTGGTGCTCAGATAGAGAGGGCTATAAGGTCCTTTGGCTTTAAGCCAATTAAGAACTTGAGCGGTCACTTAATAAGGAGGTACGTGCTCCATGCGGGTAAGTCAATTCCTAATTACGATAATGGTGATAGGCAGAAGATAATTGAGGGCGAGGTATACGCGGTGGAGCCATTCTCAACGAATGGCGCTGGCTACGTGGATGATGGGCCTCAAGTCACTATTTACCACCTATTCAAGAACCCAAGTCCTAAGGATCCTCATTACGACGTGCTCTCATACATAAGTAGTGAAATTGGACCATTGCCATTCACCCCCCCAGGTGGCTGGTCTCAAAATTCGGTGAGGGTGTTGGTAACGTAATAAGTGAGTTGTACATGAGGGATTACATTTACGGTTACCCGGTATTGATTGAGCATGGTAAGGGCTTCGTGGCTCAGGTTGAGGATACATTCATTATAACTAAGGATGGGGCTATTCCCGTCGTGAATGTTCTATCATTATTAAAGTGAGGAAATCACCTACCAAATCTCCTCTCCCTCCTTGCATAATCATCAAGTGCCTGCTTAAGGTCCTCCTTGGTTATCTCTGGCCAATACTTATTCAGAATGTATAGCTCGGAGTACGCAGTTTCATAGAGCAGGAAATTACTTATTCTATGCTCTCCACCAGTCCTAATTATTAAGTCAGGTTCGGGATATGGTTCATCGCCAACATAGAGATACCTAAATAATGCCTCCTCATTAAGGTCACTAATGTTTAACTTACCACTGTTGTAGTCAATGAGTATTTTCTTAACTGCGTCGATTATCTCCTGCCTACCACCATAAACCACCGCAAGGTTTAGATAATGATCCGAGTAATCTGCCGTAGCCTCCTCAGTAAGTTCTATTTCCCTACGTACATCCTCAGGCAGTAACCAAGTCCTGCCAATGACCCTAACCCTGACCCTATTCCTGTGAATCCTCTCATCCCTCCTAACCTTAATTAATTTCTCCTTTAATAACCTATACAATAGATCCAACTCTAACTTAGACCTCCTGAGGAAGTTCTCTGTGGATAGTACGTATACGGTAACGATCTTTATACCAAAATCCAAAGACCAATTAAGAAACTCCTCAACCTTATCCGACCCAATTCTATACGCTTCTGTTATTGGTAACCCAACCTTCTTAGCCCACCTCCTATTACCATCTGGTATAACGCCAATATGCACTGGTATTGCGCCTGACATTCTATTTGCATTCTTGAGGGCATATTTACCTTTTTAAAGTTATGCATTGCTTAATCTACGGTCTTAACCGCTGAGTAATACATTTAATTTAAGGCGTTAAGTCCTGAGAATGATTGTGTAATGAGGGTATTAATACTCGGTATTGATGGGTACCTAGGCTGGGCATTGGCGTTAAGGCTGGTCAGGAGGGGTCATGAGGTTATTGGCATTGATAACTTCTACACTAGAAAGGCCGTGAATGAAGTTGGTTCCGACTCCGCATTACCCATACTCTCGATGCAGGACAGGATTAGGGCGGTTGAGGAGATTTTTGGTGCTAGGATTGAGTTTATCGAGGGTGATGTTACGAACTATGACTTGGTAAGGAGGGTCATTGAGAGGTATAGACCTGACGCGATTGTCCACTTTGCCGAGCAGAGGTCAGCTCCATATTCAATGATGGATGTTGAGCATGCCAAGTACACAATCATCAATAACTTAACATCAACACTAAACGTAATATACGCAGTCAGGGAAGTTAAGAGGGATATTCACATACTTAAGATGGGTACCCTGGGTGAGTATGGTTACCCAGCATTTAGGATACCTGAGGATGCCTTTGTTGACGCGATTATTCAGGGGGGGTTAGGGATAGGATTGTTGTGCCCAGGTGGGCCGGCTCCTGGTATCACTGGAGTAAGGTGTTTGACTCGTACATGCTGATTTACGCGAATAAATTGTGGGGTTTAACAATAACCGATTTCCACCAGGGACCGGTTTATGGGACTAGGACCACGGACATCGTTTCTGAGGAGTTGTTCACAAGGTTTGATGTTGATGATGTGTGGGGGGGCACGGTAATTAATAGGTTCTGTGCCGAAGCCGTTGTTAACCATCCATTAACGATATACGGCAGCGGCCTGCAGAAGAAGGGATTCACATCTCTTGAGGATACGATAACAGCACTAGCGGCATTAATTGAGAATCCACCGGAGCCTGGTGAGTTTAGGACTGTGCATCACTATAGGGAGATAAAGACGTTGAATGAAATGGCTGAATTGGTGAGGAGGGCTGCTAAGCAGGTGCTTGGTTATGAGCCTGAGATAGAGCATTTACCCAACCCAAGGGTTGAGCCTGAGGAGGATCTTCTTTATGAGCCTGAGAAGAAGGTTTTACCGAAGCTCGGTATTTACGGGCTTACTAGGATAATGGAGGATGAGGTTGTTACGATGCTTAAGGACCTTAAGCCATACGCTGATAGAATTAAGAGGATTGAGGCATTGTTTAAGCTAGGGTGAGGTGGAGGTGATCTGGCAACACCTAAATAAATTAATATTAGTTATTTTTGCCGTAGATTGATGAGATTATTATTCATACATGCAGAGGACTTCTCATACCAGGTTAGAGACAAGGCTGTTGAGAATCCAGAACCACTAACGCCAGAGCTTGAGAAGGGCTTCGCAAAGAATGCGCTCGTGGTATTCATGAGCGTTGAGGAAAACGATACTGAGGATCCCAACTACGTGGATTACGTAGCTGATGAGATTCTGGACGTACTTAATAAGGTCAAGGCATCGCAAATAGTTCTCTACCCATACGCGCACCTAAGCCCCAACTTAGCCAAGCCAGGTAAGGCATTGAGTGTGTTGCTTGCGGTTTATAATAAGTTGAGGGAGAAGTCGCCGGTTCCTGTTTCGAGGGCGCCCTTTGGTTACTACAAGGCATTTGACATTAAGTGCTATGGGCACCCCCCTATCGGAATTAAGTAAGTCCCTTAGTCCAAACATGGTTAGCGCCCAGGCAGTGCAGCAACAAGTGGTTAGTAGGGACTATTACGTAGTGCTAACGCCGAACGGTGAGGAGTACGATGCGACGAAGTACCCATTTAAGCCAGGTGAGGATGACCTAAAGGCATTGGTTGAGAAGGAGGTCTTGAAGAGGGAGCTTGAGGGTGGTAAGGAGCCCAGGTACATTGATTACTGCCGTAAATTCGGCTTTGAGTGGGAGCCCATGAGTGACGTGGGTCACATGAGGTATGGCCCAGCGGCCACGTTGATGATGGAGCTCGTCGAGGACTACGCATGGAGGTTGGCTAACGAGCTCGGCATACCCGTGTTTAAGATTAGGGGTACCAACATGTTTAGGCGTGGTGAGAGGGCTATTGATGAGCACGCCAGGTTATTCAATGAGAGGATGTACACAATTGAGGGTGATAAGGACGAGTTAATAATGAGGTACGCCGCCTGCTTCCAGCAATTCGCAATGATTAGGGATTGGGTGCTGAGTTATAGGGACATACCAATTGGCATGCTTGAGGTCGCTGATAGCTATAGGTATGAGCAACCTGGCGAAACAGTGCTATGCTTCAGACTTAGGAGGTTCTATATGCCGGACCTCCATATATTCACGAGGGACCTCAAGAACGCCATGGAGGTCGCCCTAAAACTCCATGAAATAATATTCAGAGAGATTAGGAAGTTGGGTAGGGATTACGTGAGCCTGTACAACGTAACTAAGCAGTTCTATGATGAGCACAGGGATTACCTAATCGAGTTGGCTAGGCGTGAGGGTAAGCCAATACTCGTCAGGATAATGCCAGAGCAGAAGTATTACTGGGTCCTCAATGTTGAGTTCCACATAGTTGATGAGTTGAGGAGGCCGAGGGAGATAGCCACGTTCCAGTTCGATGTTGGTAATGCCCAGAGATTTGGTATTAAGTATAGGGATGAGAATGGGGGGGAGGTTAGGTACCCAGTGATTATACACACTGCAATAATAGGTAGCGTTGAAAGGTACATATACGCACTTCTCGACACTGCGGCAATTGCCGAGTCTAGGGGGGGTGAGGTTCCGAGGTTACCAACATGGGTCTCGCCAATACAGGTTAGGGTGATACCAATTAGTAAGGAGCACCTAACCTTTGCAAATGACGTTGCCTCGAAACTTGAGGATAGGATGATTAGGGTTGACGTTGATGATAGGTTTGACGAGACGCTGTCAAAGAGAGTTAGGGATGCAGAGACCTTCTGGGTACCCTACATCGTGGTGATTGGTGATAGGGAGGTTAAGACCGGTAAATTGAGCGTCAGGATTAGAGGTACTCAGAAGCCCGTTGATATGAGTGTTGACGAACTCATTGGCAGGATTGAGGAGGAGATTAAGGGTTATCCAAGGAGACCACTTACAATGCCTAAGTACCTAAGCATGAGACCTGCGAGCATAATAACCTAATACTCAGTGCTCTTCCCAATCATCACCCATCAGGCAGCAGCCCTTATCCTCACCAACTTAAACGGTTATAAGGAGGAAAAATTAAACCTTTTAATTTTGAAATAGAATTGTTATTAATCATCAGCCCGATACGCCGTACCAGGGGACCCACTTAGACCAAATTAGCGTGTGTTCAAATGTGGCGCTTATGCCTATGAAGAATGCCAGGATACCAGATAGTACTAATAAGATCATGACTATGATACCCACGTACCTGCCAACATTACCTCTTGGCAACATGGCACCTGGGCTAATGAGCATGGCAAGCCCAAGCAGTATGTACATGGCGCTCGCAAATAAAGGCTCCGTAGTTAACCCATGCACCAGAATATCAACACCATAAACAATAACCGGTATACTAAACAATGCTATGGGTAATGCCAAATACCTCAAGTCCGCACCTACGTACATGGCTAAGCCGAGCATTAATGTAACTAGGCCAAATATTGGCCAAGCGTCAGAGAAGACTAGGTTATATGGACCTGGGAGTGGCCAAGTCATTGTGGCCCAAAGGCCGGTGGCCATTGCGTAAATTCCAACACCAATGAAGAATAGACTCAAGCACTTATTCACATTAGGGCAAACAGTAACTCCCTGTGTCTTCTCCATTGTTTCAACCCTAGCTCCATCAGTAGCCATCTTAGGTCTTCTAATAAAGTTCATAAAGACTCCATACGCAGCGGTTATTAGTGTTATTCCAAGTGTCATTAACCAGATGTCCAGCGTATCCATAAAGAGACCAGCCATTATCCATCACCAAGTGCACTCATTTGTTTATAATTTATAAACTAGTGAATAGATGCATTTAGTGCATTAATCTTTATAATTAAAAATTCATCGTTTTATATTGTACTAAATAATATATAAATAAATGTTTATGAACATAAAAAATATTCATATGTATTCTCGATTATTCTTAATTTACGAAAAATCGATTTAAATTCCAGAACCAAGTTATTTGCAGTGGTTAGGTTTAGTGAATTACCGCCTGAATTCTGGAGGGAATTTAGGCTTTGGCGTAGTGTGGGTAATGAGCTTAATGGCTTGTCACCGCCTGGGAACTTCGTTGGTTCTATGAATTACCCCCACATTAATGTTGGTGCATTAATTAATGATGGTAGCATTGATGCATCAATACTTGACAACCCAGAGGAGTGGTTTAAGCATGGCTTCACACAATGGGATATTGTTAAGCTTAGGTCTAGGATAGTACTTAGTAGGATTAAGGTCTCGGTTAGGTCATTCAATAATTCCATAGTCAATAAGATTCAGGAGTTAAGCATTGGGCGTAACCCAGTTGATGTTGAGGTTAGGTTGAGGAGGTTAGTGCTTAGGGCGTTGGCTGATGATTACCACGCGCCGCTTGGTAATGTTGGTGAGTTAAGGGATTTGAGAATAACGTCTAATGTTAGTGCCGAGAGAATAGTTGAGAGGTTAATAAACGATTATGATGCGGATGCTAGGACGGCAGTCATTGAATTATACCGTGGTTCAATACCTGTGTCCCGCATACAACGTATCTTCGCAGTCGGGTTGTTGGGTGATAGGAGGTTTAGGAGGTTGGTTCCAACCAGGTGGTCTATAACGGCAGTCGACTCAATAATTGGTGATCACCTTAGGGATGAGGTTATTGAGTATGATGAGGTTGGGCAGGTGGAGGTTCACGAGATGGAGTACATGGGGAATAGGTACTTTGTGATACTTATGCCAGGTCCCTGGAGGTATGAACTCATTGAGTTGAAGATGCCCGGCTCGGTATGGAATAGGGGCGGTAGCTCGCCCAGGGTATTCGTAGACTACGAGGGGACGAGAGGCATGAAGGGGTATGCGGAGAGTACGGGTGGCGCGTTTTACGCAATTAGGCTTGGCATCCTTGAATATCTCAATAAGGTTGGTAAGCAGGCATCGGCGATAGCAATTAGGGAGGTAACGCCGGAATATAAGGTTCCCGTTGGTATTTGGCAGGCGAGGGAGACTGTTAGGAATAGCATGGGGATTAATGTGAGGAGGTTTTCGGACGTTAATGAGGCGATTAATTACGTGAGCAACTCATTGCTAACAGGGAGTCTATGGCTTAATTACAGTCGACTAATCAGGGAGTTTAAGAGTGACTTGATTAAATTCCTCATTTAATGAGTGATAGTGCCATACCGATTACTAGGAAGACAGTCAGTACAGGCGAGCTTGCTTGAACATTTGCCAGAACACCTCTCTACTGGGTTTAATTATGGCCTTAACGCTGTAGTAACTACTCCAGGCTGCCGTAATGAGCAGTATGATTAACCCAATGAGGTTTTTAAGAATGAGTATGTAGAGGAGTAGCATGTATACATTCGAGAATACATTAAGTAGTGCCACCATGATCATGGCCTTTTCCTCACTCATCTCGAGAGGCAACATCTTAATGCATGTTCTTGAGTAGTCATCCTTAGCCCTAATTACCAGGCTCCATATGTGCGCGGGTATCCATAGGTATATGGCCATGGATAGTAGGAAGGCTTCAAGGTCCAGTGGTCTCGCTATGGTCCACCCAGCCAGTAGAGCTGCATTACCAGCCACACCGCCAATTAGGATATTGCTCCAGCTCCTGCACTTCAGGAGTACCGTATAGATTATTGCGTAGAGGAACCAGCCAAGCACCACGAAGATCGTGGGCCACAGGCCAAGCCACACGTATGATAAGGCGAAGCCAAGTAGTGATAGGGCCAGGGACTCAATTAATGCTGCGCCTGGGCTTACCCGACCTGCGGGTATTGGCCTGTTCCTAGTCCTACTCATTTTGGCATCAATATCTCTCTCATAGTACATGTTAAATACTGCAGAGCCGCCCGTGCTTAATAATCCAACAATGGCCAATTCACCTATGTAGGTTACGCTTACGCTCGGTGCTGCTGCGAATATGTATCCAGCTATTGCAGCGAGTACAAGCAGCCAAATAACCCTGCTTCATCAATACTACGTAGTCCTTAATCGCCACATTCGATAATGATTAATTATTACATTAAAAACTTTATTTCAAAATCCATGCTAAGGTAATTAGTGAATACCTGTTCAATTAATTTAACATTAACAACCCAACCCCCCCTTATTTTATTTAATAACAATAAAGCCTAAACAGCGCTCATTAATAATGTGAAGGTTGGTGTCGTAATTAAGGCACAGAGTCCCAGGGCATTTTGGTTTAGGGTATTTGATAATGTTGAAGATAGAATAAACGTTGGTACGTTCGTAACCCTGGAGAATTATGAGAATAGGGCTAACGGTCCAATACTCGCCAGGATAACCAGGGTCATTAGGCACAATTACCTCGTTGATGATAGGGTCATTGCCCAGTTGGGTAATGAGGACGTTATAAACACATTTAGGGACTATGGAATAGACATTCAATATATCGCCCAATCAACCCTGGCTAGGGCATCAATCATTGGCTATAGGGTTGGTACGCGATTCTCTAAGCCGCTGAAGCCTCCAAAGCCCATGGACTTCGTATACCTACCAACAGAGGGCGAATTAAGTAAGTTGCTAAGGCTTGATTATGATGGTGTTAGGCTTGTCATTGGCAGTATTAGGTCACTATCAATACCTGCCGAGTTAGACGCGAATAAATTGGTATCTCACCACTGCGCAATACTGGCGGCCACGGGTGGCGGTAAGTCCTGGCTTGCTGGGGGGGTCATTGTTGAGGAGTTGGCGTTGAGGGCAGAAATACCAATAGTAATAATTGACCCGCACGGTGAGTACTCGGCAATGCAGGTTCCCAAGTCCTTAAGCGATGATGCTAAGTACGTGGCTAACCTCGTTAGGGTATACGTACCCGGTAAGGTGGATACCACAAGCCTTGATGATTACTTCAGGGCTAGGTTTGGTGTTGAGAGGAGGTATGTGAGGTTTGGTATTAATCCGAGGTCACTATCGCTAAGGCTCATGGAGGGGGTTACTAGACCACTATTACGGACTCACTGATGCCCAGAGGAGGATTCTTGAGGAAGCTTGGCAGTACATTGGCATGGATAATGAGTTAACGGGCTTGGACGAGTTCCTTAATGACCTAGAGAAGAGTGGCGGTAAGGCTGTTAAGGGCTATGGCAATGAGCTAGCCCTATCCACATTACTGACTAAGGTTAAGATGCTCATCGAGAATAGGCCATTCTTCATAACAAGGCCAGGCGAATTCTATGGCAATGAACCAATAAGGCTCCTGGACATTAAGGACTTAATGGAGTATGGAATCCACGTATTAGACCTTAGCGGTTTAGACTTAATAGATCAGCAGGCTCTCGTAGCCTGATTCTAAATAACATATTTAGGTTATCAACAATGAGGAGGGATAAGCCAATCTTTATAGTTGTTGAGGAGGCCCACAACTACGCGCCATCTGTTGGCTCATCATTGAGTACATCAACGTTGATTAAGATTGCCAGGGAGGGCCGTAAGTTCGGCGTTGGGCTATGCATAATTAGTCAAAGGCCATCTAAGGTGCACCCCCCCGACGTATTAAGTCAGTGCTTGACTCAAGTCTTTAAGAGGATAATAAACCCAGTCGACCTTAGGTACGTGAGGAATGTTGTCGAGTTCATCTCTGATGAGGACCTATGGGAGGTGAGGGTACTTAATGAGGATGATGCGTTGGTAACGGGATTAGCTGTACCAATGCCATTACCTGTTAAGGTTAGGGATAGGTTAACAGAGCATGGAGGTGTAACGCCGACATTAACGCCGAGAGGCGATATTACTAAAATGTAATTCAAGTATAATTTGAGTATAATAGAGTCAGGTAAAACTTTTATTGCACTCTCGTGAACGGTTATTGTGCGTATAATCCTCGGCACACCAGTGAATTCGAGACCCAAGCCCTGGCTTTATTTCCGTGTACCTGCCATAATGGTTAATGCCTTTGACATTATTAGGAATAGAGTCGATAGAAAGGGACACGTTATAAAGAATGTACTGCAGTACGATGGTGAGGTTTGGATGGATAGTGGTGGTTTTCAATTTCTAAGGCACGGCAAAATACCCGACATCGAAGATTTAGCTAGGATCTATGATCAATACTGGGATGTTAGGTATTTCCTAAACCTTGATTATCCACCAAGCCCAACCGATGATGAACATGAACTGGAATTAAAATTAAGGAGGTCACTCATTAATTATGAGTATTTAGCTAAGAAGTTTGATAACGTCCTACCAGTAATTCATTACCACTGGAGAACCAGCGTAATCACTAAGTACGTGCTTAAGTACCTGGATTTCAACCCAGACTGCATAGCAATAGGCGGCTTGGTACCTTACGTATTAATAAGTAGGGGCGTGCCCAGGGACTCGCGAAGGTCAGCACTGAGGTTTTTACTGAATATTAAGCAGGAGATAGGCATGTGCATACACGTACTTGGCCTTGGCTCACCAGTAATAAATCCAATACTTAAGCTAATTAACGTCGATAGTACTGACACAAGTACCTGGAGGGTTAAGGCAGCCTATGGCAAGGTTGTTATGCCAGGCGGTGGTGAGAGGCACGTTAGTGGTAGACCCATTAACTTTGGAGGTAAGGAGGCCACGGATGATGACTTGACGAGGTTATACGCATTCCTTAAGGCCACAGGCTTTCCTATGATTAATCAATTTAATGAGATCGCAACGAGCTTTGAGTATAGGGCCTTAGTTAATGCGTGGGTTGTGCTTAACAGTTTTGAAGTGCCGGGGGGGAGTGGCGTGTTTAGGGCTATGTATGAAGAATTTGCGAGGGAGGTTGTGGAGCAGGTAATCGAGGGTGCGCGTTAGGGATTATATTTATTAATGCTAAGGGATCCTCATGTAATTACCGTGAGAAAAACCCAGAAAAATTGCTTAACGCTTATTGTGGATGTTTGTAATGATACCCTGGATAGGTTTAAGGGTTTTATGAATACGGCCATTAGGAGGGCTGGTTTTGGAGGTGCGGTGAGGGTGCTGGTTTATAAGTGTAAGGAGCTTGATTTTAATAAGTATATTAGGGAATTGAATTCCGTGGTCGCTAATAACTTCTCAGTATCTGTATTCGTTTACGAATTTGACGATATGAACTCGTTAATTAATGAACTCAATAAGAACATATTCAGTGGTTGTGATAGTTACAGCGTATTATCAACAATTGATTTACCGGTAAACATTAGTTATGAGAAACTGAAGTAATCAGCTTAGCCCAGCACATCATTGGTCAGGCCTTGCAAGCATCATCACTTAATGTCACTCAATCCAGTAATAATGATCTATGGACCTATTAAGTACTGGGTCGTAGAGCTCAATCTCGAAGTAACCACTGGGCTTTATCTGACCCTTTATTGTTGGTATTGTGCCTGAGAAAACAACCACATTCTTCAGGTCGGGCACGACCTCGCGTATTAAGTCAACGAGCTTCTCTGGCGTAAGTAGGAACTTCATGGTACCCTCCTGATATAGGGTCTTCTTATCGTCCTCAAGTATCCAACTCCTCAGTACCAAGTCATCCCAGTGATCCTCAATCTCCTTAAGCGGCCATGCCCTCCTCGCAACAATCTTTGGATACATGTGCTTACCAGCAAGTACGCTGCATCTCTCGGCCTCCCTATCCGTGTGATCACTACCAACAGTTACGTAGATCTCATCCTCATTCTTAATCAACAATACATACTCAACCTCACCGCTGTGCAAGTCGCTTACCTTCCTAATGTAGTTGCTCGTGGTTACCAAGTACGGCTGTAATATGTATATTTCGGGTATGTTCTTAGGCCCACTAATGCCTATCCTACTTAGCTCCTCAACCTCCTTCTTAATAATGTCCGTAGTCCTCCCTGACCAGACAAAAATCACTAGGTCACTAACGGCGATTTCAATGTCTCTCTCATTACCGTTCTTAAACTCTATAGTTACATTAAGTCTATGCATAGACGAACTCTGGTTTATAAAGCAATAACCTTATTAAATTTTTGGTTCCATATTCAGCCTAAGTGAACGGAAATACTAATAAAATCCTGATTCAACACTGTCGAGATGATTTCTGAAATAGTCAGGGTGGGCCTCGTCTCGGAGATTAGGCTAACAATACCGAGCGCTGATGATGCACTTGATTACCTAAGGCTAATGCTAAATAATCTAATAGGCTTGATGGCCTCAATACCCCCCCCAGCCCTGGCTCAAAGTGTCAAACCTGAGATACCGATATTCGTGAAGCCTGCCGATGGTGAAGCCGAAATATCAATACACTACTCACCTCTGATGCCATTAATAAGAATTAGAACGTCTAAGGACTTGATAAGTAAGGTGAGCGGTATTAACTTTATAGGTGTTGTATTAGATTCAGGAGGAACCATACTAAAGATGTACAAGAGTAAGGATGAGATGAGTAGGGATAGGGAGAAGATACTCCTTCTCTTCAGGGTTTTCATGAACTCTGACGTAGAGTTGCAGCCATTACCAAGCGTGCCCAAGGGACAGGGCGGTGTCATCATTTGACGAAGTCATCGATAGAAATGCTTTTATTTAGTTAAATGCTAGGTCCCTGATGCCATTTAGCCATACAAAGATTGTAGGGCCCACGGGAAGGTACGGCGCTAGGTATGGCATGGGCGTTAGAAGGAAGGTCCTACAAATAGAGGTTAAGCAGAGGGGTAAGCATAGGTGCCCAAGGTGTAAGTCACTGGTTAAAATGGAGAGGATAGCCTTTGGCATTTGGAGGTGCCCGAAGTGCGGTTATACCTTCGCCGGTGGTGCCTGGGTTCCACAGACGATAATGGGTAAAACACTGGCTACCGAGGCTGCGGCTAAGCAAGGCACTAAGTGAGTAATGCCATAATGGGCCTTATAGTATTAACATCATCAAGAGACGCCAGCATTAGAATGAGGCAATTCCTCAATGAATTGGAGTTGGTTATTCCAAATGCGGTTAAGGTGAATAGGGGGGGTAAGTCATCAATCATTGAGATTGCGGGTAAGGCATTAAGCTTGGGGGGGGCTAATAAGATACTTTATATTGGTTCTAGGGGGGGCGGCAATCCAGGGTTTATCCGGTTCCTAAGAGTTAAGGAGGGGGGGTAATTGAGGTATTGCCGTATTTAATAAGGATATTTGGTGTTAAATTGCTTATGGACATGCCCGTTAACGTTACGCATAGGCAAAAGGCGCGTAGCGGGGGGGTTGTGGTATCCCTGAGGGAGTATACGGAATTAATAGACATATTGGGCGAACAGCTTGAGCTGCCGAGTATGAGGTTTATGACTTTGAGAGCATTAGGGGGGGTATGTATGATGTTGTTTTCCTGATTCACAGAATTAATGGTGAGTATGAAGTACAAATATTAAATGGTAAAGACCTGGGGCCTTACGGTCCATTCCTGAGGATTAGCGATGTTATGTATACAAGGCTTAGGGTGATTAGGATTGAGTGAGTGTGAATTTAGGGCAATGTTTCACTTGGAGGGTGTTGATAGGGAGTTGGTTATTAAGTCATTTAGGACTCTCGAAAAAGAGATGAGGTTTGGGAGGGGGGGGTTTGTGAGTGTTGATGTGCGTAATAATGACGTAGTAATAACGGTCTGCGCTAAGGACTTAACAAGCCTGAGGAGCCTAGTTAGTGGGGGGGTTATGAAGTCGCTATACCTAATATTCAAGGTTGAGGAGCTTGATTAAATCGTGAATTCGCATGTGTAGGGTGGTGTAACCCATAATTAACGTGAGGATTAATATTTATTAAGGCTTAGATCAATGGCGCCTTAATGAGTTCATTACCACCATCGCTACAGTCAGACCTGGAGAAGCTTCAGGCACTGCAGGATCAATTAAATAGTGTTAGGGTTAGGAAGCAACAATTCGAGAGCGAGCTTAAGGAGGTTGAGAGGGCTATTTCGGAGATTGAGAAGATACCGGCTGAGAGTAAGGTCTATAAGATCGTCGGCTCATTCCTAGTCCTGGTAACCAAGGACCAAGCACTTCAGGAGCTTAAGGATAGGAAGGAGCTCCTTGAACTTCATATAAAGACCTTGTCTAGGCAGGAGAGTATGTTGATGAAGCAGATTGAGGATTTGAGGACCCAGATAAATGAGGCGTTGGCGAAGCTCCAGGGTGGAGCCGGCGGGGGGGTGCTAAAGGCGGTGGTTAATGAGTAGTAATAATGAAGTGCTTAATGAAATAGTTAATGTGGTTGCTGAGGAGGTTTATAAGTACTTGATGCGTAGGCTCCCTGAGAAGCTTCTTGAGGACATAGTAATTAATGTGGGGGGGTTTACAGACATTAGTAATTACACGCTTGAGATAAGCATTGATGCGATGACGAACCACTATTGAGGGGGGGCTTGACGACATCATTAATGACGCGGTTGAGTTTGGGTTTAAAATAGCGGATTACCTAATGGATAAGTTTAGGAGGGGGGGTGAATTAATTGGTTTATCAGTTGGAGAAATTGAGAGAATTGCTGAGGAATACGCAAAGAGCCTGCGTAATAACACATAGACACGCAGACTTGGATGCATACGCATGTGGGGTGGCTACTAAGGAATTAATTAATAGGCTTGGTATCGATGCAATCCTCATAATTCCTGAGGGCCCCCCCTCCAGCGATGTTAAATCCTTCATCACTAAACTCGGCATTAATTACCAAGGCTTAGGCAACTGTAATGAGACGGACTTGATATTCCTGGTTGATGTCAGTACATACGCCCAATTAAATGAGCTTCGGAACGTGATTAGCAATAAGCCTGTGGTGGTTATTGACCATCATGAGGTGCGTAATGCTATTCCTACGGTGTCGCTTATCGACCCTAGCGCCACGAGTTGTTCTGAAATCATTGCCCAGGTATTTAGGGAATTGGGGGTTTGAGCCGAGTATTGAGAGCGCCACATTACTTATTGGTGGTATACTGAGTGATAGTGGTAGGTTGAGTAGGGCTAGGCCTGAGACCTTTGAGGTATTAGCGTGGTTGCTCAAATTGGCAGGTAGGATTATAGAGATATAATTAATGCGATGAGTGAGGAGGTTACGTTTTCTGAGAGGATGGCTAGGGTTAAGGGTTTACTTAGGATGAGGGCCTATAGAGCTGGTGAATACATAATATGCCTAAGCAATGTGAACGCCTATGAATCATCACTTGCTGACGTATTAATAAAGTCGGGCTGTGATGTAGCATTGGTGGTTTCGGAGCATGATGGAGAAATGAGGTTATTTGGCAGGTGTAGTAGGAGAATTGCTGAGAGGGTCTCATTGGCTGAGGTCTTTAATGACTTAGCACGGTACTTCGGTGGCGAGGGTGGCGGTCACGCGACGGCCGCTGCCTTAAGTGTTAAGGCCAGGATTGACGCAACGACAATGTTGATAAAGGCTTTGAATAGTATTGAAGAGAGGCTTGGTATTAAGGCGTCGAGAATAATTGAATAAGTTATTTTAACTATTAATGGCTGGGCGCGTTAGGGCTTATTACCTTAATCTTAATTCCATAATAACCTTGTCAATTAAGGGCATTGGTTCTCTAGGTTCATTAACCATACGATGCGCATTTACATTAATCACAACATCATTAACGCTTACGGTACTCACACCAACTCCAACACCTACATTACCCACCTGAGCATCAAATGACTGATTCGTCCTGGCTACCCCGTTAAATAACTGCAGTGTGCACCATGAAACCTCACTTAACTGCGATTGATATATTGGCGATAGGTATTGCGTTGGGGGGGTTACCGGTATTACCGATTTGTTGAAGAAATCATACGCCTGCAAATAGCCTCCAAATAGTAATGAGCCATTGAGTAGGTATAACCCCCCCATTGGGTAATCCTTCGTTTCATAAACAGGTATTGAATAGCCGCTCTGCGTCACGTAATTGACCTGAAGCAGGTAGTAAGTACCTGGTAAGCATGTTGGATTTATTAACGTGCCATTTGACAGTAGGAGTATTGGCGATGCATATATCACAGGCCCGAAGCGCAAGTCTCGGTCTTTGGTATATTGCATATCCATAATTCGTTATTTCACCAATGGTTGTATTAGGACTAAGAGTTATGTGGGTTATCAATGATGAATTAACGTACTCACTAAATGAGTAGCTAAGGACTTGAAGTACCTCCTGAAAGCCCGAGCTTGGCCATGAACTCGCATTAATGCCTTGACCAACCCACATGGTGAATATGCTTAATCCAGGTAAACCAACCTCGTAATACTCACTGACGCTATTGGTGGCTGGGTTATAGCCGTAGTAATAATTCCATAGGTAATACGGCTCACCATTGAGGGCAACCAAGTAACCACCAACCGTACTTAACCCACTTAATACCTGCGCAAGACTTTCATTGCTTGTTTCGAAGGCGAAGACCACATACTCCATGTTATTTAAGTCCTCGGTTATTAATACGTACCAATTCGCATACGTGGGTTGTGGATATAGTAGGTATAACGGGACTTTTAATGCCCACGTAATACCGCCGGTGTCGTTTGCGATAGCTGTTGCATTGAGCAAAACCTCCTGTTGTATGGTGGTTCTTGACGCATTGATTACGTATAGTGTGAACTCCCTACCTGCCGTTGCCACCCAGATAGGTGTTATGTTGCTAATCAATGAGTCTTCACGATAAGTTAATGGGTACACATTAACGATGTTACTTAGGAACTGCACTGTGGGTCTTGAGTCCGTTAGGTTCATGCTTATTACATATGTCGTGTAGACTACCGGTGTAGGTGCTGGGCCATAAATAGTACCTGCGTAGGTAATAAATGAGATAAATATCAATAAAATCACTAGAGATACTGTAAATAATATCCACTTATTAGTCATCATCATTATTTAACGTTGTGCTACAATTATATATAAGTTTCTCACCGCTAAGAGTTACTGAAATTATGAAACAGAAGTATTTTAGGGGGGGTTTGTTACTTAATAAATTGAATGAGCCTAGACTTTCAGTTAATAAAACCAGTTGGTCAACTTAAGGAGTTAGAGAGATACCCATTATATGAGCCATTTGCATACGCCACAATAGTCCAGGATGAGAGGACCGGGGGGGATATAATGTATTACCTCGAGGAAATAACACTTGACCCCATCGAGCAACAGGTATATAAGGAGTTGGTGAGGATTGTAATGCTTGAGCTACCACCACCTGAGGAATTGACAAAAATGGGTGACGTGAAGAATTACTTGCTTAACGAGTTAAAGAAGATTGTTGGTAGGTACAGGAGACTCTTTAGAAACGTGCCACCATCGTCATTCGCCAAGTTCCTATATTACATGGAGAGGGATTTACTTGGTTATGGACCTATTGATGCCCTGATGAGGGATGAGAATATTGAGGATATATCATGTGATGGCGTTGGTAGGCCCATCTATGTATTTCACAGGAGATATGAGTCTATACCTACGAATATAGTTCCAATGACTGACCAGGCCCTTGATGACTTAGTCGTTAAGTTAATACACATGTCCGGTAGGCACGTTTCGGTAGCAACGCCAATAGTCGATGCTCAGTTGCCTGATGGTTCTAGAATAGCAGTCACGTATAGGAGGGAGGTTTCGCCTGGAGGTTCGACGTTCACGATAAGGAAGTTTAGGAAGAACCCATTAACATTCACGGAGCTCGTTAGGTTTGGTAACATTAGTGCTGAGATTGCTGGTTACTTCTGGGTGATGCTTGATAATGGCAGGTCATTCCTGGTGCTTGGCGTCACTGGCGCCGGTAAGACGAGTTTCCTCAATGCCATGGCAACATTCATCAGGCCTCACATGAAGATAATAACCGTTGAGGAAGTCCCAGAGATAAACCTGCCTCACAAGAACTGGGTTAGGCTCGTCACAAGGCAGAGTTATGGAACTGAGAAAATAAATGAAATCACGCTATTTGACCTAGTCAAGGCAACACTTAGAATGAGGCCTGACTACCTAATCGTTGGTGAGATTAGGGGGGGTGAGGAGGCCTACGTATTGTTCCAAGCAGTGAATACCGGCCATAGTGGTATATCAACTATGCACGCGGAGTCCTTCGAGGCAGCTGTTAATAGGCTTATGAGCCCACCAATGAACATACCACCAGCATATATACCCGCCATGAACATATTCGTCATGATTAAGAGGGTTAAAATTGGTGGTAAGCTGACAAGGAGGGTCACCGAGGTTGGTGAGGTTTACATGGATGGTGATAAGATAAGGTTTAACACGGTATTTAGGTGGAATCCGAGGACTGACACTCATGATTCCTTCGTTGAAAAGAGTATTTTGGTTAAGCAAATTAGTGATATGACGGGTAAAGATGTTGATGAAATTCTCAGGGAGATAGATACTAGGGCTAAGATCGTTAATTGGATGTTGGAGAATGGAATATTCAATTTTGAGGATGTTTCAACGTACGTACAGACGTACTATACAAACCCAGATAAGATACTTAACCAGGTCTTTGGGAAGGTGAGTGAAGTTGAAAGTACTACTTAAATTTAAAGACCTTAACTCCCTAGTTAAGTATTTGAATGAGGAATTGAATAAATTATTAATAGCCAAGAAAGTACTGGAGGAGGAAATGAAGAAGGATTCTCTCGTGGATGTAATCGAGATAGGAAACAATGGTAATATTAACATGAGGAGGGATAGAATATCAGAAATAATGAACGGGATGATTAAGGAGCTTAATAGTAGAATTGAACAAATAAACCTATTGCTTGAGGAGATTAAGGAGGAATTTAATGATAGTAATTTCACGGGAATTGTATTGCTAGAATTCAATAATGGAATACCAAACCGAGTGTTGCTATCGCAACCCTTAACCCTGGGTGAATTCCAATGATAGTGCCAATACCCATATTAGTGATAGCG
Source organism: Vulcanisaeta distributa JCM 11217 (assembly GCF_001316005.1). Lineage (GTDB taxonomy): Archaea > Thermoproteota > Thermoprotei > Thermoproteales > Thermocladiaceae > Vulcanisaeta > Vulcanisaeta distributa_B. The sequence continues at coordinate 127,949 of NZ_BBBJ01000003.1, forward strand.
ATAATGATCGGAATGATAATACTAGGCCTAATTAGGCCTCCCCCTCACGGTAATACTACCCCTACTTGGCATTTACATAATATTAATGTTAATACCCTACATATTACCAAACCTAATGATTAATCAATACCTTAATATTAAATACATAGTACTTCCAGTAATAGGTTTAGCAATTGGCTATGGATTATCCATATTAATAAGTAAGTATATGAATATTGATGTACGTTCATTACTTGGATTAGGGCGGCCTCAAAGGAAGGTTAAGAGGCCAAAAACCGTAAGTAAGCAAAAGATTGAAAAGAAGCCTGAGATTAAGCCTGAGGATTTAGATAAGCTCATTAATGAGTCAATTAGTGCATTGAGACTTGGCATATCGACCAATGAGGCATTGGGTAGTTGGGTTGAGTATTATGATGGTTGGACAGACGCCATAATAAGTATTTCCAGGAGGTTTATTGATATTAAGGAGAGTGCCGATATTATAAATAAGGATGCACTATTCCTATCAAGGATTAAGCAATATGAAAGCAAGGCCCTAGCACTTGGCCTAACCCTTAGGGAGGAATCAGCCTTTAAGAAGCAGAGGAGGTCAAGGGCTAAAGGCGGTGAGGAGAGGTTGGTGACCTACGTTAGGCCTGAGGAGCTAGTTAGTGAGTTGATGTCCACTGCACAGTTAATGAGTGGTTATGTTGATGAGTTCAACGAAATATTTGAAAAGTTGATTCACGATAAGGAGATCTCTCAGTACATGGTTAATTCACAAATACTTGTTCTCTATGTGGATGGCATACCTAGGAAGTTCATAACAATTAATAGGGGGTGGTTAACCCTCCTCATTCTGCATAATAATCATTGCAGGTATTGAATCAACAAGTAAGGCGATTATTGGGCGGTTCTTATCAATATTAAGTGATTCTAACCTATCAATTACTGACTTTATAATTGCCGACCTCCTCTGCACATAGCCGGCAACATCATTGATAACATTACTTTTTGTGTTAGTACCCGGCTTATAAACAATCCTTAGGGAGAATACCTCTGAGGAACCATCAATAAACCTAATATTCTCAGAAATCTCACTCGCCAATGCAGTATTATTCTCAGAACCAAGCACCTCATTCCAATTTTGCCTAAGCATATACATGAACCTATACGAATTACTTAATTCACCCTTCAATGCTTGAATTAACTCATTCATTGACTTAAATCTCTTAATTTCTATAATCATGGTGATTCACCAATCAATTCCTCAAGTTTCCTAAACTGCTCCGGGTAATTTATATCACTTAATTTAATCGTTGTTTCAAAACTCCTTGAGTTACTATTAATCGCTGAGATCGCGTCATCAATCATCTTCATTATCCTGCCAATTCATCGGCCGTTAATCCAATAATACCGTTTAGAATACTCGGCACCTCAGTCGTTTCCTTAATACTGGGTAAGTAGAGCAATGATGTGTCTGACATATCAGGTAATGAGTAGCCTATTATTACGTCTATTGATGAGTCATCTATCATAACCAAATATTCATCATTCACACCGAGCTTCTCGGCAAATTCCATGACCTGTTTAATGGACATGAGCACGTTTGTATAATAATTAATTGCGTCCCTAATCACCTCCTTGTAGCCATTAGCCGTTAATACATATATTACCTCAATATCATCAACCTTAGTTGTTATGTTAGAATCGCCCTTAACATACGTAGCTGAGGACTTGCCCCTTAACTCTCTTGTTAATTTGCTCATGAGTTCGTTATCAGGGTTATACGCATATATCTCATTAATAATCTGCATTATTTCATTAAGCCTATTGCCAAGATCCAGCACTATATCCCTTAACTTATCACTTCTTAGTACTATCAAGGTTGATCACCACTAGATGGTACATCACCGAAGTACCTAACCATGGCTTTAAGCTCATGATCCTTAAGCTTACCTAACCTGGCATCAAGGGCTTCATAAATTGCGTATTCTAGTTTAAGAAATTGAACAGCCTTTAAAAACAACTCCCTATAAGCCTCCTTTGACGGTTTTTTATATAGGACTATCGATATTGAATTAGGTATATCAATGATCAACTTCTCGCTCTTATCAGGTAAATTGCCTTCATTATTAATCTTATTGTATATTTCATATAAGTTCTTCACGTACTCCGTAACCCTTCTCTTACTCTCGAGTATCCTCCTATGCAATTCCTTTACATCGATGCTTATATCGAGACTCGCACTCATGGCATTATCACCAACTTCGTCTTCTTATTAGCATAGTCTATCATGATCATTACAGATGCATTTCTATCCTTAATTCCACTTAAGTACTTACTCACCTTATCAATTTCACCTACTACATAATTAATATTGCCATCTATCGTATTTAATTTGTTCAATAACCATGTTGAGTGGGGGTGCGATATGTATATTCAGTGCATGTGGTATAGCTTGCACCGTTATTACCTGATGGGATGGTTGAAAACCAAGTTTCGCGAGTTTCTCTTCCGTGTCAGCATTTATTTTCAGTTTCTCCCTAATTTCACCATAACGTTCCCTTAGATTCAATAATTGTTCTTTAATTATATTCAATTTAGTTATTGCATCCTCAACCGTATTAAATAATAGCACTAACATTCAGATTCTCATTAATTAGGCTATATTTATTCTTTACTTGTGGAATTGATGATGAGATTCCACGTGAGTCCGTGTATTAAGTCTCCTCCCTAATTAACCTGGAGATCTCACTTATGGCTCTATTTATGTCCCTAATATCATTATGTATTGCCACTATCTCTGCAATGATTAATGAATTATCAAGGCACTTAATGAGTAGGTCAGCCCAGCTCTTTGAGTGATATATCTGCTTAAGCTTTTTCAGCTCTTCATATTGCTGCTCATCAACCTCTATCACGATCCTCTTCTTGCCATTCTTAGCCATGCAGCTAATGGACTATTAACTAATTTTAAAGTTAACCTTCTAGAACTACTTACCTCTTTTTAGCGACTTTGTAACACTGATCATGAATTCCGGTATTTCGACATACTTTACATAGTATTGAATGAGGACTTTAATTACCTCTCTAAGCATCAACATAAGTGTTGACTTTCTAATATTAAGAACCTTGGCTGCCTCCCTCCATGGCCTCGCCTGCAACACCTTACAGATTAGTGCCTCTTCATAGAACTGGGGCAGGGCAATATTATCAATGCCCCCCCTCCTCAGGTAATAAGTCTTCACAAGCTCCGTTATTGCATCGGCCGTGTTCTCATAGGTCATTGGACCCCCCCATGAATAGGCGACCAAGCGCCTAACCTGGGCCTCCGTGAGCCTAGGGCTGTATTCTGGGTCTAGGGCCTGACCCCCCCAGTCAGTAAGTAGCATCCTGACTACATCAGGTTCCATGTCGTGGAATGGACCCTGCAATGAATTAAGTAGCCTTAGCCTAAACTCCTTATTCGCATATATTGCAGCGTCCTTAGCCTTCTCACTTATCGGCTTAACAAGCAATACACTATACTCACCACTTATTGGATTCCTCTCGGGGGCTTATGTGAACAGGCATGTAACCATTCTTAATCCAGAAATTCAGTAACTTTGCATTTACACCAAAGCCAACACCAACCCAGTCAATACCCTTTTCCCTGGCCTCCTCCTCAATCCTCCTAAGCATCTCAGTACCAAGGCCCCCCCTATCCTGAAGCTCGGGGGGGTGCGTCGCAATCCTAATAATCCTCCAACCCTTCAATTTCGCGAAGTCCGTGAGCCCCCCCCAATACTTAATCAACCTATCTGGTATTATATTTCCGGGCAATTTTAATCCCCTCACAACCATGTCGATTAAGTCATCGCTTATGCCACCCTCCTCAGCCAACTCCACGGATACCACGATCTTTCCATTACTAAGTGTTAGAGCCTTATGAAGTGGTGCGGTGCGTCCATCATCATGCCAAGGTCATCAGGCTCATTCCTATAGTGAGCCTGGACATAAATGCCAAAGAATTGCCTAAGCCTATCCTCACTTTCCAGGAAAAACTCCTTGGGATTAGGTATTAGGTATTCGAATTTATGCTTACTTATTAATTCATAATCCTCATCAGTTATTTTTGCGGGCTCGGCATCAAGCAATAGTGTATCAAATAACCATTGCTCCACCGGGTCATTTGGTGCATACCTAATTGGTTCCTTGAGTTCGTACTCAATAACCTTCGTACTCCTATCCTCACGCAAATACTTAAGGAACCTAAGGCTGAAGCCTCTACCTGCACCCTCATAGCCATGTATTGTGGATGCATATATAACCCTGTTAAACCTCTCGTGTATTCCATATAGTACTGGGAGCGGTATCATTGCAGCCTCATCAACGACCACTATGTCCCTACCCTCCTCGCTGAGCATGTCGTATGGCCTCACATAATCTATGAAGATGGAGATGCCGACCTTGACCGAAACAACATCACCGCCCCAGTAACTCACGTCTACGTCGTAATTCAACGCCTTAAGGCCCTTTATCACGAACTCCATCAGCGTTGAGACATTGCTCGGGTTCATTGCCGTGACTGCGAACCGAGCCCTACCCTTAGCCTTCCTAAGCCTATGAGCAAGAGCCGCCAGCGCCAAGCCAATGATTGCTGACTTACCCCCCCCTACCCCCCCTATCCGCAATTAACACGACATTTACCTTTTTACCCTTCGGAGGTCTCTCAAGCAATACCTCCATTGCCCTAAGGGCCTCAACCTGGTCCTGGGTCTTCGCTAATTCGTAAATGACCTTTGAAAACCTAATTCTCTCAGGCATTACTATCTCCCTTGGCTTCCAGGGCTGTGAATCGCCAATGACAGGTTCCTTGATTACCTCATCATTACCAACATTAATTATTAACGCCTTACTCATGCCCATTAACTTATTCCAGAACCTAATCTTCAGGAAATGCCTAACATCCTCAGGCCTGTACTGAGGAACTAATAGGCTCTGCTGAAACTTCGTTAATTGCCTAACCCACTCATCCAGCGGTGGTATCATGAATACGTAAACACCACCACCCCCCCTAACAATGCCGCCCAACCTACCGACATCATTTGGCTTTAGGTCATTCATTAAGTCAAGGATTGCGAAGTCGACTGTGGTGCCGAGGAGCTTATCCGTATCCTTATATGGCCTATAGTCAATACTTACGGGAATCCCTTCAACAAACTCCTTAAACTTACTCATTCTCCTCTGTGCATCTGAATATTCGGGTTGATACATGTACAGCCCATGCGGTTCCTTAACCATTGATGAGAATACCCTGAGGACTTCAGCGGCGTACTTGGCGAGTTTTTCCTCATCAGTGCCTACGAGGACTACGAGTCCTCTATGATTTGAGGATAACCCCCTCCTTAACCAAGCCCTGCAACAGTTCTACCCAGCCCATATCCTCTGTACAGCCTTACCAATGTGAATTAGGGCTTATAAACATATGCGAATTGCATTAATTGGTGATTAGGCGCGTTGGTTCTGAGCAGTGATGAGTGACGGGCGAGAAGGATGACTACCTCCTCGGGAATATTGACCTGCAGGATACCTCACCTTTCCTAAGCATGTTCATGAACTTAGTGTATGAGTCATAGACATCCCTAATCCACATATTAATACCCTTAAAGTACACAGGCTCTGTATTCAATAACTCAAGCAGCTCATCAGCACTTAACTTATTTACGTAATAACAAGGGTCCTTAAGTAGTAATACCCTACGGTATTCCCGAGCCATAACCTCAGTAACCGGCGTCCCCAGCTCATAATTAATATGCTTGATTAACGGCTCAACATCACTTAACGAAATATTATTCACAAAACCCTGCGCTCCCACTCATCAACAACGGAATAGAAGTACTTAATTAGGTCATCTAGGTATGGCGCCCATTATTAAAGTACATGAGGACTATTGGGTGATTAAGCCAGCCAGTCCTGCCATCCTGAGAATGCCGAGCCTCCTAAGTATTGCAAGTATTACCTGCTTAGCCTCAACCCTCTGTTTACCAAGCCTTAAATCATCCAGGAAACCCGCCGATCTCCCATGGTCAATGTACGGCCTAAACACCTGCATTAATGGAACGTAAATTATGGAGGTCTTTATTTTTAGTCCTTAAGGTAATAATTAATGAAGGTAGTACTTAAAAATACGGTCTCTCCTTAAGGCACGTATGCTTATGAATAGCATCCAATTACATAGATATTACGTAAAAAATACGTTAAAGGACCCATTAAATAATGAGGCATTGAACCAGGGTGATACCGCATGATACCAATACACAGCGACCCCATACTAATAGCGTCATTAGCCTTACCCTTCATAGCCTCAGTAATAGCTGGGGGGGCAATAGGTAAAAAGTTTAGTAGGGCTGCCATGATAATTACCTCAGCTTCTTTTGCACCGCTTTTCGCATATGCATCATACCTATTAGCGCTCGGTAAAACTTACTTAATACCCCCCTTGGTTCTTTACCGAGACCAATAGGCATGATATATTTAATAAGTGACGGCCTTAGCAACGCCTTTGGCTTAGCAATAGCGCTTGTAGGAGTTGCACTAGAGATCGCCTCTTATCCATACATGAAGCATAGATTCCATGTTCTGGAACTACCTGAGCAATTCGACGTATACTACCTACTCTTCACATTATGTGCTGCAAGCATGGAGTTACTAATATATTCATACAACCTACTATTAATTTATATAGCCCTTGAAGTATCACTAATAACACCGGTCATACTAATTTATTACTATGGCTATGATACCCAGGGCAAATCAAGACGCTGGATAGCGCTTCTGTACTTCGTATATGGAATGCTGGCAAGCACATTATTCTTAATAGGCGCAGTCCTGGTTGCCCTAGAGAATAATACTATGGACCTCGCCGCGATAAAGAACATATCGCTCATAGCATGGGCACTGATGTTCATTGGGTTACTAATTAAGTTGCCAAGCTTCGGTCCGCATGTGTGGATACCTTGGGTCCATGGTTCCCATCCGACACCGGTCGCAGCCCTGATATCGGGTCTCGTTGGTTTAATGGCTTACGTATTAGCAAGGATCTACATCATCTCCCCCCCATACTTCATTAATGAGTTTAGATTACCAATACTTATTTACGCCATAGTTGGTGGTATAATAATAAGCCTTGGCGTAATTAGGCATCAATATCATTATAAGTGGTTACTGGCGTACTCAACAGCGGCAAACTCCACATACCTACTAATAGGATTGGCATTGGGTTCTTACGGAATACTTGGATTAACAATGCATTACATATCGCATTTATTCGGCAAAACAGTCCTCTTCATGACCGCAGCCTCAATAATTGTTTACTATGAGGAGTTTGATATAAGGAAGATGGGTGGGCTACAAACATATATACCATCGGTTGGCGCGGCCGCAGTGCTCGGTTGGATGGCTCTTTCTGGAGTATTAACTCTATCAATGCTCGCTGAATTCTATCTATTTCTCGGCTTAGTAAACGTCATACTGCATCATACCCACTATGGGTATTTATTGGCTTAGCCATTGGTTTAGCCACAATATTCGTATTAACGGGATACTACGGCTTTTGGACGCTGAAGCAGGTATTTTATGGGCAACCTAGGGGTAATTATCATAAGGTTAATGTTGATCCTAAGCTCGTGATACCATTATACGTGCTTGGTCTCGCTGCGATAATACTTTTATTCCCACCAGCGTCAACGTATATCGTGCATTCAATATTAATGAGTATTAGCATGATAATGAGGTGATGGCAATGTTCTCAAGTTCACTTGGTGAATTAATGGGATTAATGCTATTATCACCTATAATACTTGCAGCACCAATAGCTATTTACTGGTTATTTAACCAAGACCCAAGGAAGGCTAAGCCACTGGCCTACTTAGCAGTTATTGGTCTTGGGATCTCTGCAATAATAGCTACATATATAGAGGTTGTATTCCCGTGGGAAATTGTAGCTTATAATATACCATGGATGATTTTACCAACATCAAGTGGTAGTATTACCATATATGTGTCATTCGTAGTTAATTTCCTTAGTCGAAACATGGGCCTACTAACGGCTTGGCTGGCCTTCATAATTGGTATTTACAGTCTTGATTACCTAGCCAATGATTATAGACTTGGTTGGTTCTGGTTTTTCTATAATCTTTTTGCTGCATCCATGTTACTTACTGTGTATGCTAATGACTTATTATTCATGTTTATTGGATGGGAAGGACTTGGCTTTAGTTCATGGGCATTGATAGGGCATTGGTATAAGGATGATGATGAGTTATCCTACGTTGGTAGATTTGGTGAGAAATTAATTCTCGATAAGCCAGCCTGGACAACACCGTCATACGCAGCCTATAGAGCAATAGCCACAATAAGGTTCGGCGACATGCCGATGCTCGGCGCAATAGCCGCAATAGGCATACTGGGTGGTTCCCTAATACTAACACCGGTAAGTGGTGTCTCAGCCATAAACTGGTCACGTGTAATATCAACACTCGGCATTGGTGGTACCGTAGCCCTACTACTAGCTTTTATGCTTGGTCCGTACACCAAGAGCGCTCAAGTTCCATTCAATGATTGGTTGCTCACAGCAATGACAGGCCCAACATCAGTCTCAGCATTACTTCACTCGGCAACGATGGTCGCCGCAGGCGTTTACATATTCATGAGATTAACCGAGTCCCTCTACGCAGCCGGCGTTATCACCTACCCAGGCGTTGAGATCATGTACCTAGTGACGGTCTACGTAGGACTCCTAACGGCCTTACTTGGCGCATTGTTTGCGATGATGATTGATGAGAGGAAGGTTATCCTGGCGGGATCCACAATGTCCTCACTAGGCTTCATGATGGGCGTGACTGCTTTGACTCCATTCATACCTCAAGTAATTCATGTGGGTGAGTACATCGTGCCGTTGGCGGTATTAGTCGCGTTCTCATATTTAATACTTCATGCCCTATCAAAGGCTACGTTATTCCTAGTGAGTGGGCATTTGATCCATGTAACTCATACCAGGTTTAACATGGGTAACCTAGAGTTGGGCAGGAGAATGAAGCTTGCATTCTATGCTACGTTAGCGGCAGCAATATCCCTTGGCGGCGTACCACCGCTCGCTGGTTATTGGATACACGCAGCAATGGATGAGGTGGCTACGGAGACCATATCCGTGGTTGGCTACGGCGCGTACATACTGATGTTACTGGCTAGTCTGGCTACGTGGCTTTCCTGGCAAGGTTTACATCCCTAAACTTCGTTAAGGGTGAGGCACCGCATATTCATGAGGAGCATGGGAAGTACTCATTAATGGTTGCTGCTTACACAATAACGGGTACCGCAGCGCTGGCAGCCCTGGCAATACCCTTTGTGTTAACGCCTCACATATTCATTGAGGCAGGTATAGATCCCGTGGTTATTACCATAGGCATTGTTTTATGGATAATTTTCGTAGCTGCGCTGATAAAGCCTAGGGTTGGTAATTTAGGATTAATAACGAAGATCTTCGAGAGAAGGTATTATATACAAGCTTTTATGGATGTGATTTTAGCGGGCTTTGGTTCTATACTAACGCTTGCTGCATTCTACATTTACAGGGGCATTGATATATTCTTCAACTTCATTATACCAGACGCGACGACTGCATTATCGAGGTACATAAGGACGATACAGAGAGGCTACTTAAGGACTTACCTTGAGATGATTCTGGTTACGCTGGCCGTGGCGATACTGATAATACTAATAATAATTGCGTTACTTTAAAGTTGAAAGATCTCAAATGATTATTTCCTCATTATTTGTTTTAGATATTCATTCTTAACATACAATATTAACTTGGGTAGGTCAATGCCCATTGGGCATACCTCCTTACAATTACCAGAGTGTGTGCAGAGCATTGCGGCTGGTCCTGCCTCCATTATACCCCTAGTCACGGCCGTCCATGGAATACCCATAGGCCCTGTGTACGGTGGCTTACCGAATCTTGGACCTATGGCCCAGTAGGTTGGGCAATGCATACTACACCTGCCACACCTTATGCAGAGCAGTATCTCCCAAAGCACTGGGTCCTTTGCGGCTTTTCTTCTACCATTGTCTACAAGGACCATGTGGAACTCCTTAGGTCCCTGGGCGGGTGATACCCTGTACATCTCAACGTCGGCGGTACTGCTTGGTCCGGCGGTTAGGTTCACGTATGTTGGTGGGTAAAGCCCTGCATACGCCGCTTGCACGAGGGTCTCAATCATTGCGTGGTATAGTGTCGGTACAATCTTCTCAATACCGTCATAGACGATGTGCACGGTGGGTAGCACACTCGTCATCCTTATGTTGCCCTCATTCTCAACAAGCAATACCGCACCTGTGTCGGCGGCTATCGCGTTTGCGCCCGTAATACCCACATTAGCCCTGAGAAACTTCTCCCTGAGGAACTCCCTAGCCCTCTGTGCAATAGCTACTGGGTCTGGTGGAACGTCTATCCCAAGTCTCTCCTTCATCACCTGGGCAATCCTCTCCTTAGTCATGTGCAGGGCAGGCGCCAGTATGTGGCTTGGCTCCTCATTGGCGATCTGCACCAGGAACTCCCCCCCAAGGTCCGTCTCCCAAACCTCATTACCCAACCCCCCCTCCAGGTAAGGTCTAAGCCCTGTTTCTGAGGCTACGTTATTCTTGCTCATAACGATTATCTTACCACTACCAACTATCTTACCCACGATTTCTCTAGCCTCATCAGACGTCTCAGCCAGGTAGAACTTGCCGCCTATCCTCTCGACGGATTTCTTCGTCAAATCTATGTAATAATCAAAGTTCCTAATTACCTCCTCCTTAGCCTTCCTGAGTTCCTTGGCCAGGTCCAACAGGTATGGGTGTCTCCTTAGTATGTCGAAGACTGACGGTATGTTTGATGCCTTAGCCCTACTTATGGCTACGTCCCAATTCGGTGGTGCTAAGGACTCCATATGAGTAATCACTACATTGCCATGTATTTAAATATGAAATCTAACAGCACTGCATTTACTTGCCGTACTTTAAATGCCACAGTCTCATGACATCATCTTCAATAAATTCATGAACCTCCTCCAACACCCTACCATTACTCATCAAATCAACGCCGGGTCTACCACCCACGACCTCGCCAATCACTGAGTAATTAATGCCCAACTTTCCCAACCTAGTCATTGCAACCTCAGCCTGATCCCTAGGAACAGTGGCTATTAACATACCGGAGCTTAGGGATTTAAGTGGGTCGATGCCCAACGCATTAAATATGAGCTTAGTTTCCGGTAAGATTGGTATCTTATCCAAGTTAATCCTTAACCGTACATTACTAGCCTCAGCAACCTCGAGCAAACCCTGAAGTAGGCCGCCCTCTGTTGGGTCATGCATTGAATTTGCAATATCGGCAATTTCAAGCGCCTCCTTAACAACGCTTATCTCTTTGAGGAGCGACCTCGCCTTATTAATGGTCTCGTTAGAAATACCTCTACTCATCAATTCTTCCTTAAAGTCGTTAGCTAATACCGCCGTTCCCTCTAAGGCCACGTACTTAGTCACAAGAACCAAATCACCTGGCTTAGCGCCGGACGTTGTTACGTAATGATCGCCGACGCCCATTGCTGTGGTTGATGCAATAACCCTATCAAGGCCTGGTGTGTACTCTGTATGACCACCGATTAATGAACCACCCAACTCAGTAAGTGCTTTATTGACGTCGGACATTATGGTCTTAATACCGTCCTCATTTACGTCGCGCGGTAATAATAAGGTGAGTAAGAACCACCTTGGTTTAATACCCCTAACCGCTATGTCATTCGCCACTATATTAATCGCAAACCAGCCAATACCCTCAACAGCGCCCGTTATTGGATCCGTATGCACCGCCATGTACTTATCACCAACTTTAATTATCGCAGCATCCTCGCCAACCCTAGGTCCAATAATTACATCACTATCCTCAATACCTAGGTTCGCAAAAATAATCCTCCTTAAAACATCATTACTTAGTTTAACCATTACCTAGGGCTACCCTTAAACTCATTTAAAGGTTCAGGTTAGGGTAGGTAAGGTTAATATAATATTAATAACGTATTAGTGAGGTATGGTGACACCGCGCGAGATTTATGAAAGGTCACTTGAGGCGCTGAAGGTAATTAAGGAGGCCCAGGCAAAAGGCCTCGTACATAGAACGCCATTAATAAGGTCTGAGACCTTAAGCAGTATGGCGGGTGCAAATGTTTGGTTGAAACTTGAGGCTCTTCAGAAAACCGGGTCATTTAAGGTTAGGGGGCGCTTACTTCGCGATTAATAATGTCGTTAATAAACTCGGTGTTAAGCATGTGATTACGGCATCCGCAGGGAACCACGCACAAGGTGTTGCGTACTCGGCTAGTCTCGTTGGTATTAAGGCAACCGTGGTCATGCCGCAGTTCACTCCCTGGATTAAGATAGCCAGGACTAAGAGGTATGGGGGGGCTGACGTAATACTCCATGGCGAATCCTACAGTGAATCTGAGGATTATGCAATGAAATTAGCGAAGGAGTTGGGGGGGCTTACTACGTACATGCTTATAATGACCCAGACGTTATAGCCGGTCAGGGGGGGACCATAGGCTTTGAGATCCTTGAGGACCTCAGTAATGTTGATTACGTAATAGTGCCGGTGGGTGGTGGAGGCTTAATCTCGGGCATAGCATCCGTAATCAAGACCATCAATCCCAGGGTTAAGGTGATTGGCGTTCAGAGTGAGGGTGCACCAGGGGGGGCTTACCTAAGCCTTAAGAGTGGTAAGATAATTACAATCGAGAAGGTCGACACGATAGCCGACGGTATCGCTGTTAAGAGGATTGGCGACTTAACCTTTAAATTAATGAGTGAGTTACTTGATGACATTGTGCTCGTTAATGATCTAGAGATTGCCAAGGCCATACTCACAATAGCCGAGAGCGTGAAGGTAATAGCCGAGGGCGCAGGCGCTGCTAGCGTCGCAGCCTTAATTAGTAATAAGGTTAAGGTCAGCGGTAATGTTGTCGTTGTCGTGAGTGGTGGTAACATTGATATGAACATGCTATTTAGGGTAATTAGTAAGGCGTTGGCCCTTGAGGGTAGGATTGTAAAGATAAGTGGTTTATTACCGGATAGGCCGGGCATGCTTGGTAAGGTCACTTCAGTATTGGGTGAGCTTGGGGGGGTTAACATACTCGATGTTTTCCATGAGAGGTTTGACCCAACAATAACGCCGGGCTATGCCGAGGTCTCATTCATCGTGGAACTACCGCCTGAGGAGGATGCCGCAGTTAAGGTCATTAATAAGCTTAAGGAGCTTGGCTTTAACTTCAGTATTGAGAAGCCGTAATACTTTAAAGTACGTGGCATTAATCCTTAATAATGCCGAGGACTACGGTATTTACGGAGAAGGCGCCTAAACCAATAGGCCCATACTCACAGGCCGTGCAGGTCGGTAACCTACTATTTGTTAGTGGTCAAATACCATTGATCCATCCACTGGGCAGTTAGTCAAGGGCGGTATCAGGGAACAGACTGAGAGGGTTCTCGAGAATATTAAGGCCATACTCGAGACCGCCGGTTACTCGTTGAGTAACGTTGCTTGGGTCTTTGTGGCGCTTAAGGACTTGAGTAAGTTCTCGGAGTTTAATGAGGTTTACTCTAGGTACTTTAAGGAGAGCCCGCCGGCGCGCATCACCGTTGAGGTTAGCAATTTGCCTAGTGGCGCCTTGGTGGAGATATCGGTTATAGCAGTTAAGGACTAATGAATTCATTCCTAATCTTCAAATTGATTGTTATGATTTATACGCTATTCTTATTAATGGCCAGGTAATCAACTAACGTTGCTTGGCAAGTAACTCGATGGTTAGATTTAATAGGGATTATGTGACGGTCTCCGAAATAGCCCAGCAACTATTCTGTGAGTATAAGTTACACATGTCGATAATTGAGGGTAGGATTCAAACACCAGCGATGGAATTAGGGATAATAATTCACGATGAGGTATTTAGGGGGGGGAGAAGGGTTAATGAGGAGGAATTCATGAAAGCCGTTAAGAATAATGAACTTGTGGTCGCAACATTACCATTAATGATTAATATAGATGGGATTAGCATAATCGGTATACCAGACGCCATAGTGTTTATGAGGGGTGTTGCCAAGGCAGTCATTGAGTTAAAGACGAGTAATAGGTGGTTGGACAGATTATTTGATAGTGAGTATGTACAGGCACAACTGTACGCGTACCTAATCAACAAACTTGGTCTGGGTGTTAACCCCCCTCGTTATGGTGGTGAAGGTAAAGCGCGACGTGAGTATTACGGAGAAACTACGTAGAAGTGTATTTTCTAATGCGATTAAGTACCTAATGAGCGCCGTGGAATTGCCTGCCAAGGTCAGGTTTAGGGACTATACAATGTACATTAACGAATTCGATAAGTCAATAGAGGCGCACCTTAAGTGGGCCCTTGATTATTGGCTAATGCGTAGAGAACCTAAGGCCGCACCATCAATTGGTAAATGCGCTGTATGTGAGTTTAACTATAAGTGCCCATTCAGGATCTACGGATCAACTCAATAAGTGCCTCATCCTTTTTACTCCTCAACGACCTCATTGTACTTTTGAACACGCTTTAGGTTCATTCGCCTTAACATTGACAATACCTGGTCAATGTACTTATTCACCTCGTTTTCATTCAACCCTTTATCCTTAATTATCACCTCCATAACCCTGGCATAGCTCCTGTACTCCTCATTTAACCTCCTCCAGGGTATACCTTTCAATGACTGCATTAATCCTTCATTAATTGGCAATAACTTCTTCACCATTAGGAATGATATTATTGGGTAACCAACATAACCCCCCCTATGCACGGTTCCATTATCCGTACTATCAACCTCCCTTCTGGAAACATCCACATAGACCTTATACATCCTCGTACCATCAGAGGACTTAACCACTGCCTCCTTATCATTAATCACCTCAACCCTACCATCGGCAAGGGCCCCAAGAGCCTCGAGAACCTTAATCCTAGGCGGCGTCCTTAGGTAGGTGGAACTCACGTAATTACTTGCATAACCCTCATTTTTAAGCCATTTTAATAACCTAATTAAAGTTAAATGCCATAAAAAACACTGAGCCTTAGCATGGGCTTCAAGGAGACGAAGACAGTAGATCAAGTACTTAATGACGCCATTAAGTACATTAGGCATGTACCTAGGATA
Organism: Vulcanisaeta distributa JCM 11217; assembly: GCF_001316005.1. GTDB lineage: Archaea > Thermoproteota > Thermoprotei > Thermoproteales > Thermocladiaceae > Vulcanisaeta > Vulcanisaeta distributa_B. The sequence goes on from NZ_BBBJ01000003.1 coordinate 143,171, forward strand.
ATCGAGGTAACCCTAAGCGAGGCGCTGAATAAGTACATTGCCGAGGATATAACGGCTAGGTTTGACGTACCTGGATTCAACAGGTCTGCAGTTGATGGATACGCCGTGAGGAGTACGGATACGTTTGGTGCTTCGCCAACTAATCCGATAACGCTTAGGGTCGTGGGATTCATGCTGTCGGTGATGACCCAGGTAAGTACTCATTAAATCCAGGTGAGGCAGTTGAGATAAGTACGGGCGCTCCATTGCCCATCAACGCGGATGCCGTGGTCATGTATGAAGATACACGTAGGTCTGGCGATTACGTTGAGGTGCTGAGACCCGTACCACCCATGGGTAACGTATCAAGGAGAGGAGAGGATGTTAGGGCAAATGAAGTGATGTATAGGAGGGGGGGGATGAAGATTCTTCTGGGATTTAGGGGTTCTGGCATCGATGGGTGTTTACAGGGTTAAAGTGTTTTCACCGAGGGTTGCGATAATAAGCACTGGTAATGAACTTGTGGAGGTAACGGATGTACCAGTTAATGGACCACCGCCTGGCAGGGTGATTAATAGCTCAAGGTTCGTGATTGAGGGATTACTTAAATCCCTTGGTTGTGAACCGAATTACCTGGGTATCGTTGGTGATAATGAAGATGAGATTGCTAAGACCGTGAGTAATGCTCTTAAGGATTATGATGCTGTAATTACGACAGGCGGAGTATCCGTGGGCAAGGTCGATTATACCATAAGGGCTGTGTCAAGGTTAAACCCTGAGTATTTGAATCATGGTCTTTCAATTAGGCCTGGAAGACCAAATAGTATAGCTGTGGTTAATGGCAAGCCCATCTTCATGCTTAGTGGTTTTCCCGTGGCTGCGGCGACCGGTTTTGATGTATTAGTAAGACCTATTTTGCTACATATGATGGGCGCTATTGATGATCCCAAACCAGTCATTAAGGGAATCCTAACTAGGAGGGTTTCGACTCCCGTTAATACCAGGTCTTTCGTTAGGGTTAGGGCTTACCTGGGTAAGGATGGTAGGGTCTATGTCGAGCCATTGGCATTAACGGGTAGTGGCATACTTAGTACTTTAGTTAGGGGGGGTAATGGGATCCTAGTTGTTCCTGAGAATAGGGAGGGTTTTGATGAGGGTGATGAGGTTGAGGTAACGTTAATAAGGCCCTTATTCGTGGAGGAGATATAACAAAGATAACTTTTTAACCTAATTCATTTAGCCCTTCCTCTTGGAGGCGATGTCATCCTCCATTCCTGAATATCTAAGGCAGTCGGTTAAGGTTAAGGAGACCGTCGATGGTGTGGAGATAAACTCATTTAAGGTGCCTCCGCATAAATTCTTCGTTAATGAGGAAATAACATACTTAACCCTGCCCCCCCTCAATGTCGATGAGAAGGTGCTGATAAATAAGATAAATGAGTTAAAGCTTGGTAGAAAAACAATTGAGAAGTTGTACGCAATAAGGCTGGATTCCGAGCCGTGGCAGTACAATGAACTTGAATTACCCGATCTACTTAATAATGAGGTTGATGGTACGTCAATGGAGGGTAAGGGTAATGTGGCGTACTCAGCTTACATCCATGTAAATGGTATTAAGAACTTCCTCAAGATAGTGGCATTTAAATACGTGAGTTACGTTGAGGTGGACATAATTAGGCTTGCAGGTTATAGGGGCGTGGTTAGATACCTCATACACTTCTAAACTTAGGGTTAGGCTTGAAGATCGTCAAGCTGAGGATTTAAATCAACATTGAATGCCAAGCCAAACCTCCTCTTTGTCTGAATCTTCAATTTATTTACAGCCGCCATTGCGTACTCAAGAAATTGATCCTCGCCAAAGTTGGCATACTCATGGGCCAGCCAGAGTAATTTATTGTAGTGTATTGGGTCCCTGTACATACTCATCAGTAGGTTTATGTGCTCATTAATGTCAATTTTATCATAAAATAATTTCCAGGGAACTCCCTGATTAAACATTGGCCAATCGTAGTACGGAATCTCAACCGTGAAAGGCGTATCGCTTTCATGGAACTTAACATAAGTCATCACTATCCTTGGGAAGTTCATTAATACCCTCCTAACCCTGTCCAGTTCGTGATTGATGTCTAGGTTGCCGTAATCATCGACAGTTCTTAATCCCTCACTGTCCTCAATCCTATTCTTAATAAACTTCAAGAGGTTATCTAGCTGGGTCAACGATTTATGGTTTAGGTATGCATCCATGGCTCCGATTAATAACTTCCTGGTCACACCAACCCTAATACCCTGCATCCTAGCCAACTCCTCCAGGAGCATTACATCGGATATTGACTGACTAAGGGCAGTCCTAATACCAACCCTTATTAGATCCCTGTGCGCACCATTATAATTCCTGGCTAATTCTATCAACTTACCCCCCCTATAATTCCTAATCCAGACAATGCTGTACCAATCAATACCCCTATTGAGTATATCGAGTAACTCCTTACTCACGTTAATGAACGGCGCATCACTAAGTATGATCTCCTTAAGCGCCTTAAACAGAATATAGTCCTTAAAGATCTTCAACTTAGAGTCCTTGGCTACGAACACCACGTTAACGCCAAGTTCCCTAGCCCTATCAAGCACATTATATAAACTCTCCAAAGCCCTTATGACCTCGGGTACGTAATAAAGGTCTAGGAATCCCTTCGTTAATATCAACTCATGAATTAACGCAGTAATCTTAGCGTATAAACTACCATCCAACAATAGGAAGTCATACCTACCACCCTCTATCGCCCTCAGCGCAACCTCGCTCTCTATGTATGACAGCAATACCCATTTAATAGTTGGCGCGAATACAGGTACCCAATTGACAATTACATCCCTTATTGGCTGCTCACCAGCATTATTAACGGCGATGGCCCTCGCAATTATTATGGCGCTTCCATCCCTAAGCTCAAGCTCTCTCACACCCCCCCATCAACGGCAGTTGCCCTAATGCCATCAGACTTACTAGGTATGGGTAGGGGGGTTTCCAGAGATCCTTGGCATCGCTGGCATCGATAATTTTACTTAATGTACCATGCATTGCATTAATCCTACCCAGCCTATGATCATTATTTAATTCCATTAACCTCCTATAGTAAATGTCATAAAATAAGTCGGCCACTAAACCATCAACGAGGCAACGTTATAATAGTTTTTGCTTACTCAAGTGCTGCTGAGCTTAGTGTTAGTTTTGGTGATGTGTAAGTAAACATTTATTAATAGGGCCTGTGCCCCCCCAGTGCCGGTAATGAATTATGAACCTAAAGTACGTAATAGCGATTGCCGTGATTACAATAGCCGTAGCAGTAATAGGCGCGGTCTTTGCATTGCGCATACTCTATAAGCCGACTGGGCCAACCTTTAATGAATTATTTACGTACACAAGCAATAATACTTACACGGCTAATTATAACTACTATATCTACTCAAACATTGCTGGGCAGGTAAGTACTGAGAGTTATCTCTTCACGTATAGCCAGAGGGGGGGACCTACGGATAGGTACATAGTCGTCACAACAACGAGCGCTCCACAAATGAGCCTATACATAGTAACCACCGAATTAAGTAATGGCACTATAATACAGTGCATAGTTGAGCCCCTATATGCTGGTTGCTCATCCACAAATCAAACATTCAATTTAGTATACCTAGCACTCCCCCATAGTTAATACATCGTCATTCACATTAATCAGTGAACAGAAAATACTTGGTTACAATGCCTACTGCTACATGTCCAGGAACACTACGATGCTCGGTAACGTGATGCCAAGCGCCATACAGGCAGGCCTTGGCTCAGTACCCGTAAATGTAACGAGCGAGGTCTGCATGACACAGGACGGCGTGCCACTCCTAATAAAGCTGAGCGTGTTCACGACATTGAGTATAAGTGGGTATTCGGCGCCAATAAACATAACTCAGTCATTACAGGCCATTAGTGTTCAGGATGGCGTTTATCTAAGCAATAACGCCACAGCCTTACTCGAGTCCTTAGGCATTAATGAGACAGGATGAAAAATTTAATGTAAGTCGCCATTAGTTTAAAAGGAGGTGTTTATTAACCGTGATGCCGTGAGTACGCCCAATGTAGAGGTATTTGTGCACCCAACATGTAGCACGTGCCACACACTAATTAGGTTGCTTAAGCAGTGGGGGGGTTACCTGGATAGGGTTAGGATAATAGATACGTCTAGGGACCCATACACGGCCATGGAGAGAGGCGTTAGATCAGTGCCAAGCATATTCATTAATGGTGAGTTGGTGTTCGCTGGGATAGTTGATTTCAAGAGACTCAAGGCGTTATTGGACGGTGAGTATTTAGGTAATAGGTTTGAGGGTGACTTAAAGGAGCTTGAGGAGAGATTTTTCCGAGGCGTTCTCGATAGTGTGGCAACGGCATTATGGCTATACGTTAATGAAGACTGCAATGCCTTTCTACGTGATAGGGAGTTTACGTTGGCAATAACGAACATATCGATTTACAGTAATCGTGATGAGGCATATGATGAATTACGTAGGTACTTAAGCGATGTCAACACATGTAGGGAGGCCATAAGGAGTAGGGAGGATAGGTTTCTAGCTGTGATAACCAAGAACTTCGCCAGGGAGATTTATTGGCTTCATAATAAGTTCCTGGGTTGGAGTGAGGTGTCGAAGTTATATAGCAAGGAGGTCATTGCCCACTGGATGATCATACGAAGTGCCCTTGGCAGGGTTGGCCTTAGGGCGTACCCAATCAGTAATGAGAGGTTTAGGGAGAAGGTTGAGAGGGTTTATGAATACATGAGTAGGACGTTTGATGAGTACATGAAGCAAGTCGTTGATGAGCAAACAAGTATATTCGGTGATTCGGAGTATGTTGAGGTCATTGAAGGCTTCATGAAAAGTATAAAGGGGGGGTCTTAAGCATGATTTGGTGAGGCATGGATAGGGTAGTAATACTTGATGGGTATACGGATGAGCCGGCAGGGCTTGGTGTACCGCCTTACCTAGATGTTTATCCGCGTTATGTTGCTGGTGCTGTATGGAGTGTGGATAAGTCCGTCGATGTTAGGTATTTCACGATAGATCAGGTCAGGAATGATTGGGCAGGCTTTGTTAGGATTGCCAATGATGCCAGGGTACTCATTGTAATAGCAGGCATTGTAACGCCTGGTAAGTACCTTGGGGGGCGAGCCATAAGGCTTGAGGAGATTGAAAGAATCGCCAACATAATTACCAAGCCCATAAAGATCCTCGGAGGCCCAGTGGCCAGGTTTGGCTATGGTTCAGCAGGTGGTACAATAGCTATTCCTAGGAGTAGGTTTCAGAGGTATTATGATTTGGTGGTCACGGGTGATGTTGATTTGGTCGTTTATGAATTACTGAGGAATAGCTACCAATCATCGAAGGTCTCACCCGCGTTGATGCACGTTGACTACGGGCTAATCAATAAATTCGCCGTGCTTGGCGCTCGAGTAGTCACCCAACACCCCAATTACGGCAAGAACCTGATCATCGAGCTTGAGACGTATAAGTCCTGCCCAAGGTACATCACTGGCGGCTGTTCCTTCTGCGCCACTGTTAGGTATGGCCCAGTTAAGTATAGGGAGGCTAAGGCAATTGTTGAGGAGGTTGAGGCATTATATAGCCTCGGGGGGGTTAGCACTTTAGGCTTGGTAGGCAGGCCGACTTCTACACCTACATGGCTCACGACACGGGTAAGCTGGACTTCCCAAGGCCTAACCCAGGGGGCTATTGAGGGGTTGCTCGTTGGCATTAGAAATGTGGCGCCTGAACTAGAGACGCTGCATATTGATAATGTTAATCCAGGTACAATTTATCATTGGCCTAGGGAGAGTATTGAGGTTACGAAGATATTAATGAAGTACCACACGCCTGGTGACGTGGCTGCGATGGGCATTGAGACTGCGGACCCTAGAGTTGTCAAGTTGAATAACCTCAAGGTGATGCCTGACGAGGCTTACTTCGCAATTAAGACAATCAGCGAGTTGGGTAGGGCTAGGGGGGGTTGGAATGGAATGCCTGAGTTACTGCCCGGCATTAACTTCGTCATTGGACTGCCTGGCGAGACAAGGGAGACCTTCAAATTGAATATTGAATTCCTTAGGAGGTTGTTGAATGATGATGTTTGGGTCAGGAGAGTTAACATTAGGCAGGTCCTTGTACTACCACCAACACCACTATGGAACCAGGCAGAGGACATCCGGCAATTACTGAAGGACCATAGGAAGTACTTTCTAGCCTTTAAATACTGGGTCAGGAGGTACTTCGACCATGAAATGCTCAGGAGAGTCGTGCCTAAGGGTACAATACTGAGGAGAGTATTCACGGAGGTTCACTATGGAAATGGAACGTACGCGAGACAAGTCGGTTCATACCCACTGTTAATTTACATACCTGCAAGGATAGAGCTTGGGAGGTGGATCGACGTTGTTGTGTCAGAGCACGGCTTTAGATCCGTGATTGGCGTGCCATATCCGGTTAGCGTTAATGAGGCACCAAAGAGACTTCTTAAGTACGTTCCCCCCCACATGAGTAGGGAAATACTGAACAAAATAATTGCGGCAAGGCCAATAAAGGACCATGAACAGCTAAGGAATATAATAAATAATAACGATGAATTAAGTAAGTATTTAACGTTATGAAGATTCCGCATAATTATAATTATATAAATCATTATTAAGGATATAAAGTACTTCAGAGGTAGGGGGGGTTTGAAGGGAAATGCGTGAGGAGGCAGAGCAATGGTTAAGGGAGGCGACTAGAGAACTTGAATTAGCGCGCCATTTACTTGAGATTGGATACCTCAATTATGCAGCGTTTCACTCTCATCAAGCTGCGGAGAAGGCGTTAAAGGCGTTAATCATAGCAAGGTTAAGGCTATTACCACCAAAGACCCATCTACTGGAGTTGGCTGAAAGATTGAGGAGTAGTGGTATACCTGTTGATGAGGTGATTGACGATTTAAGAGATTTGAATCTCCATTACCTGGTCGCTCGTTATCCTGACGCAGCCAATGGCGTGCCTAGCGAGGTTTATTCAAAGAGGGAGGCTCAGCATTGTGTTGAGTCTGCTTCTCGGGTGATTGAATGGGTGAAGAAATTATTAGTGAGTTGAGGAGATACGTTAAGTGCCTAATTAATCGTGGCTTTAGCATTAACTCAGTCGTACTGTTTGGGTCACGTGTAAGGGGGGGTGACTGGCTAGTTGATAGTGATGTTGACTTACTAATCATCGTCCCAAACTCGGGTAAGGACTTCCTTAACAGGATTCGTGAATTCACGGCTTGCTGGGACTCGAGAATAGCCCTTGAGGTTTTCCCATACACGCTTGATGAGGTTAAGAGGCTGATGAATAGGGCTCAATCTCACTCTATGATGCTCTGGACTACGGCATTGTAATACATGATGATGGGACCTTCGAGAAACTAAGGGAGATTTTCAGGAAAGCCATTAATGAGGGAGTAATTAGGAGAGTGGGTAGTTGGTGGTCGATCCCTGAGAAACGAGTATTTTAAGTGAACAGCCGAAACAAAAAAGCCCACTAACTAATGATAAAAATGATGCGCACAAGCCCTCTATTAAACTGGAGGGTGGGTGCCGCGGCAATAACGGTAATGCTTGTCCTAGCCATAGTCATGGTATTGGCAATATATGGAACAAACCCAATAAGTATCTACAACTCATTAACACCGACATATTCCTTTAGCGTTATTGCGAACTTTAGTGATGGAAATGTTAACCAAACAATGATGCAGGAAATGATAAAGAACACATTTAGTAGTGCCCTGAGTGGTTTCATTACTTTAACCAAACCACCATACCCAATAATTAATGTCAAACCCTTTAAAAATACGTTGGTCACATTCCAATTACCCAACAACTATGGATATAGATACGCATCGATTATCGTTCATGAGGGTGTGCTATACGTGTACTTATGGAATAGCGCTAACGACTATAAACTATATGCCGTTGTAAAGCGCCCAATGGCCAGCGTGAGAGTAGAAATTATTTATCCACGTGAAGGAAACTTCACGCCAGTGGGTATATTCAGGATTGAGAAATTCGTAGTGCCATTACCAGGGCTAAGCAGCGCCAATGATCCAGAGGTTTATTTTGAGTCTTACTCAGCCGTGTGGTATATTGGCAGTGCCGTGGCCGCCAATACCACCGCCGCGGGTTGGTTCTTCATTAATCCGGGAGTTTCCGTTGAAAGTATATTGGATGATGGTAATGCCCAGCCAGGTTTTGGCTATGCATTATGTCCTGGCGCGACAAATGCGCCAGGGACTAATTATGGTGTTGGGTCATTCGCTGCACAAACACAAACCGATGCAGGCTACGCATTTTATGATTGTGGAATTACTGTCGTATTAAGTAACTGGCCTTGGGTTGGCATGGACGCCAACGGCAATGTTTATTACCCAACCTCATTCCCCCCCGGCGCCAAGTCCATAGAGGCGGCATGCATATGTACTGGTGCATCATTTTACTTCGAAGCACCACCGCCTTTACCCGGTGAGGGTTAATTACCTAATACCTCAAAGTCTAATCAAGGAACTTCAAACGTTATACTCTCGTAGTTGCCAACCCTAAGGCCCTTCTTTACCGTCAACCTCAGTATGTTCCCACCACCCAGTATGGAGCCCTCGCCGGCGAATTCATACTCAATAATCCTGAAGCCAGGTGGGAAAAGCCAAACAATCTCATAGTCATACTCAGCAACCTCCTCCTCATAATAATCCTCATATTTGTTAATACCTTTCCTTAAATTGCCCTTGAAGTAAATATAAAACTCGAGATACGGCCTATCAAAGGAGCCCCTAAAGCCGAGACCAACATCAACTACCCTAGCCCTAATAACTTCACCATTAATTTTAATAGTTTCCTCGTCCAGGAAGCCCTGCATATTCCCCCCCATGATAGTCCTCAACTCATTAAGTAGTCCCTCCCTATCCCTAAGCAGGTTCCTGTAATAATGATCCTTATCTAAATACTCAAAGATCAAATCTTCCCAAACACCGCCATCAATGCCCATCGTGAATATTCCCTCGGCATGTATTGGCACTGGCTCACTCATTAGGTTAGTTTCTTAATTTAGGTTCAAAAGCCTTGTTTGGGCTTCTCAGGGCCTAAATTAGAGTTTATTAATAACTTATTGCTAAGTGGTTACTGTGGATGAGATTATTTACGTGATTGGTCTGTTGATCACGATAATAGCCTACCTGGCGGCATTCACGTATTGGCTGGGCAGGAAGTTCGAGGGCATTGATTGGAGGTTTAGGGATTTGGAGGAGAGATTGAGTAATAGGATTAAGGAGGTAGAGACTAGGTTGGAGAATAGGGTAGCTAATTTAGAGAATAGAATGAGTAATTTAGAGGGTGGGCTTAAGTCGGCTGTTGTAAATGTTAATTCACTCCTTATTGAGTACATGGGGGGGCTTAAGGGCTTGTTCTCGCAGGATGAGGTTAAGGTGTTGACTAATGAGGTTAGTAGGATCGTCGGTATGGTTAGGGCTAACCCAATTAGTAAGGAGGAGCTTGAGTTCATTAAGTCCGTGTTCTCCAAGGACCCTGATCAAATGAGCGTTGAGGAGCTTGAGAGGGTCATTGAGATTGCAAAGCGTTGGTGGTGGGAGGACAACTCCGAAATAGCCTTCAAGGTATTCCAGGTGGCGAGTATAGTGAGGGCTTATAAATTGTACGGAAAGAAGAGGCAACAGCAGTCATAATGAGTATTTGTCTATATTATTTCTATAAATATCCTAGGAAATAATTATCCTATACACCATATATGCATTTAATTTTATCAATATATAATGCGTTACAAGTCTCTTGGTGAGTCGAGCCGATATATATATATCAGTTAAGCTTGAAGAGATTATGCCTAGGATAATGAAGAAGGGGGGTTGTATACCTAGTACCTATACTCGTTTTGATATCTGTAATGTCCCTAATGGGTACGTTATTGAGTATGGGCGTACCAACCACGCCGTACATCACGATAACCGTCCTAACACCACAAAATAAGACCATCACGAACGCCTACGTGCAGGTCTTCGCACTATTACCGCCAGGTTATAAGGAATCGTTGGTGGAGGTGTGGAATGGCACGACAAACACGCTTGGGCAGGCCTACGTACCGCTAAATAGTATAGCCCCCAATAGCCAGGGAGTGGGTTAAGGAGGGCTTCGGTAATGCCGGCGTTGGTCTGGAGGTAATAGTAACTTATGTCAATGGGACGACGCTATACTCACGCTTCTACTTCATAACGTATAATCCTAAGGACTTGCTCAACACGGCATCGCTATCAATACCATTCTTAAACTATGGATCCGTAAGTATAAGACTTGAGAGGTTGGGGGGGACTATTAACGTGAATAGTGGCACAACCTTTAGCACTCCAACACCGCCACCTCCGCCAGGCTACCCATTCTGCCAATGGAATCTTGTCTGGAGTAAGCAGACCGGCACGACTTATATACCGCTTATATTCGCAGTGGACCAGTATACCAGTAATACGAACTTTATAGGTGATACGGCAGCTGGTGTTGCGCAGTCATCATCAACAACACTTTATTTTTACGCATCAGTGGGTATAGAAACCACTGAATTCATATATGAAGTTAGTGGCGAGTCATTTTATCAATCCTTTAGTTATAATTATACTGCTGATGGATTCGATTATGAGTGGCCTATAGCCGCTATTTACGTGCAGGGCACGTTAGGTACGGCGGAGTTCGTAGATTCATGCAACCCCCCCAACTATTATGCTTATGAAGCCTATGTTCAAAGCGCAAATTTAAGCATGTTATATACGGCGCATAAAGTCGGTACGCAGTACGTGAGTAATGCGTTGAACTTCCTGAACCAGTACGTGGGTATAGTCACGGTACCATTTGACGAGTTTGATCTGTCATCCGCTGGGCAGGCATATGAGTATAGTTATCTCTACATGCAGGAGTACTCGCAGGACTACCCATTCCTCTACGCAATACCCGTTGGCGACATGATACTTAATTTATTAAGTCCTGAGACCATACCGTTTGACCCGGCTATTGAGGCTTCGTTATTCGCCGAGGTGCAAACGCAGTCGGTAAGTGTTACGTATAGTAATTTAATAATAACTGATTATTTAAATACGTTAGTTTACGGTGACTTATTGGGGATAGCGCCAATGTTCAGTATAAATACAATGGTCAGACATTCTACCCAGTGCTTAGTGGTTTCTATGTTGAACCGCCAGGTAGTTATTCTGCGTCAACGAACATTGTTGCGTGGGGGGGTCCTAGCAGTGTTTCAGCGCCTGAGTGTTTACCTCCACCAACAATCACCTATGACGTTAATGTATACATTGATGAATCCCCCCCACTACTTGTGCCGGGAGGTACGATTACGTACTATGTCTATAATGAGGTTAACGGACAGCTAGTTGCCTCGGGTACTATCAACGTGCCCTTCCATAAAACGGCTCAGTTAAGTATATCATTACCGCCTGGTCAATATGAAATTGAATTTTACTACAATGGCTACACAACGCAGGAGGGTACGATTACGTTTTATTCCTCAGGGCCAGCGATAGTGTATACTAACGTGCAGGCAACACCCTGTGGTTAAGTTGAGATAATGGAGTTTATGGAGTTAAAAACCAACATACATAATACATAATTTTACTAGCATAAGCTAGATAAAGGCGAGCAAATTCTAGGCAATATGTAGTGATTCTATGTAGTTCGTTGCTCCGGTTAGTATCATTCCTATGGCTAGTGCGGCTATTATTAGGCTCATGAACCTGCCAAGCACCTTAAGTGTGTTGCTGCCCAGTTTTCTTAGTAATGGTTGTGAGAACCTGATTACGACGTATGTAAATGCTGAGCTTAGGAGCGCCGCTATTATAACCTCGTAGATTGGGTATAGTGCTGAGAAGAGTATTAACTCTGTTATTGTACCTGGCCCAACAAGTAATGGGGTCACTATGGGCACAAGTACGAATTCCTCAGGCTCCTTAACAGTGCCAACCGCCCTGGGTCCGCCGGCCATTAGCGTCTCCATGCTATGCCCATGAGGAGTATGCCACCTGCTATCCTGAAGGCGTCCAGGTTAACGCCGAAGGCCTGCAGTATGTACCTGCCGCCGACTGCGAATATCACCATTAATAGGGGGGGTACGCTGATACCAACCAGTTGGTAGACCCTCCTTAATTGTTCTGGTTCCATATTTATTATGTATATGGAGAGTGTCGGTATCGCACCTATTGGGTTGAGTATTGCTATTAATTGCCCCGTCATATTTAGAATGTCTATTAAGGCTCCAGGCACGGTTAATTAACGCATAATTACTATAATAACCTTTCACTCAATCATTTATATCATCACACACTCAGTGGGGGGGGCAAGTGGCTCACTGATCACCAGTGCGATAATTAATGCGTAAAAACCCGCTTAAAGCCCTTACGGTGTTGGGTAATTAATGATGATGAATTGGGAACTGATTAGTGACGATGGGTATCCTAACTGATCAGCAAGGATAGCACTCTTCATTTTTATCGAGCCGGTCCGTACTCATCACTTAAGGAACAACCTCACTTCTCACCGTACTTACTCCTTAAAATCTTTGCCGCCTCAGTCATTGAGCGTATCTTTGAGAAGGCTATCCTCCTCTCAAACTTCCTATACATACCAGGCGCAAATCCACAATCTGGGTTCAGCCAAATCCTCCTCGGGTCAAGAACCCTCACAACCCTTTCAACCCTCTGAACCACGGTTTGCGGATCCTCAACCTGCGGATTCCTAACGTCAATGACGCCAAGCCCAAGCTCCTTATCACTGGGCAAGTCCTTAGCGAAGACCGCCGGGTCACCACTACCTGGGCTTGCATACTCAAGTACGTACTGCCTAACCTTTATGTCATAGACCTCAGGCGCGAGCCTCTCGAAGCCTATACCGTAGAACGGCGAGTCTGGATTCGGCCACCTATCCATGTGCATGCCAATCCTAACACCGTCAATCCCCTTTATCGTCTCATTTATTAAGTCCCTGGCCAGGTAAAGCTCATTCTTAAACCCCCTGTACTTCTGCCCATGTATTGCCTCAATGACCTTCCTATACCTGTCCGGCTCATTCTCCCTAGCCTCTATTAAGTCGCCAAGCATTGGTTCATCAAGCTGTATGAAGTCCACACCGGCGTCTCTAAGCCTAATGATCTCCTGCCTAAGCACCTTAATGTAGTCCTGGGCCAAATCCTCAGGCTGTGGGTATACCTGCCTTGAGTACTTCGCGTCCCAGGTCTCCCACATGATCAAGTACGGGCTTGGCAACGTGACCTTAATCCTCCTATCCGTGACAGACCTAGTGAACCTGAACTCATCAAGCGCTATCACGGCATCCCTAATCTGCTCAACAGCCACAGCCCTCCAGTAGGTCAACTGAGCCTTATACTGCTTCATTATCTCTATCGCCCTTGGATTAATGTCAGTCACATAAATCAACTTAAACCCAGGTATTTTCTGGCCGACAAACGCCACGAAACTAGTCCTCCTCTGCTCCCCCCCATCAGTTATGACGTCCAAACCTGCGAGCTCCTCCTCCTTAACCGTCAACTTAACCGCATCGTCTAAGTACTCATCAAGCTCCTCCTTACTAATCTCACCCTTATTATACCTATCAAAGGCCTCTATCAACCACCTTGGCCTTGGGAAACTGCCGACTACCGACGTTGTGAAGGTTAGCTCCTGCATTACTTAGTACGAATTACTTAGTTTATAAAGTATTACGCCAAAGCCCAACACGGAGGTAACAACTAATTATTTAGAATTTATAGATGTGAGTATAAAGTTTACGGCGCCGGCCCAATACCAGCAACCTTTGGGTACGGCCTAGCCTCCCAAACAGCCCTCAAACCGCACACATACCTTGTCAGTCTCTCCACGCCAATGCCGAAACCCGCGGTCTTCAGTGGGTATAACTCCCTAAGCATCTCCAGGTACCACCTATACTTATTTGGGTCCTCACCACCCTCCCTCATTCTAGCGATTACCTTAACAGGTTCATACTCACGCTCAGCACCGCTAATAGCCTCACCGAAGCCTCAGGATAAAGCATGTCAAAGTCCCTAAGTATGCCAGGCCTCTGCGGGTCTTCACGGTCGTAGAATCCCCCCCTAGCTCCCTTGGGGTAATCAATTATGAAGAATGGATTCTCATGATATGCGGAAAGAAGCTTCTCACACTCCCACCTAATCTCAGTATTTGGCGGATTTTTACATCCAAGTTCATTAACGAGCTCCACAGCCTCCTTATGCGTATACCTCCTGAATGGTTTCTTAAAATCTGGGAGTTGCCTATTGAGCTTCGTCTCAAGTTCCTTACCGTAGTTATCCTTAACCCTCTTAACCACGTATATAATCATGTCCTCAGCAAGGTCGATTACCTGGTCGTAAGTGGCGCCATAAACCTCAAGATCAAGTTGGTAAAACTCAACAAGATGCCTACCAGTAAAGACGCTATCATTTGGCTCAAACCTAATGTTAGGGCTTAGGAAGTAGATCTTGCCTAATGACGCAGCCATGTACTGCTTATAGAGTATGGCGCTTGACATAACCTTATACTCCATGCCGTAGAAATCCACGGTGGCTTGCTTCGCACCCCCTAATCCCTGGATCAGTCACTGGGCCTATTATTGGTGCCAATACCTCAGTAAAACCCCCCCTTGAGTTTAGGAAGTCCCTTAACGCGTCTATTATCTCGGCCTGGACCTTAAAGACGAGTTTATACTTATCCTCCCTGGCCCACCTCCACGAGTGAACAAGCCACTCCCTGAGGAACTCCAGGTATTTACCCTGGTCAGAAACCATCTTTTCAAACTCCAGGACGGCAGGGTGGAAATAAGGCTCTCTCCTCTCGGGCCACTTATCCATACGGCAATTCTAATGTTAATTGTCTTTTAAACATGCCTTAAAAAATGACAATAAGAACAGCGTTAATACCAACATATTATCCGTTATTAATCATGAAGTCAATGTTTAATGCATCCTTAACTACTGAGGAAAACTTGTCAATTTGCCTCATTAACAAGTCAATGCTAGTTAAGCCCTGTGAATTACGTTTAGGCAGTCCAGCGATTTCCCTGGCCATATTAAGCACGAAATTCCTGAAGTTGGGATCACCTAATGAATCATGAAGCGTTACTCCGATTACCAAATCCCTTTCCCTAAACACCCCCCCATCTACCTGTTCCGCAGGTCTTCCATTCCTCTCCTTAATCATTATCAATGGTTCATCACCAACGTACTGAGGAACGCCCCTATGTATCTCATAGCCCCCCCTAACCTCAATACCCTCTAACTCACCCCCCCTTAATCCAACAGCCTTTGAGAGCGATACTATCTTTTCAACGCCATATACCGTGTTGACATTGACCAGGCCAAGCCCGTTATAGTTACCTGGAACACCTGCCTCAAGACCATGCGGATCGCTTAATACCTTACCCAATGCTTGAAAGCCACCACATATGCCTAGTATAACGGCTGAACCCTTAATCCTCATTAATGCCCTATCCAAACCAACCCTCCTCATCCAATCAAGGCTCGCCACAACGTTCTTGGAACCAGGCAGTATAACGAGGTGCGGTTCACCTAATTCCTTTGGGCTCCTGACTACCCTAACCGTGACATCATCCTCGAGAATCAATGGGTAAACATCATTGAAATTAGAAATGTATGGATACGCAATTAACGCAATATCTAGTGGTCCATTACCAATTGGCCTTAAATCCATGGAATCCTCAGGCCACAGCCACAAGTCATCAACGTAGGGTAAAACCCCCCCAAGGACAGGCCTACCCGTCCTCTCCTCAAGCCACTTTATTGCGCTATCAAGTAGTCTCTCGTCACCTCTGAACTTATTGATGATGAAGCCCCTAACTAACCTCCTCCACCTCGGTGGTAATGACCTCATTAAGCCAAGCCCCTGAATAAATGAGCCACCTCTATCTATGTCAAGTACCACAAACACGTTTGCGCCAAGCCACTCAGCGGGTCTGAAATTAGCTATATCCCTATTAGCGAGGTTGGGTTCATAAGCCGACCCAGCGCCCTCGCCAATTACTACATCATATTCCTCAGTCAACCTACGTATGCTGACCTTAACGGCATTAATTGCGAGGCGGCGTATTGGATAATTGTTAAGGTATTCGTTGAAGGATAGTTGAGCCCTTGGCTTACCAAGTATTACGTATTCAGCCCTATCACTTGACATGGGCTTTATTAGGATTGGGTTGTGATAAATGCTGGGCATTAAGCCGGCCACGTAGGCCTGCATGGCCTGGGCCAGCGCTATCTCGCCACCCTCAATGGCTGGGTAGCTATTAAGTGACATGTTCTGCGCCTTAAACGGTGATGCGTGAAAGCCCCGGACCCTAAGTATTCTTAGTAATGCACTAACTATTGCGGTCTTTCCTGAATCGCTCATTGTTGATAATATGTATATATTCACTAAGGGCGTTATAGTATTAAGGCAATAAATCTTTACCTCATCATCTAAAGAAGAAAATTTAAGTACCTTAGCGTAAAGAATTATCAAGTGATGTTTATATGACCGAGTGGGCCACAATGAGGAATTATAGGTTATGGGTGGGCTTAGCCCTCATGGCGTTATCCACATACCTAATCATTAAGCTTTATGATAACCTCTTCCTAAGCCTTAAGGTGCCTGTTGTTGCCATAGGCCCTGATGGCGTTTTAAAGGTTATTGGGTCAATACAGCCATTCACAAGCCCCGTTCTTGCATACGATATCATACTAAGCATAGTATTGACGGCAATTTTATCATCACTAGCCTCGGTACTTATTTACTCCTCAATAGTGAGTAGTAGGTATGGAGGCAATGCCGCTAATCAAGGTGGTTCAGTCGTCAGCGTGAATGATGATAGGGTCATTAACGCCATAAGTTCCATTGCATTATCAAGTCTAGAGAAGAAAGCCCTTCAGGTGATACGTAGGAGGGGGGGTGGCATGATAACGCAGGCGGAGTTAGGGCGTGAGTTAGGGTTGAGTAAGTACCAGGTATCAAGGCTTGTGAAGAGACTTGAGGTGAAGGGGGGGGTTATTGAGAGGAGGAGGGCTGGTGTCACCAATGTTTTAATTCTACGTAATGGTTTTAACACCCTGGACAAGCCCAGAAAGAATGAGAACTAGGTTATCCCTATTATTCTGAGCATTTATCAATGCCTCAAGGCCCTTCCTAGTAAGGTAAACCCCCCCTGAGTAAGGTTCCCACCTAACTAGGCCTAGACCCTTCAACTCATTTAAGTAACGTATTAACCTATCATAAGGTACACCAACCATCATTGCAAGCCTACTTAATTTATCACAACTCCCCATTTTATCTAGGGAAAGCAGTATGTCCGCGTATATCTCAATCCTAGTCCTCGGTTTCTTCCTGTACATCAAGAGACATAGTCTCTGCAACAGTCTTTAACCATATCGTAAAGGCGCACAGGCAACTAAACGGCAACCTTATTGCAACCTTTATTAAGGTTGCAAAACACGCAATAATTTTAAATTATTTTTAACACTGTAGGGAATTATGAGTGCTTCTTAACCGATACATGAATTACTGGAATCATCACGCACTTGCCACTGCCCGTAATGACAACATTATTCACAGCACCAAAGTCCACATTAACGTCGTAACTAGTGCCATTAACAATAATGGGGCTTGGTCCAAGGGGGGGTATTTCGAACTTGCCGCTCGGTAATGTGCAATTATATGTTTGCCCATTGGCTACGGCTTGAACACTAACAACGTATAGTCGTATTATGTTATACGTACCATTAGTTAGTGAGCACTGGGCAGCGAGTTGACTTGTATTAACTAACTGTACTAAGTCAAAAGTCGTTTGTGTTAGGCTACAGGTTACCCAAGTATTGTTGCCACCACCCTCCTTATGAAAGGCGATCTCACTTATTGTTACGTATAGGTGATCAACCTTAACAGGCTTGTCAGATAAGTAAACATATACCTGACTCGCGGGGCTTGTAATTCCACTAGGTGCTATGCCTATGCCATGCCCACTAAGCATTAAGTATGCAACTACTCCTATTACTACCACTACAACCACTATTGCACCTATGACCCAACCCTTCACCTGAACCACCCAACGTCACGACACCCCCCCAATTTTAATAAGGTATACTGGAGAAACCACCGTGGAATTTCCGTGAAAAGCACCATTAATTATTTTAAAACATGAAAATTACATAAACCCAACCGTAATGACTGAAAGGATCACCTGGCTAAAGAGGGACCTAAGCACACTGGAGCTGCTAGCTCTTGGTTACTCGGATGTATCATCAACCTATTACTTCACGCTAGGCATAGTTGCGCTTAACTCAGGGCCTCTACTGCCAATAACGATGCTTCTAGGATCCCTATCCCTATGGCTCGTTGGGCTAGCATACGTGGAATTTGGAAGTTCAATACCAAGGACAGGCGGTGCCTACTACTACATACGCCGTGAACTGGGTAATACCTGGGGCTTTATTGCAGGTTGGCTATTGAGCTTTGACCAAATACTAATGATAGCATACGGCGCCCTGGGCACGATTAATTACCTCAGCGTAATTATACCTCCTGCCTCACGATGGCCCATTAACTCCATATTATCAATCTTAGTAATAATTTAGTAATAATAATGATAATGGTGATAAATATACTTGGAGTAAAGGCCTCAGCCCGTTTTAACCTAACCCTACTGACGATTGACTTAATTGGAATAATGGCATTATTAGTATTCGGTTATTACCTGGTGATTAATCGTGGAGTTGCCATGCCTAGGCTAACATTCAATTATGATTATTTAGTTCATGGACTGACATATTCACTTAGGGGTTACACAGGCATTGACGTTATTGCTCAGTCAACTGGAGAGGCCATGACGCCTTACATATCAGTACCAAGAGCAATAATTGGGGGGGTATCTGCGTTATCGACTGTCGTGGCATTGCTGCTATCATTATTGGCGATATTATCGGGCGCGTTAACGATAGTTTCCAGCAATGTTGGTGATCCCATAGGTGCTCTGGCGAGATACCTGCTCCATAATACGTATCTATCCACCTATATCTCGATATCAATAGCAATAGTGCTCCTCATATCCGTCAATGCCGGCATCGTGGACTTCTCAAGGAGTATCTACGTAATGAGTGAAGACGGCTTGTTACCAGGCAGGTTAAGCAGTGTTCATGGTAGGTATAGAACGCCTCATTTAGCAATAATAATCTCATCATTAGTAGCTATGCTATTCGTGATACCAGGCAGTGTTGAGCTTATTACGGACTCCTACGCAATAGCCTCAACCATCGTATATTTAATGACTATGATCGCATTAATAATATATAGAAATAAGGAACCCAACCTAATGCGTTACTTCAGAATACCGGGCATAGTCGTAGGGCAATTAGAAATACCCATTGTATCTATTGTCGGTATTGCCATATATACATTCTCGATTATTCTCATAACCCTAGTTAAGGCGATATACGTGTTAATGGTGTTGTCATGGTTATTCATAGGCACGCTACTGTACATGCTTAATAAATCTTCTCGACGCACTTGACCACGGAGTCCGAGGCACCAACAATAAGTAATTTATCACCAGCCTCAATCCTAAGTTCCTCATCACTAATTATCACGTCCTCACCCCCCCTTATAATCAGTGGTATTGCCACACCGCACTTCCTGGCAACATCCCTAACCTCCTGGTTTATGTATGGCGACTCCGAACTAATCACGACGTAATATGCCTGCACCTTATCATCGGAATAAAGCAATTGCTTAAATGGCAACCTTAGATAATGGGCAATCTTCGATAGGATGGCGTCCACAATAGGTATTGCGTAGATGCCTAACTCAATGAATGAGTCAAGGTACCTCTCCTTATTACTAACCAATGCTATTATTGTTGGTACACCCCTCGACTTCGCAATCCTAGCAACCTCCAGGTTGGATTCATCATCCATGGATAGAACCACAACCTCACTCTCATCAATTCCGGCATCCCTGAGTATTGATTCATCCCTTGGATTACCTACATGGACATAGGCAGGGACACCCCCCCTACCCAGTTTTGCCTCATTCTCATTACCCGCTATCATACTTACATCATAGCCATTACCGACTAATAGCCTAGCAACTACGACGCTTATCTCATTCACCCCCCCTATAATCAACGCCTTACGCACAAGCCTTAAGCAAGGCTGTATTTAAAAACCGATTTATCTAAGGTCAACCTGCCTACCATAACCCTCAAGAAACCTCCTCAAGTCATCCTCCCTAGGCAGGTTTTCCTCATCACCCCCCCTAACCATCACCACCATCGCAGCCGCTGCCGAAGCCCTCCTCATGGCACTCTCCACATCATGACCTCTAAGTATTGATGCAAGGAAAACACCCGCATAGGCATCACCAGCACCTATGGGATCCTTAACAGGTACCCTAAATGCATCGACCTTAACAACCCTACCCTCCCAATATGCCACCGAGCCCTTAACGCCAAGCTTAAGCACAATCCTATCAATGCCGAATCTTGAACGTAACTCCTTAAACACATCATCAATTGCGGACACGCCAAGCAATAAATTTGCCTCATCCTCATCGAGGAACACAATATCCACGAAACTAAGCGCCTTCGAAAGCACGTTAATCGCATCCTCCACCCGCACCCACAGCTTCCTCCTATAATTAACATCAAATGACGTAGTAACACCCTTACCGCGGGCGATCTCCAACCCCCCTAAATGCTGCTGACCTAGCGGTGTCGCTAATGGCCATGGTTATGCCCGTCGTATGAAAAACCCTGGCACTACCAACGTAGTCTGGGTCCACATCATCAGCTTAAGGCCGAGGCTGCGGAACCCCCCCTCCTGTAATAGAGAACATCGCTGACGCCAGGTATTGGATAATTCCTCTGAACGAAGTATATGCCCGTGGGCCTCTCAGGGTCGAACTTAATATGACTAACATCAACACCCTCGCCCCCCCTAAGCCAATTATAGATGAATAGACCAAACTCATCAGCACCAAGCCTAGTTATCAACCCACAACTAACGCCAAGCCTAACCAGGGCAACGCATACGTTGGCCTCGGTACCCGTTGCGTGCTTCTCGAAGTAAGTAACGTGCCTAAGCGGTCCATCAGTAACGGCATTAAACTGAACCAAGGGCTCGCCCAAAGCCACAACCTCAGGCATTGAAGGTGTAAAGACCGCGGCCTATTAAGGAATTACTCTAACAAATTCAGGGAAGCTAAAACCTTAAAAACAACACAATTAATGAATCATCGGGCCCGTAGTCTAGCCTGGTAGGATGCCCAGGGGCTGACGCCCCCCCGTACAAGCCTGACGCGCGGGAGATCCCGGGTTCAAGTCCCGGCGGGCCCACCACGTTTATTACTACCTAAGTTGTTTCGGCTTACGTGACTATCAATCTTCATCTACACGATGTTAATAATGGCGTTTTGCTTAGGTTTAGATATTATTAATTCTTTTACATGTATAATACTATAAGTTAGATTTATGGATAAAATTTATAAATATTAATATTAATAATAACATTATGCGTTTCATCAAGGGTTTCCCATCAACCATGATGGATGATTATCCACTAAATGTCCATGCAATATTAAGGCATGCCGCGTTGTATTTTGGTGAGAATGAGGTTGTGTCTAGGGATGTCGATGGTAGTATTGTTAGATTAACATATCGCGATGTTTATGATAGAGTTCAGAGAATGTCCTCCATGCTTGAGAGTGAGTTGGGTGTGGGGGGGCCTGGTGATAGGGTTGGCGCGCTCGGTGTTAATACCCATAGGTATTACGAGCTTTACTTTGCTGTGTCGGGTATTGGTGCCGTTTTCGTTGAGATGAATTTTAGGCTATCACCCATTGAGATAGCGCATGTGGCTAACCACTCAAAGGTTAAGGTGCTCTTCATAGATGCGCCACTCCTAACTCAATTTAGGGGGGGCGTAATTCCGCAATTTAAGCATGTTGAGAAGGTAGTGGTTATGGGTAAGGTAAGCGAGCCCATTGAATTAAGCGGATTGAAGGTTTACGATTATGAAGACCTAATAAAGAGTGGTAGTAAGTACGATTTTCCTTTCATTGATGAAAGATCGGCATGCTGTGCGTGCTATACATCCGGTACTACGGGTATGCCTAAGGGCGTTTATTACTCCCATAGATCCTTCGTACTGCACGCAATGGCGATTCACCAGGTATTTCCCATGGGCCAGGTGATGCGCTCCTACAGCTTGTTCCACTATATCACGTGAATGGTTGGGGGGGAATGCCATTCGCAGCCACCATGGTTGGTGCAAAGCTTGTTTTTCCGGGCGTATGGAGCATTAACGACTTGAAACCCATAATTGATTTGATGATTAACGAGAAAATAACGCGATCAAACGGTGTGCCCAGCGTATGGATTTCCATACTTAATTACCTAAGATCGATGAGTCCTAAACCACGATTTAGCATGAGAGTTGTAAGCGGTGGTTCGGAACCGCCGGTGGCTATGATGAGGGGTTTAAGTGAATTTGGTATTGAGGTTGTGCATGCGTATGGGTCTACCGAAACGTCACCGTTAAGCCATGTCTATGTACTTAAACCTAAGGTGCTTGAGAAGTTGAGGAACGAGGATGAGTATTGGGAGCATAGGGCTAGACAGGGTTTACCCATATTTCCAATGGAACGTAAGGTCGTTGATGAGTATGGACGTGATGTACCTTGGGATGGAAAAACACCGGGTGAACTGCTTGAGAGGGGGGGTCCCTGGGCAATCAGGGAGTACTTCAATGATCAAAGGACATTCGACTCCTTCTATGGAGAAGGTGTTGACCTCTGGTGGAGAAGTGGCAATGCGGTCGTTATTGATGGAGATGGGTACATGAAAATCGTGGATAGGCTTAAGGACTTAATAAAGAGTGGTGGTGAGTGGATATCAAGCGTTGATATGGAGAATTACCTAATGGCTCATCCAGCGGTTTATGAAGCTACAGTAGTTGGTGTGCCACATCCAAAATGGGGGGGTGAAAGACCATTAGCCTTTGTTGTTTTAAAGCCTGAGTATAAAGATAGAGATAAGGAAGCGCTTAAGAGGGAATTACTTGACCACTTATCGCACAGGTTTGCAAAGTGGCAATTGCCAGAGATATTGTTTGTTGATTCGATACCAAAGACCAGCACTGGAAAGTTCGATAAAAAGGTGTTAAGGGAGCAGTTCAGGGATTACTTTAAGCAGGAAGGCGGATTAAGTTAGGTTTTAATATGTCGTTATTTATGCTGATAAGTTTATGGTAATACCAGTCACGGTTCTAAAATTATTAAGGAGATTTCGTAGAGCTGTCCGGAGCATGATCTTCTACTCACTAATCCTATTTTTGGTTGTTTTATTCATTGGGGGGGCTCTCATTATGTACTTAATCGAGCATGGGAAGAACCCTGGATTTAATAATTACTTTAATTCTGTTTGGTTTGTGATGGAGACCATAACCACGGTTGGTTATGGTGATATAGTCCCTAACACGTATCTAGGTAAAATCGTTGATATGGTCATAATGCCCGTGGGTATTGCCGTAATAAGCCTATTAACGGCTTCAATAGCCACGGAGCTAACGAACATAGCAATAACGAGGAGTATG
Organism: Vulcanisaeta distributa JCM 11217; assembly: GCF_001316005.1. Taxonomy (GTDB): domain Archaea; phylum Thermoproteota; class Thermoprotei; order Thermoproteales; family Thermocladiaceae; genus Vulcanisaeta; species Vulcanisaeta distributa_B. Next base: position 166,877 of record NZ_BBBJ01000003.1, read on the forward strand.
GGTCATCACACAACCTCAAAGGGTAAGCACATTGTCGTGATAGGAGATGTTGATAGAGTCCTGAGGGTTATTAATGTTATTGAAGAACTGATGAATATGAGGGGGGGTGAGATCGTGGATATTCTCTATATAGGTAATGGCGATAAGCCACCGGCATTACCTACTGACGTTGAGTTTATTCGTGGAGATCCATTTAATGCCAGTGACTTATTGAGGGCTGGCGTGGATAGGGCTTCCACTGTGGTTATACTTCCATTTAATGATGTCGATGTTAAGACGGCGGATGCAAAGGTTATCCTATTAATTATGAGTATTAGAAAGTTGAATCCTAATGCTTACATAATTGCTGAGGTTCTTAATGAGGCTGATAGAGATTATGCCCTGAGCGCCGGTGCTAATTCCGTGATATCCCTAGGCTCCTTCACGACTGTCATGATAGCTAATGAAGTCTTTAATCGTGGATTTTCCTCGGTATTAATGAACATAATTAATAGGGGGGGTAATCTAGATTTAATGGAGGGTAATGAATATGTTGGAAAGCGGTTTATGGAGGTTGTGCAATTGGTTAAGTTCAGGTTGAATTACTTAGTCATTGGTGTGATTAGGAACGGTGAGGTCATTCTCAATCCAGGTAATGATTTTGTGATTCAGTCAGGCGATTCGTTGCTCGTCATTAAATGACCCGTCAGTAGTCTTAAAACTCCATTAAGTGTGTACTCACTTGGCGTTAGGGGGGGATTTATACCATCACTCCTCATGCGGCTCTCCGTAACCCTGCCAATGGCTATTGCAGGCTTTTTCTTAAGTACGTCTCCGGCGCAATTCCTTACTGCCTCATAGGTCATGGGGGGGCTCATAAAGATGATGTAATCAACGTAGTTCATTAGCTTACACGCGATCTCAGCATTAATGGAGTTTGGCCTTATATCGTAAATACCGTACTCAACAACATCAAAACCGAGCCCCTTAAGTTCATTAACTATGTAATTACCGCCTCTTAATGACCTTAATACCACGACCTTACCACGTGGTAGATCACGCATCATATTTATTATACCGTAGCTCGAGAACTCCCTAGGCATAATGCATGCAACGCCCAATTTCTCAATCTCACTACACGTTTGCGGTCCAACACCAATAATCTTCGCATTATTTAACCGCCGTAGTCTCTCACCCACATACTTCACTACGGTGGTACTCATTACAATAACGTAATCAGCATTATCAAGCGATACCTCATTAATTACGTGTTCATTAGGAACAATATCAATAACAGGCACTTGAATTACGTCAACACCAGCAAGGTGAACCGGCCTAATCTTCCCTGATGCCCTAAGGACTAATACCTTCGTCATCCCTAACACCAATCTCCTTAACCAAAGACTTAGCCGTGAGCTCGATGGCTTCCCTACTGCTCATGCTTGGTCTCCAGCCGACCTCCCTGACTATCTTATCGATTGATAATAACATTCGCTTAACATCACCAGGCCAACCCCCCCTCCCATCTGGTGTTGCTGGTTTATAATTGATCCTCGGGTTGAAGCCGGATGCCCTAATGACTATGCTCACTATATCTCTAACACTTATTGAGTCCCAATTCCCAATATTATACGTGTAAATACCGCCATTCTTCACGGCATATTCCCAGGCCATTAATGTGGCGCTTATAGTATCCGTTATGTATAGGTACGACTTCTCCTGAGTTCCATCGCCAAGGACCTCGAGTTCTTCTGGATTCTTCTTAAGCTTCATTAGTAGGTCGTAAACTACGCCATGCCTAAGCCTGGGCCCAACAATATTCGCATACCTAAGAATTACGCAGTTAATTCCGTAAAGCCTAGCGTAGGTCCCACACATGACCTCACCAGCGGCCTTGGCTGCTCCATAGACGCTTATTGGTTGTATTGGGTGATCCTCAGGTGTTGGTATGGTCTTGGCATCGCCATACACGGTACTTGATGATGCATATACCACGGTCTTAACCCCCCCGTACTTACGGGACAGCTCAAGCACGTTAAATGTTACTAAGACATTCTCATCAAAGTGAATCCTAGGTTCAGTGACTGATACCCTAACCTCTGGATTCGCTGCCAGGTGAAACACTGTATCAACTCCCTGAAACGCACCTGGATTACTTGGGCTCTTTAAATCATCCTTAATGAACCTAACCCTATCAATTACATCCTTAAGCCTATTTAGGTCCCCCCCTGAACTTAAGTTGTCAATAACAACCACGTCAAATCCCATCTCAACAAGTCTCTCTGTTAAGAATGAGCCTATGAAACCGGCGCCGCCTGTCACCAACACCCTCATCGCTAATCACCTCATCAATGCAATACTAACCAAGCCGATTATTAACCCAAGAAGAAGCCCTGTGTTGCCAAGGACTATTTGAATTAGCAATAAGACAAGTAGTGCTACCCTCACAGCCCTACTTATTCCATGTGCCTGCCCCCCCTGCACCGCGTTTGTTATTAAATACGTCATTACTAGTATTAGTATTATTGATATAGTGCCCATTATCCCAATATAACCTCCCTGCAAGACACTACTTATTTGGGATGTGTATATTGATGGGAATGCCGACATCATGGACTCTATGAAGCTTGGACTCACATAATACTCAAACTGAAGGTAAATGAGAATTCCCGCATTAATTAAGTACAGTAATAGGCTAATTCCGTAGAGAATGTGCCATGCCCTAATCCCCCCCTGCGACTTACTCATTAGCTAAAGCCACTGGACTTAGGTTATAAATATTGCAATGATAACCCCCCCGGCGAGCATGCTAATGAAGTGACCAAGCCTATTAATTCCAATGCCGTCCACCACAAGCACAGGTGGTATCGGTATTAAGAGCCACAGCGACTCGTAAACCGTATATAATATTATTAGGAAGTTGAGCGCATGCATGGGCCTAACGGGTCCCTTCACGGTGTTTATCAACGATGTCATTAAAACAACCCCCCCCATTAATCCCATCGTTATCGCTGACAATCCATAGGTTACAATGACCCTATTGTACATCAGGGATAGAATCACTGTGGAAAGCCCAATACCCACTATGCCCGTCAAAACACCGGCCAATAAATAATACCTCAACCTTAGCTCTAGAACGGCAATGGCGGTTACGAATATGAATATGGGCAATGTACCAACAAGGTCGGTAACGCTATCTGGCAATAATGATACGAATAAGTAAATAATAACGTAGAGGAAGCCCTTAATTATGTTCTGTCTCATTTCAGTGAGCGCCTTATTCAAAATTAGCTCCGGCTTTATTAGGAAAATCGATGCATAACTAATCAGTACTATTAACGTTATTACGGCTATGTAAGAATAGCCAACATTCAATCCCTTACGCAACCTACCTAATACGTAAATAAATAATATGAATAATATAAACTCTGGAAATAGGGCGTAATAACTAGGTATTAATACTGCGACCAATGTACTTATTGCCGCAATTATTAATACGGCTGGGTAATAAAGCACGAGCTGATGCCTTAACTCTCATGATCGCTCTTGATCCATGAATATTAAGTTTTTAATATGCATTACATTGATGTTATTAACGGCACCCTGTGAAGATCGTTATCGTACTTCATGGATCGAGGGATCCTAATTACGTAAATAGCGTAAGGCGTTTTGCAGAGAATGTTGGCGTTGATTATGCATTTGTTTCATACTCTAAACCATCAATAAACGAAGTTGTTGGTGACCTATACATACCGTTGTTTATTGGGTATGGTAAAGACTATGAGAGGGCGGTGGATATAGCGGGCTTTGAGGCACCGCCATTACTTAAATGGCCAGGTATAAGGGATTTCCTCCTAAGTCTTGGTCCTGGTCTATACGTATTTCATGGAGATAATGATCAAAGATTCATTGAGAACGTAGGTGATTTGAACCTCTATGACGTCGCATTCCTCAAAATTGAGCCTACGCTCAGGAGCTACTTAGCCAATCACTGTCCAAATAGGGTAATTCCCGTGGTCCTTACCCAAGGCATGATTTATAAGGAGATCCTAACCATGGTGAAAAACTCATGCCCTAATGCCGAGGTTCTAAGACCCCCCCTCTTTGAGCTTCAGAGGTTCATGAATTACTTCAGGGATTCATTACCATGGTTAATACAAAGCACTAGGCGGGTTAGATAATATGGAGACAATTGAGCCAATAATGCTATATTACATTACGATACTAATAACCTCGGTAATACTCGACATAGCACTTGGTGAACCCAAGGGCATACTCATAAGGATTCACCCAGTGGTTATTACTGGTAATATTGCATTTAAATTATTTAAGCCAAGCAATAAACTTTTTGGAATATTTTTATGGTTCATTTCCGTGATTCCAATAATAATTACTTACTACTTAGTACCGCGTATCCTAATGATTATTAATGTTGTGATTGGGATTATCATTTACGCATATTTCCTAAAATTAACATTTTCAATAAGGTTAATGAGGGATTATGCTAAGAAGATATTGAGGAGTATTGAATTGGGTGATTTAAATAATGCCCGCGTGCTAACCCAGCAAATTGTTAGGAGAAATGTTTGGGAACTAGACATGGCCCACCTGATATCCGCCGTGATAGAGAGTCTCGCTGAGTCCTTCGTCGATGGTCTTCTCTCGCCTCTGTTCTACTTCGCATTACTTGGATTACCTGGAGCTCTACTTCAGAGGCTGTCAAATACCATGGACTCAATGGTTGGTTATAGGGGGGGATGGCCGTATGAGGACGTTGGTTGGTTTTCGGCTAAAGTCGATACCGCGTTAAATTATATACCCGCAAGATTATCCTCGATAGTTATCCTAATAGCGTCTGGGTTAGTAGGGTTGAATTGGAGGGATAGTGTTGTGGTGGCCTTTCGTGAACATCGTAACGTAAGGAGTGTTAACTCTGGGTGGCCCATGGCATCCTTTGCGGGTGCGCTTGGGATTATGCTTGAGAAGATTGGTGTTTATAGGATAAATGATGGTATGCCCAGTCCTGACGTAACTAGGCTGAAACTTGCCCTTAAGTTATTTGATGTTTCTGTTATCGTCGCGTTAGTAATTACTTCAGCTTTATTAATCCTTAGAGTGTTCTTTGTACCATTATTTATTTAGTGAATGTTCTCAACAGAATGAATAATTAAATTATTACCCATATGTAATTAATGATCTTTATTTTTTACGGTGGATTATATGACGGGTCATATATAATATTTAGGAATAACCTTTTTATACTAGTGCTATCAGGTGTATTTTAGTAGATTACTATGTCTTCCATAACCACATCAAGTGGAGAGTCAACACCGGCTGAAATTGAGAGGCAATTAACGGAGAGGCAACTCCAGGTTCTTCAATACCTACTTAAAAAGGCAGTCCCACTTAAGGTATACACGGTTTACGCAGACCAGGATGAGCTGGCGAGGGAACTAGGGATGACTAGGCAAGCGCTTAGCGTGCACCTTAAGAAGCTTAAGGACTTTGGGCTGATAAGGACTGGTCGTGAGTTCGTTGATGTCACCGATAAGGCCCTTAAGGTATTGAGGATGAGTTCTAATGAGGCGATAATACTCGTTAAGGTGCAGCTAGGTATAGGACAATAATTTATGAGAAGGTTAAGGAGTTACCAATTGAGAAGGCCTATAGGGTATCTGGTGATTACGACTTGATATTAATAACGAGGGAGGTTAACGTTAATGATATACTACGCGTGCTCAGCATGATGGAGGGTATCGAAGATACTAAGACCTTCATATCGCTGGAGACACTCAGGGAGTGAATCGCTAGTAAGGGCTAGGCATTAATTAAATAATACGGTATTAATCTCATTATTACCACGCTGGAAGGTTTATTAACCATATAGGGATTACGCATTTACGTAGCATTATGGAGACAATAAATCCTGAAGTAAGGATTGATACATACATAAGGAATGTGGCTAACGCGCTTGAGCAAATAGAAAGGGAGGGCATTAAGAATGACGTAATTGAAATAGCCAGGGCATACCTAAAGGACTCAATCTACTACCTATCAAGGGGTGATCAATTTAATGCATTAGCAACGATAGCCTATGCCGAGGGCCTCCTCGACGCATTAAGATTCCTTGGAATAGCCCATTTTAATTGGAGCAGGATAGATGACTTAATCAGGAGGGCTCAAAATAAGGTGTTTGTCGCCGGCACGTTTGAGATAATACACCCAGGGCACATAGCCTATCTAAGGCATGCCTGGACTCTTGGACGCGTAGTTGCGGTGATTGCCCGTGACTCCACGGTTAAGAAGATTAAGGGTAGGGACGTGATCATACCTGAAAACCAGAGGCTGGAGGTTGTTAGTAATATTGTTTATGTTCATAAGGCCAGGCTTGGCTATGAGGGTGACATGTTCAGGGTTGTTGAGGAGGAGAGACCAAACATAATATTGCTCGGGCCCAATCAGCCATTTAGTGAGGATTCATTAAGGGAGGAATTGAAGAAGAGAGGTTTAGAAAATATAGAAGTTATTAGGTTCAACGACTATGTGGACTGCCCGCTCTGCAGCACGACAAAGATACTCAAGGCCATAAGCAGCAAGTTTAATCAGGGTAATCAAATGCTCTAATCACTATTATACAAAGCATTAAGTACCTTATTATTTATTAAGGACTTATTTAATGACCTTAATGTGAGTGGACTGAGAATCAGGAAGTTACTGAATTTATACAGTGGCTTCTTAAGTTCTCATCATAAGGCGTAATGACTCAGGGTATGAGCCCCCCCTCGTTATTTGTGAGAACTCCTGCTGATTGAACACAAATGAGTAATTTATTAGTGTCATATTTATGTTCATGACCATATTACCAAGCATACCCTGACGCGCTGGGTATATGAATATCGTTACGTTTGTTGGTACGCCATTGCTTAACATGCATAGTTCCGTTATGTTCACGACGATTGGTAACCCCCCCTGTAGCTCACCCTGAGTTGGCGTTAATGTCATAGTTGTTGTGAAACAATAAGTTGTTTTTCCATTCCAAGTACCCTTACCCACATACTTACTTTCATTTAATGCAAGCACTACGTACTTAGTGAGGTTTACGTAAGGCGCGCAATGGGTCATTGTTTGCTGTCCCATGAAGTTGAATTCAACCGCGTAGCAAAGCTCGTCATTATACCTCCAAAGCGCCATATTAAAGTTAATACCAGCCCCCCCATGAAGTGCCTGAATGATAATGTGCCATTTATTACAGTGGCATCACTTATCGGCGTTCTAGATATGGTAACGATACCCATTAAAGGACCCATTTGAAATGGAACATTGGGTATTCCCGGGAATTCATTATTTATCATGAATGTGGAGCTGATTACGAATTTATAGGTCGCCGTAACATTCCTCATGAATAACTCCTTGGCGTTTAGGAGGGCTGACTCTGGGCCTCCGTTCACCGACACTGCGAGGTACGTAACCGCGCCTGCGATTATAACAACTATGAGTATAGTCGTAATTAATAACGAGGTTTTCATCAATTCCATTTAAATCTGCGAATTATTAAAAGGTTTTGACTCAATACCTCCTCGCAATCCTCAGCCAATAATTTGCCTGCTTATCATTACATGCCAAGTCCCTCAAACCACCAATATCCTTGCTCGCATCCTCATCCATAGGCACACCCAGAGCGTCAGCATCAAGCAATTGTTGTATTGCCATTCCACAATTATTATCACCGCTCCAGGGAACCTCAACAACGCCACCATTATCAAGGTGCTTCCTAGCTTCATCTACCGTGGTGGCTCTGGCAGTCATGGATCTAAGGAAGTCCCATGCCATACTCCTCATATTATTACCTATTTCATTAAGTAATTCCTTCACTGTATCGGCGATTCCCTCGCGCGGCGCAACGTACTTCTCCATGGTATCTCTCCTAGCCAGTACAACCTGCCTACTCTCAACATCCTTAGGACCAACCTCTATCCTGAGCGGAACACCCATCATCTCCCAATAATTATACTTCCAACCAGGCGTCCTATCGGTCCTATCATCAACCCTAACCCTAACACCAGCATTGGTTAGTTCCTCCGTTATTGACCTAACCTCCCTCATTATCGCCTCCTCCGTGCCCTTATACATTATTGGGACTATCACGACCTGTATCGGCGCTACGTTGGGCGGTAATGCGAGGCCCTTATCATCCCATGCACGGCAATCATCGCTGCAATAACCCTTTCTGAGATTCCATAGCTAGTGGTATGCACGTACTCCCAATCGCCGTTTGGCGTTAAGTACTTAACGTCGAAGACCCTTGAGAAGTTCGTGCCCAGGTAATGAACGGTACCAATCTGCATTGTTTTTCCATCGGGCATAACCGTGTCAAAGGCTATTGTATAGACGGCGCCCGCGAATTTATCCCACTCAGGTCTTTGACTTATTAAGTAGGGTATACCCAGGTAATCAAATATTTTCTTATAAATCTCCATGGCTTCCTTAATTTGTCTCTCCGCATCCTCCCTATTCGCATGTGCCGTATGAGCCTCCTTAAACATCGATATTTCCCTAAGCCTAATCATGGGCTCGTGGCCTTAGTCTCAGCCCTAAACACACTGACTATTTGGTAAACCTTGAATGGTAGGTCTGTATGGTCCTTAATCCATAATTTGAACATGGGCATCATTGCCGTTTCGCTGGTAGGCCTTAACACGAGTCTCTCCTCACCAGTACCACCCTTACTTACCCAGAAGACCTCGTTCTCAAACCCCCTAATGTGCTCGCTCTCCTTTGAGAAGAACTCGTATGGTATGAACACCGGAAATAGTACCTCCTGATGCCCCGTCTCATCATGAACAAGCCTGACGTAGGATTCAACGAGTCTCCTAATCCTCATGCCATACGGCCTCCATACGTATGCGCCCTTCACTGGGTATCTATAGTCATAAACCTCCGTCTCCATTATAACCCAGTTAAACCAGTCCGTGAAGTTCCTCCACTTCTCCCTAGGCCTTTTCTCCCCAGACTTGATGAGCTGTAGCTTGGCAATAAAGGTCCCTCGATTGTGCTTAAGCAAGGCCTTAAAAGCATTGTGCCCGCAACCAGGCAGTAAGTATTTAAGCGCGTTGAGTATTTAGAATTGATGAGATTCAGGATGAGAATTGAGGTATTAAGTAATTGCGTTGGTTGTGGAATTTGCTGGACAGTATGCCCAAAGGGCGTATTGGCAGGTAAATTGAGGGATAAGGCCTACGTGTTAAATGAATCGTTATGCTCAGGGTGCTTCTCCTGTCAAAGCAATTGCCCATACTCAGCGATCAGGGTAACGCCAACTCAGTACTAAGTAATTATTGGAAGACCTATCGACTTAATGAAGCTTATATACCCACGGTCGTTAATAAGCCGTATAAATGCCTCCGTTAAGTCCCTACTCGTTACCACGTAATCCCCAATGTAGGTAATTACATAATTAACGACCCCACTTAGATAATTAATGCCCAACTCGCCACGTGATATGAGCACCATTAAGTCAATGGGCATGGGCATTAATGGACCTAGTAAAATGGAGTTGTTTGACTTGGTGGCGTTCTTTATAAATTGAATGTAATCATCAACCACAACGACAGGTCCATCGGGCAGAACTAGGGAAGTAACTCCTTCCTTGAAAAGTCCTAACCACTCATCATAATCAACCCTACCACTAAGCCTATACTTAATTATCAACCTAGCAATGCTAACACCCAAATCCACAGACATCCTAAGCCTATCAATACTATCATAGCAATCAATCATTGCTGAAGGCTCAACAATCATGACCTCCCTTAAAAACTCCGGGACCCAGCCCCCCCAAAGCCTCATGAATGAGTTCCCAAGCCTCATAAGCAATTCAATGGCTTCCCTGGGGGGGTTTAGCACGGCTAATCTGCAGAATTCCCGCGGTAATGGCAGTGACAGCGATTTATAACGCTTAATAACGATCATAAGAATGTTCCTTAACATGGGCATTGATGCCTCAATCCTTGGTGAGTAGATTATCAAGTCCATCAATTAGTAATGCTTTACTTAATATTAAAAGAGGGTTCGTCAGATAAACCCGAGTTCCTCATCATTACCGTTCCTCAGAGGCCTGTTTCCCTCATCAACCAGGTTTGTTTATATTAATGCATTAATTAAGTTATTTTCGATGGGGGGGAACTACGAAGTCTTTACCGGCATTTGTAAGCGTATTAATTGCCCAGGGGGGGATTACGTGGACCTAATATTGGGTGAATTATCGAATCTAGGCGTGAACGAGATTTTAAATGACGGTGGTGTTGAGTTCATGGGATTTAGGTTATTGGGTAAGGGCCAGAACAGTTTCGTATTTAAGTGCCGCGTTGGTGATGAGTATTACGCCTGTAAGATTAGGCGTTTCGACTCGTCAAGACCAAGCCTAATGAACGAGGGTAGCTATCTCAGGCTTGCGAATTCCGTCGCGTTGGGCCGAGATTAATTAAGTACGCAAGTGACGTATTGATTATGGAATTGGTGAGTGGCGTGCCTATACAGGATTATGTAATTACGGCGAGCTCAGCGGAGTTAAGGGTAATACTCAGGGACTTGCTTTGGCAATGCCGTAGATTGGACTCCATAGGCCTAGCCCATAATGAGTTGAGTAGGCCGGAGGATCACGTAATCATTAGTAATGGCAGGGCGTTTATAATAGATTTTGAAAGTGCCAGCTTAAATAGTAGGGTTAGTAATGTCGCCCAAATATTGAATGCGTTGATAATGGGTAGGGTTTATTCAGGGTCGTGTTAGGGCAATTATGGGCGTGAGTATTGATTTCGATAATTTACGTAGTGCAATCAAGAGGTATAAGGTTACGAGGAGTGATGATGACTTTACACAAATACTAAGGTTACTTGGCCTTGAGTAGTTCCTGGGCTAAATTCCATATCTTATCTCCAAGGTGATGAATAACCTTTATGACCTTACCCTTACTCGTACTCCTCATATCATCAGCCGTCATGAGGGATACTCCAATGGCGATGTACCTACCCTTAAGATCCTTAATTAGCAACACATCACCCACACCAAAGTTACCGCTTATCTCCTTAATGCCTGGCCTCATTACGTCAGCTCCATTGACTATGTGCGGTACCGCGCCATCATCAACGGTCACGGTGGGGGTAGCTGGGCATGTATGATGGGTTGAGGTAAAAGTACGTTAGTAATGGTATTACATACTCCCTTTGGCTTGAGTCAACCTTTACCGTTAGTTTCGCCACTAATGGCTTATCGTCGATTAAGTATACAGTAGTTGCCTCATTAAGCTCATAAACCTCAACCTTCTTGGCATTCCTGAATACGGGCCCCCCCAATTCACCAACCGCATTGCTTAATTCCTTAATGTCCTTATTGCTAAGGAAGTACCTCTTAACCACAGCAATTATTTGCAGGGCTCATTAATAAGCATTTAGTACGTAACTCAATATTTAATAGCAGGCATTTAGACTTACTATTGTGTCCACCGAGACGATAACGAGGGCTGATTTTGAAAAGGTGGTGCTTAAGGTTGGTAAGGTAATACACGCAGAGAGGGTTCAGGGTTCGAGGAAGCTGTTGAGACTCATTGTTGATATTGGTGACGAGAGGAGACAAATAATTACTGGACTCGCCGAGTTTTATAAACCCGAGGACTTAATTAATAAGTACGTGGTCGTGGTTGCGAATTTAGAGAGTAGGAAGATCTTTGGCTATGAGAGTCAGGGAATGATACTGGCGTCTTGTGATGAGAAGAACCCAACAATAATAACGATTGATAAGCCACAGGATGAGCAAATAGGTAAGAGGGTCTGCTAAAGGTGTATTGCTTTAAATTCCCCCCCGTTTAAAATCGATAATGGTGAACATAGAGTATTACGTATTAGATAATGGACTAAGACTATTGATAAACAGTTGAATCATCAACGGTAGGAGTAGCCATTGGCGTAGGCATAGGATCTATATATGAGGATGAGGGTTTACGAGGCATAAGCCACTTTGCAGAACACATTATTTATAGGGCATACCCAAACATTGACCTGGAGATAGAGGGGGGTTAGGCGGCGTTTCAGACGCGTATACTGAACGAACACTCACAATGTACCTATCGAGGTAATACCAAGCGAATTAAGGAATCTACTGAGACTCATTCATAAAATGTTTAGTAATAAGAGGGTGAATGAGGAGGACTTTGAGAGGGAGAGGAGGGTCATTCTTTCAGAGATAAGGATGAGAAATGATGACCCAGGCACGTTAATATACGACCTTGGGCCTAGGGCATTGTTCGGAGATAGCGATTATGGCGCCCCAATCATTGGTTCCGAGGATAGTATCTCCTCAATAACCGTTAAAGACCTTAAGGAATTTCTAGAATCCTACTACACGCCAGATAATACGGTAGTGAGCATCGTTGGTCCTATAAACATGACAATAAATGAGGTAATGGAATTATTTAATAAGTGGGAGGGTAGATCAGGTAGTAAGAAAAAACCAACAATAGGCAAAGGAGGACCAATAATCATTAAGAGACCCATTGAATCGGCATATTTATCATACTCCTGGCAATACAATGTAACTAATGAGGATCCACTCCTACTATCAATCAAATCATCATTACTGGAATTCCACTTAGTAAATGGACTCAGCTCATACCTAGTGTCTAGGTTCAGGAGTAAGGGTTTGACGTACTCAATCGATATGGATAGGGATTACCTGCCAGGTACTTATTACTATCAATTAGTGGTTTCCGCTATCAATGAGGAGAATATCGACGCCGTGAAGGAGGAGCTGATTAATGCATTATTAAGCATTAATGATTTATTTAATGATGAGTATTATTTAAGCAAGCGATTGAATTACCTTAAATACCTAATAAGCGATTATCTACGTAGACCGCTGCAAATAGCCGAGTCCCTGAGCTATATGGAATTGAAGCTCAGTAATCACGATATTGATAGATTCAACAAGGGACTTGAGGAGCATTTCCGGGACTCCCTGAGCAACCTAGTTACTGATGGTGTATGGTCTGCAATAATACCCTCGTAATATTGATGTATTACGTATACGTAAACATTACGTATGCGTCTCAATAAAGTATTATTAGTGTATTATTGTTGTATTCCCAGCCTATCCTTAATCTCCCTGAGCAGTAATGTCATTGCATCACCAGCCTTACACTGTATTATCACGTCAGCAATGTAATCGAGCTCTGTAGGTTCCATATTTATTATAATAACCTTACCACCCATTTCCTTAACAAATATCGGTATATACGCCGCGGGATAGACGGAGAGTGATGATCCTATAACGAGAACAGCATCACTCATTAAGGCTAATTCCCTGGCCTTATCGAAATCCTTAACGGGCTCCCCAAATAATACTGTGTCAGGTTTAAGAATTCCACCGCACTCATCACAGAGTGGTGGTATTTGACCACTATCTATTTTCCTAATGACAACCTCCATTGGGTAAGTACGGCCACACGCAATGCATACCGCCCTCTTCATTGTGCCATGGAGCTCAATCACATTCTTAGAACCGGCGGCTTGGTGAAGTCCATCAACATTCTGCGTGATTACTGCCTTTATTATGCCTAATCTCTCGAGTTCGGCCACGGCATAGTGCGCCCTGTTTGGCTTAGCCACGAATAACGTACTCATTCTCATCCTATAAAATAGCCAGAAATCCTTCGGATGCTGTAGGAAGTAGTCTATAGTCGCTATTTCAGGGCTGTACTGCTTCCATAATCCCTGAGGACCTCTAAAGTCGGGTATTCCTGATTCCGTGGATATCCCGGCGCCGGTGAAGGCTATGGCGTGTCTGGCATTAATTAGTATGTCAGCGGCTTCTTAATATCCTCAATACTGCACTGGCCCTCACTCATAATCAGTTATTGATTTGGTAATTATCAGCATTATAAGTATTAGTCCCATTGATAACGGAGGATTTATATTGCGGCAGACCCCCCCTTATTTAAGTGTGATGAGCTGACGACGGACTGAGTTATTGATGAACGCGTTGGTGGCTGATCTCACTGTATATAGCTTCAACATCATCCATGGATCTAACCTCCACGGCATTAATTCCATAGTGATTCCTGAGGGATTCGTACGTCGGCTTATTATGTGCAATAACGTATAATGCCGAGGAGAAGGCATACCTCTCCCAATCCCTTATTGTTAAACTCAGTAGGCTTATGCTATCACCTGATCTAATGGGTTCGGTGGAGTAGGCACTGACTATGTATGGTACCTTAAGTCTCTGTGAAATTACCTTGGCAATGACAGCCGCGATCCAATCATGCGCATGCACAAAGTTTATATCCCTGGGTATTACGTAGGGTATTCTGGAGAGTATTTCCACGAGTAGGAAGTGCATGTATGCAACAACGTCACTGAACCACCTATCACTTACGGTGAATATACGCACATTACCATCCATGTAACTACCATCAAAGTTGGCCGGGTGCACTAGGTATATTTCGTACCTATTGGATAATCGTGTGACTAGGTCCCTAACTTGAAATGCCAATGACCCAATGATCCTATACGGTGGGTACTCCGTCGATACGTGCAAGACCTTAACCACAGAATCTAGCAGTAAATACTACTTAATTTAATTATTGCAGTTGACGTTAGATGTACGGAGTCGTTAATCGTATTAACGTAACCAAGCACCTTAAGCTTGTCAACAATGCTCCTAACCTCCTCAACCTTTAAACCAACGATCCTCGCCAGATCCTCAAGTTTAATGGCCCGTTCCTTATCAATGGCAGCCAATGAGTGCAGGGTCTGCATTATGGTCCTTATCTTTGACTCGTAACCAACTTCCACAGAGTATTATTAATCAATTTCCTTCTTAATAAACTTCTCTATCCTTAATACGTTATTAGAGATTGAAATGACAAAAAGCACTTATATAATAACTATCCGTATTGAAGGCAGTGTCTATAGAGCTAACAACGAATAAGGTACTTTACGAGCCGGGCGAGGACGTGGCGATAAGCATAGTGGCTAGGGGGGGATTAATGAGTAGGGAGGATATCGAGTTATCAGTAATTAAGGATTCTCAGGAAATAAGTAGGTGGACCCTGCAGGCGATACCTCCGGAATCGGAAATTATGGATTATGTTAGGATAAATGATGTGGGTACTTACGAAATAACCGCCAGGTGCTGCGGTTCTGAGGTTAAGACGCCAATAATGGTTATTAATAGGCCGGAGACACCATTAAGGTTCGTTCTGGTTTTTCATAATCACCAGCCAATTCATAAGTACCCAAGCGGCATTTATCACGGGCCGTGGGCATTCCAACATACTTGGTCTCCTGAATTTTACCCAATATATGACGTAGGCCCCCTACCTACTGCACGCCAGATTAGCGAATAAGTACAGGGTTTCCATAACGTATAACCTAAGCCCAAGCCTATTGTGGCAGTGGGATGACTTACTGCGTAATGGCGTGCTCATCGAGAGTGGGGATCACGTTGAATACGTAGGTCCCTGGGATCCACGTACGGGGCTAATTAAGGAGGCGATTGACACATATTCAAGATTAGCCAGTGAGGGTGTCATAGAAGTATTAACGAGTTTCCTAGCCCACCCAATCGCTGGTTATTTAATTGAAAAGTTCGAGGTTTATGACTTATTACGGTGGGAGTTGAGTAGGGGGGGGAGGGAAGTTACGAGGAGGGTTTTGGGTGTGGATGCGGTGGGTATGTGGCTCCCTGAGTTGTACTTTTCTGAGAAGTTAAGGAATATTCTCTGTGATGAGGGCATTAGGTTCATAGTCCTTGATGGTGTTTATCACCTTGGTGAGGCCATTAAGGATAGGAGTTCCATCTACAGGGTTTATAAGCACGACTGCTTAACGATACTTTTTAGGGATACGGCACTTAGCGACTTACTGAGCTTTCAACTCAACAAGGCCAGCAATACCCAGGAGGCCGATGTCAACGCCAGGAGATTAATTATAGAGTTAATGATGAGGATTAACCACGCCAGAGATGGTGTAGTTACAATGGCTTTAGATGGGGGGGAAAATTGGATGATATTACCAACACCAAACCCATACGCCGCCCTGCTCCTCGAGAAAATAATGATGTATTTATCGCAGGCCAGGTCTGATGGTTATGTGATGCCCATTAGGCCGTCAATAATTAGGGAGTTTCATGATGAAATTAAGGAAATACCAACCACCTCATGGCTGGGCTCGCCGGCTAAGTGGATTAGTGAGAGGGCAGATGTGCAGTCAAGGCTTTGGTCAATGGCTCAAGTCGCAGTTAGTAAGTGGGGGGTTGTATGAGGAGGTTTTTGGAGAGGATGAGGAATTAAGGATGTCCCTCGCAATGACGCTGGATAGCGATTATTATTGGGCTGAATTCGTAAATATAAATCACGTGGGTGAATGGGCATACTCCGTAATAAATAGGGTTGAGAATGCGCTTAACTCATTGAGGGTTAGGTTTAACCTGAGAAATGGTCAATTAGAGATTGTCGTTAATAATGGTTGGATTAGAGACGCAAACTTATTACTTGGTATTGAAACGCCAGAGACGTACATGGAGTATAACGTTAAGATTCGGGCAGATTCGTCAGAGTCCATGGTAATTAATGGATTCAATGATGTAACCATATCATTACTTTCACCAAAAACAAAAACACAGATTAAGAAGCCCATCAAGATAATGCGTGGAGCTATGAAACGCTGATTATACTCGACCCATTAATTAAGTGCGTAATATCCCTACTGGATATGCGCATTGTTATATAATCATAGACATAATCCATACTTAAATCTCCATAATCAATACGTAGAGCAACACCCCCCCTCATGGCTCTCCCTCCCTTATCACATAGCCAAAGCCCCCCCATGACCAAGCCCAGGAAGTGGCCATCTTAAGTATTGTCTGTGAGTTCAATTCCCCCCCACCCATTAACAGCCTCATCACCTTGATCTCCTCCCAAGGATCAGGCTCTATCAACGCGACATTATCAGTACCAATAAGTGGCTTTAACCCCCCCCTCCTCACCATGGCACCCACCCTCGCCAACTTACCAACAAACTCAATGTTTGACCTTGGACACGTGACTATGGGCAATAAGGGTATTTTCGCTATATCATCATCATTTAATTGCGTCAGGTGTACAAACACCGTGTTTCCAGTCACCAACGTGGTTAATGCCCTATTCAAGTCATTATCGAGGTACGTATCCTCTGTCTCCGATACATGAGTGCTTATGGGTAATCCACGTGAGCCACTCAACCTGGAAACGAGCTTTAACTCGGCCATCGTGTAGTTAAGCGGTGATATCAATGATACGCCGAATCCCCCCCTATCAACGAAATACTTCACCTCATCCTCAAACTCCTCATCGACATCATCCTCCTCGCTAGGCTTAACATAGACCTGAACGTACTAGGCTCAGCAAGTGGTACAACGCACAGTCCAGCTCTTTTAGCCTCCTCAACAACGATATCCGCGAATATCCTGCCATACTCAATAATTACCAATAAACAACCAACACCGTAATTCCTAATCCTATGAAACACGGCGGCTAACCCATTCCTTAATGACTCAGGTCTTGCCCTACGTAAGTAATAATACTTTAGGCCGTATGGAGCACCAACCACATCATCAATGTAGTACTTATTGAATAAGCCCATTAGGAAGTAATCAAGCACGTGAATATGAGCGTTTGTTAATTGAGGCATTAATAATGTATTTCTCAAATCGATAACATTATTACTACCCGGTACCTTGCCAATGCCCACCACCTCACCGTCAAGGATGTCAATAACCGCGTCCTTAATTGGCTGTAGTTCCTGGCCAATTAATGCGATTGAGGACTTAATGCTTAACCTGCGCATTCGAGGAAAGATGGGCTTAGGAGTAATTAAATTAATGCTTTATTCAATATTTATCATCTAATGAGGATAGCAGTCGTAGGCTTAAACCCAGGGACTGCAATTTATGCGCAGTACCTGGCTAAGGATGGTCATGACATCACGGTATTCACGGAGAGCCAGGGTGATGTAGTAATCATGGACTTACTACCACATTCTTCCCTGAATATCGTGAATAGAGAATCAATTAAATTATTTACAAGGAGATACCTCGAGGATGTACTCGGTATTAACATATTGAGTGTTAAATTGAGTTCAATAGCTATAAAGGAAGGTAAAGTAGCAATAATGAATGAGGTTGGTGGGCAGGGCATTATAGGTAGGTATGATAAGGTTGTAGTTGGTTCTGAGGTATTGCCGGGGGGGGAGTCAGGTAATTGCGTAAGTGTTTATAAGATAGCGCTGTCACCAGGTGATTACGTAATTAATGGCGGTGACGCGGGTAAGAATACCGAGTTTCTAATGCTCATGGCAGATATTGGTGGGCGTATCATTATAAATTCTCCAACAGCCATTGATGAAGACATTCTTAAGTACTTGCCAATAAACAAAGGTGCAGGAGCTGGGGGGGGTGTGTATCCACCGATTATGTCGTGGTTAAGCCGTTGATAGACGTGGTTGATAAGGGTGGTTGGTTAATTGGTAGGGGGGGGTTCATGCTTAGGGATTCATTGAGTGGCATTGAGTATGTGATTAATAGGGATTATCAATTAATTATGATGGGGGGGAAGTTACTGGCAATGAGGGATTTGGGCGTTATTGATTCATTACCGTTGATGCCACGCCTAGAAATAGGCTTCTCTCGCAATTGGTCATTCCTATCCGTGGGGGGGCTTACACAGCATGAATTAAGTGCCGTTTTTAGGGATTTATCATCATCCAGGGTGGCTTATCACTCAGGTGAGACTGACATAATAGCTAAGGTTATTTATCGAGGCAATAAATTACTGAGCCTTCAGTTATTGGCTAGGGGGGGCATTAAGTTACTCAATTGGTTCTCCTCAATCTACTCCCTAATAATGCTTAACAATGCGGCTTACCTACTGCTCGATATGGGTTATGAGACTGCCTTTGGCGTTGTTCGTGGATTACTCGAGCAATTAATGCTAAATTTATACAATATATAGTTTGTTATGGTTAATAAGTTAATAAATAAGCTTTATTAATGACCTAAGCGAGCATCACTTAGTGCCTGGTATCTTAGCTAATGTTGATTACGAGGAACCACTAACTAGGTATAGGATAAGGGAGGTGCTCATTGAGGCTCGTAGGCGGTCAATAAGCTATATAGATAAGATGAAGCAGGAGGTTCTTGCGGACTCATTCTACGTACACTATAGGCAGCCAATACTCAGGATGCCCACCGAGAATGAGGACATGGAAACCTCGCTGTGGAGGTTCGTGGTCTCTACATACATAAGGAGTGAGGCCTACAATGACGTGTCCAGGATAACCAGGTTGAATGGTAGGTTGTCCAGGGTAATGGCAATTAAACTGCTCAAGGTGTATAATAGCATATTGAGTAAGATGGATAGGAATGAGGCCTTTAGGCAAATGGTTGAGTCAGCGATGGATCAGAGGAGCTCCTCATCCAGGGAGAGCAGGATGAACCTAGAGCGGGAGGTTAGGTCATTAATAAACTTCTACGTTGGTAGTATGAAGAAGGTGAGCGAGACTGTTAACAAGGTTAAGATGCTCTTTGGGGGGGACTCCGTAGGCCATGAGATAGCGGACATACTACTGAGTACGGACATTGACCCATATAGGCTAAGGCTAATTTCAATGTTAAACTCACTGATTAGGTTGATCGTGGACACCAGGTACACGGTGGATGTGGTGGAGGATAGGGATGCCGAGCGTGTTGGCACCATTGGCGGGGGGGTTAAACGCATGACGAAGGCATCGGAACTCAGGGACATGATACCAAGCGAGAGGATGCTCATGAAATTCGCCAAGCCAGTATTCGCGTATAAATTAGCCATGGGCAACGTACTAGTTAGGGAGAGGAGAGCCGTTAAGAAGCCCAAGATCTACATGCTAATTGATAAGAGTGGCTCGATGTTCTACACGGTTAATATAAACATATTTGAGGTGGGGGGGCCATTAGTAAGATCACGTGGGCCACGGCATTGGCTGTGATACTTGCCATGAAGGGTGGAAACCTAGCCGTCAGGTTCTTCGATCAGCAGGTATACCCAATGCTAACGAATAAGAATGACATAATAAAGATGCTCCTCTCATTAATACCGTTGGGTGGCACAGACATAACAAATGCCGTGAGGGCCGCAGTGCAGGATGCCCTGGATAAACCATCACTGAGGGATTATAAATTGGTCGTTATAACCGACGGTGAGGATGATAATGTTGACCCGACAGCATTCAATAAGGCGAAGTCCGTATTCAGATCAGTTAAGGTATTATTAATTGGTGGTGAGAATAGTGTTATTGAGGAGAATGTGGATACGATAAAGATTCAGGAACTAACCAGCGAGAGCTATCCCACACGATTAAGAAGATTTAGCCTCGAAACAATTAAGTGGTGAGTCACAGACAAGCACTTGAACCTCAACAACGTCACTAATTCCCAATTTCCTCAGTATTTCCATCACCCTATCCATGAAGTACCAAGCAACACACTCACCGGTGGCTCCCTCAGGTATGCAGGGTATCTCAACAAACTCACTTGGCATTAATCCCTGGGTATTCTCCATGCTCGACTTTATGTACTTACCATCGAAAGTATTAACGATCCCCTGGACCTCACGCCTAACCCCATCAATGTCGGTCACGAGCATCCTCCTACCCCTAACACAGAGCCTTATTGTGATGTCATAATTATGCCCATGAACGCCACCATAAACATCACTAAACCTAACCCTGTGAGCTCCAGAGAACATGAACTTCATGGATAGGCAGGTGGTCTCAACCACGGGCAATCGTAATAATACGCATAAAAATGCATTTCCCATAGATTAATGGGAATGATTGGTAAGGTCATCATCGCAGGAGGAGGACCTGGTGATGAGGGATTACTAACGCTTAGGTGTATTGAGGCTCTGAGGAGCGCTGATGTAGTGATTTATGACAGGTTAATACCTAGATCGGCCTTGAATTATGTGCGTCAGGGAGCTCAATTAATCTATGCTGGTAAGGAGCCGGGCAGGCACACGATGGAGGAGGACGAGATAATAAGAGTTATGATTAACGAGGCGGGCAGTGGTAAGACTGTGGTTAGGCTACATGGCGGTGATGCATTCCTATTTGGCAGGGGCTTTGAGGAGTGCATTGCAGTGCTCAATGCTGGGATACCCTGTGAAGTCATCCCAGGGGGTGACCTCAGCCATAGCTGCGCCAGAGGCTTACTTAATACCGCCAGTTTTGCGCGGTGTCTCTAGCTCGGTAGCCATAGTGACCGGCATGGAGGATCCGAGGAAGGGCAAGGCATTCGTGAACTTCAGGGAATTGGCAAAGGCCGTTAACACCATCATAATACTAATGGGTGCGTCAAGGATAGGTGAGATAGCTAGGGAATTGATTGAGGGCGGTCTTGATCCAGGAACATACGTGGCAATAATAACGAGGGCATACATGGAGAATAGCAGGGTTACAATAACAACAGTGGGTAAGTTAGCCACTGGGCAGGTAAGTGCGGAGAACCCCCTCCGTAATTGTGGTTGGTGATGTTGTACGCGAGGGGGGGTTGAGGGCGATGAGGATTGCTGGGTTAAGCTTCGAAATAAACGTTTAATAGAGGGTTTCGCGAGTAAATACCTGTGATGATGCACGAGCGTGACGGATACATGACGAGCTTGCGCCCATGCTGACCCAGGTTATGCATTAAAGCCCTGGTTAGGGAAGTTAATTCAAGTCATGAAGAGGATCCTAGTATTAACTGAGGTAGAGCTACCAAGCGACTTCCCGAGGCAGATTGAGCATTACCTAGGTAATTTAGCCAGGGTTGAGATGAGGATGACAGACTTCGAGGGATTGAAGTCCCAGTTCAGGGATGTCAGGAGGGGTCAAATAAGGCTGATGCACTCCTTGATTACCTGGAGCCTAGGGTGAGGGGTTACGAGGGATTCGACAAGATAGTGCTCGTGATAAACGATGATGGTTATGTGGAGGGGGGGTTAAACTTCGTATTCGGAGTTGCAAAGATAGGTGGGGGGGCGCTGGCCTTGGTATTCACGAAGAGACTACGTGGGGGGGAGCAGTCGCTTTATCACCTAAGGATACTCAAGGAGGTACTCCACGAATTAGGGCACTCCTTTGGGCTAGACCACTGCACAGACCCTAAGTGCGTCATGTACTTCAGCAATACGATAGAGGACACAGACAGAAAGGGCCCGGGATACTGCCAAAGATGCATGGCGAGGTTACGTTCATTACTGCGATGATTAATAATAATCACTATAAAAACGCGCATAGTGAAGGGAATTAACACCCATACCAGGATTTCCAGGGCACCTAAGGGATGCAATGCGCACATGCAGTGAACCTAAAGAATAGATAATCCCAGGTACTCATTTATTACACGGTCAACACTACTCATGTTTTGTAAATCCACGTTCATAACCCTTGATGGGACGGGGGGGATTGCCAAGTAATCATTTTCGAGTAACCTCGTCCATGTCTGCGAAATCTTCCTCCCAAATACAGCCAATAACTCCCTAAATATTGATGAGTTGTACCAAGCGGCGATTAATGGATTATTCGTCCTAACTATGTAGAAATTCTTCGAGGCGCATAACGGCTTGTCACTATAATTAGCGATGACTTCATGACTCCTTAAGTCCACTTTATCGTGAATAAATATGTAACCATACGGTCTCTTAACCCGTAACTGCCTCCACACGTGCTGATACCACTTATCCCCCCCAAACTTCAGGCTGGGATGCCCATACTCACGCCCCCCCACTCAATGTACTTTCTAAGGTCACCCTCTGGCTCCTCACTTATTGAGAGGACGTAGTACCTCGGGTCACTTACGTATATCCTATCGCCGTAGTACTCGGGCCTCCTTAAGCACTTGACCAGGTACTTCCTGGGTATTACGAGCCTCATGCCATTACTCCTATTACCTATGGTAATCGATGTCCCATCCTCCCTCACAATGAACCAGTGAGCATTAGGTATGAAGAAGAAGTCAGGACCATACATTTCAACACCCCCCCTAACAATCTCATCCCTACTCAGGTAACGTAGTAATCCATTATCCAGAGCCTCCTCAACCACCGAAATGAGTTTACTCGCCTTATCATAATCAAATAGCTAAGCCAATTCCTATCCGCGAAGGCAGGTAATCTCTGTAGGTTTATTGTCCCAACCCTCCTTAAATCCCCCCCCTCATAGTAGTAAATCCCCCCCGTCTCCGTATCTAAACCACCAACAAAACCTGTCGAACTACTCCTCTTCCTGACGAAGATTATCAACTCCTTAAAGCCACTGCCATCACTAAACGACGGACGAGCCCTATTCTCAACAAGCCCAATCACGTCATACCTCAACCTAAGCAGTCTCTTCACACCCCCCCAACCCTGCTCCGTATAAAACGTGGATGCCGGCATCACTAGAATGGCATAACCACCATCCCTGAGTACGTAGTCTATCAGGAAAAACGAAAGAACATGAAGACCAGGATCCCTCCTTACTATAAACCCCCCCCATAACCCATCGATTCCACCAACCTTAACAACTCATCCCTATCACGAACCAAGTGCCACCTAACGAAGGGCGGGTTCGTAATAATGAGGTCAGCCCTATAACTCCACGCAACTTTGAAGGCATCGCCGCATATTACCTCGACGTCACTATATAATGATGACAGAATTCTACGAGCCAACTTACAGGGCCCCTCATTAATCTCTATCGCTATCACCCTCCTAGGTCTAACAAGGTCATTTATGGCCGATAATGTAACCCCGAACCCGCGAATGGGTCCATAACCACCACGTCCCTTCTATACTCCTCACCTAACTCCTGAAGGAAACTCCTAATTACGGCTAAGCCATCACGACTAGTGTAATACGACGAAGTACCCTTCCTATCCACGGTACTCTGAATCTCATACTGCTCATCAACTAAGTACAAGGTCCCCCCCTCACCCAACCCTCACTTCCCTAGGAAAAACCCTCGAATTTAATAGCTTCCCTAAATTTCAACCAACATTATAGCTACGCCACGTTGAAAGACACGACTATTTTTACGACTAGCAATACCCTCATCAAAGCACTAGATTAAGTGCATCACCGCTGGCACGAATAGTTTAGTAAAAATAGTGGTAAATGAGGTAAATATCATGGGCATTAAGGTCCTAAACTGGTTATTACTATTAAGTATTAGCAATAATGAAAGAAATAACACAGTGATCACCAACGTAAAGCCACTAAAACAAAATATGGAGGAGGTGACAATCAATGTCGAACTTGAACTCGAGCCTCCTGAAGATAGGCAATAAACTAATCATTGGACTCCGCATAAAGAAGGAAGTAAATGCTTGGGACCTGGCTCAAGCCCTTGATGGACTGAGGATCACGGTTATAAGGGATGAGGTGGGGGGGCTCATAATACTGCACACGCCAGCCCACATCCCGCTATTCACAGCCATACATAGGGATAGGATAAGGCACCTGCTTAATAAGTGGGTTGACTACGTGGAGCCATTACCATCAGGTGTAACACGAGGAATTATAGATAATGCATCAACGAGCTTCTCAGAAATTAAAAGCAAGGCGATACCGGAGGTGCAGGACTCATCATCAGCCATAATAACGATATGCAAATTAAGCAATGACCAGGTAAGGTACTCAGTATTCTTAAGAGGAAATACTCATGGTGAAATTGACATATTATCATGCAGTAATAAGGCGTTCTTAAAGCAACTTAGGGAGAGCATAGACTTAACCCTCAAACCATCGCCAAGGCCGGGCCGCATGTTCATGAGCAATTACTACCCAATAGACATAGACTTAACGAGACACTTAATTGTGCTCGGCTCGACGGGGGGGTCAGGAAAGACCACGCTCGTGAGGTTACTAATAAACGATGCACTTCAAAGGAGTACGTTTAACAGGATCGTGATCTTTGACCCAACGGGCGAGTACTCGTTACACCTGGTAGGTCGCGGCTACGTGGCTATACCCGGGGGGGTGGACATTGCCGTAAACCCATTAACATTGCCTAGACATAGAGCCAGCGAATTGCTCTCAACAGCCATTCAGGCTGCCGCGTTTATGTATGGCGAGAGTGATAATGGTGGTTTCTCATTCATTCAACTTGAGGTACTTGAGAAGGCTCTTGATCGATTAGGCGATAGGAATACCCTGAGGGATCTATATGTGGTGTTGAGTGATCTTGAGCAGGAGCTGAGGAGGAATGATTACTTAAACGCTATTTCTGCGGTGAGGCGTAGGTTGAGGAAGTTGATGATAGCGGCGTTAATGAGGAATGTATTGAGTTCCAGTGCTGCTCGGTCTAGGTTATTGGTCATAAACATGGCACCGCTCTACTTCGTGTCTCAGCTCGCAGCGATAATATTCACGTTGACATTCCTTGAGGTACTCAATGGCATTCTTAGGGATTCGCTTATTGTAATTGATGAGGCCCATAGAATCCTCAATAAGTATGTGGTTAGTGAGTCGATTATTGAGAGGTTGATCAGAGGGTAGACATGACGATATTACACTAATCCTCGTAACCCAGGACCCCCTCGACATTAAGAGAAATGTACTTGACATAGTGGGGGGGCACTATGTGATTTTTAAGCTAAGTGGTAAGTCCGCCGTTGAGGCAGCGGATTTACTGGGTATCGATGGAGACGCCATCATTAAATTGAAACCCCCCCTTGAGTTTTACTATCATAATAACGGCATTACCGTTAAGGCGTACATAATGGATAATTCAGGGAGCAATTACTTAATAGCCTCGGACATAATTTATAGGAAATTACTCAGGAACATTAATGATGAGGATTACGTCAACGTAATGATTAGGAGATTCGGTCGCGCACTAAACCCCCCCGTATTGATCCCCCCCCAAGTCATTGAGTTGGGTAGGAAGTTGGGTTATGATATTAGGTCCATTATTGAATTAGCGGCTAGGAAGGATCCTGAATACTTCAAGTTGCTTTCCCAGGTGATTATTGGTGAGGAGTAAGTTAGTGATTGCGGTTATTATCGCGGTAATTACCTATGTCATCGACCATAGGGTTTACTTAGTCATTATTAACACGTTAATACCGCTCATACTTATTAAGGACTTAATTGAGCTTAGGGAGCAAGTCAGGTTATTCATTAATGGTGGCGATCCCGTTGAATCCGCAGGAATCGACTTAACGGGGATTACGGTGAATGGCAGAAAATTAATTGGCCTCAGGGTTTTGAGTGTGGCTTATACGTTTGATTCTGCATTTGAGGAGGCCTTGACTAGGGCTCGCGTATTAATTCACCTATTCTCTAAGTATAAGGTTATTGCTTTAATATCGAGTAATGATTATATTATTGGCGTTGATAAGAGCGTCTCGCAGGAGTTGGTTACCGAGCTTGAGAGATTGAATATTAAGGTTACCAGAATCAACGGCTTCGAGTTGGCTAATGCCTGAGGATGAGCGTTAAGCGTAGATCGCTGATTAGGCTTCCACTTGTTCTATTGCCAATTCCCCCCCTTCTCATAGTATCTTCAGCCTACGTATTCCTTGCATTCCCAGTACTATACATTGTATATTCTATTAGTGATTTCTCAAGGAGGAGGTCTGTAATTAATGTTGGGTTTAGTAATGAGGTTGTCCGTGACCTAAGGGCTATGATGACCATGGATAATACGATGATTAGAGCCGAGACATTAAGCCTTAGAAGTAGGATCTCTCGTGCCCATGCAAGCATCTTGTTGGTGGTCTCGAGTAATGATGAGTTGAGGGATTGGATTAAGAGCACCGCCAGCAGAGCTTATGGGAAATTCCTAATGTTTAGGCACATCAAGTACTTCCTCAGCTACAAGGACTTTGAGGTCACGCTAAGGAGGATCCAGCAGGGTGAAGATGTCTACTCACTTTACCTGGCGAGTACTGCCAGGTTTGACTCATCATTTAGGTGGAGGTGGATACCATCAGTACCAATATCAAAGATACTTGCTACTAATCATGGTCGTGTATGGTCCATGGAACTAAACCTGGCAGTACTAACGCCATTCTCATTTCAGTTAATTAATGAGAGACGTGGTCTCGCCGTAATAGGTAGGGACGTTAATAATAGGGATATTTATTGGTCATTCAGTGGCTTAAGCCCTCACGTATTAATCATTGGTCCGACGGGTGCAGGTAAGACCACACTAGCCATGAGCATTGCCTATCAGGTTAAGCGGAGGTTAGGTAATAAGGTTAAGTTGGTGATAATAGATCCTCATGGACATACGGAAGTCCTTAGTAGGTTAATTAATGCCAAAACAATCGATTTGAGCAGGAATAAAATAATAGTGAATGAATCTTCTATACTAATTGAGTCAATACGACTCTCCAATCCCCTACTCTCAATAGGTACTGAGGGTGCATTACTGCGTATGGCAGGTATCGGTGTTGATGGTATTTCAAGCATTGATGAATTAATGAGAAGACTTAGGGAGTTATCAAGCGATTTAATACTGAGGGAGGCGTATTACAACTTATACAATGCACTTGCACCAATTATTAATTACTACAATGGCTTAAGTAGTAATGCTTTGCTTAATGTGTATGACCTGCTTAATGGCGATGCAATCTTTGTAATGAGGTCAATACTAAGCAATGAATTAATTAGGTACTTAGCATTACTCATACTTCTTTCCATTGGTAAGAAGGCGATTTCTGAATGCCCTAATCCACCATGTCCGTTGAGGTACCTTGTAATAATTGATGAGGCTCATAACGTACTTAGGCTACCAAGTGAGTACAGGGTGCTTGGCGTTGATGACTCAGTGGAGAGGATGTTTAGGGAGTTGAGGAAGTTTGGCGTGGCATTGTTTGCTTTAATGCAACCACCACTTGATGTTCTTAATGAGGGTATCCTGGGAAATATCGGTAACACCATTATATTGTCTGGAAACTCTCAATATGTGTCTCACGTAGTATCGAGTATAGGCGGCATTGATAATGACGATGCTGCATGGTTATTAAGCGGGCAATTCAGGGCTTTAGTACTGCGTCAGGGTCGACCTAAGCCAATTAAACTAGCTTATCTTTATATTCCTAGGGAATTAATAATGGAAAAATTAATCGATGATTTTGAGGGGGGGAGGGTTGAATAAGTAGCATTCAACTCACGTTCCCACCGCCATTCTCATTATTATTAACGTTATTATTGGCGTAGTATGACCGGTCAGATACGAAGACCTCTACCTTCTTTGCATTTAAGCTCTTGGCTATGTATTCGAAGGCTGACATTGGGTTTGTATGGTTACCGCAGGTGTATACGTCTACCGTGGCATACTCATGCTCAGGCCAGGTGTGGATTGATATGTGGCTCTCGGCAACTATGGCTACTACGGATATTCCACCATTAACTCCAAACTTGTAGTAGAAGGTTGACACAACAAGCGCACCGGCTATGTCGGCTGCCTCTTTGACTATTTTCAGTAGGTATATTTCATCCTTAAGTAATTCTCTATTGCAGCCATATAGATTTCCATATACGTGTACCCCCCCATACACTAATGCATTCCTTTCCCTGCCCCCCCCAGTTCTATTAGGGTTTGGGTCGTCATCTTCCCCCCCAATATTGAACGTTTTTTGAGTAATGCGTACCCAACCCCCCCTATATAAACATATCCCCCCCTAAAATTAGCGGTATTACCTTGAAATAGCGAGGTATACGGTTTAGATCATTGGAGGATAAGTATTAAATACTTCAAGTGTAATTCTCTGTTGAATGGAAGGACTAGATTATTTTAAGAGTGCGTATGTAGAGATTGGAAATTTTATTTTAAATGCTCTCAATATTATTAATATGAAGGAGGTCGAATTATTCGTGGATGCCTTAATAAATGTTTATAATGATGATAAGAAGGTCCTCGTTGTTGGTGCAGGTAGGTCAGGGCTCGTGGGTAGGGCGTTCGCAATGAGGTTGATGCACCTTGGATTTAGGTCATACGTGCTTGGTGAAACAATAACGCCTAGCGTTGGTGATGGTGACCTCGTGGTTGCCATTTCCGGTAGTGGTACTACAACTATGGTCGTGGCTGCGGCTGAGGCGGCTAAGAAGATGAGGGCTAGGGTTGTCGCGATAACGAGTTATAGGGACTCACCACTGGCTAATTATGCTGACTTAATTGTTCAGGTACCTGGTAGGACTAAGGTGGCTAAGATGGATGATTACTTTGCCAGGCAGATACTCGGTCTTCATGAGCCTCTGGCGCCATTGGGTACGCTCTTTGAGGATACCGCCATGGTACTCCTCGATGCGATTATTGCAGAATTAATGCATAGGCTTAAGAAGACGGAGGATGAGATAAAGAGTAGGCATGCGAATATTGAGGTACCCTAAGCTTAAAACCTAAGCCCCCCCTCACTCCTCACTTTCCATAGCCCTAATGCCAACATTTATGAGGCGCTTAAACACCCTATCAATAAGCCTAACGTAAACGCCCTTCTGCCCAACGAAGCGCCGAAGGCGTTCTTCTTAACTGTGACCATTAGCTCGGGGGCCGGCGAAGTCTACATCAACGATGTGCTTACCAATCCAACCCACTGGGTGAAGTGCCCTAATCCACTCCTTGAAGTTTAGGTTCATCTCCACGGTCCTAACCCTCAGGTTACTCTCACCCTCAATAGCCTTAATCCTCTCACCACCCTTACCAACCACCCTGCCGAGATGACCCTCCTTAGCTATTATTAATGCGTCAGGCACATTCTCGCTCTTAATGCCTAGGTTCTCCTTCTCCTGCTTAAACTCAATCACCGTAACCACATCAGCGTCGGGTGCGTGAACCCTTATCAAGTCGAGTATCTGCCTCTCCGTATTACTCAATTCCCTCTTCCTCATCCTCAACTCGAAGGAAACCTTAACACCCCTCTTGGCGCCAGGTCTAACGATGTCCTTAAGGCCCAGGTCCACAACCACCGCATTTTCCTCATTAAGTAGAACCTCCCTGAGCAGTGTTGCGCCATCCTTCTCAACACCAAGTGGTCTCTGGAGCACTGGGTCCCCCCGCAATTATCAATCGTGAATTCCTACCAATCCTCATGAGAATCTCTGCAGCATTCTCAGGCTGGGTGCTCTGGGCATCATCTAGGAATATTAATGAGTCATCAAAAGTCCTACCCCCCCTTAGGTAGGACACGTCGGTGACCATTACCTTACCCTCCTGGAGAAGCTTGGTTATCTCCTCCCTATCCATTAACCCCCCCTCAAGAATATCCTCAAGATACGCGGAGGCGATTTTATAGTACAGGTCACCAAGCTCCTCAGGCGTTAATGACTTACCCGTGCTCACGTCAACCACGGGCCTAGCAATTATGAATCGCTTATAGGTCCCTGCAAGTACTGAGGATATGCCGTAAACGCATGATATTAGGCTCTTGCCAGTACCCGTTGGTCCGAAGACGCCCACTATCTCATTCCTCGAATCCTTAAGTGCATTTAGGAATCTCTCCTGTCCGATACTCATTGGCTTAATTTTATCTAGTAATGACGACATCGAATCATGATTAACTAATGGGTTTTTAAATCCTTACCCGTGACTAACCAAACGTAGCCTTCACGGGCGTAATTCTCTCACGGCAAACCTCCCTAGCCAATTTAACTGGATCGTCAAAATACCTAATTCTGATTACTCTCCTATCATCAACATACTCAGGGAAGGCCTTGGGCAGTGCATCACTACTTAGGTTGGTCCCAACGAGCACGTATGCAGGCTTACCCATTGCATAGGCTAGGAGCACCTCTATTATCGTTCCAGCACCACCGCCTAACGCCACGAGGACGTCACTCGACCTAACCATTATGACAGACCTACACCTAAACTCACACCCACTATCAATCCTAACAACACCACTTGGCAACTCAACGTCATACCTCTCCAGGGGGGGTAGCACAACGGCAATCCTAAAGCCTAGTTTCAATGCCTCATCAATTATCGTCTTCATGAACCCCCCCAATAACCACCAAGCAGTAGTGTGGCTGTTGGGCATTGAGAATGAAGCTCCTTGAGGAATTCCCTGGCCATGGCCTCGGTCTTAGGATCCACGGGGGGGCTTGAATGGGCTGCTATGGCGATCTGCATCGCTACTACGCTGAACTAAGTGCTTATAATGCTTAATCCTCATCGACTATTCATTGATTCTCTAAGCATCGGTATTATGTGGTTATCAATTACG
Source organism: Vulcanisaeta distributa JCM 11217 (assembly GCF_001316005.1). Lineage (GTDB taxonomy): Archaea > Thermoproteota > Thermoprotei > Thermoproteales > Thermocladiaceae > Vulcanisaeta > Vulcanisaeta distributa_B. The sequence goes on from NZ_BBBJ01000003.1 coordinate 198,113, forward strand.
TAGTTAATGACTTCCCTACAACCATTACAGTTAATGGTTGATACCCTAAACGTGGGTATTGACTTATCAATAACCGCCACACCACTTAATGCCGTATTCACCTCATCCTCCGTGGCAATGTCAATCTTATTCACAAGTAATAGCAATGGTGTACCACTAAAACTGCCTCGGATCTCTCTCAACAGGTTTAACTGTTCCGTTAATGAGTAACCACTGTGACTCGTTGGGTCCAGTATGAAGATTATGACCCTCGCCAAGTACTTCAGCGCCAGTATTGCCTGAAGCTCAATCTTATTGCGCTCACTTAATGGCCTATCAAGGAGACCCGGCGTATCTATTACCTGGACCTTCACGTCATTGAGAACCGTGAAATGACCAACATGAAGCTCCTTAGTTGTGAATGGGTACTCAGCGATCTTAGGCTTACCGCTGCTTACGCACCTAACGAAGCTACTCTTCCCAACATTGGGCATTCCGGAGACCACAATCGTGAATAGGCTCGGGTCTATGTTCGGTAACTTATCGAGCTTAGCCGCTGCACCCTTTAGGAAGTCAAGCTCCGGCTTTAGGTCCATGAGTAAGTCCTTAATTCTCGCCAGGAAGTTCCTCCTAGCCCTAATTATGTCATTACTCGTTGTGGCGGACCTTATGGCAATCACGGCATCCTTATAAATCGATGAGAGAGCCTTCGTAGCATGACCAACCTTCGCCAGAGAGTGCTTGTACGTGGCCCTATCAATCATTAACTCAATCAATTCCCTATAGAATGGGTGCAGGGAATCAAGAAAGGGCATCCCGAGGGCCACATCGCGAAAGGCATCGCTCAGGTACTTCCTAACCTCCCTAACCCTTCTCAACTCAAGTCTCCTCAGCCTATCAATGCCGGGTTCAATGCTTGGATTCCTGGCCTGAAGGCTAAAGTAAACACCGACCACGCATTCCACAACTCCTCACTAGTTGGTACGTGGGGGGGCGCCTTAATCACGTTAATGACCAACGCCATTACCAAAGCCCCCTTAATAAACGTTTAACCAAATAATATACATAACCTAAATAGCCACAGTAATTAATAGGCGATAATAATTAGTTAATGATGATGAGTATTAACAAATTGAGCGTGGCAGGGCTCCTAATATTCATTGGCGTGGCCGAGTTTCTACTACTAATGCTAATCGCCGAGGCTCTTTATCCAGGGTACTCCGTTTCCAGGAACTACATTAGTGACCTTGGCGTTGGGCCTACGGCGATTATATTCAACTCCTCAATAATAATCATGGGCCTCCTACTAATAATTGCTGCTGTCCTCATATGGGGACTTAGTAAGGTCTTTGCGGTAACGATAGCCCTAACGGGCATTGGCGCAATGGGTGTCGGCATATTCCCAGAGACGATTCACCCATTCCACCTAATCTTCGCATTAATAGCCTTCCTATTCGCATCGATATCGTCATACCCAACAATAAAGATATCAAGAAGCCCAGGGAGAGCACTATGGCCAATACTAGGCACGATAAGCCTCATAGCCCTAATACTATACATAATGCACATGTACCTAGGCCTAGGCCCAGGCGGGATGGAAAGAATGATAGTATACCCAAACCTAATCTGGGCTTTAGCCTTTAGCGCAGAACTAATGAACTATCAACAACCAAAACCATCACAAAAAGCTTAAAATTCCTCAGGGGGGGAAACACACACTCGCCCCGGTAGCTCAGCCTGGTAGAGCGCCTCACTGGTAATGAGGAGGTCCCGGGTTCGAATCCCGGCCGGGGGGGGCTCCAACATCGATTTTAGGTTTGGTATGCGTTTTCCTGGTTTATTTGCGGTGGTTTACTTGATTGATTAATGTTTTTAATTTTGTGTTTGGCTTGTTTTTGTGCGTGTGTTTAGGTTACGTAATGTTTGGATGGTGACATTGCTTGTTTTGATTTTGTTCGTCCTTGTGGTTTTATATGTATTGAATATTTCACGTTTTTGCTGCGAGTTCTAAAGTTGGTGTGGGTGGGGGGGTTTGGGGGGGCATTTCTGTTTCTAATTATTCATGCCCTGAACACTTTTCTCAATATTTCATCGATGTACCCGTGTTGATTTATTATGGTTCTAAATTAGTTGGTAATTTTACGACGTTGATTAGTGTTAATGCTTCTCAAATGCCGTATGGGTGTGTGTACATGGTTAGTGTCGATATTAACAATAGTTATTTTGGCTATGTTCCATTAATTGCTAATGCCAGTTATGACTTCCTCAATGATTCGGTGATACTAAGTGGTGAATCTATGGCATTAAGTAGGTACCCTGGTCTTAAGAATTCGTCCCTCTTAATACCATTGTTAAATGATATGAATGCTGTGCTTCAAAATTACCTGGGCAATTACGTGATTACTGCCTGGTATCCAGCATTGAGTATTAGTGTTGTGCGTGTTGGGGGGGATCGTATATATTCTAAATCCTCCATAATATTTATCGTAGATTTAAATGAAAGTAATGGGATTGGGCTCGTTCTCGTGAATTTCACAATTAATGATATAAATGGAGTAAATGGCTCAGTGATAATACAGGTAGTTCCTAGGAATTCTTCAATACTAGGTATGAGACTTACAGCAGCCAATTCTTGTTATGCCGTTAACTGGGCTGGTGTCGTAGGTTCCTTTGATATTCCAATAATTGATGGTGCCACTGCCGTAGTGAATATACCCAGTGATGTCATGCCAATACCTACGGCTCCATTAAACAGCCAAGCAGTTGCTGCTTGGGTTGGATTAACAAATGGTTCTATGGCTAATGTTTGTGCCAATAGTTTTAGCGGCTTGGGTGTGCCTTACGTGCAAGTTGGTTGGTTATGGTATGATAATGAAATCACAATATTTTGGTCAGGCGGTTCTGTTGGTCATATTATTGAGCCTATCATGTCATTGCCATACAAGGATCTTTCTAATGCGGGTATATCTATTCATATTGATCATGTGCGGGGTTATTGGTATGGTGTATTTATTATTCCCGGCCATTACTATATTACGGCGCTCCTGGGTGTTGAGCCAAATTACGTGTTTAAAGGTTTTCAGTTTCTAGTCAACGCACCACTAAATAGTTATTATGGTGAATATTACTTACTGCCTCAGTGGTATCCATATATTCAATTTATGAATTGCTCGGTAAGCACTATGAATAGGGAATTCTCACTTAATCAACTCATTCGCTTATTGAATGTGACGATTTATCAGGTTGATATGAGTGGTTATGGTAATGGTGGTTATAGTAATTCGGCCTATGTTAATTATGTGGAGAGTAATGATGGTTTTGATGTGCATTGGTCAGGTTGATTTGGTGGTTTTCTCTTTCTATTAAACATTAATTTTTTATACTTCCCTGGGACCTGGTTTTATAATGGATGGGCAGGAGTTGAGGCAGAGGCGTGGTGCGCCAGGTTATAGGGTTACTAAGTTACCGTATAGGGTTAGGGTTTACCTGAATAATCAAGTCCTCATACCCGCGAGTCTCGTGAGGGTCCTGGGTATTTCTGGGCTTAAGTACGCGGTCATCACCATCTCCTACAACGGCATACCAATCACTATTAAGGGCGTTAAGCTGCTGAGGACCAAGCACACCGACTCTAGGCAGTTCACAATACCCAGGGATGTCAGGGAGGCCTACGGCATTAGGCCTGGTGATGAGGTTGAGATAATAGACATAAAGCCCTTCAGACTATCCTAACCGCAGATCGGCCCATTTATCAGTAATTGCCTTATGTATATGGTTGTGTTCACGACGTAGTTTGCGTATGCCGTTATTGTTATGTTCCCATAGTACTTATTATAAATTGTGATTGATGTCTCGTTATTGCCTGTGGTTAGGTCTACCGTGTAACTGTTGATTCGTAGGTATGCAAGGGTTACATTTAATGATCTTAAGTATTTAGGGCCTACCCACGAATATCGTATCGTTACGTAATACGTACCTGGTGGCAATGCCTCACTTACCGTGAACCAAGCCCCCCAGGCGCTTCACTTGGTGTGTGGGTTATTTCTCCGTTTATTATTTGTCCATTGATTATGGATACCATGCTTGGTGTTACATTTAGGGTTAGTGGTTCGCATATTATTGGCTTACCCGTGTAATTTGCCCTTAAGACCAATAATGAATTCCCGATCACCATATAGACCCCCCCATAACCCTCCATTAACGCCGCATTTACATAATCATTATATGGCGTACCCCACCAGGTGAACCAGGGACTATTTGGCTGGGCCACTATGTACTCGGGCCTTAACCATGGGTACACTGTGTGTAGGCGTTTATGTTGTTTGAGAATGGCGGGTATAGGTTGTTCTGAACAAGCACGGTGGCGTTGCTCGGTATTAACTTCAATGCGTCCCAAATTTCGTAATCAACCCTAGTCAGTTGATACTGAAAGTGAATTAGTGGGCTGACGCCGAGGAGCACTATTAACGTTGAGATCAGTATTAACGCCATTAACCTCCTCTGCTGCTCAATAGGTGCTTTCGACACGGCGATTATCGATGCCATTATTATGAATGGTATTGAGAATGAACTATACTGAAAGAATGGGCTGTAATAAATGACGTCACTCGTTAGAAAAGATGCAAGGGGCCATGCAAGCGATGGGAGGACTAGTGGGTCTAGGAAGGCTGTGAACGCCGTTGGTGCATAGAGCTCGAGGAAGTATAGGAATTTCTCCGTGCCATATACGGAGTATAGCCTCGGTATTAGTAATGGGTCCTTTATGACCGATATTAATATGCCGAAGCTAAATGATGATGCGTACTGCTCAGGTAAGCCTGACAACGGCGATGTGGTTGTTGGGCCAAGTGGATTAAGTAAAGACTTAATCATAGGGCGATTAGAAGAACAGCTATTGATATTACCATTGTTAATACACCATGCGCTAATTCACGCTTTCTCCTAATGTTTGTAATCACGTAGTATAGGCCAAGTAGTGCCATGGGTATCGGTGCGAACTCAATGGTGCCAAGCGTAAGTAGTAATATTGGGTAGTAAATCCTCCACCTCCTCGTTATTAAGAAGTACGTTGAATACAGGGCTAGGGGGGGCATGAATATAGCCTCCATGTGAAAGTCAAAGGAGTTAACGCCCTGGACCAGTGGGTTCATGAGGTAAATAATTGCGAAGAATACCCCTAACCAATCCCTGCCCAGGTACTTACCTAGCCAATAAATCGGTAATGCCCCCGAGAGCTATGAGTACTGTCTGAGCACAAGCAGCGTGGCTGGGCTTGGGTACACAGCATATATAGGCAGGAATAGGAATAGCGTTGGTGAGAAGTGGACGTCCAGGAAGCTATAGCCTATAGGCCTGGCTTGGGTATTATCGCCACATCCACACTCTCATAAAACAGCCTATGGTAATACAGTGTCGATGCCAACGCCTGGGCGAAGATCCCAAGGTCCGCGGCGTGGGTGTGGAATGTTAAGTACTTAAGTAATATGTAATATGACATTATCGTAATATACACCGCAATGCCGAGGTAAACCACCAGGCTGCTAGCATTAACCTGCTTCCTCATTTATTAAGGTCATGGTTAGGGAATTATTAAGTAATTACTTCATGAAATCAAGTATTGATGATCCACCACCCTCATGCTTAATTTCCTGGCAATTAATGCTTATTGACTTTAATCCGTCACTACCAACCTCAAGTATTATTGGTTTCCAAATGTTTGTGAAGGCAGCATTGATTATGTAGGAGTTGCCGGACTTGATGCACCTAACCACTGAGTTATGGGCGTGACCGTGTATTGCGATAACATTATTACTAAAAATCACGCTCTCCAAATCCCTAACCCCCCCGAGACTCGGCCAAATCCTCGGATCCTCACCCTGGAGGGTCTTAAACGTTGGTGCGTAGTGTATTAGTAGGATTGTTAATTCCCTCGATGAGTTGATGGTCCTCTTAAGCCACTCAACCCTGCGCCTATACGTATCCGTTATGTGGGGTATGTGCCTTAATTGCCATGTTGTTGGTCTCTCCAGGGATCCCTTAGAACCAATTATTCTGAGCGTTACATCATTTATTGTTAATTTAATTACTTCATCATCAAGCCACTTAACGACATTGAGTTCCCGGGCCCTCGGCATGACCTCATCATAATCCTCATTACCTGGTACAGCAATTATTGTGTCACTTAGTTTCTTTAGTTCGTTAATTAGTATTTTCAATCCTTCAATTTTTCCCTCCTCCATTAAGTCGCCAGCTATGAGTATGGCGTCGAACTTGCCAAGGTCCTTAACAGCCTCCCTAAACCTTGGGAAGTACTTTGGCGAGTGAATGTCTGCCGTGGCGAGTATCCTAGCGACCATTTAATAAGTGATAAAGCATATTATTAAATTACTTTTTGGGTCTAGGTAAATGAACGGCGGTTTTGAATTACGGAGATGCAACCCAGACAGTGATATGGATATAATAGTGGGTCTCGAGAGGGAGATATTCAGGCCAAGTGAGCAGTACACCCTAGGCTTCATTAATTGGTTATGTAGAAACTGCACTAATTATTCCTACATAGCGTTCATGGATGGTAAGCCCGTGGGCTACATAATATCATGCATAGAGGGCCGTAGTAGGGGTCACGTAATATCCGTGGGGGGGGTCCTCAGGGACTATAGGAGGATGGGCATTGGTGGTGCGCTCATGTGTAGATCGATATGTTCGATGGCCGAGAGGGGCATTGACCACGTGATACTTGAGGTTAGAGTGTCAAACACTCCAGCCATAACACTTTATAGGAAGCTTGGCTTTGACGTGAATGGCGTATTAAGGAGTTACTACAATGATGGTGAGGATGCGTACCTAATGATACTTGAGGATGATAAGTTTGAGGCGTTAATACGTAAATGCTGCTCAGTAGCCAAACAACCTCCTTAGGTACGTCTGCATCCAACGATCCTTCTGTATCGTGTAGTCCCTCTTAGGCTCAGTCCTTACTCGGCTTCGGCGGTTGTTGTGTATAGTCAAAGCCAAATTGAACACTTATAGTCTCCAACTTACCCTCAATGTTGCCGACATAGGCCCAGCCAACGAATGCGTACTGCACGGACACCCGCTCATTGCTGCCCAGGTCCTCTAGGATCTTATTGGTGGCGAATAATGCGCTTTCAAACGCAATCTCCTGATTCTTTGGATATGGTAATTTCGCCGCATCGCCGGCGGCAAGTACATCATCGAACTTAGGACTTCTAAGGTCTGTTGGTGATCTAATCTCAACCCAATCAGTGCCTAGGCCCGCATCCCTTACGAATGACGGGACCCTGTTAGGTTCAAGCATTGCCAGTAAGTCGTACTTATACCTCTCGCCACTCTTCGTAATGACTTCCCTATCGCTCATCTCAATTATTTCCTGGTTAGTGACTAATTCGATGCCAGCCTTATCATAAATAGTCTTTACAACGTCAGCGATTACGGGTGGCTGTGTCTTATCATTCGCATCAATGTGTATTATCCTGACCTTATCCCTGACACCCCCCCTATACTTAAGGATTGTGTGAATAAGCAATGCTGTCTCTGTCGGTGCAGGGGCGCATCTATAAGGTGCCTTTGGTGCATACACAATCACAGTGCCCTCATTCATGCTCCACACCCTATTCTTAAGCACATGAACCCTGCCTGGGTCGTAAACGTTCGCATTCATGTACCAGTACTTCTCATAGCCGTTTATTGATGAACCATCAAAAACCACGCCAGGCGCCAGTACCAAGTAGTCATAGCCTAGGCTTCTTACTTTATTACCAAGTAGGGTCTCGGCATAATTAACAACCCTATTACCCGGATCAATACTAACCACGTCACCAGTAATCACATTAACGCCCTTCAACCCAACCTCCTCATAACCCCCCCTGATAATCCTTCCATACTCCTCCTCATTAGTTAGCAGTAATGGTCTCGTGGGTCCACCCACGTAGTGCCTATCCCTAGTTATCACGGTAACCTCAACCAAGTCCTTAGCCCTCTCAATCAGCGTGTTTGCGATTGTTAACCCAGCAATCCCACCACCGACAATGACCACCTTTTTACGGGACATACCCATCAGGGCTTGGTTAAGCCACGTGAATATAAAACAACGCCCAAAGTCAATGGCATTTAGAAGGGGAACGCTAGTTCAGTTAAAATATCACTTCCTCAATCTTGAGACAATTAGTTTATTACCCACGGCATTAATGGTTAGTAAACCATCATCAGCCAGCCAGGCAACGTATATATTGTTTTCTGTGTTCTGGGTTTGGGAGATTTTTGTTCTGTGGGTTGGGGGGGCTTTGGTCCTTGTTGCTTTTGTTGTTGGTGTGGTTCCTGTTGATGCGCCTTACCTCTACCTGCGTTGGCGCCCCTTAGGCTGTTCAGCCCCTCATAGTGTGGCTACGTTCATCAACTGCTTCACGGTGTTTTCGACGTTCCTAACCTCGATTTTCACGTTTGGGCTTGCGTATGCGGTCGTTGGAGATGGGTCGTAGAGGAGGACCAGCTTGCCGAAGCTGTTAATGAAGTCCCTCTTGTAAGTCTCTAGGAAATTCTCAATAGCCAGCTCGGCAATATCATCAATAATCTCCTCAAGCCTAACGACACCATAATACCCACCACCTCTAAGCAACTCCCAAATACCATACAAAGCCAGTGTGGACTTACCAACACCCTTAGGACCTGTCAAGACCACCAATCCACTTTTCAACCCATCAATGACTCGGCTCAGGTACCTATCGAATTCGCCATCCCTTAAGTCAATACCGAGTTGATTCGCGAAATCTCTCCCGTAGGTCTCTGAGACCTCGCCAAGATCATTATCAACGAGCCTAGCATTTGGGTAAAGCCCATCATCGGCTGGGTTAATGAGTGGGTTTGGGCTTGGCTATTTCATTACCTTGTTACGTTGGCTTAAGCGTGGCTTGTCAAGTGCATTAACAACCAATTCATTGACCCCCCCTCTTTCAATTAAATGCTTAAGCCTATTCAGCACTTTCTCGGCAGTGATTTATTAGTTTGGTTGTTATTTTAGTCCTATGGATGTTTCCATGGCTCTTAATGGCTTGAGGATTTGCTGGGGTGTGAGGGTAAGAGGCTCTAAACGACTGAGGTGCGGTGAGGAGGTTAGCGACCCAAGGGTTGTTGAAGAAACAATGAAACTAATCAATGAGTTCCTAAACCGAGTCGAGAAGCATAGAAACGTGCTATTGAGCGAATCAAACACGCCATTCAATGAGACAATCAATGCCCTGAGTGAGTGGTTGAGTAAGATTGAGGAGAGGATTAACGAAAGCAACGACAAAAACATAACCAACTTGAGGAAAACAATGCTCAAAGCTGGAAAGAAAATGCTGAAACTAGCCGAGAAAGCACGCGAGAAGTGGTTAAAGACCTACAAGCGAGAGCTTGAGGAGCTGATTGAGGAGTTGAGAAAGGGCGAAGCCGATGTAGTCATTAGCGGTGACCCATTTAATGAGGACAGGAGCTTCGTGGCGCACCTATACGCGGAGAGCCTGGCGATTGATGTAGTAAGGGTGGCTAAGTCGGGTAGTATAACAGTAATGCTACACATAACTGGCCTCAAGGGCTTTAACGTTATCACGCCCAAGCTATTCGGCGAAAACACGCTAAGGGCAATGCAGTACGGCTGATGTTGACCGACGGCTCAATCCACAAGGATGGCTATCCAGAGATGGGTACGAACCAAACGTGGCAAGCCATTGTCTGGTTAATTACGTGGCCAGGGAGGAATTATATGTGCATAGATGGT
>NZ_BBBJ01000004.1 GCF_001316005.1 Vulcanisaeta distributa JCM 11217
GCCATCTATGCACATATAATTCCTCCCGGGCCATGCAATTAACCAGGCAATGGCTTGCCAAAGCTGGTTCGTGCTCATCTCTGGGTAGCCCTTCTTGTCGATTGATCCATCCGTAAGCAACAAGCCGTACCGCATGGCCCTTAGCGTGTTTTCGCCGAATAGCTTTGGCACGGCTACGCGAGAACCACCGAGGCCGGTGAGTGTTATACGTATTGTTATGCCTCCCAACTTAGCCATCCTCGCCACCTCAATCGCCAGGTTCTCCGTGTATAGGTGCACTATGAATGATTTATTGCCGTCAAACGGCTCACCGCTTATGATTATTCTCGCCTCACCCCCCCTCTTAAGTTTATTGATTAACTCCTCGAGCTCTTGCTTGTAGGTCTTTAGCCACTTCTCGCGTGCTCTCTCGGCTAGCTTCAGAATTCTCTTCCCAGCTTTGAGCATCGTTCTCCTCAGGTTAGTGATGGTTTCGTCATTGCCTTCATTAATCTCCTCCTCAATCTTTGGCGGCCAATTGCTTAAGGCTTTGATCGAATCATTAAACGGCGTTGCCGAGTCACTCAATAGCACGTTTCTGTGCCTCTCTACTCGGTTTAGGAACTCACTTATCAACTTCATCGTTTTCTCGATGATCCTTGGTTCATCAATTGGCTCACCGCATTTTAACCGATTAAAGCCCCTTACCCTCACACCCCCCCAGCAAATCCTTGGTTCAACGGCTTCGAGAGCCATAAAGACATCCATAGGACTAAATTAACAGCCAAGCTAATAAGTCACTACCAAGCCAGTACTAAACGGGCTTAAGCACTTGATTGATTGGATTGTGATGGGGGGGATTGACACGTGGAGGTTGAGGTAAAAAGCCAATGGGCAGTGACGTTGTTAAGCCGAGGCAAAAACTCACGTACATAATAACGAGCAACGAGCCGTCTAAGCCGAGGAAACGAGGATCAAGACCGAAACCTGTCACGAATAAAAACCGGCACCCGGGAGGTGGGTGATGGTGCTTAACGTATTGCCGGGAGATGCGTACTGCATTTTACCTACCCACAGCCTTCCAAGGCATCTTGGGAGAACCATTACGAAGTCCCTCCTGCCCCTTAGGCTGAACCACCCAAGCCTTTACGGCTTAAGCCTGTACTTGCCACCCTCAACCCCCCCGTACTCCCTCCTAGCCAGTTCCTCTATGTTGGAAAGTACTGGCTTTAACAACCCAACAATCGTAAATGACGAACAAAGCAGCGCCCCAGCCAACCCATCACACAACCACAACACCTTAACAACCAGGACGCCCAGGGTTTTATCCAGGAAACCGGATCTATGCCTTCGTGATTGGCATGAGCAGGACTTGGGTTTGGATTGTGGTTGGTGTTGCTATTGGTTTAGCGATTAGTATAGGTTTGGTTTATGCAGTTATGCCTTATTACTACAATAATTACTACTATGGTAATTACCCTGGCGCTTTGCCTATAGGTCCTAGTGCGAGTAATTACTATGGTGGTTATACCTATGGTACATACCCAATAAGTCAGGTCATTAGGGAGGTTATGGAGATGCCGAGCTATGTCCATGTTTACCCGAATAACAATACTATAGTATTTACCGGTAAGAATATTAACTTACTAGTCGTGGCTATGGGTCATAAGCGGGCTGAGAGACTATTCAACGCAACTCCACCACCTTATGTGCAGGGCCCTGTCTTCGTAATCTACGGCCTTATAGACCCAACACTGGTTATACCGGCCGGTGCTGTAGTGCATGTAACCTTCATTAATCTTGATGGCGACATGTACCATAACTTCGTGGTTACTACGGTGCCGCCTCCGTACCCATACTATGTAATGCCCTACGTGGGTATGTACGGTGGCATGGGCCCTCAAATGATGCTTCTCATGAGGTGGTTACCACCAGCTAATTATAATGCTGGTTATGCCTATGGCTACGAATACACATTCACGATCGCCGCACCAGGTACGTATTGGTACTTATGCACCTACCAGGGCATGCGGAGGAGGGTATGTATGGGGGGGAGATAATTGCCGTAGATAGTGGCTTAAGCACGTCAACATACCCGTATCCCACTGTTCAATATCCAGGTACGTACTATGGACCTGGTTGGATGGGCGGTATGATGGGGGGGTGGTGGTAATGCCTTGCCCATGTATGTGGGGGGGGTTGGTGGGGGGGTTGGGGGGGTTTTGGTCCGTGGTTCGGCTTTGGATGGTTTGGGTGGATAATTGGTGCCCTAATCGCCATATTATTCCTAATACTCATAATACTCGTAATAGTTTGGATAATCAGGAATTTAGTGAGGACCTCATCAAACGGTAACCATCAACATGAAGGCCATGAGCATGGTTCATGCCATGGCTAAATCGTAAAAGGCATCACTTATTGCTCTTAAAATCCTTAAGTCTCACTATGTTCCTACCTTTAACCTTAATGACCTCGACTAAGCTTCTCCTCAAGCCTACGTACTATCCTCCAGGCCTGGACCTTTGACAAGCCTAGGTCCTTCATTATTTGATACTGAAAACCTCACCCCCAGACTTAATCACGTACTCAAGGACCTCACGTTCAGCCTTAGGCAATAGCCTTAAGACCTTACTATAATAAACATCGGAATAACCCGTCACGGAATCAACCTTCACCGTAGTCTCCTGCATCGTAGCGTAACTCAACCCCTGGGAATTTCCTGTGGATCTTATGAGGATTATTGGCGTAACTACTGTAATTATGCCACAGTTAGCAACGCCAAAGGTAAGAATAATGGGTAGTACACCATCATTCCGCACATCATCCCCATGCAATGATAATAGGCCATATAATTAACCATGACCAATGCGCCATAGAGTAAATACGCACTTACGCCTAATATGATCGCGCCTATTATGATTAATACATTACGCAATGCGTTATGGTCTCCACCCATTATTGTTTATTTAATATCGTAATTTAATAAATCCTTCTAAGCTATTCACTCCTCGATGACTGTATTCCTTAGTGTGCCTATCTTCTCGATCTCCGCCTCAACAACATCACCGCCCCTCAGGAACTTACCCTTTGGGAATCCAACACCTGATGGTGTCCCTGTGCTTATGTAGTCGCCGGGCTTAAGCGTTACTCCCTGGGATGCCCAGTGGATTAGTTCGGGTATTTTGAATATTAGGTTCTTAGTGTTATCATCCTGCTCCACATTACCATTGACCCTGAGCATTAACCTGAGGTTGTGCGGGTCCTGTACCTCGTCCTTAGTCACGATGTAGGGACCCACCGGCGTTGATGAGTCCATGCTCTTGCCGTATATCCAGTCCATCCCGTATGGCTCCTTACTCGGAAATTGCCAATCACGCATCGACACATCATTCAGTATTAAATACCCAAAGACGTAATCGAGTGCCTTATTAACGTCTATGTACTTACCCCCCCTCCTACCAATGATTAGGGCTAACTCAACCTCCCAATCAACCTGCTTAGAAACCCTGGGCTTTAGTATTGGTTGATTATGGCCAATGAGCGCGTTGGGGGGGAATTTTGGGAAGAAGTATGGCCTATCCAGTGGTTTTGCCTGGCTTTCCTCACCATGGGCCCTATAATTAACAGCGACGCATAGGATCTTCTCGGGATTTAGCACCGGCGGTAGCCAGGTTATTGCACTTGGATCCCTAAATAGTGCTGGGTCACCGCTCCTCAATGCCTTATCCACCAAGTCCCTAACTATTGCCAGGGCAGGCTCGCCACCGCCTATGAGGGATTTCATGTCGTAGAGAAAGCTCGGCGCCTCCGTCGTTTCGTAAACACTCATGTAAGCGCTTGGTAGGTCTAGGACCCCCCCCTATCAGTATATACACCAACCCTAACCACACCATTCCATAGGAAGGAGAGGAGCTTCACGGTTATTAAATGAATAATGACAATTTAAACATCACTACTAACTGGTTTACTGCTCCCTCCATCCACCCTTTAGTAGGTATTCCTCAATGGCCATTGCCGCATCAATACCATTCTTCAACGCCTTACCTATTAGGCTCGGTCCAGTGGCTACGTCACCAGCCGCGAAGACGCCCTTCCTTGTTGTCCTGTGCCTCTGATCAATATCAATCGTACCATGCGGAGTTAACTTAATGCCGCAACAGCCATCCTTGAATGGTGGTGTTGGTATTTCACCGACTGCGGCTATCACGGTGTCCATGTCCATTGTGTACTCACTACCTGGTATTGGCTCCGGCGCAGGTCTACCGCTTCTGTCGGGTTTACCAAGTCTCATCTTAATTAACTTAACAGCCTCCACATGGTCCTTACCGAGTACTTCGGTTATGCCGACAAGCTCAACGAACTTTATGCCCCTCTTTATTAATCCCTGTATCTCCATCTTACCGGCTGGCGCCTCATTTATAGTCCTCCTATAGAGCACATAAACCTCCTTCGCACCCTGCCTCTGCGCCTCTATTGCCGCATCAACAGCCGTTAATCCCGCGCCAATAACCGCCACCTTCTCGCCTGTTGGGTAGATAACCGACTTGGGTAAGTAGCCAAGCTCGCTCGTGTATATCCTATATAGGTAGTCAAGGGCTAGGTAAACACCCTTTAGGTTCTCGCCAGGCACACCGAGGGTTCTTGATTTCCAGGTACCTGTGGCTATTAATACGGCATTATAATTATTAATTAACTCCTCAAGGTGAACCTTATTCTCTATGAAGTCATCGCCATCTACGTGCTCCTCCTCATCAGCAATCACCTTAGTCTTTAATATGAAGTTCACGCCTAACTCAATCAGCTCCTTAACACCAGCCCTAACATTCTTCTTAGGAACCCTATACTCAGGTATTCCAAATATCATCAATCCACCAGGCTCCGGCAACTTGTCATAAACATCAACCTGAAAACCCCCCCTGCATATTAAGTAACCGGCGGCACCAAGACCAGCTGGCCCAGCACCAATAATAGCGACCTTCTCACTACGTCTCTCAATCTTCTGACCTGGAGAACACTTAAGTGCGAACTTCACGGGGTTATCGAGGAAATCCTTTATATAAGCCTTTCCTAATGCTTAATTCAACCGTAATTTTACGACCCATTAATTCTAAATAATTAACAATTATAAAGATTTTAATGTTAATAATAATGATTACATTCCTAAAAATTATTATTATAAAAGAATAATCTATAAATAAATAAGATACGATAGATTATCTATAGTTATATATTAACTTCGGATAACCTATTTATCCCTCCTCAAGTATACAACCGGGCTATTTTTAGGAACCCGTAATAACCTAATCATCGGCCCGCACTTAGCCCTAAATAGGAATAAAACCCTCAATCTCAACCCACTCTCCAGGTAGGCTTCAAAATTACCAACACCTTTAGAAATTATTAATTCATGATTGCCTAAATCACGCCATAAACCTTTATTGTAAAATGCTGGGTACCTATTACCCGTGGACACGACCCTCACCTTATCACCTAACACCTTACTCACGTAATCAGCCGTTACGTCAACCTCGTAGGGCATGCCCCTGGCATATACCGTGACCCGAAGACCCATGTCAATTAACTTCCTAATTAACAACGCATCTACCTGAAATTCTCCGGAATTATCAACTACATAACCAACATCCCCAATACTACCTAATAACTTCGTCAATTCCTCCCTTGACGTATTAAGCCAGACCGCCTCCTCGAGAAGCTTATTTACGAAGTCATTAATGTCAAATTGATAATCCCTCATTGGTACATCGACGGAGTTAGCCGCAGCCGCTATTTCAAGGTACCTGGCTATGTCATTACCCGCATCGTTAATCAACCTACTTATGACCAGTGATGCTGTATCCTCAAGTTCCCTCTTCTCATCTGCGTGTGGGTCCTCATTATTTAAAATCCTCGTTATTAAGTCGAAGGACTCTATGAAAAGCGGAGTTCTACCTCTCGGTACCAGGTTTGATATGTGCATAGTTATGCGTGCGTAGGTATGAACATCATCAACCCCCCCAAACTTCCTTATTTCCTGCATCCTGGACTCTAAGGCACAGAGTATGCACTCCGGGGTTTCTATATATAGCATTGAAACCCAGTAATTAGTGGATTATTAAGTAATTTGTTTAGTAATTATTTTATATCTTCATTCAAAGATTCATGAACAGACATAGCTTTTAATTGCGCCCATTGCTGTTAATTAATTGGCATGAGCGTTGATGAGATATTGAGGGAGTTGAGGGAGGATAGGGTTCATGGCGCTTCCTGGTACTTCCTAAGGAGTATCGAGATGATTAAGGTTGCGGTTGAGCAGGGACTCAGCCCCAGCGACATTAGGGCGTTGCTTAATGAATTAAGGAGCGTTAGACCTGGCATGGCGTCAATTAGTAACTTAGCCGACATAATCGAGCATTCGTTGGGTGTTGGTTTAGACCTCGGTGGTGTCATTGGTAGGTTAAGGGATTGGTATGACACGGCATTTAAGCGATTAGTTACTCAATTGGATAGATTTCCTGTTATGTGTGGGTCGAAGGCAATAACCATTAGTTACAGTTCAGCAGTTAAAACAGCCCTTTCAAGGTGGGGGGGTAAGTGCCTCGATGCTCTATACGTCATGGAGTCAAGACCAGGTAATGAGGTTTCCCAAGCAATAAGGATTATTCGAATCATGTGGGTAATGTTATTCCAATACCGGACTCTGCGATTGCGTATTTTATGAGAGAGGTGAATTACGTAATCTCTGGGGGGGCGGATGGACTATATAGTGATGGTTACTTCCTCAATAAGGTGGGTACTGAGACCCTATTCATCGTTGCACATAGGTTTAATGCGAGAACTATCGTAATCGCCGAGTCTTACAAGGCCATAAGTGGAGGCGTTGATGAAGTTTACATGGTGGATTTCAGCATTAATGATTTTAACGTGAAAGTCCCATTATTTGATAAGGTGCCCCCCCTTGATTTAGTCGATTACTTAATAACCGATCTCGACATTATTAAAAAGCCAAAGCCTGAGGATATTGAGAATCTGAGGGAACTCCTTATTAACAATGTACTTAACCCAAGTGGGTAGGATGAGGCTGTTTCAGTGCCTGCGGTGTGATGAGTGCTGCTACTTTGATAATGAGGAAAGGGGGGGCCCTATACTGTTTGAGGATGAACTCGTTAGAATAAGGGCCTTGGCTAGGGCTAGGGGGGGCTTTGATATTAAGTACCGTGAATTAAACATCAATGGTGTTAGGGTGTATAGGTGGTTGATAAGGGGGGGTTATTGTCCATTTTATGATAGGGAGGGTAGGGCATGCACGATACACCCAATGAAGCCTCTTGCCTGCAAGATGTACCCACTACTGTATAATCCGAATACTGGCGAGGTGCTGATATCGAAGGAGTGCAAGTGGGTTAATGATGCTTTAGGTTCTGGCGAGAGCCTTGGTCTTGAGAACTTCCCTGAGGAAACCAAGGCGCTTGAGAAGGCGCTAACACGATTATATAGGGTTAAGGTTAGGATCCATAGATAGTAAATACTTATAATTGGCCTTGGCTTTGATTCACTGAATGAGCGAGTTACCTGCAATTGAAGGTGGAAAACCAACTAGATCCTCACCTCTTCGTTTTAGGCCTTGGATAACCGATGAGGATATTAATCTCGTAGCTGAGGTTCTTAGGTCAGGCCAGTTATCAGCCATTGGCGGTAGGTGGAATACACTACTTGAGCAGGAATTGAGTAAATACCTTGGTACTAAGCATGCAGTGACTGTTTCCAACGGTACGACTGCACTCCACGTGGCACTTAAGGCCGTTGGTGTTGGACCGGGTGATGAGGTCATTACAACACCCTTCACATTCGCCGCATCAGCAACGACAATACTCCACGCAAATGCAATACCAATATTTGCCGATATTGATAGGGAGACCCTGAACATAGACCCAGCGTCCATAGAGGGCGCGATTACCGATAGGACTAAGGCAATAATCGTTGTTCACCTGGCAGGCTATCCCGCAGAGATGGATGAAATAATGAAGATCGCCAACGAGAGGGGGGGGTTATACGTAATTGAGGATACTGCACAAGCCCTGGGGGGGGCGATCTATAGGGGGGGAGGATGGCTGGTTCGATAGGTCACGTCGGTACACTAAGCTTTTACCCGACGAAGACGATAACCACGGGCGAGGGTGGCGCGGTGGTTACGAGTGACGATGAGATTGCCAATAGGGCTAGGTTATTGAGGAGTCATGGCGAGACCGGGAAGTATTACTATGAGCTGTTGGGTTATAATTACAGGATGACCGAGTTTCAGGCTGCACTTGGCTATTCACAATTAAGGAGGATTGAGGAGATAATCAGGCGTAAGGAGGCATTTGCAAGGTGCTCATGGAGGAGTTGCAGGATATTGAGGGTGACCTTATTCAATTCCCACGTCCAAAGCCATACATTAGGCATGCATGGCATCTATTCCAGGTACTCCTAAACCTGGAAAGACTTAGGGTTGGCAGAGATAGGGTGGTTGATTCATTAAGGGCTGAAGGCATTGAAGCAGCCACCGTGGCCTACCCAATACCTCTCCATAAGGAACCAATAATAACCAACATGATGGGTCATGGCAGGGGGGTTGCCCATGGACATGCCCATACTACGGAAGGAAGATCACATACAAACCACTGCCTAACGCAGAATGGGCCGCCGAGCGTGTGGTGACTATCCTAATTGGGCCCTTATACACTACCGAGGATGCTATTGATACTGCAAAAGCAATTAAGAAAGTTCTTAATTACTACAGAAAATAAAAGTAAATAAAGAAATTATTAAATTTTGATTTTGAGTTTTTTGTTTGTTTTTGTTAGGTTATTATGTTTCCTTGTTCGTCTACTTTGGCTATTACTTTTCTCACTGTCTTGCCATCGGGCGTCTTGAACAACGCCATTACGAAGCCCTTCCTACCCTTAGGCTGAACCTTCCAAACCTTCGTAGGCTTAAGCTTCCTACCCTCCACCTCATACTCCCTCTTAGCCAAGTCCTCAAGCGAGACCATACCGGTCGTTAATTTATTCTGTAACGCTGGTTTATAAATATATCGCTTCAGAAAGAGCCATAAAAATAAAATGATAAAAAGATGAAAAACAAAAACAGGGATTTATACTTAAGATTAATGTTATGTTTATTTTTATAACGTATACGTTTACCATTGATTATTAAGTGGTTTCGCCATGTCAAGGCTTATTGTATTACCTGGTTGAATACGCGTGTTTTATCAAATAATACATATTTATATTGATGCTTGATCGTCTTAACGATGGTATTTAAATTCTTTAGTTCGGTGAGGTCGACAGAGAAGAAGTTTAGAGGATACGTTGGTAAGCCTGTGGTTACCAATGATGGTAAGGTGATCGGTACGGTAATGAGCATAAAATTAAGTAAGAGTGATTTAAAGCCGATCTCAATAACGGTTAAACTAAGTGATGGAAGTACTAGGGAGTTTAATGTTGGTGATGTTGGTGCCGTGTTTGCAGCGGATAAGGTCGTGTTCCAGAGGTTTAATGATGAGTATTCTGGTCTTGTTAGTATGTACAGGAATGAGGTGGATAGTATTAAGGAGAGGCTTAGGGATATCATGGATAAATTGAATAAACTCAGCGACCTACTTCTTCAGGGTGGTATTAAGGAGGACTTGTATAGGGATATTAGGGATAGGCTTGAGAAGGAGAGGGTTAAGTGGATTAGGCAGTGTAATGAGAAGATTAGTGCGATAAATGATACGATATCTGAGATAGATAAGAAGATTAGTGATGCGGAGAGGAGGAAGGGTGAGTTAATGATTAAGCAGGTTGTTGGTGATTTAGGGGGGGATGATGAGAGGAATGAGTTAACGGGGGGGCTTGAGGAGTTACTCAATCAATTAAGGAAGGTTAGATCCGAATTACTCTCACTAAGAATGGAACTGGAGAAGGAGTGCTATTAGCATCATAGCGACTTATACCTAAATGATAATGCCTTTTCGAATGGCACGAATTCGTTCGTGTCGTCATCGTAATAACCAAGCACCGTATGCTCAGTATTCCTCTTACACCTCTCGCAGTAAAGGTATAATTTGCTGCCTAAGTTCGTTAAGTCATACCCAGCATTAAATACTGTCTCAGTGCCACACCTATCACACTTAATTAGCCACCTCGTCATAGACCCTAACTAGGTCAGGTTTAGGGAAATAAACCTTACGTTATTATGCCTTTAACCTCTTCATCATGGATAAAACAAGGGCCTTGGCGGGGGTTTCTACCAGTAACCGCCGTTAACTCGGCCCAATCAGGTGAGCCATTGACTTCGAAGATTACGTAGCCATCCTTACCCTCACCAATATCAACACCACCGTAGATAAGGTCGAGGGCCTCCACAGACTTCACGGCTAACTCCATGACAGCCTTATCAATGTTTGTGCAGGGTTTACCAACGGCTCCCTGGGCAACATTAGTCTTCCACTGACCAACTGGGGGGGCAACCCTAATCATGCAGCCGAAGACCTCACCATCGATCACCATGACCCTAATATCACGGTTAGGCTTCTCCACGTACTTCTGTAGGTATATCGGCTTCTTAAACGTGAGTAGTGTCCTCATTATTTGGAATGCTATGTCGGCATCATCCACCTTCACCGCGCCATAACCCCCCCTGGAACCTTGCAATGGCTTGATCACGACATCCTTCATGCTCTTAGCCATTTCATACGCATATAATATGTCCTCAGTACCTATTGTATCTGGCACGGGCAAACCCTTACTCTTCAGTATTACCGTTGTCTCAAGCTTATTCCTAGTCCTTAATAGGCCATCCAATGGGTTAATAACCACGGTACCGCTCTCCTCAATTAACCTCATGGTTATTACCCTCCTAAAGAAGGTCTCAACATCGATTAAGACCCCCCCAAGACTCCTAAGGAAGACCCCCCATCAACCTTAAACGGCCTATCCCTAATAACCGTGAGTGGGCCATCCTTATCAACCTTAACCGATATCCGTGAAATGGGCATATACATGGCATTCAAACCAGCATCCCTTGCATAAATAATTAAGTCCCTGCTTGGCCTGTCCGGTATTGGCGAATCACCTATTATAACGACTGAATTAGGCATACACCGTGCCCAATTTAAATTAATTTATAAATCTTTTAACGTAAAAACATGTACATAACGCTTTACCAATTTTTATTTTAATCAACCTGAGGCGGTGGGGGGGGTGGGGGGGGTTGGCGCCTCCTTACCCTACGTGGTGTGTACCTTCTCCTTAACTCATTAGTCATCATTAGAGCTAGAAATGTAAGTACAAGCGTGATTACCAGGAGTATTATTGATAGCATGAGCGAAAATGTTCCAGGCAGTAGTGGGCCCATCATTCCGGAAAAACCAACGTAGTATTGATAAATGACGTATACACCAATTGCTGATATTAATGCGATTAGAATTAAGATTAGGCTCGTCGTGATTATCGAGGGTAACCCCAGGAACTCCCTCCTATTTAGCTTGACCTAGCCATGTATATCATGAAGCCGCCAACCACAGCCATTATTGATGCCGCGGCTATAAGTCCCGTAATGGCGTTTAACCCGGGGGGGAAGGTAAGCACTTGGAAGTACTTCACCGCTATTGATGGGGGGGGTAACTCATCCGATAGGAAGTCGGCGGCTATGAATATCGTGATTACCGATAGTAATGAGGCTATTACCGAGATGAACATAAACATTGACGACCTGTCAATCAGCCTTTGTATCTCGTCTGAGTACATGGATCGAGCACCCTAATCACTGCAGATATATGTACTGCCTTATCTTAACCTTACAGTTGGGGGGGCATGTTAATGACCTCTCGATTAATTTAACCCTATGCCTACTATCCTCCCTGACCCACTCACCATCAATGACCATCACAGACCCACAACTTGGGCACTTATTAACATATGGGTTTAGGCTATAATACGGTATTGATGATAATATACCCCTAACATCCCTTTGCGTCATCATTTAGGTCGTCATATCAATAAGTGAACTAATTAATAAATGTTTAATGAACAATAAATCAACACGGCAAACAAAGCACTAAAATATTCCCGAGATCACTAATTAATTAATGGGCAATGAATTGAAAATGCCCGAAATACCCGCGGAGTTAAAGCCCGTTTTAGAAATCGTGTACGAGGGCAACGCACCTCATATTAAGTGCAAATACAGGGGGGGTAAAGATGGTAAGGAGTGCGGGGGGGCATTATTCTTCAGTCTTAGTGATGCGATTAGGCATTTAATTACGCATGATAGTAAGTATAGGAGGTTTTTATCCCTCATAAATACGTAATGCATTTAAATCCTAACACCTTACTTCGTAAAAATATGGCGAGGCAAGTATCATTGAATGAATTACTGAGCATTGTCAATAATGTTGAGAATTTTGAGGTTATTGATTATCAAGGCGACTCAATAATTATTGATGAGGTTAGGGGGGGAATTGTTAAGATAAAGGATGAGGAGACAAAGAAGGAGCTTAGTGAATTACGTAAGAGGAGTCCAAGGGGTAAGCCAACGCCTAAGCAAATATCAACAACGGCGGAGGCCGTTAAGAAGCTTGCCGAGAATAAGGTTAAGTTTAAGGTAATCTTTGGACCTAAGGAGGTAATTATTAGGTTCGACCTTGATCACTACATTAGGCTTAGTGATAAGGATGTTAGGGTGATAGGGTTCTCAAGTAGGGATGAGGGTGCTCTAGGCCTGATTGCCGATGTCCTTGAGAGGTATGGACCGCTTGTCTTCCTTAGGAGGGTTAAGTAATGTTTTTAGTAATACCTCGAAATTTGAGTTTTAGGCTATTAAATATCGTGGCAATTAATGATTGTGCTACCTAAATTCCTAATCATGAGAAGGCACCCGATCCTACCACTTAGACTGGATAATGAGTTACTTTGTATTATGCATAGGGATAATTACATTGATTTCATTACGTCATGCAATGAGGCTGGTAATTACGTAATGGTAATTCCATACCAGGGCTCGTACATAGAAAGTAAGCCAATTAGGCCCATCATTTGGGGCGACTTATCAAGTATTGAGGTTTATGCCTTGTTAAGGGGGGGTGAATTGGCTCTTTATGAATTGAGTATTAGGGGGGGTGGTAAGGCATCATACGTTAGGTATCGTGTTAATGAGGAGTTTCTTAGGGGGGTGTTAGTTTTCATGGTAATGCCGTGAATGAATTACTAAGTGTGGTTGACATCATACTGAGGAATTACATAAAGTCCAGCTTTATGATATATACGGCTTACCTAAGGCTTATGGTAAATAGCAGTATTAAGTTCCCTGGATATAGGGAGTATGTTAGGGGGGGTAGGATTAGGATTTATGGCAAAGATGGCTTGATAATAGTGAAGGAGAGCGCTGGCGACGAGGTTAGGTTATCATTGGTATCAACTATTGAGGGCATTAATAACTTCACGAATGTAATAATGTCGTTAATAAGGTCCTCAAGCATCATAAATGATATTAAGCTTGGCAGGATTGGACACTCCATCAAATTGCTGCTTGACGTTTTTATCCCTAATAATTTATTAACCACTGTTAATAAAGGTGCTTAATGCTTGGGATAATAGGGCACGCGGCCATCGACATAATAAGGAGGGGGGGTTCAATAGTTAGAAAATCGCCGGGTGGTGCACCGACTTACTGCTCATTTTACCTAAAACAATTGGGTATTGAGCCGTTACCAATCACATTGGTTGGTAATGACTTCAATGAGTACATAACTGAGTATAGGGTTAGGGGGGGCATAGTCACAGATAGGATTAGGGTATTAAACGAATGTAGCAGTACTTCATATGAAATAACGTATTACGATACAACGAGGAGGCTAAGGTTATTGGCTAGGTGCAGGGACTTCTCAATTGATGACCTTCATGATCTACCTGACACGGTTACGGTAAATCCAATAGCTAGGGAGGTTAATCTGGATGCTTTATGGTATGTTAGGAAGAATGTTGAATTCATGGGTGTTGATTTACAGGGATTCACTAGGGTGTTTGATGAGAATAATTATGTAAGCACTAGGATTAATATTGAGGATCTCACGAAGATAATAGAATACGCTGACGTGATTAAGGCCAGTGTTGATGATGTGTCAATAAGTGAATTTAATGCCCTGGCCAATAAGTATTCAGGTAAGGTCGTGGTGCTGACCATGGGCGCTTATGGGTCATTATTGCTATATAAAGGTCATAAACTCCGCGTTTCTACAGACAGCATAGTCAATGTGAGGGATCCAACAGGCGCTGGTGATGTATTGACTTGCTCATTAACATACATGCTTAGTAGGGGGGGTGAGGATCTCGAGTGGTCATTCATTTTCTCAAATGCAGTGGCGGTTGCTAAGATCATGGGTGAGGGACCCTATGGCATCATCAATAATGATACCTTAAAGGAGATTACTGATAAGTTATTCTCACGACTTATCAAGACCTAACCTACTAACTATGTCACTCACGTAATCGATATCCGTAACCTGAACATAACTAAATCTGCCAACCCTCCTGACGGTTATCAACCCCTTATCATGCAATCTCCTAATTATCCTGGAAACAGTACTCTTGGGCAATCCCAACTCCCTTGCAATCTCCGCCTGATATGCATCGCCACCTCTATTTAATAGGTAGGATAGGACCTTACCTCATCCTCATTTATATTCATAATTAACTCATTAATATCTGTTGTGTTCTCCCTACCCCCCCTGCTCACGGTATCATACTCCAATTGATTAACAACGGATGACGACTTATTAATCCTGGCATTATCCGCATCCTTATCTATCGGTTTCCTCGATTCTCTAAATACTTGGTAAATGAATGATGATAATATTGCAAATTGAATAAAGGCCACGGAAATCACTAAATAATAATTGTATGTACTCATCAAAACCATACAAGGCATAGTAAATGCCATACTTATTTATAAATTACACTGGTCCTTAAATAAATCATATGATTAAGTAAAAGAAATAGATTGTGAATGCACGGCCATTCATGAACATGAACTTTCTATCTCACTAATCATATCATCGATCTTTGAGGCTATTAACGTTAATATCCCAAGGCTTGGAAAATCAGCCGTTAGATGCGCTATGCCTAGGTCATCATAGACTATTTGCGCGTTGAATCCCTTGCTCACTAGGGAATCAACTACGCACTTCAATGCCGTTATAGCCCTGACCAGCACATCCACCTTAACCTTACCCAGCTCTAATTGGCGATGCTCAAGTTCCACGGATACCCTAATTACACCAACCTTTGTATCATAAACCTTAAACATACTCGCTGAGGTGTCGCTTAAATCGAGTATCCAATTCCTCGATGCAAGCTCATAATTAATTTCGGTCCTTAATAATGGATTACTTGAGTAGCTCAATAACTCAATTATTAGTGTTATTAATGAGTCGACGTATGTGCTCACAGACTGCAGATCATCATATAGCTCAGCCTCAGGCTTGGGTATATCATCGCCACCTTACTGTCTTGAACATAGTCAATCGTGAATTTAAAATGAGGAGTTAATATTGTGAGTAGGGATATTTCGATCTCATTTGTAGGCCTTATCGATATGAACCTCAGCTTATACTTATTAATTGCCTTATCATATACGACTCTCGTCTCGATGGTCTTGCCGAGTACCGAGTATCTATGCACGTACGTAGTCATCAAAGCATCCTCTGACTCAACGCTCCAGTTAATCATTAATGTTGAATAGAGAGAAGTTATTTAAAAATGTATTAACTTCTAATCATGTCGTGGGTATAATTAGGGATCGAGCAAATAAGGTGTTAGGTCTTTTTGATGAATTAAGCTTGGACGTAATCGTAATAGTCAATGAGGCAAATCTTGAGTATTTCACGGGCATTGATAGCGGATTAATGTTTATCGTTAATAGATCAATGGATACTACATTAATAGTTCCAAGACTTGACCTACAGAGAGTTCAGGAGATTGTTGGTAATGATACGAGACTCATCGGGTACTCCACAATCGAAGTACCACAGAGAATGCCGGGGGGGGAAAGCTTATTCGTGTCCAAGAGCCTTGGTGATTACCTACTTAGGGAGGTTGGGCTTAAGCCTAATAATATCGTTGGCATTGATAATCCAGACTCAACAGTGGCTAAGGAGCTTAACTCCGTGGGTGTCAAAACCGTGAATATTAATGAGTCAATATTGAGATTAAGAGAGATTAAGGATGAGTATGAGGTAAGAATGATTGAGGAGGCTACGCGAATAACCGAGGAGGCCCTAGACGATGTACTGAAGAGCGGTCTTGAGGGTAGGAGGGAGAGGGATGTAGCTGCAATGCTATATCAGGGAATGATTAGTAGAGGCGCTGAGGATGTGGCGTTCAAACCCATCGTTGCTTCAGGACCAAATGGAGCGTATCCACACCATGTATTTACGGATAGGGTAATAAGGAGGGGTGAGCTTGTGACTGTTGACGTTGGTGCCCGATACCACCTTTACTGCACAGATATGACGAGGACCATCGCAGTGGGGGGGCCAATAAGCGGTAAAATAAGGGATGCCGCGTTGGCAGTGCTTGAAGCCTTTAGGAAGGCATCTAATTCCGTTAGACCTGGCGTTAGGGCTAGGGATGTTGATTCAATAGCGAGGGATGTACTTGCGGAGTACGGTTTTGATTCATACTACATACATAGTACGGGGGGGCATGGTGTTGGGATAGAGGTTCATGAGAGACCGACAATAGGTCCTTCAAGCGATGAGGAATTACAACCAAGTGAGGTAATAACGGTGGAGCCTGGCGTTTACATTAAGGGCGTTGGTGGCATTAGGATTGAGGATACCATATTAGTCACAGAATCAGGTTCAAGGGCAATAAGTAGGTATCCTGTTGATTTATTTTAAATTATAAAAATCGAAAGTTTCAACTAACACGGAGGTAATGTTTTATTCATTAGCTTAATAAGTGAGTTACCATAAATAGTATTGATGAGTTCACGAAAAATTCCAGACTCATTAATCCTTAAGTTGGTGGTTGTTAGGGAGCTCAATAGATTGGGGGGATGTAAGCGTTAATGAATTTCCCAGTCTCATCTCAAAAATAACGCAGCATCTGAATAGTATGGGGTACTCAATTAGTCCTGGCGATATCATTCATTTACTTGACGTAATAAACATCAGTAATGGTAGAGTAACATTAAGTAATGAAGGACTTCATTACTTAAGAACCATTGAAATACTTACTAATAATGTCACCGAAACCTCTTAATGCATTATACATAGCCTTCACAACTAAACTCTTGAGGTGATCCAGGGCAGTATTAATGTCAATGCCTGGACAGGCATTGCTCAACTCTTCAATATCCACGAATGCAAACACGTGCGGAGACCTTTTCCAAGCATCTGACACGGACATGGCGAGTGGTGATAATTCATTAATACTAACTAGGGAATCTCCATGAATTATATTGAGTCTCGTCTCAGGTTCAAATGTCCTGAACCCTATTATTACTGATGACTCAATGGAGTAATTATTAGTTAGGTTGCGTAAGCAGGTAATCGATGACCCACTGAGCTCCTTCTTCAACTCGTTATAGAATGCTCGTAAAACCTCATCCTTAGACTCACCCTTACTGAGTAAGTATGGAAATACGTCATTTATCAGCGTGAGTTCAACTCCCTGCTTATTAACGAGATTTATGAATTCGAAGTCCCTCTTCCACAATGCCTTAAATGTCGTACTCCTCGTTATTAAGGGATCCAGGAACTTGGAAATACCGCGTATCCTATCTATGAGATAACGCCTATTCCTTAATAGTACTGATAGTAAATAATCATCTATTATATACATGACGTCGTAGCCCTTTAAATAACCAATTGAAAAGCGATATAATAGACACAGGTAATCCTTAATATCATCATTAAGCTCATCATAATGCCTCAACAATTCATTCATTAAGTTCCTAGCTAACGTATTAAATAGTACGACCTTATGATGCAGATAGACGAGCTTGTATATGTTAAAGCGCGCGATTATGAATCCCTCCAGGTTAGCCCTCGCCTTCTCATCAAATGCTAGCACGTAATCTCTATTGCCCCCTCACAATCTTCATATTATCAAGTATCCTCTCAATATCGCCAATGCTAATTACGGAACCAATGCTGGCCCCCCGTTAGGTAGGAATCCCTAAGCACGTACTCCACCCTATCAGCGTCAAGGTCCCCAGATATCAGGTTCCTCAAAATATTGAGCGACTTCAACTCATCACCAAGTGACTTAAGAAATGCTACGTCATCATAGCCAATTACGTCCATGTATTGCGGCAGTAACTCTGAAATCTTAATTACCATGTCACTGTGCAGCAACGCTTTTATTACACGTAAATCAATACTCGGCATTGATTCTTTAAGCACACCCTTAAATTCATCATTATTCGTAAGTATAAAATACGTTATTAACTCATGCTCCTTAAAGGGACCCTTAAAGACCTTACCCA
The DNA here is from genome assembly GCF_001316005.1 of Vulcanisaeta distributa JCM 11217. Lineage (GTDB taxonomy): Archaea > Thermoproteota > Thermoprotei > Thermoproteales > Thermocladiaceae > Vulcanisaeta > Vulcanisaeta distributa_B. The sequence continues at coordinate 18,493 of NZ_BBBJ01000004.1, forward strand.
AAACCTCCTCATTAACTCCCCTACTGCAGTTCGTAATTAATGGATCAATACCCTGACCGAAGACACCCTCAAATACGTGCGAGAAGGGTAGATGACCCAGGTCATGAAGTAATGCCGCTATTCTCATGTGCATTATTATTTCATCCTCAGTGTCGAGACCCATGGACTTTCCAAGATCGAGTAAAGACCCCCCCTGACTTCATTAGACTTAAGCATTCTTTCGAGCATTAACGTCACTATTTGAAGAGCACCAAGTGAGTGCTCAAACCTACTATGGTGGGCTGATGGATAAACCATGAATGTTAAGCCAAGCTGGTGTATATACCGTAGCCTCTGTATGTACCTGCAGGAATCAATAAACCTGGCTTCCTCGCTAGTTAGCCTAATCCAACCAAGCGCTGGATCTGCAATAACCTTAGTGTAGCTTAGCGTCATTTAGAGATAAGGACTAAAACATATATTAAATTGTTAATTCCTCCACAGACAATTAAGAATGAGCAAGAGCGATGCAGTAATCATTGGTGCTGGACCCAGCGGACTTTACTTAGCCCGTGAGTTGAGCAAGGTCATGAACGTAACGATATTCGAAGAAGATAAAATGCTTGGAATACCGCCCCACTGCACAGGGCTTGTTAACCTGGATTCCCTAAAACCACTTAGTATATCACCCCCCCATCATAAATACCTATAGGTATGTAAGGATAACAGACCTGAGCGGTAATAGCATAACCTTTGATTTCAAGAGAAAGGCCATAGCAATGCTTGATAGACCAGGTCTTGAGCATTACTTAGCTGATGAGTTAGGCAGCGCCACGCTATTGCTTGGTGAGAGAGTTACGGAGTTAAGTAATGAATCAATTAGGACTAGGTCACGGCAGGAAGCGTTCAATCTCGCAATAATTGCTGAGGGAGCCAACATGGCGCTAACGAAGAATATTATTCCGTGGAGCCCAGTGCATGTTTACGGTGTGCAGACCGATACCAAGTCATTCACTGTAAGCGAGTTAATGCCTAGGAGTGATGATGAGATCGTGGTTATCTTCGACAGAAACTTAGTGAGCATTACTTCGCCTGGATAGTTCCAAAGGACTTCCATGAATTCCGGGTTGGATTAGCTGATGATGCGAATGTATGGGTTAAGTTTACGGAGTTACTAAAAATAATAAAGGCTGAGCAATTAAAGCCATTTGGAGGGAAAATAGTAATAGGTGGTTCGCCGAGTCACGTGGTTGCAGGTAACATCGCAATTATAGGTGATGCTGGTGGTTTCGTTAAGCCAATGACTGGAGGCGGCATCATAATGGGTATGCTAAGTGCGAGATTACTTGCTGAGAGTATAAGTAGCGCTATAAAGGAGGGTCTCTCAATAAGTGATGCGTTATCTATCTATGATACATTGTTTAGGAAATACGTTAGAGGGAAGGTAAAGGCGCTGGGTTCGGCTTCGTATATCCTGCATATGATGATGAGCAAGAGCTTAGGTGAGGTAATTCAGTTGATGAGTAAGGTTAGCGTTGATGTTGATGATTACGACAACCATATTGACGCAATACTGAGGGCGGCATCGAGGAGGCCTTGGTCATTTATTAGGGCTGTATTTTCAGTAATTGATGAATTATCATTGATTGACCCAGGCATGATTGGTAAATTAATTAGGGAATTGATGGATTAGTATTATCTCGTTATCTTCATTATACTGCTCATCTCCTCTATTAACTTGGCGCCCTGATCCTCCTGGAACCACTTAATTATTGGCTCAAGGTACTTAACAACCTCTTCAGCAACTGCATTCTTAAGGTCTAGCGGATGTATCTTACCCTCAGTATATGCCTTAGTTAATTCATCGAACGTCCAGAACTCCAGTCTTCCGCCACCGTATTGCTGGGGGGGTCTCTCGATCACGAAGGGCTTATCTCTACGATCCCTAAATGAGAATAGATGCGCAAGCTCAATCACCGGGTTCATCTTAATCTCCCTGGGTGGGCAATACGCCTTGAGTATCTTCTGGCGAATCGCCTCAGCACTGTCGTGCAGGAATATTGCCGTGTCCGGTAATGACTTACTCATCTTCATCTCACTCAACTCCTCCTTGGATTCCTTGCCCGTGATGTTTAGGGCAGGTATTAGGCTGTGGAATAGGGCTATTGGCTTCACCTTCTCATTATTGAGCATTAATGGGTAAAACCTAACCTTTAGAGCAACCTCCCTGGCGAGTACGTAGGCCTTCCTTTGGTCAATACCGCCATGTGCAATGTGTGAACCTATCACGAAGACATCAGCCACCTGAAGCAACGGGTAAACGAGCCATGACATGGGTATTGACTCACCCATTTTCCTACCGAGTATCGTCAGGCTATGCCTAATATCGGCTAGGTTGGTCATCCTGGCTAGGTCAAGTATTAGGTACCAGTACTCATCATTATTATGATACAAGTCACTCGCCATGTAGAACCTCACATTGTCAGGATCACCGCCGAGAACCTCGATTGCCTTCTTAAATGTCTCGACGTAGTACCTATTCGCGACCCTCCTAATTAATTCGAGGTCCCCCCCACCAAGTTTGTTATTGAGCCATGAGTGAATATCGGCTAGTAGTATGGAAACCTCAATACCAGCCCTCTGCAGGTCAACAACCTTTGATAGGCTTACAATGCCTGTGCCAATGTGTATGTAACCGCTTATCTCAAAGCCTATGTAATGCTTCAGCTTGGCCCCCCCCGTCTCCAGGTACTGCCTTAACTCATCAACCGTGAGCACCTCCTCGGTTGGGTACCTGGTTATCAATGATAATTTCTCCTCAATATCCATCATTATTACCGTTAAAATTAAGATAATTAAGCTTTATTAATATAAAATCTACGTGGTCAGAGTAGTCATTGATAGGGTAAGGGCTTGGGGGGGGTCACGTTAACGTTAGGGCTAGGCATAGGACGACGATTGAGGTTACGAGAGACGATTACCTAACACCTAGGGGGGGTGATTGTATAGTTGGTATTAAGGCTGATAAGGGGGGGCTATCTGATATAAGTCCTGAGCTTAAGGAGATCATTAGGAAGGATGGGTCATTGGTGATAGTGATATTTGCCGCTGATGATTATTTTGACTACGTAATTGGAATGGGGGTCGTCAAGGCTCACCCTGGGTAATAATAATAAGTTAATTATCAGGAAGAGTAATTATGTAGATGATGCGACACTGATGATTAGGGCGAATAAGGCGGCCATTGACTCGATAGAAGGCTCATAGATAGGTTAAAGAGGGAGAGCCCATTAACAGTTTATATTGTAGGTGTTGACCTTGAGCAGGATAGAGCAGCTAAAGGCGATGGCACTTAGGAAGTTGATTCACGTCGTGCTTTCCGTATTCCTAATCATACCATTCATAATTAATCTGAACGCGTATGGCATATCAACAACGCTTTACTTCACGTTAATTACCCTGGGGGGGTCTCCGTAATATACATTATTCAGGTTAAGAGACCCATAATTACCATAGTCCTGTTAGATGCTTTAACAAGCGCTAGGAGATCAATACTCCAACAAATAACTAAGTCGCCAATAGGCTCAGCGATACCAATAGATACCTTAGATGATGGTTTAATGAGGCTTGAGAAGACCGTTAAGGAATTACTTGAGAGTGTCGAGAGGGATTACGAAAGGAGGGGTGGTTATTTGGGTATTTTAATGGGTGCCATTGGGGGGGTATTGATTAGTCAATTGTTGACAGGTAATTACGTTATTTACGGAATAATATCGGTAATAGTCTACGATACTATGAGCGCAATTGGCGGTGTACTCCTTGGTAGGGTTAGGCTCCCCCCCTTCAGTAATGCCACCATGGAGGGCACGTTGGTAGGCATGGCATCGCTGGCCATAGTTCTATTCCTATTCACGAATCAATTAATTAGTTCCCTGGCAGTAACCGTGGTCGCCGCATTGGCGGAGGCTTATGGGATGGAGGATAACCTCGCAATACCTGTAACCACGTCTTTAATAGCCATGGCCCTCAGACTACCCGTAATCACCTAATGGCATGCCACCCAACCTACTTACGCCTACCCAAGGCTTTATAGAGCCTATCCTCATCCTGCCAAACCCTACTTCTCATAATCTCATCCCAAAGTCTATTGAAGACCGGGTAGCCAAGCATTCTCTCCAGGGCCCACTCCCTGGCGAATGTGCCATCCTTAATCTGCTTAATTGCATCTCTCATTAGTCTCTTGACCTCATCAGTCACATACCTAGGACCCCCCCAGGTTAAGTGGCCATACTGACTAGTGGTGGAGTGACCCTTTAACTGCGCGAATAATCCCTTCTCAACAATCGCCTTAGTAATGGCTATCAATTCACCTGAGGCCCAAAGCTCAAGCATTGCCGCCTCAGGCGACACGCCATTCTCAATAAGTACATTATAACCCTCAGCCAGCAGGAATAGGAATGCCCCAGCCCACGTATGCTCACTGAATAGGTCCGTTATAGTCTCCTCCTCAAAGCTAGACTCAACAGCCACACCTCCAGGTCTCCCAATGGCGCCAATGGCCTTTGAGTACGCCAGTGCGTAGTCCCATGCCTTACCACTGTGATTATTCGCAACACCAATTAGTACGGGGAATCCCCCCCTACCATTCACGAAATTATCCCTAACACCCTCGCCAATCATCCTTGGGGCAACCATCACCGTATCAATGTCCTTAGGCGGCTTTATGAAGCCGTAATACACATTATAACCACTTAGGAAGACCACTATTTTACCTGGCGATAGGTTAGGTGCAATATCCCTCATCCAAACCTCCGGCTGAACCTCGTCTGGGATTGCCATAACCACAACATCACCACGCTTGACAGCCTCTGGTATCGAATACACGGTGAAACCCAGACCCCTAGCCCTGCTTGCATACTCATCCTCTATATTGCCTACTATAACGTTGAAGCCACCATCCTAAGATTCAATGCCTGCGCACTTCCCTGATTACCAAACCCTATCATCGATATAACCTTACCTCTTATCAACTCGGCATCTCCATCAAAGTAAAGTCTCGCCATAGTAGTAGGTAATTAACATTAATATAAACATTCATAATAATGCATTAGAATTCAAGACCTTACTCCTCATTCCATCGCTTAAGTAGTTCACGTGCAGCATTTACTCCAAGCTCCTCAGGATTTGATGGCGAACCACTTAGCCTAACAAGGACTTTCCTCTCCCCCCCATTTAAGTCCGCCATACCCGCAATGAACTCCACACGATCCCCCTCATGAATGGCTATGCCGCCAACGGGTACGTGGCATCCACCACCGACGGTTCTTAAAAACGCCCTTTCCGCCAGCGCCTCAGCCCTAGTCCTGGGATCACTAGCCCTATTTAAGAGATCTACCAGATCCGTGTCCTTTTCGCGGGCAACGACTGCTATTATGCCTTGCCCAGGCGCTGGCGGTAACACATCAGGAGGTATACGAGTATATTTAATATTGAGTGATTTCACATCACTCATCAACCTCACGAGGCCCGCCTCTGCAATTACAATGGCGTCATAATCCCCCCCTCTAATCAACTTATTTATTCGTGTGTCAACGTTACCCCCCCTAATTACGTTTATTGAAATATCCCTCCTGACATTAAGGAGGAATGCCCTACGCCTAACGCTTGATGTGCCAACCCTAGCACCACTGGGCAGCGACATTAAGTCGCTTGGGTAATCATCCCTAACAACCAAGATGTCAAATGGAGGATCCCTGGGTGAGAACCCAGCCACCACAAGGCCTGGGCTGATCTCACTAGGTAAATCCTTAAGACTATGCACGGCTATGTCAGCCTCGTTCCTCAGCAACGCCAGGTTAACCTCCTTCTCAAAAATTCCCTTAACCCCAATGGCGTATAGAGGCTTATCCTGGACAATATCGCCAGTTGTTCTTACGATAATTACGTCAAACTGCACGTTGGGCTCAACACTCCTAATCATATTCATTACAATCTCCGTCTGTATCAGCGATAACTTGCTACCTCTCGTTGCAATCCTAATCCTCATTACGCAGCAACCAGTAATCGCAATTATTTAAACACTAAATGATTGGGCAAAGTCCTGGTACTTCTTAAACATGTCCTCACATATTATGCTCGCGCCATCCCTAGAGGATAAGTATAGCTTTATCTTCTCAATAGCCTCAATGGCTGGGCATGACTTAATTATTCCCTTAATCACCTCACGATCCTTATCACTAACCCTAAGCTTGTCCTCAATAACCTCATCAATGTATTCATCATGAATGGGTGATATGGGTATTACGGCATCAACGTTTTTCCTAATAAATTCTGGGTCTATGGACCATGGATTACTGCTCTCAAATATTACGACGAGGTGCTTAGCCCTGGCAATGCTCAGGAGCTTGAGTATGTGATTTAAATCTTCATTGATGGCCATTTCAAGGTTGGTACATGGATTACCGCATTATCGATTATGGAAATGCTTGGATCTTTATAATCAATAATCGCCACACCGAGGTGCTTAGCGACGTAGTTTATCAACGCCGTCTTTCCCGACTTAGATGGGCCTATCACTAATATTGATACTATGTACTTAAGCCCTAGGTTACTCATCATGTCCCTTAGCCTAATGGATGAGTCAACATAATCAATGAGCTTAGACCTTGTGTTCATGCTTATTAAATCGATGGGGTCTATCCCAATCATCACATTGGTATTAACGACCTTACTCCTTACCTTAGGTCTCTCCTTCATAGTATCACTTCTTCTCTCCCTACGTATTGAAGGCTTAGGAACCTCTAAGGTCTTTTCCTCCTTCGTGGCACTTCCCTCCGATAAATTATTTAATGCCCCCCCATTATTCTTATCCACACCTTCCTCATTAACCACCTTAGCAGGGGTTGTTGCGATTTCCGTACTTGTTAATGCATTCGTACCTGCTTGATTAATTACTTCATTAATTGGGACTAAGTTATTATTGGGGGGGATGTTAGCGTTATTGATCTCCTCAATCGCATTACCCTGCATTGGCTGTATCTTCTCAACATACTTTGTCTCTTCCTGTTTACCCTCAATATCTTTCGTCACGCCATAACTTATAATTTCAATGCCGTACTTCTTCAATCTACTTATAACGTTATTATTACCATTTATTATTAGGGTGTATAACTTGGTGCGTTTATTATAATCAATTAACCTGGACAAAATGCCCTTATTGATCTCATTGGGAATCAGTACGAGTAGTGCCTTCTCATGGGTTCTAATAAACCAATTAACGTCACTTGCCAACTCATCAATATCGCCCTTAATTATAAATCCCTTAGCCCTGGTTAACCCGAACAACACCTTAGCTATTATCTCGGCCTTATCCTGAGGTAATGAGGCATATAATGCGGCAACGCCAGTCTTGGATAGGGTATTCACTACGGTATTCGTGAGGTCCAGGTCCTCCTTAGGTAATTTCTTAGCCCAATAACCATATTCGGTGATCATTAATGGATCAATTATTGGTATTACAATTGGCGACTTACTCCTTATACGTATTAGCTGAGCCTGGTCTTAAGCTTGGCCTGCGTAACGTCAAGTGCGTAGGTGCCAAGCCCCGTAATGAGCGCACCAACGATGAGTAATGGGGTTACGTAGTAATTCCATGCGTTGATAATTAACGGTATGTAAAGAATGGATACAGTCGCTAATTGCGGTACTAAATTCATTATTATCTGTGATGTGTCTGTACTCAAAGGCCAAATCATGGTGAGCCTCGGTAAATACCTGCTTATTAAGGGTGGTACTACCATAATTACTACGAAGATGAAGTATAGAGCTGCATTACTTAATTCATTATATATAGTAAGTAGGTTACCTTGACCATCAAATATTAGAGACTCCATTCCATGCATTAGGTCTAGATTTGCTGCGTGAATGATCGTTATTGGCACCCACGTAATGCTTGATACGCGATGCCAATTACATAAAGTAATGTGAGTAGTGCGAAAATAATTGCTGACCTGGTGCTATATCCCTTTATAGATGGTGCTATTGAAAGTGGTATCGATAACCAGTATAGAGGCGTGAACAGTAAGGCCCATGATGCTATGGCTATATCATTAATAATACCGGCCTCGGTTATTAAGTAGGTGATTAAGAGCAATGGCATTATTAGTAATGATGCATGGCCTAGGGCTGTTATAAACGTTAAAACCACGTATGTTATTAAGATAGCCGCCGTTAAGCCATACTTCCTGAGGCTGATGATGCCATGACTAGGGCTAACAACGTTATGAAAACGTACAGTGGTATTATTGGAAAGACTATGTAAAGTAGTACGGCTATGGCAGTATCCGCTGATGCGTAAAGAATGTTTGTTACTACGTTCTGTTTCACATAGTGAAAAACTACGGGATACTTTATAAACCGTTTCTTTCTTAATAATTGAAAGAGAGAAACAATGTGAAACTCAGGAGAAACTTATGGAAACTATGCATTGGCATGAATTGACTTAATAACGTCAATCCATGGATTATCTCGTATAAACTCAGGTAATGAATCATCACTAGACCGCTCATTACTAATAATGTTAACTTGCCCCCCTCACTGAACTGGGGGGGATGCATCCATCCTTACTTCTTTTCTCAAGCTCCTCAACCTTCTCAATGAGTTTGCCAATTAATTCTCTGAGGGATTTCAACTCCTTTATTAATTCACCCTGATAGGCACCCTCATATACATAATCATTATTATTCCTTAACTGAGAATCTGGTATTCCCGTAACGATGGATAGACTTACGTTAAAGACATTTCCATAATTACCCAATAAGTATGAATTACCACTTACCTGGGCATCTACCCCCCATTTAGTTGCTTACCATCACTTAACTGGTTTGGTGCCTGGTCGGAATTTTTGGCAAAGGCTCTATACTTGGATATTGCCTTATATACGGTGTTCACGGATATACCTAGTTTCTGAGCTATTTCTTTAGGTTTCAGTCCCTCATTAAAGTAAAGCTTAGCAGCCAACTCCTCAGTCCTCGTCAATTTACTCGACATATACTAAATGGATATTGCCCTCGGCTAAAAATCAGTTTATGCCCCTAAATTAGTGAATTACCCATGTAATACTCATTAATATACAATAGCTAATGATAAATAATATAAGGGAAGGCTAACCACCCTAATTTTAATGAGCGTAAGGGCCACGATCGCGGTTCACGGAGGCGCTGGTAGCTAGGATACTTCATTAATGAAGAGCACAGGCGAAGATACTTGAGTGGCTTAGTAAATGCCGTAAATGCAGGTCTTGAGGCTGCTAAGAGGGGGTAATGCGCTGGACATGGTTGTTGAGGCAGTCACGGCTATGGAGATTGATGGTTCATACGATGCCGGTAAGGGGTCGGTACTGAATTTATATGGTGAGGTTGAGCAGGATGCTGGCGTCATGTGGGGGGGTAAGGACCTAAGTGTTGGGGCTGTGGCGTCTGTTAAGCATGTAGTGAATACGATAAGGCTTGCCAGGCTTGTTATGGAGAAGACGGATCACGTATTAATAACCGGAGACGGAGCTGAGGAACTTGCTAAGCAATTCGGTCTTTGGGTACCATCTACGGAATTAATAAATGAAACTAAAATTAATAGGTATAAGTCCCTTATTAGGAACTTGCGTTCACGGTACGAGAAAAACACGGATCTCGCCAGGAAACTAGGCTTGTTGGGCACGGTAGGTGCAGTGGCGCTTGATAGGGATGGCAACTTAGCCGCGGCAACATCGACGGGTGGGACGATACTTAAATGGCCCGGTAGGGTTGGCGATTCACCAATACCTGGTGCTGGTTACTGGGCCGAGAATGGTGTATGCGCGGTATCTGCCACGGGCATTGGGGAATTCATCATTAGGGCCATGGCCTCATTTAGAGTTGCCATGCTAATTAAAGGTGGTGTTGGGATTAACGATGCTGTTAGGCAGGTCGTTAATTACGTGACAAGCCTATTTGGTCCAGGTAATATTGGGTTGATAGCGATTGATGGTTCAGGTAATGTGGCATCGGCATTTAATACGGAGGTTATGGGGGGGAGGGCATGGAGTAGGGAGGGCATGGACAAAGTAGTAGTGGCGCATTTCCCCGACGACCCATTCCCCTAAGTAGGTGCCACCCTATAGGAACTTGCTTATGAAGTCATTAAGTCTCTCACCGATTTTCCTTGCCCGTTCCTTAAGCACTTGGTAATCCCTGGACCTATCATAAATCACCTTACCATTAACAATCACCATATCCACGTCCGAGCCATCAGCCGAATAGACAATATTTGATAGGATATTGTCAGACCTAGCAGGTTGAAGCCTTGGGCTACCTAGGTCAAGTAACACCAGATCTGCTACGCAACCACTGTTTATGCAGCCGCCATTAAGACCTAGTAATCTGTAACCATTAAGCGTCGCTGCCTTAAATGCATGAAGAGCCTTAATACTTACATCCCAATATGAGTGTCTCTGAAGAAGTACTGCCATCTTCATCTCCCTAAACATATCAAGGGAATTATTACTGGCTGGTCCATCAGTGCCCAACGTCACCACAACACCCATGTCCATTAACTCCCTCATTGGGAAGTGACCGGCAGTGGCTAGTTTCATATTTGATGATGGTGCGTGGGTTACACGGGCATTAGCCCTGGCTATAACATTCAACTCCCAATTAGTGACCCAGCCTAGATGAACGAGTTGAGTCTTGCTGGAGATTAAGCCTAGCGAGTTTAGGTATTCCACAGGAAACACGCCATACTTCTTCTTCGACTCATAAACCTCATCCCTCGTTTCAGACACATGAATTTGAATTGGCAGGTTAAGTCCATCACTTAGATCTTTAATCCTCAGCAACGTATCCCTACCCACAGCGTAGATACTATGGACATTTATTACCGGCCTTATTAACGATGAATCACCATACTTATCCACGAAATTTCTTAATTCATTCTCAACGCATGAAGGCTTCCTTAATGTGTCTATGAACGTAGGGCCCAAGGCGGCTCTCAACCCGTACTTTAACGCTACATCGGCGGTCACGTCTGGGTAATGATACATGTCTATGAATGCCGTTGTACCGCTCATCAACATCTCAATAATAGATAACTCACTGCCGAGGGCTATTATGTCTCTCGTCAATTCACGCTCCACACTCCACATCTTACTAAGCCATGTCATTAATTCGGCGTCATCATAGAAACCCCTCAATAGAGACATCGGTGTGTGAGTATGCGCATTAACAAGCCCTGGAATTACAGCATGACCTGAACAATTAACCTTCTCGAATCCGCCCTCGGTTATGGTACCTACATTCATTATTAACCCATCACTGATTGTTATATCCACGTTCCTAAGTACTTTAAGCTCATTATCAATCCACGTTAATACAAAGTCGCAGTTCTTAAGTAAATAATTCATGCGTGACTCAATTATTACAACTTATTATTATCTAAAACCTTTGGTTCTAAGTGCACGGACTTAATTATGTAAATCCACGAATATTGACCCAATTTCCTAACTTCACCATCATCAATGACAACCCTATACCTAAATAGTGGCGCATCGACGACAAACGTCTCCCCCCCCTCACCACCTTCTAATGCTGGGTTAAAGCCGTACTTCAATGCCGAGTTTATTAGTTCCTCAATGTCATTAAGCGATAACACCTTACCTAATAATCTAGGGCTTATACATGGTACTTATCGATGTTAGTACGAACCTAAATCCCTGACGATACAAATCCCTTAAGTAAGTGACTTGGTTCTTCCTCCATAACGGTGAGTAAACCCTTAAACCCACATCATGGGCCGTGATGTTTATCATCATCCTTTGATAATCAGATAACAAAGCCCCAGTCACTATGCCAATGATACCGTACTTACTCTTACTTCGTTAAAAGCTATCCTTAGGTCCTCAAGCTCAAGATCCTTAACACCACTGGTCTCATAAATAACCTGGGGGGGATGCCCAACGCCTCTGCTTGATACCTTGTCCACTCAATATTTGGATAATGAAACATCCATGAGTCAGTGCGGTGGGGGGGCATTAACGTGAGTAGCAAGTGACGTCAAAACCCTTAAGTACGGCCCAATGTAGGGCATAGGTCGAGTCCTTACCACCCGAGAATAATGAACAAACCCTCATTATCAATGTCTCTAGGTCTATAAAAATTTAAAACACTAATTTTAGATTGTGCCTGAAACTGAATTGTAAATTCGCACGTAATGAGAAATAACTTATGGAAATGCGAAATTCGTAATCCGTAAATAGAAATGTTTTTAATTCACTAAGTAGCGCCCAATCCCTCGATGAGCAGCGAAGGAGAAGAGTGGCAGTTCCCTGAGGATTGGGAATACTCAGGCGGTGTACCAGAGAGATTATTGAAGATTAGAGCTAAGTGCCCATACTGCGGCCATGTCTTTGAGATTGAGATGGGAGAGTCCTGGTACAACATGGGCATATCAATAACTTGCCCTAAGTGCGGTAAGCAATTTTCAGTAAGCATGTATGGAGAAGTCATTGGAGAGGTTAAAAAGACCGCGAAGAAGTGATATTAAAAATTACAGCTCAGTGATATTTAATAATGAATGATCAGGGATGTATCGAAGACTTATTGAACGCTTTAATGACTTTTTATTCCGTAGCTGTTATAGAGCATTACATGATAATTCTATTATTAATTAGGTCTAGAAATACCGAGGAAGTTCGCGATCAACTACTAAACGCTCTGAGGGATCACTTGGATAAGGAAAATAGAATATTAAATAATATGTCAGGGTTGATGAAATGCCTTGATGAGCATAGCATATCTTTAATCAATGAGTTCATTAAGAATGTGCGAGATGGGATTGCATTAATTAATGACCCAGAATTCATGAGTAATTACATTAATGATTTTATGATTACCATAAAGGCCATTACTAAATATATTCTAAATCATGATGAAATACTATCAAATATTATTAATTTATTGCAGGATATCATTAGAAAATATGTAAGCAATTTTACATGATTTTTATTTAATTACCTCTCTTATGATAAGAACTGTGGAGGTACCTGGGTTAGGTTCTTCCTAATAGCCTCAACACTAGCTAGGAACTTCTTTCTCTGTTCATCATTTAGGTTAAGTTCAATTATTTTCTCAACACCATTCTTACCCAGCACAACGGGAACCTCGGCAAATACGTCCCTTACTCCATACTCACCATCTAAGTATACTGATGCTTCGAATATCCTCTTTCTATCCTTCTTTATTGAGTCAACCATCATGGCGAGTCCAGCCGCGGGACCCCCCCAATTACTACTAAAGCCCCCCCTTAGATTTGTTATATCTGCACCTGCCTGAATTGTCTTCTTAACAATCTCGTCATACTGCTCCTTAGTTATAAACTCAGTGAGTGGTTTACCATATACGAAGGATGCCTCCGGCACTGGATACATGTTTTCGCCGTGCTGCCCAAGAACAACGGGTATTATTGATTCAGGCGCTATGCCAATGAGTAAGGATGCGTAGTAAGCCATTCTATTTGAGTCTAAGACGCCGCTAAATCCAATGACTCTATTCCTCGGAAAGCCTAACTTCTTATAAAGTACGTAAACCATAGCATCAAGCGGATTTGTTGTGATTATCACGATAGAATTCGGCGCATACTTCTTGATCTGCTCAGCTATTGATGCAACGATCTCAGCATTCTTGCCAGCTAATTCCTCCCTGGTCATTCCAGGTTTTCTGGCGAGACCTGCGGTAACTATTACTATGTCACTACCCTCCATATCCTTATAGTCATTACTACCCCCCCTGTACCTAACGGACTTACCCAGTATCGCAGCTGCGTGATTCAAATCGAGGGCTTCGCCCTGCGGTAGGTTCTTTATTATATCTATAAGGACTATTTCATTATCCACTTCAAAGAACATTAGGAAGGCGGCTGTGGTTGCACCTACACGGCCACTACCTATTATTGTGATCATCTAATTCACCCATTACTGGCATCAATGACGCGTTTTTAACTTTAATCCATCCACAATGTATCATCAATAATATACATTACTTAATTCATGATTTCAATTTATGATAAAACGTTACTGAATCACCTATTACCTACATTTTACATTTAACTATGGAAAAGCCAGATGCCTTCCTCAACCTATTCATTACGGCTAATCCAATGCCCCTCTCCTCAATACCCTCGCTATGCCTAAGTCAACATTTAATTTATCAAGGTTCCTTAATGAATCGAAGAGCGCTGCAGCTATTGTGTATGGGTTGCTCCTATAGCCTAGGATTATTACCGGTAATTCATTAATTTCAGGATACTTCATCAGTTCATTAGCCGTCTCTTTAGTAATTAGTAATGCTACTTTCAGTTTCTTATCTAAGTAATCCATGGCCACGTCACGCAATAACTTAACTAGTGAACCATAATCTTCACATTCAACAACCACTAATCTCGTACGTGGCGCATAATGCCTATACTTCATGCCAGGCGCCAACGCGGCATCAGCCTCTCCCAAACCCCTCGCAAATTCGGGGGGGACTATTATTTCAGTGCCGAATAGCGACCTCAATTCATCAATTGTGAAGGGACCAGGCCTTAGTAGTACGGGTGGGTTCCTGGTCACATCCACTATTGTGGATTCAACTCCGAAAAACGTAGGACCTGCATCGAGCAGTATCATCTCAACATCATCATTAGCATAGTCCTCAATTATATGCTCAGCCAATGTTGGGCTTGGCCTACCTGACTTATTGGCGCTTGGCGCGGCTATGGGCGTTCCCGAGGACTTAATTAATGCAAGCGCCACAGGGTGTGCAGGTGATCTTACGGCCACCGTATTACGACCACCAGTGACCTCCTTAGGTACATCGGGTGATTTAGGCAGAATTAATGTTAGAGGACCAGGCCAAGCCCTCTTAACAACTGGTAATACGATTTCCGGTATATCAATAGCGACCTTGTAAAGTTCGTTAATATCAGCTATATGAACAATAAGTGGGTTATCCGGCGGCCTGCCCTTGGCCTTAAAGACCATTAAACAAGCCTTACCATTAAATGTGTCTGCGCCAAGTCCATAAACGGTTTCCGTAGGGAAGGCCACCAGGTAGCCACGTCTTATATAATCACTTGCCTCCCTAATTATGGAACTGTCAGGATTTAGAGGATCTACCTTACGTACTTTAAGCATCAGGTTTGTCCACATTATAACATTTATAAATCCATCTACGTAGTTTATGGCTGCTTTACGAATAATTATCGCCAATAAGCTAGATAGGTTTATAAATAAGTCTCCGTGACACTGTTGGTGATCATTAATGGCAGTGTCTAATGAAGAAGCTACAGGCACTGCAGATAATGAAGAGGTTGAGGAACCAATATTCAAAACGAATTTGCCCAGCGATAAGGTTAAGGAGTTAATAGAGATTTTGCGCAATGTATATGACCCGGAGATACCAATAAATGTGTATGATTTAGGGCTTATTTATGAAGTAACGATGGATAATGATAAAGTCGTTCATGTAAAGATGACACTAACAGCAGTGGGCTGTCCACTATCCGAGAATCTTGGTTATCAAGTTGGCGCAGCGATTCAACAAGCAATACCAGATGCGAAGGATATTGAAATTGATGTTGTATTTGACCCACCATGGACCCCTTAAAAATGACAAGGCTAGGACGTGAGATGTTTAAGGCAATTTATGGTTATGATATCGTTGAACAATGGATGAAAACCCAGGGCGAACAAAACACTCAGGTTAATGAGGGTGAACAAGGAGTTAGTGGAGGTCAGGGGGGCAGTAGGATTAATGTTTTTGCCTTCATTGTCATTTCTAAATAACTGAACCTCTGTATTATGAATAAAAGATTTAAAAGGTATATTTAGAATAGAAAATGTGCTATCATCAACAAGCAGTGTACCATCAAGAAGAACATTAACTGAGCGGGTACAGCAAAAGCTAAATGAGATTTTAGAATCAAGCGACTTAATAAAGTTCGTTGCCTTAGTTACCATGGATGGATTCACAATAGCGTCGGGTATGAGAAACAATGTTGACATTAATCCAAAGTGGTTAGGCGCATTAATAGTATCATCAATAAAGAACCTCGAATTAAACCTAAGGAAGGCACTGAATGAGGCAAACCTATCTGAATTAGTCATATCCCTTGGGCAGGATTTGTTGATTGTAAAATCCATTGGTAAGTTAGCGTTGATAATGATTGTTGATAGGGCGTTAGACATGAATTTTGTGATGTACGAGATTGAGGAGGGATTAAGCGATTTGTCGACCGACTTGGGTTTAGGGAGGAAGGAATAATCATTTTAATTTATTGTTAATTATTTAATTGGAACCGTTGTCTGGCTCTTCCTCAGTAGCCATGCTGTTTAATGACTCTATTAATGCGGCTGATGTTAAGTTCTCAATTAATTGCTTTGACTTCTCATAATAGGCATTTATTAACTGCAGTAGTTTTTGCTTAACATAGTCTATTGGCTTTGTGTAGTAAACATACGTGTAACCTCCATTCTTGGCAAGTACTGGTCTTCTGGCGATTAAACCAAGCTGAACAAGCTTGACCAGAGATCTCTCAATGGTACTTCTTGACTTATTCATTTCCTTCGCTATTTCAGCCACGGTCAGTGGCTCCTTAGCCTTATTCTGTAGCAGGTAGTAAATCTCAACCTCGGTTGGTGAGAGCCTAAGTATGCACCTAAGGATGTACTTAATATCAACATCCTCAAGGATCTCTTCGGTACTCTTCTCCTTAATTGTTATGAGAGACACCACGTTAACCACCAACATCAGTGTCACAGAGTCTCTTTATAAATCTTTTTCTCCAACATTTTCCACTATGAATGCATGGTTTTATCAAATTATTTATATATAATTAAGACCTTATAGCTCTACAGTGACACCCATACCCTTACTTTTCACTAAGTTATATATGTAAGTCGCCGCAGCGAGATCCTCAACCGCAATACCAACCGACTTAAATAACGTGATATCATCACTCCCCCCCCAGCCTACCCTGTCTTACACCACTTATTATCTCACCTATCTCAATTAAATTATTTTCATGTATTAATCCACTCCTTATTGGAATTATTACATCGCCAGTCTCATTCATAACAGCAACACGTGAATCAACGGCGATTACCGATGCCTTACGGATAGTATCATCATCAAGCTCCCTTGCATTAACCTCTGGTGCGCCAATTGACGCTATGTGCATTCCTTCATGAAGCCATGATCCACGAATGACAGGCTCTCTACTCGTTGTTGCCGTTATCACGATATCGGCATATTTAACGGCATCATAGCCTGAATCGACGACTACAGCGTCAATGCCTCTACCCTGGGCTAACTCCGCTAATTCAAGAGCTCTCCCTCTCGTTCTTGAGAATATGTATAGTCTCTTAATGGGGAAGGCCTAGATAGCAGCATTAAATGGTACCTGGCCTGTAATCCAGCACCTATTATTGCCAGGTTGTGCGTATTTCGCGCCATATACTTAATTGATACGGCCGTTGCGGCCGCGGTTCTCCACGCCGTTAATGCTGTACCATTAATAACCGCTAATGGCTGCCCCGTAATATCATCCATAAGCACGACGATTCCCTGGGTCGTTGGCAAACCACGCGTTTTATTACCCTCAATGACATTAACTATCTTAACGGAGAAACCGGCATTGCGTGCACCGCAGGGCATAACACCCCACCAATCATTATCAAGGTAAATAACCGTTCTTTGAGGCATCCTCACCCTACCAGAACTATAATCACTAAAGGCTGTGGCTATGGCATTTATTAACCCTGCAACACCAACTGCATTATCCAGCACTTCATCGACCTCCCTCCCACTTATTATTGTTAGCTTCATATTACATTTGAATTATGATGAAGAATTTAAGCATTATTATCTATAGGCATGAATAGAGAAATACCGCTTCTACATTTTGCGACAGATTTATTAACTCTAGTTATAAGTAAAATAGTGGGGGGGTGAAATTATGGAGATTAAATGTATTAATTGCAGGTACTTTAGACTTCATGAGTTACGCGACAATATTGGTATTTGCACGAATAAGGATAGCCCATACTACATGAGGTTAGTCATGACTGAGTGGCAATGCCCATTCTTCGTAGAATTTAATGAGGAGAGTGATGAGGATGAATTCTATTGGTGCTCGGATTGCAAGACAATGGTTCATAAGTCATTATTATCACTTCATAAGGGGGGGCACAAATTAGTTAAGATACCGTACATTGATGAGGAATCTCACTTGGAAACCTACGTAGCTGATTAGGCCTGTCCCTCTTTAAATCATGCATTTAAACAGTATTTTCTCACAAAGCTTTCAATGGCCTTAGCTATTACCCTAATATCCTTACCCCCCCTAGGTGTATGCGGCATGCCCTCAACCCTTATGAGCTCAATCACATTACCAAGGGATTTAGCCCTCTCGTAATAATCCTCCACCTGCCTTATATTTACTAATTCATCGTTAGTACCATGTATTAGAAGCATTGGCGGCAGGTTAGGCCTTAAGTAGTTAATTGGCGAGGTCTTCGTGAGAAACTCCTCAGTGACCTGCCTACTATCAATCCTCACTAATTCCTCATAAGTCCTCCTCCTAACACTACCGGGCTCACCTGAGAGTAACCACTTAATTTGTGCCAACCTATCGGTTGGCCCTGACACGGAAATGGCGCATGCGATTCGGTCCATAGTCGATGCTGTAAGTAATGCTATTGTACCGCCCATTGAGTGGCCGGCGATTATGTATCTGTCATTGGTTCCCTCAAGCAATTCCCTGATCTTATTAAGACCATCCTCAAAGTCTTTGTATGTTGGTGCTATCACCTCTAGGTTTAGTGATTTCAAGGGGGCCAATAAGCCAGTTTATCTTCTCGGGGGGCTTGAACCAAAGCCATGTAGTGCTAATGCCTTCATTACTAGGGCATGCACATTGAATTGGTTATAAAGTTTTAGTGCCAGTGGGGAGAGTTAACCTAATAAATTTATTATAGGATCCTCTCATCAATCATGGCGAAATCAAGAAAGACAAAAAGACCTCAAAGGCGTAGGGGGGGAGACTATTCTACTTAGCACTTGCGTTAGTGATACTTGGTGAGGCAGCATTCATAGTAGTCCTATTCCTACCTGGCATGGTATCTAAGCTAACAATGCCATCACAGACCCAGACGGAGCTTAATGCTACGATTATTACCAAATACATGCTCTCAACATTAATAAATCCATACAATAACTCACTCATAAACGCCACAGCGCTAGGGTTAATAAACAATACGAAACCCATACTAATGTACCTAACAGTTAATGACCCATACCTAATAGATGAATCATGTAATGTTTGGCCAATATTTTATAATGCCACGCAATATCATAATTATAACGTAGTGATCGTGGTATTCCCCAACCCACCAACGCAGGCTCCTGCGACATTGTCGGTGATTCAACAATTCAATAGTTATGTGTATGAGCTTTGTAATTTCAATCCTGAATCGCCAAACTTCGTAATAACAACGGCATTTTGGGGCAATTACACGTATGGCTCACAAGT
Source organism: Vulcanisaeta distributa JCM 11217 (assembly GCF_001316005.1). Classification (GTDB taxonomy): domain Archaea; phylum Thermoproteota; class Thermoprotei; order Thermoproteales; family Thermocladiaceae; genus Vulcanisaeta; species Vulcanisaeta distributa_B. Next base: position 38,071 of record NZ_BBBJ01000004.1, read on the forward strand.
GCTCATTGTTGGTTACGGAACATTACTACCACAATTACTTACTAAGTTGGGTGTTAATGCAAGTAATGTCTACTTCCCATTGCTAATAGTGATTAAGCCTATAATACCGTGGAGGCCTCAGGGATAATCTATGGCTCGCAACTCACGAATAGTACGTACTTAAGTGAGGTATTATTTACGTCATCAGGGAACAGCTAATCAGGTAAAAACCTCGTACATTTAATGGGCTCCTCCCCCCCATGAAGTATTCTACTTATTGATTCCAAGTCCCAAATTGCGCATAGGTAGGTCCTCGTATACCTGGCTAATTCCATTGCAGACCGTATCTTTCTCATGAGACCCCCAGTCACGTCTATGTAACGCGTACCTCTCTCATTCACCACCGACGCGTTGGTTAATTGCTTAATGACATTACCATCAGCATCAAGTATGCCGGGCACGTCAGTTAAGAATATCGATGCTGATGGCCTTAACTTTGAGCCTAGGTCTAGCATTATATCATCACCGCTAATTATGGAGAAGCCCTCATCGCTGGCAACAACGTCGCCGTAAAGTATTGGTATTACGCCTCTTTCGATTAATTCCATTATGTGCATGGGCTCTATTAGTAATTGAGGTTTACCATCTAATTACGTATATTGAGCCTGTCCTTAACGGGTAAATGGGTAACCCAACTGATGCTAATGTAAGCGTTATTTTCATACTTAAATAACTAAGAACAGCCGAAGTAAGAGAAACTCCGGCTAATTGCTCGTCATCTCTATACGCACTTAATCCGTAGGCCAAGGCCACGGGGTGCGCAAAGCTACCACCTCCATGAACAAGGACAAACTTATTACCTGAGCTAATCTCTCTAGCGAGTAATGTACCTAATTCCCTTACCCAGTCCTCCCTGTAACTAAGTGGTCTTGACTTATCACTTATTGCGCTACCCCCCCCTAATTTCATCATGAAAAGTCTCATTAACTCCTCCGGTGATTAATACCGTAGGTCCAGGCTTATAAGTGTGAAGGTTATTTGTGATTTAACGCGTCATTTACTAAAACTCCCTAGTTACAGTGAACCTTAAGATTTCCCTAAGATCATCAACAAATTCATTACTTCCCAACTCATTTAATGCCTTCTCAGACTTCTCCGCAAAATCCATAGCTATTTTCAACGCATTTTCCCTAGCATTAGTCTTCGATATTATCTCCACAGCCCTCTTGACATCGTCATTGGTGACCGCGGTCTTACCAAGAATACCCAGTAACTCCTCCTTATCCTTATCACCCAACTCCTTCAGCGCCATGACAACTACTGCATTGCCCAGCTTATGCTCCTTAATGTCCTTACCAATCTCCTTACCGAACTTCCTAACATCACCAAAAATATCAAGTATATCATCTAGTACCTGGAAGGCGAGTCCAAGGTACGTACCATAGTCAGACAGCGGATTTACACAGTGCTGCGCATTGACAGACATCGCGCCGAAAACCGCAGCCGTCCTTATCAGGGCTGCCGTCTTAAGGCTTATCATCTTCACGTAGGTATTGTACAGGGCCTCCCAATTACTCAATAACCTGGGCCCCCCCAACCTATTCTCTGCGAAGTAGGGGGGGTCTCTACGCCCTGCATATTCAAGTAAGATATCGAGACGCTCACCCTCATCTATTGCGCGTATTGTACTTGCCGTCTCCCTGGCAAAGGCTATTGGATCCCTGGTCTCGAGTATGGCCTCCTCAATGGCCTCCCTATACCATATACCGATTAGTATTGCCGCATTATCGCCATATTTAGCCCTAACCGTCGGCTTATTCCTCCTCAGTAATGCCTCATCGATTATGTCGTCATAAATTAAGGAGTAATTATGTATTAACTCTACAATAGCCGCAGCCGGTAATGCTGCCCTATAATCACCGCCGCAAGCCCTCGCGGCCGTTAATGTTATTAACGGTCTCAACCTCTTACCGCCAGTGGATACTTGGTAAATCACGGCATCCCTAAACTCCTCACTCACTTCCTTGCTTAAGTATTTGATTAACTGTTCGTCGATTTCACGTCCATAGAGGCTATGAAGCTTCTCTAAAATATCCATCGAACCTACGACTAATGCCAGTAATTAAGTTATATCCTTATGATGCCCACGACATTTTTTAACTGTTGAATATAAATTAGTTAATGTCTAAAGCCATTGTTAATAATTAATTATGGACAAAGCTTAATATTGCTTAATCAATTGCTAAAGAACGTATGAGCCAGGACATAGTCATTACGGGCTTCGTAAGGACACCCATTGGTAAATTTGGTGGTGCATTTAAGAACGTGAAGACACCCTACTTAGCGGCTGAGGCAATAAAGGCGTTGATTAGGAGAACGGGCATTGATGGTAAATTAATTGATGAGGTTGTCTTTGGATCGACACTCCAGGGTGGTATGGGGGGGCAAAACCTCAGTAGGTTTGCGGCATTACTCGCTGGGTTACCAATTGAGGTCAGCGCGTTTACTGTTAATAGGGTTTGCTCATCAGGGATGCAGGCAATTATTGAGGCTGTTAGGGCCCTTAAGGTTGGTGATGTTAATGTGGTGATAGCCGGCGGCGCGGAGTCAATGAGCACACAACCACTTGCATTACCACACGAGGTTAGGTGGGGGATTAAGCACTTAATCGGTAGGGACTTGAAATTCATAGACTTGATGATTTATGATGGATTAACAGACCCCCCCACAAACATGATGCTCATGGGTCAGGAGGCCGATAAGGTTGCCATGGAGCATGAAATAACCAGGGAGGAACTCGATAAGGTGGCTTATGAAAGCCATATGAGGGCTCTAAGGGCTACGGAGAATAAGTACTACCTCGAGCTTGAACCTGTCGATACCGTGATAAATGGGGAGAGGGTTTACCTGGATAGGGATGAGGGTATTAGGCCGGACACAAGCCTAGAGAAGCTGGCTAAGTTGAAACCTGCCTTTGGACCAAATGGTCTACATACCGCAGGTAATTCATCGCAATTATCCGATGGTGCAGCTGCGTTGTTATTAACTACGATGGATAAGGCTAAGGAGCTTGGGTTAAGGCCTATCGCTAAGATCGTTGGTTATGCATGGCATATGGTTGAGCCCTGGAGATTCCCAGAGGCGCCAATTTACGTGATTAGGAAATTACTGAATAAGGTTGGTTGGAGTGTTAGTGACGTAGATGTTTTTGAGGTTAATGAGGCCTTTGCCGTAGTTACGTCCTGGTTAATAAGGAGTTAGGTATACCATATGATAAGATGAACATATTCGGAGGCGCGATAGCCCTGGGCCACCCACTCGGTGCCAGTGGTGCTAGGATAGTCACGACATTAATATCAGCATTAATTCATGTTGGCGGTAGGAGAGGCGTGGCGGCGCTGTGCCATGGTACTGGCGGTGCCACGGCGGTGGCTATAGAGATGCTTTAACAAAAAGCAAAAGGCTTTTAAATGCGACAGTCCCTACCATTCATAGTATGGTTGATGCCCTGGAATAAAGGATTTCTCGGAACTGAAAATAATGATAAACCTACTCAAGAAGTATAGGGGCTATGCAACGACGCTCATAAGCCTATACATCAACGGTAACAGGCCAATACCTGATGTGGTATCAATGCTTAGGCAGGAGTGGGCGTTGGCGAGTAATATTAAGGATAAGACCACTAGAACCCATGTTCAGGACGCGCTCGAGAGGATTATAAATTCGATAAAGGGCATTTCAAAGGCTCCAGAGAATGGACTGGCAATATTCGCAGGCTTCCACATGATAAACCCAGGCAATTATGAGTGGGTCTTCTACGCAATAATACCACCAATACCAGTATCAACCTTCAAGTACATATGCGATACCTCATTCCACACGGAGATACTTGAGGGCATGGTTAAGAGCAGTGATACCTATGGCATAATAGTGATCGAGAGGGGCGAGGCAGTCATCGCATTGCTGAGGGGTAATTACTGGGAGATTGTTGATAAGGTGGAGTTCTTCGTACCGAACAAGCACGCGGCTGGCGGACAGTCAGCCCTCAGATATAAACGACAGACGGAGCATTTAGCCGAGACATTTTACAAGCTAGTCGCTGAGAGGGCCAATAAGGTGTTTACCGAGATACCGAGCCTAAAGGTATTGTCGTTGCTGGGCCAGGACCAACGAAGGAGGAGTTCCTTGAGGAGGGTGAGCTTGACCATAGGATTAGGGATAAGGTCATCGCCATTGTATCTGCATGTTGCGCGGACATTGGTGGTGTTCTCGAGGCCATTAGGAATGCCGAGGATAAGCTTAAGGAGACCGAGTACGTCAAGGCCAAGAAATTAATGGAGGAGATAATGTACCTAGCCGTTAAGAAACCCGAGTATTTAATCTACGGTAAGGACTCCGTGATGGACGCGGTTAAGAAGGGCATTGCTAAGGTGGTTGTTGTTAGTGAGGATGTTGGTGAGGATGAGATAATGAACCTAACACTAATGCTTAAGGGTAGGAAGGATGTCGAACTATTCGTAATGCCCAAATCAGTTGAGGAAAACCTAACACTGACCCAGACATTCGGTGGTTATGTGGCTATTTTATCAACACCGTCATGGATCCTCGAGAGTTATAACGAGAATCAGGATAAAGCCAGTTCATAAGCTACCGCTTAAATCACTCTTTAACCACCACCCGCTGGTGGTAGGAATACTACCTCATCACCATTAGATAGTTTAGTGCTTAACCCATTTAAGAAGTCTATTGATCTACCATTAACCAGTATGACGTATTGATCCTTAAGTCTGCCGTTATCGTCTAGTATGACCTTTGAGAAGTTTGGACTTACTGAATCATCAATGATTTGTATCAGATCCTTAATTGTCGCGTTGTCGGGTATGTTAAGTTCAGTCTTAAGTACCTTGGTTATGTCGTATAATGATGCCAAGAACTTAACCTGAACCTTCATCAAGCACTAGCAGTAAAAATAGTTTAAAAAGCTTAATACAAAAGGCACTAATTATGCAACACCGCAATGTGGTAAGAATGTTACCTCATCACCATCTGATAACCTCGTATTAATACCATTAAGAAATTCCGGAGACCTACCATTAATTAAGACTAGGAATTTATCCTTAATTCTATTGTTACAATCAAGGATCACCTTAGAAAAGCCTGGGTATATAACGTCATCAATTCTCCTTATCAAGTCAAGTAGTGTTGCTCCGTCAGGCAATTCGATCTCAGCCCTTAACGTCTTAGTCATTTCATATAGTAAAGTCAAAAATTTGACTTGCACCTTCATCGCTTTTGCTATTAATGTCAATATATAAAAATCTTATTATTAAATCCTAATTTAATAACTCAGCCCTAGGTGATTGTTTATCCCTGTTGCTGAGCCGAGCATTTACCCAACGCCTTCAAGAGCGCCATCGCGACGCCAAGACCCCCCCTCTGCACGTCCTTATCCCCCCCTAACGCCCTCCAAAGCCCCCCCATCAAGCCACCTACGGGTTTAGCATTTGCTAAATCCACATTCTTTCCCAAACAACCACCTAGATCCTGCACTAAACCCTTCAACTTAAGCACATCCTGGGTATCCAATTTATTCATTGCCTGCAAACTACCATCAACTAAGATGGACAGCAGCCTAAATATTGCTGGGTCTTGGAATAGGTATTGTATGACCTCGTCGAATCTATTAACGATTAGCATTAATGCGTCAATTACGCCGCTACGCTTAAGCTCAATTAATTGATCAAGCAAACCCCCCCTAATCTCATCAATATTCTGAACAAGTATGTTTAAAGCCTCAGCAAGCTTCTCATCAGGGCTCTTCTCAACCTGTGCTTGTTGTGCCTGTGCCATGACCATCACCTCACATTGTTGTTGCTAGCCAGGTTTTATAAAATAGATCCTTAATCAATCTACCAAGTGGTGACGTTAATATACTATAGCAACTACCTACCACGCAGCCTTATTACCTGTTAAATCAAGCTTAACATCGCAGTTAAACATCATGCCTAAGTCCCCCCCATAATCCATGGCACAAGTCATCGCGTTAATCTGGCTGGTTCAATGGGTTCGCCAAGCAATTCGCCTGCTATTACGGTGGCGCTCGCTAAGGCTGTGAAATGCACCGGCACTCCCGCCGTTGGTAATCCTATGTAAGGCATTGAGTGCTCACCAGGTAGGTAAACGTCATCGTACTTAAGGCTCCTGCCCGTGTAAACATCTATTGCCGTCCACTTACCAGTGGGTGTGTCAGCAATTAATGGCGTCCCCCCCTCGAAAGGCTTTGGAAGCCTTGCTGGCGGTACCACTATGAGCAAGTCATATTTATACTTCTCACCGTTCGCTAGTTCAACGACCTTCTCCTTATCATTAACGGTTCCTGGCTTCGCATTACCAACGTACTTAATACCCTTCTTCGCATAGACCTCCTCCGTTATTTTAATAGCCTCAGGTCCCAGGGGGCTGTATTGGCTTCTCGAATGGGTGAACCAACGTTATGTCGACCCTATCCCTAATACCCCCCCTTTTCCTAAACACCGTGTCAAGCTGAGCCGCAAACTCAAAGGGATATACACCACACCTATATACTGGCTCAGGCGTGAAAATAACCACCTTACCTCCGCTGAAGGACTTAAGGGCATCCCTAAGTTTAAGTGCACCATCTAATGTATAATTGTGATAACCAACACCTAGGTTGTAAGATTGAAAGTCAAAATCAACGCCTAAACTCGCCAGGAGATAGTCATAGTTGAATTTGCCTTGGTCCGTCTCCACAACCCTATTATCGGGATCTACCTTAGTGACCTTAGCCTTAACAAACTTAACGCCCCCCCTCCTCTCCAGCATGGATAACGGTAATTGCGCTTTACTTGGTTCAATATCGCCAAGTGCTATATTAACTAGTAATGGCGGTAGTAAGTAATAGTCTGTGTCGCTTATCACCGTTATCTCAGCATCAGCTCTACCCCCCCTTATTCTCTCAGCAATTCTTTTAGCAGCGACAACACCACCAACACCACCACCTAGGATAAGTATCTTCTTAGGCACGTAGCCCTACATGAATACTACTATTTAAGCATTATTATTAATTAAGTTACAAATTTATGAAAGTATAAAAGACAATTGATTTATGAACCAATGCATTTAAATGAATTAGTACTTAGCATCATGACGTGTAGTAGCATGGTAATAAAAATTATTAATAGTAGCGATGCCAATAATTATTAGTGTGATGATGGATCAACAGACTGATACGCAGTAATGAGGAGGGAGGTGAAGACTGACTATCCTTAGTTAGAAGCGTTTTTAAGCGTAGTATGATTACATTAAACCGCCTCATGAGCCTAAGGACCTTATTCACAATGTCAATTAGGAACCTCGGCGGTAGAAAGACGAGGGCTATACTAACAATGCTCGCGATAATCTATAGTGTGGCGTTGATGATAACACTTGAGACCATGACCTACGGATTCAAGGTAGCGATCACGAATGAGGTTGAGAACATACTACCCACGGATCTAATGGTTTATTCACAAAGTGTTTCAATACCCGAGGCTGTGGCTCAGGTCATTGCGAGACTCCCCCACGTATCCTATGTGGTTCCTGCGATAATAATAAGTACGGCTCAAGTTGATGGACATGCAGTTACCCTAATTGGGATACCCAGTCAATACTTCTCGTACTTTGAGGTTCGCATGGAGAGTGGTTCACTACCCATGAGTGATGGTGAGGCAATAATACAGGATACCCTGGCTCAAAGGGATAACATCAGTATTGGTGATACAATCTATGTCCAGGTACTAACGGGTATTCAAGGAGGCACTGAAATAATACCCCTTAAGGTCACTGGAACGTTTAGTAGCATACTTGGTGGTTTCCTTGGTTTTCATCTTAACATGATCGTGACGCCAATAGGCACATTACAAAATGATTTAGATGATGAGGGCTTTGTCAATGCGATATTCATAAAACTATCCCAGGAGAATCCGGAATACCTTAATCAATTGGCTACGGCATTGAGTGAGTACTTCCCTAATGCAGATGTTTATGAACAGAAGTCTGTTCTTAGTTCAATCTCTAATGCATTGTCCATGGTCAACCTATTCTTCGTGGTAATAATAGCGCTAAGCCTAATAGTTACTGGGCTTAGTGTTGCGAATACGGCCATAATGAATGTTAGGGAAAGGACTAGGGAGATCGGAATTCTAAAGGCGTTAGGCGCATCTAATAACCAGGTAATACTGATATTCCTCCTTGAAATACTCATAATGAGCATCATAGGCTCGATAATAGGCATAGTACTCGGCATAGCAGGTGCTTACCTGGCTAGGTACATAATGATTAGGCTAAACCTGCCAATAATAATACCCGTAATATTACTACCAACACTGTATGTATACTCATTGGTAATAGCCATAGCCACTTCCGTAATCGCATCGATACCGTCGTTAGTATCAATAACGAAGATCAGGCCTATGGAGGTGCTAAGGATTGAGTAATTAAGCTTAGGAAATTAGGTCAAGGCCCTCAGTAATCCTGAAATCAACCCTATACCTGACGCCTAAGCTCTCCGTTTCAAGTAATTGACCAAAGAGCCTCTGCGATGTTGCGTCCGTGACCCTCACCTTCACGAATGCGCCAATGTCGGCTCTCCTCACAGCAATTGGTTTGTAATTGTATGAACGAATAACGTAATTCTCACCCTTAAAGTCAACCTCACTCACAATACCCCCCCACATCTCCCTACCAATGAACATCCTATTCCTCTCTAAGGCGACCTTGTTAAACACGTCAGTGGCAATTTTACTCCTCTCCTTCTTAACCTGCTCAGGCACCTGCTCCATGTATGCTGCCTCGGTAAATGGCCTACGGCTATACCTAGCCAGGTTAACCTTATCAATACCCAACTCCTCAATTAGCTTCACGCTCGCCCAGAAGTCCTCATCGGTCTCCCCCCCAGGGAAGCCCACAATAATGTCCGTGGCGATGGTCGCGTCAGGAAAGACCCTCCTAATCCTCATGACGATGTCCCTAAATAGGTCGACTGAGTACTTCCTCCTCATTAGCATCAGCACCCTATCACTACCACTCTGTACTGGGACGTGGAAGAACCTATACACGCGCCAGTCAGACCTTACAATGTCGAGGAGCTTGTCAATTATTCGGCTTAACTCAAGGGGCTCCATCATCCCTAGCCTAATCATGAACCTACCATCGACCTTACTCAGTATTTTTTCGAGGAGGTCGGCTAAGTCATAACCCCCCCTATCGCGTCCATAGGCACTGATTTCCTGCCCCCCCGTCAAGTAGATTTCCCGTGCGCCCTTACTAACGGCATTCGCGATGGCATTGACTATATCGTCTATATCGTAACTCTTCACCCTGCCGAAACCCATCCTACCAATCTTCGTAACGCAGAAGCTACAATTGCCCAGGCAACCAACCTGTATCGGTACTACGTACCTATGCCCATGAAGCTCGGGGTAGTAATTGGGCAGGTACTTCGCCGGTCTATCCTCATATACATGAACATCAGCATTACCATTCACTACCTCATCTATGAGTTCAGCTCCGTGGGATGAGACGAGCACGGCGTTGGGAGCAACATCCTTTATAGTTGCGGGCCTAACTTTAGTTAAACAACCAGTAACAATCAACCTCTTACCCGGATACTCCTCGCTTAATCTCTTCAGGAGCTTGAGCTCGTTTCTCTCCGCCTCCTCCCTAACGGCGCAGGTGTTCACGATTATTGTGTCGGCAGACCCCAGGTCCTCCACGTACTCCCAACCCAATGACTTAAGCTTCGTAATCATTATGTCACTATCCGCCTTATTCAACCAACAGCCAAACGTTACCACAGTAAACCTATTACCCATACCCTCAGTTGCTGTTGCCCGTAAGCCCTTAAAAACCTAGATGCGCCTGGCAATGAGGCTTTACATCTATCATTACAGGTAAGCAGTGTTTTTAAATGAGTAATTAATTGCTATCGTGGATGGTAATAATAGCGTTGATTATGCACATAGTGCTAACGGTACTTGGTGCGGATCCACCTGCCCCCCCATTCACAGTCACGGGAATTACCTGGTACTACGGATCCTACCCTGAAACTATAGGCAATTACACGCACGTGTACACAGGCGCTGGCTTGAATAGTACCATTGCTATTAACATTGATGATAATGCACCAATACCAATTAACGTATCTTACGCACTGAGTATTGGAAATTACGTGGTTCAGGGCTCATGGACGTTACAGCCTGGGGAAAACTCATTTAACATAACTGTGCCGGCTCTAACTGAGGGTAATTATAACGCGTCACTATCGTTATCCACGGTGGGTTATGTAGTGAATTATTATTTCACGGTGTCCTCAGTAATTCCTGGTGTGACAATAAACACCGCAACAACGAAGCTTTACAGCGGCGTGCCTCAGACAATTACCCTTTATATAACTAATAGCACGCCCATACCAATAAGTTCAGCGTTAATAGTAATGGCTGGGACAGGCGTGGTAATTAGTAGTAACATGATTTCCGTGAAGCCACCAGTAAATGAGAGTATAACAGTAACGCCGGGGCCCTACTCGCTAGGTACAGCCACAATAGCATTCAGGATTAGTTACACGGATGCTGGGGGCTATACATGGAATGAGAATGAAACACTAACCTTTACAATAGTGCCAACGCCCGTATCCCTAGCCCTAAGCATGCAGAGTACCGCCAATTACGGTAATTATATGTCAATAACTATAAATGCAACAACGCCGGTGGGACCCCCCCTGCAGTATCAGCAATTAAGTATTTACGTCGATAACAATTATGTGGCGTCCGTAACCACCAATAATTATGGAATTGCGCAATACTCATTACTTGTCGACTATGGTGTTGGCTATCACGTATTAACGGTTGAGTTCACAAATACCACGTATTTCCAGGAGGCCCTTGTTAACTACACATTCATAGTGTTGCCGGGCACGGTATACATAATCGCCTATGTGAATAGCACCAACGTAACTTATGGAAGCGCGGTTAATATCTATGTAAAGTTATCACCACCCATCTCAGGTGGAACATTGACAATAGGGTATGAAGTAAATGGACTGGCATCAACAATAGGTAGTTACACGCCAGTAAACGGCGCCGTCCAGGTAACTTGGATACCGCCCCCCAGGCCGGTACGTACTTAGTAACTATTTACTACACGAACCCACCAAATTACCTGCCAAGCTCCACGAACCTCACAATAATCGTTAGCAAGGCATTATGCTCATTATCGATAACTGTTAATGGGACGCCGGAGGTGTTTCATGAAATCACGATAATAAGCCAGATGAAGCCCATAATCGTTAATGCGCAGTTGAACATAGTAATCACAGGCAGCGCCTCTCCAATAAGCGGAACAATGTACGTTAATGCAAGTGGGATAGGCACATACATCTTCATGCCCAAATTACCTGGCAATTACTCGGTGACCGTGTCCTGGCCCGGGAATATTAATTACCAGGGGGGGTGTAAGGCTACTTATGTATTAAGTATAATGAAGGCTCCCCTGACGCTTAACGTGAATGGAAGTAGTAATTTAATCGCCGCCGGTGGCTATGAGACATTTAATGTGGGTATCACCACCAATATACCTGTTAATTACGTTAGTGGAAACCTAACTATAATAATCAAGAGTGGTAATAGGACCGTGAGCATCTATGAACTGCCAATTACTGGGTATTACGTGAAGGGCTCCATACAATTCACCAAGCCGGGTATTTATGAGGTATTAATAGAGTATCCAGGCAATGATTACGTTAGCCCAAGTATGTATGGTCCGTACTACATAACCGTGATACCAGGTCTCCTAGGAATACCCTGGTACATGCTCCTCGCATACCTAGCACCGATAATCCTTGGAGTATCAATAGGCATAGTTATTAATCGGAGGCTCCATCAAGCATGGCAACGAGCCTAGGTAGCTCAGCCACACTCCTAATTACGAATTTCGTCGGGAAGTCCCTAGCCCATGTCGCCACGCCTATATTTATCGTACCCAAACCATTAACTAAGAGTATGTCCCTTGGATGGTCGGTCACATAGGCTACGTTATTAGGTGGTAATCTAAGGATATCAAGCGCCTTTTTAACTAGGTCGAGCTTGTCATGCCCTGGGCCTAAATCACCGAGTGATACACATCCTTCTATAAATTCCGTAAACCCGTAATACCTAAGTTCATCCATCATACGCGAACATTCCAGCTCCCTCCCTGTGGCTATAACCAATCTCTTTCCCATACCACGTAAAACCTTCACAGCATCTAAAGTCCCTGGAAAGACCTCACCGTAATCCCTCCTCATGGAGTACAATGCCCAGCACTCATGCCAAAACCAGAAATTTCTCGATAAATCACCCAGCACCTCGCTTAACGATGGATCTCTATAGTAAATGTTAAGTAATTTATTGATATCACTATCTATATTCCTGCCATACCTGGCGGCGCACTCCCTAAGAATGCTTAGAAATTTAGGTAGTGTATTTACAAGGGTCATGTCAAGGTCTAGTATAATGGCTTTAATGACCATAGTATGGGGGGGAATATGCTTTGTTCTTAACTCATTAATAAACCATTCTATTATAACCAATGAACAGTAAAACACTTATTAAGGAATTAGAGCCTAATCATAATAGTGGGTAAGCCTAGATTTAAGATTGAGGTGCTTCTTGAGCAGGATGGAAAGGTCCTAATGGATGACCTAACGGCTAAACTTCTCGAGATCCTTGAAAAGAGGGGTTCCTTATTGTCCGTGGTTAAGGACCTTGGGCTGCCGTACTCGAGGGCTTGGGAGTTAATTAATAGGCTAGAGAGTGGTTTGGATGTTAAGGTTGTTAACTCAAGACGAGGCTATAAGGCGGAATGACACTAACTACCGAGGGCAGGGAATTACTAAATACGTATAAGTCGATCGTGAATAGGTATGTATGGAGCCTGATGGTACTGTGTGCGACACGGTATACGCCGGGAGTGATGATTGTATTGTTAGGGACATAATTAACGAAATGAGGAGTGAGGGTTACTGTATTGATGCCTATTGGGTTGGCTCAATGGGTGGGTTGAATATGGTCATTAATGGCTTGGCTGACATAGCCGGGATTCACCTGATTGACCCAGTGAGTGGTGAGTATAACATACCCTATATGAATTCATTGGGTGCCTGGGATGATGCCGTCTTAATAAGGGGGGTTACATGAGGCTACTGGGCATAGTGCATAGGCCGTACTTAAGCATTAGTGATTTGACGGACATACTGGGGGGGCTTAGGATGGTTAATAGGAACCCAGGCTCTGGAACTAGACTCGCAACGGAATTACTGCTTAATGGAATAGCCAGGTACACTGGGTATAGCATGGATGAAATAAGGAGAATTGTGAAGGGGTATAACGATGTCGTCAAGACCCACGTAGAGGTTACTGAAAAGGTTGCCAGAGGGTTAGCTGATTATGGCATAGCCATTGCTGGGCAGGCACTCACAATGGGGGGGCTTACCGTTAAGCCCATAGCCCTCGAGGAATTCGACATTGTGGTCTCTAAGGCAAGCATTAATAAGCCAGCGGTCAGGGAGTTTATACGCAGGATAGGTAAGGTGGGGCTTAGGCCTGGCTACATAATGCTTAGGAACACTGGTGAGGTTTACTCGAGGTAATCATAATCACTACCACCAATGTACACATTATGTAACACTCTATAGAGCGCGTCAAGGCCCTCACCAGTCTTGGCACTTATCGGTATTGGCTTCGGAATGGTACCAATAGCCGTTAGTATGTCCGACAGCCTAACGCTTAAGTCAGCCTCCAACTTATTTGCTTGATTAGACATTAATGCTTCCCTGAGGAGGTCCGTCTCCTCACCCCCCCACTCAAGTATTTCATCAACCACAGACCTATCGAGCAGGTCAATCTTATTCAATACGTTAACCTGGGGCATGTTGAACCTAAACTGTGTTGATAATGCCAGGAGCATCGAGGATACGTAACCACTTGGCGTCTGCGCCTGCGTTGCGTCTATTACGAAGACGACTGCCGACCTATCCATGCTTAACCTATTAATTAATACTGAACCAACGCTTCTAAATGCGAATAACTCCATCTGCCCAGGCGTGTCTATCAGGACGTAATTCGCGCCAATATCCATTATTTGGCTCTTGATTTCCTGAGCCCTAACAGCAAGCATGTCTATTGCGGCTATTATCGAACCATTAGGACCAAGCTTATACTTCCTCATTAATTCCCGAGCTGAAACCACATCCCTAATGTCTATATCTGGTATGTAGGCACGTACTCCACGGCTGGGTCCAAATTAACTATGGCAACATCGTACTGATTATTCTCAAGCCACTCAGCAAAGGTGCTGACAAGCGTCGTCTTACCCGATCCGGCGGTCCCAACAATAAATACTGTGAACATTCACTACGGAAGTAAAAAACCTCAATAAAAAACTTCCGAACCGCCTAAACACTCACGTAGAGCATGGCCGTTAATGCCCTGGCCGTGGCATCGCCAAGCAGCATGTACCTAATACTATCCTTTAAACCCACGTAGTTGGCAACCACAGTTACTAATGCACCACCTATTAATGACCCAATTAATGTACCAACACCATAAAATAGGTTGTACAGGCTAACCGCAGTTCTTCTATCTTCAGAATTGTCATATACGAAGGATATATAGGCAACATTAGAGGCGGAGTTCGTGAACCCCCCCGCCACCGTGTTTGCCAGGTAAATCACATAAACATTATTGGCTAAGGCATATGATAATGGAAACGTCACAAGCAAGAGCCTCCCCCCCAGGAGCATTACTAACTTCCTATTCCTATCAAACCACCTACCCACAAATCTCTGCAGGGCTAGGGTTGATACACCACTAATTACATTAACAATAGCCAACTGCTCAACATTCATATTAAGCAGATAAACCTGAGCCAATGGGAAGAGCGGCCATGCAAAGCTCCATACAATGGCGAATAGAGTATTGATGAGGAGGAACCTTGTCAATTTTCTATTACTCCTAAGCATTGATAACGGCTCGGTAATTACCTGATCGCTGGGATCCGCCGATTCTATGCTCCACGCGTTAATTGCATTAATGAAAATAAGCGATGCTGTGGTCATGAATACATAGTGCATTACCACATAATTACTACCGACTATGACACCCGTAATTAACGTAGCCAATAAACTGCCTATGGAACCATAAAACGCAAAATTAGCCAATACCCAACCCCCCCTACTACCCCCCCTACTCAACCTCTCCATTATTAATGCCCACGCGAACGAATTCGCACCACCAACGCCGGCTATCAGGACGTAAGTTATTAAGTACATTATGGGATTCCCATAGGCTATGAATGCCATTATGAACCATAAAACGGCAAGCAACAGCGTTGAAAACTTCAGCAACTGTTCAACCCGCCTAACCCTCCTTAATGGTAATTGAACTACGCCACTAAAGAATGAGGATGCTGACGAAACAATACTAATACCAACGTTGGGCACACCTATTACAGTGGCTAAGAAACTCATGAAGGGTGATGCAAGTCCATTAGCGAGGTTCTGGATGAGTATGTAGTTTTTCAATTTCTTATTATCCATACATCAATTAATCATAAAATTAAACCACTTAAAAACCATACCCAGAACTTAGACGTCAGCCCGGGTTCTACCAATCATTAAATCATCCTGGTCTAGCATTCATCACCATAATTATTCTAGAGATGCGATGAATTAAGGCTTACCACTACGGACTTTTAATAACCAAATACGTTAAGTCACTAATAAACAATGCCAACACAAAAAGCGCTATTACGAACACTATTACCAACCTCACTGAGACGTAAAGTGCGTATAGGGCAATTACCAACTGAGGCAATGAGTAGAGTATCGCGTTCATGCGCCCAACATCAAATAACTTCCTACTCGCCCTAACATACATAATGAGCGACTCAAGAAATAGAGTTACGGTGGACATGAGGTTAATCATTAGAATATTAACTATAGAGTTAAGCGATATTAACGATACGGCCGCAGAAACGATGGGTAAGTCGAGGTCGAGGTCATAAACATCGAGCGCTCTTATGAAGCCCCTCCTCATTCTATTAAAAAATACCTTACCACCAACGGTTAGGCCGAGCACCGTGACGTAGGACACATAGACCTTGTACCAAGGCTCAATCCACGAAATTAGGGTTAAAGCCACAGCAGCAGCACCAATGATGTATAACGGCGTTAGGTAATTCAGCCTCTCCTTAATGTACGACAACCTATAATCAGCGCTAAGTCGAAAAGCCGAGGCATACTCAAGAGTAAACCAGGAAACACCCAGCAAACCAAAGCCAACGCCCAACAACCACAGAATCATCATACAAAAAACAATGATTGAAACAAAAAACTAACTCCCACGATGTGGTGGACCGGCCGGGATTTGAACCCGGGATCTCCCGCGCGCCAAGCCTATGCGGGGGGGCGTTAGCCCCCTGGGCATCCTTCCAGGCTAGACTACCGGCCCAAGGTGATTGGTTTCATGAAGAATTTAAGTTTTTTGTTTTGGTGAGTTTGTTGTTTCTATGCATTGCGGTGATACGTGGGCCTTATTTTATTCGTTGCTTACTTGCTGAACGCCTTTCCTAAGGCAATCCGCACTTACCATCGGTATTACCACGTCAATGAGCCCGGAACTCCAGGTGTGTGGTTTTATTGTGCCCGTGGGCCTTGGGCGGGCTATTGACAGCCTAGGCTCGCCATTGCCTTTGTTATTGCCTTTACCCTCCTTTCCTTGCCCTCGCTAACCGCCCCCCCTCGAGCATCCTCCTCAGCACCTCGCAGACTTTGGTGACGAGCTCTGGGTACTTTTTAATCGTATTTATGCCCATGTAAACCACGAAGTAATTGCCTCGCTTACTCAGCTCAACCTCTCCGTAGTCCGCACCCCCCCTCAACCTCTCCAAGATGGCTCTGGCTTCCTCATAGTCCCTACGTGTGACCCTAAGCTCAATATGACCAACACCATTCACACTGACAGTCATCTTAATGCCAGCGACCTCAACTGATGACTTACCCTTCGGCTCACTCTTCATGTTTGTCAGCGTTGTTAGTCGCTTAAGTTTCTCGGCGTCTGGCAGTAGGGCCAGGTCCTCAATCGATGCCTTGATTGAGGGGGGGTTGTCAAGCATTTTCTTAGCCAACTCGGCAGCCTTTGAGGACTTAACTACGTATGTTATTTTATGCTTTCTTTTCCTCTCCTTAAACCCTAGACCCTCAAGCCTCTTGATAACTTCACCCCACACTTCACGTTTTGACTCGCCCATCACAAGCCTAATTGACTTCCACCTAACGCTGATGTCGCCATCACCGAGTATCGCAAACAGTAGGAACGTCATGAAATCACCATCGCCTAGTTTACTAACATCCTCAGCAACCACAGCCTTACTCCCGAATGAACCCTTGTTGTCATTAGCCCTTAATTGCCATTTAACGCTTACACAGTTATTGATGTTCACGCTGTGTAATGTATACGTGGTTTTCTCCAGGCCACGCTAGTAGCCAGGCGATGACTTGCCAGAGGTGATTTGTGTTCATCACCGGGTAGCCTCTCCTGTGGATTGTTCCGTCCGTCAGCAATAGACCGTACTGCGCTGCCTTTAATTTACTATCATCGAGTAGCTTGGGCGTGACAATATGGAAGCCCTCAAGCCCAGTGAGTAATATGATTATTGTTATGCTTTCTGACTCAGTGACTCTGCTTATGATAATCACTAGATTCTCTGCATATAGGTGTACCGTGAATGACTTATCCTCATTAAATGGCTCTCCGCTTATTAATATCTTGCTCTGCCGTTCCTTAACTTCTCAATCAATTCCTCGAGCTCTTGCTTGTAGACTTTGAACCATCTTTCGCGTGCTTGCTTAGCCAACCTCAGCATCTTCTCGCCTATTTCAAGCATCACCTTTCTTAGCATGATTACTTTTTTGTCACAGCCCTCCTCAACCTTCGCCTTAATTTCCTGTAACCAACTGCTTAAGGCTTTAATTGTTTCGTCAAACGGCGTTGCCGAGTCACTCAACAAGATTGATTTGTGCCTCTCTACCCTATTGAGGAACTCATTGATTAGCCTATTGACCTCATCAATGACCTTTGAGTCATTGACCTCCTCACCGCATTTTAACCGATTAAAGCCCCTTGCCTTAACTCCCCCAGCAGATCCTTGGTTTAACGACTTCAAGAGCCATGGAGACATCCATGGATTGACTCCCAACGAGACTAATAAATCACTACCGAACCAGTGCTGAATAGGCTTAAGCAAGCGATTGAAAGGAGCCTTAGTCCATGTCGAGGGGGGAGACTCGGCGAGGCTTATGGATGGTAGGTACTTCTGCAGTTGCTTCGAGACTAACTGGGGGGGAGTGAGGAGGAAGAGCGAGGTCTGCACGCACATAGCCGCAGTCATACTACACAGAGAATACTCAAGACTACTACAGCCGATTTATGCGGCTGTAATAATCATGTACTGCGAAGGAGACTACCGCCTCGAGATCATGGACAAGGAGATCAAAGTCATCAAGCAGGTAAAGCTAATGATTAATGACGTCCTTAAGCTAAGATACAAGGTCACATACATAATAACGAGCAATAAGCCAAAGACGGTCCTTTATAAATCGATTTATATTTTAGATATATACAATAATTTAAATGCTAATTATATATAATATATAGAAATATTACTTTAAAATTATATTTGCCGCAAGTGATTAATGTCAGTATCTGTAGGCTATATCCATGATAGAACCTTACGTATTATAAATGCTCTATCTAAAGCGAATCTTGGTTCTATTATGAATTATTCAATTATACAAAACGCTTTAAATGAGATGTCACCTGAAAGTAAGAGAATAATAAGTCTCTCCGCAACACTTACTGACTGGGCGCCATTCTTTAGGTATTTTAAAAGATTTTTACAATTAAGTGATATTGAGAAAAAGAAATGGCTTAGTAGTATTAAGCCAGGTAGTCTTATAGATGTTATAGTCAATGACTTATTGATGTTCATGACCGCAGCATTATTTTTCGTTGATGAGAATAATGCTAAGGCCATTAATTATGATCGATCACCATTAAAGTCTCCTACAATCATTACACACGTACCTAAACTATCAAGTGTTAGTAAACCTAAGAATATGTATGATGTAGTAATTATTGGTAGCGGCGCTGGTGGTGCTGTTGTTGCTTGGGAGTTAGCTAGGAGGGGGGGTTAAAGGTTGCGGTGTTTGAGGTAGGGCTTGAACCAACGGTTGAGGATCTTAAAAAGCCACCTGTATTTAGAGCGCTTAAATATTATTGGAATAATGGATTAACAACGGCAATTGGTAATGCTGTTATAAGTCTTCCCTTTGGTAAGGTGCTTGGCGGAACAACTACGGTTAATTCTGGCACCATGTTTCGAATAACGGACTTTGTTCTTAAGAAATGGAGTGAGGAAACCGGCGTGAAGTTATCCATGAGTCAGTTAAGTGATGCTTATAAAATTATTGAGGAAAAATTACATATTCAGCCAATTCCTGAGGAATTGCTTGGTAATAATGCTCTTGTAATGCGTAAAGGCGCTGAAATGCTCGGTTTAAGCCATGGACCTATTAGAAGACCCTTAGGTACATGCTATGGGCAGGGCGAGTGCGCGTTTATATGCCCACACGGTGGTAAGCTCGATATGAGACTTACATTTTTAAAGGAGGCCAAGGATTATGGCGCTGAGATATTCACATCATCTAATGTACTTAAAATAATCATTAAAAACGGAAAAGCAGTGGGGGGGGTTTTAGTTAATTATGGTAATGAAGTACATGAAGTGCGGGCTAAGGTAATCGTGGTTTCAGCAGGCGCTATAAATACACCGAGAATTCTGCGTAATTCAGGAATTAAAAATAAAAATTTAGGCAAGCATTTGCACATACATCCTGCGGTTGGTGTTGTTGGTAGAATGGACTATGATATATATGGCTGGAGAGGGACCATGCAGTCATACTATGTAGATAGTCTACTTAAGGAAGGAATTCTGTTAGAAGCGACATTTCCACCACCTGGGCTTGGCTCTAATGAAGTAACTCCTTCACTTTATTCAGAGTTTAAAAACATACATAAACTTGCGACTATAGGTGTTCTGAGTGATGACTTAATAAGTGAGGGATATGTTTTTCCAAGTCCCTTACATAAGTATATGGGCGCTGTTGCTGATTATAACTTAAAAGGTGAGGATTTAGAACGAATAAAAAGAGGCATCGAATTAACCTCAGAAATACTCTTTGCTGCTGGTGCTAAAAAGGTTTACTTGCCATTACGTAAAAACGGTGTTGCAGGAAGCGTATCTGAGGTTAAGCGTATCTTGGACAATATTAATAATCCTAAGATGTTTAAAATAAGCGCCTATCATCCTATGTCGAGCGCCAGAATGGGCAAAGATCCTGATATTGGCGTTGCTGATATTAATGGGCACGTATTTAACGTGGATAATCTCTATATTGCTGACGCATCAGTTCTGCCATCAAGTACTGGTGGTATTAATCCTCAATTAACTATAAACGCTATTAGCCTGTTAATAGCGCAAAACATAGCGAAGGAATTCGGTGTATAAGTATGAGAGAAAGGGTTCTTATTATAACGATTAAGGTAATAGCTTTCATGGGCTTTATAGGTTTTGCAGCATTCACGGCATTATATGCGTTAAGGCCTGGATATTTCAGCCCAATCACGGAGAATTCAGCATTTTGGTACGCGCTTGGCTTAGCATTTATGGTTACTGTAACGGTATTAGCATTTATGGTGTTTCTAAACCCAAAAAAGTATTGGATATTTCTAATACCCCCCCTCGCTGCGGGTAAAATAACATCATCTCTCTCAAGTCTTTACTTATCGGAAATTTACGTGACAATATCATGGTTAAAAATCACGGTAGTAACTGACGGATTAATTGCCTTAATAGCGGTAATACTCATAGTGCTTTCATATCTTTATTTGAGGGGTTGAATTATGGGTAAAGTTATCTTTTTAGCACTTTCAGGAAATGGCGTAGGAATTTGGTTAAGATATACTTTAAATCCTACTTCAGCTGGATTATGGTTAAGCATTTTTGGCCTTAACAAACCAGTTGGATATAGAGTTAATTATCCACGTAATTATTTTCAGTTAGACAGAGGTTATAATTTAATGTTAGGCAATTCTCGATTCTCCCTTAAAGATTCTATTGCATTGGGTGAAAGTAATGCGTTTTCCTGGAACCTTAGATTTGAGTCTCACGAAGGTATTTATAACCCCCATACCATTATTATTTCGTGTTTTGCGTAGTAAATACTTATTATTAACACCGTTAGCGACATTTAATGGTAAAGTATTTATCATGCAAAAGGAAATAGAGGTTAATAATTATAAGGGTATGATTGGGTTTATATCAATTCCTAAAGAGTTAAATGAATGGGGGGGTTGGGTTCATTGCAGCGGTTTTGATGAGGATGAGAAAGGGTGGCTAGATTTACTAATTACAAAGGTTCAAAATGCATATCTCGGGATTGGATTCATTAAAGTTAATGGTAAAACCATTAACATTGGCAGAGTTTTTGGCAAATCGTTTAAAGGGTATTTAAGTATTGATGGACTTAGATGGATATTTAAAATTAGCAAGAATAATATTAAGATTAACGTTAATGCTGATCCTAGAAATATGATTATGGCAGAGTATGAGGATCCTAACGGAAATAAGTATTGCCATAACACAGAAATAGCAAATTTAGTATTGAATATAGATAATAAAGCATTTACATGCATTGGTAGAGCATTTTTCGAATATGGAACAAGTAAACCTCTATTAAATAATAAAATAATTATAGTTACTACAACACCAGCATAAAATTAATTAAGGTAGTTATTCTATTAATTATTGCATGAATGATGATATTCAGGTTAAAGTACGTAACTTTCTTCAGGAGGCTTCAGAGTGGCTTCATGAAATTACTTATAATGATATACCACCGTTAAGTATTGAGAGTGCCAAATTAATGTTAATTGATACTTTAGCCGCTGCTTTGAATTCCTTATCAGTTAATTGGGCGATATCATTAATAAGTAACCATGATATAATTGACGTATATCCTATGTTAAGCGTTATGTTTGATTATGATTCAACATTATTATATTATGGTCATTTAGGGCATGGTATAATTGCTCCAATACTTTATTATTACTTAGTAAATAAAGGGGGGGCTTGATGGACAAAGACTTATAGAATCTATTGTAGCATCTACGGAAATAAGTGCTAGAATAGCAGCATCTCTCTCACTAAGTAATTACAGAGGACAAATGATGAACTACTTGGATAAATAAATAATTATGCACTTAAGGCTACATCATCTTTCTCACCGATTTCCCTGTTTATGTTTGATACGAATTTTATAAATTCCTCATCTTTTATGATCCTGTGATCCTGAGACCTAGTAACTCATTAATGCCTTTAATTTCGAAAACCTCAGGTTGAGGGTACTGTGTGGGTGATGGTTAGGTTGCGGGATATGTAGAGTGCCAGGGGGGGAGTCATTAGCATGGGCAGTATTGGGTCTATTACTAAGCCGTCTATTGGTCTTAGGGTTCCAATCACTGGCTATAGTCCCTTCGCTGTGGTGATAATCACTGAGTCTAGTGGGTCGGTTAGGTGGTCTGTGATTAGGGCGTTGGTGTAGGTGATTAGGGCGAGAGCCACTGTCCCCCCCCAGGCACTCCCTAGCCTTGAGTAATACGCATATAGCCGTTACCGCGATTACATTAACCATTAATGCTATGAATATCGTGAGTAGGTTAACCTCGTAAATGGCTAAACCACTTAATTCATGAACAATGAGTGGGTAGAGGGTTGCGAGTAGTAACGCGCCGATTATGCCGGCTAGTATTGGCTCGACACCACTCACACTCTACGCATAACAACCACTCAATACCAAGCCCCCCCAGCGTTTCAAGAAGACCTAAGTAACGAACTAATCAATACCTAAAGGGTTGTTGTTGAAGCCAATAACAAGTCCCTAAACCGAGTCGAGAAGCACAGAGGCGGCATCCTAGCCAGGCTAGACTACCGGCCGGTAATTGTCATTTCGTGGGCAATTTTAAGCTTTTAGTTTCGTGGGTTCATTACCGACTCTATGCATTGTGGTGGTACGTAATGCACGAGCCTTATTCTATCCGTCGCTATCAGTACTTGCTGGCCGCCTTTCCTAAGGCAATCAGCGTTCACCACTAGTATTACTACGTCATTACCATGCCTAATAGCCACCTCATACGCATCCCTTGGGTCTAGTACTAGGTGCACGTACTTCCTATTCATGGGCTTTATCCCCTCACGCATTATTCGTACCAGCGCCTCTTTCGTGGTTCCGTGATATAAGGTCTTCACTTTACTGTCGACTTCATACTTTATATCAACATTGAGTGACTTGCTATGGCCATACCTAGCCCTGATCATTCCGTTCCTAATCTCAAACCTACCCTTTGGGTCGAGCAGCGCCACCGCTATTACATGCTCCTTAGTTAGCCATGAGAGTGCCTTTGGATCCCATCTACTCCTCAATGCATTTACTAACTCGTCAATGCCTACCCAACCCTCCCTATCCATTGATAGGTTTACCGCGCCTGGATTATGCCTAAGTAGGTAAGTCATTAAATGACTCAACCTGCTCCTTAATTTACCATTTAGTAACAACTTAGTTTGTACTCCGCAGTGCACAGTGTCTTCAGTGTATGAACCGCAGATCACGCATTTGTATATGCTCCTCATTAGTCGTTTAATTAATGGACCAACATTACTTTAGTCTTTTCTTTATCTTGTGTGATTAATTGAAATAATTGATCATGTTCAATTCAAGCGTGAGCGCGGGAGCCAATTTACTTAGGATGATTGAGGATATGCAGAGACTATTCACGAAGCTTTATGACCTAGCCATGACAATACAGGGCGGCGTATTCGTAATACACATAGCAATGCCCAATGAACCAGGTACTCTAGGCAGGGTTTTAACCACGATAGAAGCAGCCACAGGACTCAACCTGCTGTTAGCCTATGCCTACGGTTGGCCCGGCGAGGCCATTGGCTACGCCCTACTTGTTTACCCAGCGGAGGGTGGTGATGAGGTTGGTAAGAAGCTTGTTGAGGCTTCGAAATCCGCTGGTGCAATAATACTTGGTGCATATAAGATTGAGAATAAGATGCTGTGATTATAATTTTAATAAATTACGAATACCTAACACCGCCTGGGTCCAGCTTATTTAGGAATTGTAGCTCATCCTGCGTTACGGTTTCAAGAACACTCAATGTCTCCCTAACCCTTGGTTTAAAGGCCATATTATTAATCACTTCATCAACGCTTATACCAGGGAATAAACCGGTCAGTACCAATTCACCTAATTCATGGTCAAACTCGAACATGGCCTTTGGCGTACATATGGTTAAGCGTGGACCCTGCCTTGTGGGCCCTGGGGCGGTTATGAAGTCAACCCTCTCAACAAGCGTCCTCCTCGAGTGCTCCTTAAGCCACATCACGATCCTACGGGCTCTCCTGTATAGGTAAGCCGCAGCTGCACCACCTGGTAGTCGAACTCTAGGCTTCTCATAGCTACCAATGACTGATAGGTTCATGTTACCACGGCGATCGACCTGGGCCGCGGAGAAGAACATAACGTCAAGCTGCCCACGCCTGGCTAGGTCAAAGGCGTCTAGGCTTGTTACGAAACCTTTACCATCAATGAATAGGTATGGGTCTCCCGATGATGGTGTTATCAATATATCCTTAGGCTCGTATATCTCGGCCACGTTTATGAACCAAATATTCAATCCCCAATACCTAGCCAACGCAACTGCCAACACCGCTGGGACTGAGGCGAGGCCCGTATATATAATGTCCCCCCCATCCTTTAATTGCTTAGCCATGCACTTAATGACGTTATCCATGTCAGCCATGGGCAAACACCTCAAGCACCTTCTCAATACTAAGCCCAGCCTTAACACTATCAAAGTACCTCTTGATAATTTCGTAATCAGCCTTATAATAACCGTACATAGACGTCGGCCACGCACCCCCTTGGCGAATGCACAACCGCGGTTATCATGAAGCCAGGTATTGTTAATCGCTCTGGGTGCTCCCTAAAGTAATCCTCACTGACTATCTCCTCCGCCGTAACTATAACCTTCTTGGCAGCCTGAATCTTAAGTAAATCCTCGTATTTAGGGCCATAAATCTCAACATCACCCCCCCTCTCATCAGCCCTATGAACATGCACTAGGGCCACGTCAGGCCTTATCGCCTTAACCGCGACCAACTCCTGGTCATTAAACGGATCCCTAATCACCTTCCAAATACCCCTCTTGACGTTCAACGGGACTAAATCGCTATCTAACGCTATTGCCGATGGCATGAAGGGAAGTCCATAAGCCCTGCACGGAGTCCCGCCATTACACCCTCACAAACATCCTCTATGAACTCCACCTCGCCACTCTCAACCATTCTCCTGAACCCAGGGGGGGCAATGCCGAAGTGCTCGAAGGTCACCATGGCAGCTCTAATTCTCTTAACCCTACCCGATATCGTTAATAAATCGAAGGCAAGCCAGGTTCCCTATCCACCAGCGCCAAGTCCCTCTTATTTGACCTTGCTATGGCTATGGCCATAGACATGGGATTGCGGTGAAAGGACATGCCTCCAATCGCTATTTCATCGCCATCGTTTATCAAATCTAATGCCTCGTTAATGCTCATTAACTTGTTCCTAGCCATTCGCAATCACGAGTACTAAATTACTTAAGTGGAGGTATTAAGTTTTACGATATGAACGCCTTAGGCGCAATTAGCACTTCATCGCCATCACTTAGATTAGTGAGCAAGCCCTTTAGCCAGTATATATCCCTACCATTCACGATCACGACATAATTCTCATTAAGTTCACCACCCTAAGCAGTATCCTCGGAATCTCCGGATTCACCTCACCAAGCTTCATTATTAAATCCCTAACCGTATACCCACTCGGTACCTCCAAGGTGATACTCACAGCATTGGCAAGTTCATGAAGATTCGCTGACAATACCACCCTTACCTTCATAACAATCAAGAACAAACGGAATCAACAAATGCCCTCGCTAACTCCCTGGCTCTGTCTATTGAGTTCGTTTCCTCGATACACGCATTCTCCTCATCCTTCATGTATACTAAGTACTTACCACCAACGTCGTAAATCATGCTCCTACCGAAGCAGTTCTCCTCAAGCAGTGTCTGATAAGCCTCAATGGGTTCCTTATCCGATAAAGCCTCAATAATGCTTCTCACCTTATCATTATTGCACTCCATTGGATACACCGTGCCATGAACCCTTTTAAATATAGCGTTAATACTTAATTAACTTAAGACATGCCAAGCCACTAAATGAGTAGGGAGTACCCAAGGTATCCATTAGTTGGCGTTGGCGCCATAGTCATTAAAGACGATAAGATACTGCTAATAAGGAGAGACGCCGAGCCCAATAGGGGGGGTAAGTGGTCAATACCTGGTGGTATGGTTGAGCCAGGCGAGGACCCAGATAAGGCAGCATTGAGGGAGTTACAGGAGGAGACCAGCATTATTGGCAAAGTGACTGGCCTCTTCGGTATTTACCAATACATAGAACGAGATAAGGAGGGCAGGGTTAAGTACCACTTCTTACTGCTGGATTATTTAATTGAGCCCGTTGGTGGTGAGCCCAGGGCATCGAGTGATGCCATTGAGCTGAGGTTTGTCGATTTAAGGGAGTCATTAAGCCTTGACTTGACAGATACAGCTAGGCAGTTGATAATGGACCTCCTGGATTCGGGACCTAGACCGTGCGGCGGCGGCTTAATTAAGTACGTTAATAAAGTATCTCAAAATCGCTAAACTCATTCCTGGGCTCCTCATACTCCACATCAACATCCTCAACCACAGCCCCCCCGGGAGGCCCCCCCTTACTAACAATACTTATTAATTGGTCGACGGCATCATCAGGCCCTTCCGCAACTATCTCTACCGTGAAGCCATCAGGTAAATTCCTAACAAAGCCCTTAACGCCCAGTCTCTTGGCATTCCTCCTCACAAATGCCCTGAAACCAACTCCCTGGACCAGGCCTTTAACGAGTACGTGAACCCTCTTCATTCATTATCTAAATAACGTTTTAAATTAGGACTTTAAAGAATAACTAACGTGCTGATTACCGACGTTAATAAGGTACTTAAGGCATTACCGGGGGGGATTGTGCTTTTCATAAGTTTACTATTTATAACCGGTATTAATGCTGCACGGGCGTTAATCGTGGTTTCATTATTCGTGTTATTTTATGAATTATTTAGGAAGTATCCATTGAGAAATAACTGGTTCTTAATACCGTTGATTTCAGAGATAATCCTTGCATTATCCATGGTATTTATCATGAGTAATGTCTATGTTTATGATGTATTAGCGGTATTTCTAGGGATTATAGTGCTGGTTTTATCGTTAAGGGTTGCTGATTTAAGGGCTATGATTGTATTAATGTTGCTATACGTTCTATACCTATTCTATAGGGGTTATGTAAATCCCGCACCTCCGGCGCTCTATTTACTAATTAATTCGCTCCTTATATTCGCATCATCCTTCATAATAGCGATTAGAAGTTCAATCCTAATGTATAGGATTGACTTCCCTGAGGATGTAATTGATAAGGCGATAACATATATTGGCGTGCTTCTAATAATACCTGCCGCCGTGTTTCTCCTAGTGCTAAATCAACCCTACGTATACATGGCATTAATACCGTCAATAATATCCGCAGTGCCCATGATGCGCAAATTCCCTGGCTACGTCTCGGTGGCTGTATTACTGGTGACCTTGGTTTACGGTGTATACCCGGTGATTAGGGTTTATTGGCTGAGCATTACCGCCTTAATACTCGTCTTTATAATAATGTACTTAAGACCAACCAGGCTAAGGTTTGTTAGGGGATTGAAACCACCATTATCATGGTTAGGCGCGTGGTTAGGCGGTAAGTACTTAATAGACGATGTCGTTGCCACCGGTGGTTTTAGTTACGTGCTTAGAGGCAGGGATGAGTGGGGGGGTAGAGTTTACGCCATTAAGGTTCTTAAGGATAGGGATTCGAGGGGGGGTAACCCGCTGGCTAATGACCCAAAGGTGCTCTCGTCATTCAAGAAGGAGATGAGTGAGTACCTACTTATTGAAAGCCCGCACATTGTTAAGGTGTTCGAGGTCCACATACCACCTGACGAGAAGCTCCCGTACAAGTCACTGGAGGATTACCTGGGTGAGCCGCCTTACGTGGTTATGGAGTTCATGGAGGGAGGATCACTGAGGGATTTAATGAGGGAGAAGGGACCGCTAGAACTCGGTGAGTTCTTGAGGTTGGCGTACTCAATAACGCTTGCGCTGGCCGAGCTCCATAAGGCGAATATAATACACCTAGACCTTAAGCCCGAGAACATACTATTTAAGGATAGGGAAAGGAGGATCGTTAAGATTGGCGACTTAGGCGCGGCTAAGATAATGGTTGGCGGTAAGTCCTACGTATCGCAATTCTCAATCGCTTACGCGGCCCCCCCTGAGGTTAGTAAGGGTATTGCCGACGTTAGGTCGGATATCTACTCACTATCATGCATATTCTACGAAATGTTAACGGGAGTAAACCCACATATTCATAGGCTAAGTAGTGGGCAGGCCATAATACCCTTAATAACCAGTTATAGACCTGACGTACCGCCTGAAATCGCATCATTGATAATGAGGGGGGGTCTTGAGTTAAACCCATCATTAAGACCGTCAAGTACTAATGAAATACTGGCTGTGTTAAGTAGGTTCGTGAATCCACAAGCTACTTAGTGCTATGGGTTTTCCTCCGTCATTAATGATAGTTTAATAACGGTGTAGTAACCAAGCCTAATAACAACATCGCCACTAAACCTATACTCACTTATCTTCTTAAATGCCCCCCCACCCTCAAGTACGTACGTGCCATTCGTACTATTTAAATCCTTAATTAATAACTCATTACCAACCATCGTTATTACCGCATGCTTCCTAGATACTGTTGGGTCGGGTATTATGACCATGTTCTCAGGACTCCTACCAAGCGTTATTTCCCTTATTATTGATAAGTCGAAAACCACCTTAAAGTCCTTCATAAAGTCTCTGGGGGGGCTCTCGATAAACACCAGTTCAAGCTTACCTGGACCCCTCCTCACAGTTTCTGTGTTGGGCAGCTCCATCCTCCTTGTTTCCTCATTATGCTCCATTATGCATTATCATGAACTTGAAATGTCTTATAAGAGTTACTGCCGTACATTATTTAAACTCAGGGTTTTGCTGGCGCTCCCTGAGTATTTTGTGATGTTGAGGTTGCTGGTGCCTGTGTTTGAGCGGGCTTTGTTACCGGCGGCGCTGTTATCGTCTCTCTACGCACAGGCGCCTTCGTTAATGAAATCCTCCTCTTCCTCTCATCCTCAGCCCTGACCTTCAGTATGCCTAGGTAAATTGCACAATTTATGCAGTAGGTCTTTGTGACGTAGTACCTAGGGACGATAGCGCCCTGCTTCTCAAGCTCTCTGGCGAGGTCGGCTGGCACTGGTGAGTAAGGCACAGTGACCCTAACGGCCTTAGACTAGGTACTAGCTTACCGCAATTGTCGCAATAAACCATCGGTTCCTTGCCCTTATCTCCTTTGTGTCTTCCTCGATTCTTTCTTTTCTTTGGCATATCTTGGTTTCATGCAGTGGGCCGTTTAAAAAACATACCCCCCCCTCCGTAACCACGTGCTGATTAAGGAAACTTGCTTGCCTCATAAGGTTTTTAATCATGAATTAATGATTAAATGTGAGCCTAATGAAGGAGGCGACATTATACAAGGCGTTGCCGGACGGTAGGGTCGAGTGCACGGCATGCGCAAGGAGGTGTAGGCTTTCTGATGGGCAATATGGATTTTGCGGTGTTAGATGGAATTTAGGTGGCAGGCTTTACTTAATGGTTTATGGCAAGATATCGGCAATAGCGTGGACCCAATCGAGAAGAAGCCACTTTACCACTTTAACCCAGGCTCCATGGTCTTATCCTTCTCAACGTACGGCTGCAGCTGGGCATGCCAATACTGCCAGAACTTCGACATAAGCCAGAGAAGAGTCCTCGAGGGGGTTCGAGGTAACCCCCAGAGAAGATCGTTGAACTAGCTGAGACCTACGGGACCCAGGGAATCACATATACGTATAATGAACCATCGATATTCGCAGAGTTCGCGTATGACGTCGGAATCCTCGCAAAGAAGAGGGGGTTGTTTAATACATTCGTTACTAACGGGTACATGACCGACGAGGCCGTTGACTACATATCTAAGTTCCTCGATGCAGCTACCGTGGACTTTAAGGGTAATGCCGAGCCCAAGTTCCTAAGGAAGTTCTCATTAGTCCCAGACCCAGAGCCCATATTCCAGACGCTCCTTGAGATGAAGAGGAAGGGGGGGATATTCATCGAGGTTACAGACCTCGTAGTCCCGGAAATAGGCGATAACCTTGAGTACGCCCGTAAGCTGGCTAGGTGGGTTGTGGATAACCTAGGGCCTGAGACACCCATGCACTTCCTTAGGTTTCACCCCCCCGATTATAAGGTTGATTACCTACCGCCAACACCCATAGAGACGCTGGAGAAACATGCTCAGGTGGCTAAGGAGGAGGGGGGGCTTAAGTACGTTTACATTGGTAATGTTCCAGGGCATAAGCTCGAAAACACCTACTGTCCAAACTGCGGTAGGGTTGTTATTAGGAGGAGGGGCTTCGACATATTAGAGGTTAACTTAACGGAGGATGGCAGGTGCAAGTTCTGCGGCGCCAAAATAAACATTGGCGGTAAGGTGTGGCCAACCTGGAGATTAAGTGATAGGTTCGCCTATGTGCCTATTGAATTACTTTCTAGGTATGTCAAAATAACCAGGGAACAAATAGAGGAGTTTAGGAGGAAAGTCCACGTTAGAATGCAGGAATAAGTTAGGTCACAATCCTAATCCTAATATTGGATATGCAGAATACCCTGCCCGACAAATTAACGGTACCTCCATTAATTAGCATTGTTATTCCCGTGACCTCGTCAGTAAGGTTAAGCTGATTAATGGGAAATACCATGCTTATGGTGCTGACGCTAACGTAAATCCTAACCACGTACTCCCTATTATACCTATCGATGAGCGTTAATACGAAGATTGATGAGTAATCACTGGCTTTATGCTCCTTCCAACCAAGTAACCAATAATCATCCCCCATATTTACTATTAATACTCCTCAACAATGATGTGAACTCAAAATCATCAAAACACCTACCCACGGTTAAGCCCAGATTCTTCAGCAACCTCCTTAAATTCCTGGTGGACCCTTTAGTAAGCTCTACGACCATTTTACCCCCCCGTTAATGGTCATAGTTTAAAAACATGTCCCTAAAAATAATAATTCCACACCGTAAAAATAAGCTACTATTAACTCACTTATTACCGTAAGCAATGCAAAAATAACTAAGTTTATCAATGATAAGTTGATAAAACATACGTTATTTACCCACGACCCTAACCCTAGCCTTAACACCGTTAAGCAATGGCGTACCTGCGTACTTACCCTTAACACGACCCGTGATTGCGTTTATAGGTTTGCCATCAAGATCGACAAGGCTACTCTTGTAAATTAATGCAACACCGGGAGGCACATTACTATCCTTAACGGCCCTAACCCTAACATTGCCAAACTCATTCTCCAGGATAACGATGCCCTCATAATCATGGGTATAAACCACGGGCTCTAAATCACCATAAACCTCGCGGAACTGCGTATTAGTGTAAAGTGGGTGTGAGGTAAAGATTAGGCGAACTTCGTTATCCCCCCCAATTCACTGGGTTCTACGGGGTTTGGCAGTGGGGCTGCGTCAGGCTCGTTAATGGCAGGTATCTTGGCTTGATCTTAACGATTTTTCTTTCCCTCAACTCCTCCAGTGTAACTCCGGTCGGCCTTATGGCCTTATCCACGGCCTCCCAGGGATCCTCAAGAAGCAGTGGATGAGAGATCTCAAGCTCCCTAGCCAATCTACGTATTAAGTCAACCTCCGCTATACCCTTAGGGGGACTTAATTGGTTCGTTGTAAACCAGGTAATCATGCCAATAACTATAAACTACGTCATACTTCTCGAGGAATGTCGGCGCTGGGATAACGACATTAGCCAACTTAGCCGTTTCGGACCAATACGGGTCATGAACAATCAACGCAACCCTACCCTCACGGACAGCCTCAATCAGCTTGTCACCACCTGGTAGGGTAACCACGGGGGGGTTCTCATTCCAGGCATACACGATATCGACCTCGCCACGCTCAATATAATCCCCAAAGTCAGCCATGGGTATAACCCTGGATGACCTAGCCATGTGAAGACCCCCTAAGGTAGTCAAAGTCTATTCCCCCAACCCAAGGAGTTCGAGTAGTAATAACCCCTCTCAAGACCGACCAGGGCTGGGATTAACGAGATCATGCCTATGGCATCACCACCATTTAATGAGCGGCCAAGGGCGAAGCCAATCAATGTTAATGGTTTATGATCATGGTAAAACTCGGCAAGCCACCTAATGTCATCAACAGACACGCCACTAACCCTTGACAGGTAATCAAGCGAAAACCTCCCAACGTAGCTTACTAATTCCTCGAAGTGCCTGACCTTACCCTCGACAAGGCCCTCCTCAATCAACACCTTAATAATGCCTATGGCAAGAAACACGTCGGTACCAGGCTTAACTATGACTGCCTTATCCGACTTCTTAGCCGTGTCGCTAAGCCTAACATCAATAGCCACCTTAAACTTCTTAATAAATAAGGCCCATATGTGCGGTGCCGACACGCTGGCCGGGAATGCCCAGAACACGGCAGCTTTATACTTAATGAAATCCTCCGGCAAAGCGCCCATACTAGTGCCGTAATGCGCCTTAATGGCTGCATGACCCTCGGCAGAGCATATCGACCTATCAGTCTGTGAAGCTCCAATCACATTAAATAACCTGTCTGGATAATACCACGTGAGTAATCCCTGGTTTCCGTCATAGTCCGTGCGTAGTATCCTTGCCGGATTCCTCTTTATGACTTCCCTGAGCAGCTTTGCCACGTATTTAATGGCCTCGTCAACACTAACCTCCTTACCATCTATGTAAGCTGAAGTAACCCTATTCCTCTCATTCCTAATTAGGTCGGCCCTACCCCCCCTAGCGCATGTGAAGCCGTTAATTGGGAATATGTTAAGTGGTTTGTAGTTCTCGTCGAATATGCATGTGTCGTAGCAATCCCTCGTGCATGCAATTACCATGCTAATCAATTGGTCAGTCACGTACTAGTTATAAACTGATTCCCAGTGACAAGTGAGGATTAGCCATGAATAAGGCATTCGATGTTGCTGTGATTGGTGCAGGTTCCACGGGAGTGACGACGGCGTATTACCTCGCTAAGGAGGGCTTTAGGGTTTTGGTAATTGATAAGCGTGGGGTTGCCCAGGGAATGACGGCCTACTCCCTAGGTCTCGTTAGGAGTTATTACGCCAATGAGGATGTGGCTCGAATGTCGCATTACAGTCATGGCTTTTTCATGAACTTTGAGAGGGAATTCGGCGTTGATGTATTTACGAAGACGGGCCTCCTGGTTATTAGTAATGATGAGGCCGGCATGAGGAGAACCTTTGATATGCTACGTAGTATTGGCGCTAATGTTCGATTATTAAGTGGTGATGAGGTACGTGAAGCGCTTAACGCCAGCACTACGTGGGGGGGTGAGGTTGGCGTTTACGAGGAGGACGCCGGCTATGTTGATACGGGCCTATACACAAACACCGTAATGAATAGGGCTAGGGAGTTGGGTGTTGAGCTTGTGATTGATGAGGCCCAGGTCAAGTTTGAAGGTAATGAGGTAGCTGGCGTGAGGCTCATTAATAGTGGTGAGGTTGTGAGGGCCAATCACTACGTTATTGCAACCAACGTTTGGACCCAAAAACTACTACCACAATTAAACCTGCCGATCAAGAACATCATTGAGAGGGTGATTAGGGTCGAAATAGGCAGGTCACTGCCTAACGTGTTTGATTACGTGAACAACTTCTACATAAGGCCCGAGGGCTCTCGCTACGGTTTAATGGGCTTACTATACCCACCAGAGGATGCTTGGCCCAACCCAGACGACTTCAACCCACTAGCTGAGCCTGAGTTTGACTATGCCGTTAATGTGATGGAGAATGCCGCCAAGAGAATGCCGTGGTTCATAAACGCCAAATACCTGGGTGGTTGGAGGGGGGGTTTATACGACGTTACCCCTGACTGGATGCCTATAATTGATGAGCCGGTTAAGGACTTAATAGTGGTTGTTGGCTTGAGCGGTCATGGCTTTAAGTTGGCGCCAGCCTTCGCCCTAATAGTCACGGAATTAGTAAAGTATGGGAAAGTGAGGACATTCAAAGACATATTCAGGCTGAGCAGGTTTAAGGAGGGAAGGTTAATACAGGGAACTGTGCAGGAGAGGGCTGCATTTTAATGAGGTTATGGGTGCACTCTTTGTCCTCCCACGTATGTTTCTATTATCTTTATGTTTCTTAATTCCTTATCGCTTATGCTTAGTGGGTCTTTATCAATTATTATGAAGTCGGCCAGGTAACCTGGCTCGAGCCTTCCAAGCTCATTCTCCTCACGGAGTAGGTATGCAGAGCCGTATGTGTAGTAATGAAGTGAACCTGCCACGCTTACCCTCTCATTCTCCGTGTACTTACACAGCTCTATACCCTCATAGCAACCCCCCCTAGTGACCGCCGCATACACCGTTTCCCATGGATTCAATGGCTCGACGGGTGCGTCTGTGCTGAAGCCGAGCATTACGCCATTATCGATCAGCGTCTTGAATGGGTATACGTACCTAGCCCTATCAGCGCCAACCCTATTCACAACCCACCAATCAGTAATTACGAAGTGAGGCTGAACGGCTAACGCGATGCCAAGCTCCCTAATCCTCTTGATTAGGTCTTCCCTTAACACGGATGCATGCTCAATCCTATGCCTAAGCACCTGGGCGTTGCCCAGCTTACCGTAAATATCGAGTATTACCTCAACCATTTTATCCCCAATACCGTGAATGGCGAGTTGAAGACCAGCTCACTACTCCTCCTGGCAATACTCATTAACTCCTCAAAACCGTAATTCGGTCTACCGGAATTACCTGGGTCATCACTGTACGGTCTCGATAACCAGGCGGTCCTGGCGCCAAGCGAGCCGTCGGCGATGACCTTAATACCATTAATCCTCAGGTACTGAGAGCCGAAGCCAGCCCTAATGCCGAGCTGCCTCAGTAACTCAATGGCATCAATCCCATGGTCGAATGGGTTTAGGTAAGCCCTAACCCTAATCGGTAACTTACCGAACTCCCTCTCAATCATTATCAGTGATTGTAGGCTCTTGAGATCCACCGATACGAAGCCTACGGTCGTGACACCAAGCGATGCTGCGTATTTCATGGAGTTCATCATGAACCCCCCCTATAATCATCAAGTGTGTATGAGCCCCCCCTCACCAACTCCTCAACCCTATCCAAAGCCCGCTCAACAACTACACCCGTGGCACTACCCCCCCTCTCATCCCTAATCACATCCCTATCCACCGCATTTAAGAGCCCAGTTAACTCCATAGCCCTCGTGTTAAGCACGGCAGCATGACCACAGACCCTAACCAGCACAACGGGCCTATCGCTAACCACCTCATCGATGTCAAACCTACTCGGCCAACGCCTCTCCCTAAATAACTCCTGATCCCAACCCCCCCTACCCATTACCCACCTGGTCTTAACACTCTTCACATACTCCCTGAGCCTACCCTTCAACTCCTCAATACTACCAACACCCCCCCTTAAATCCAGAGTCGCCAGGTTAATGCCTATCGAGTCCAGGTGTGTATGGGCGTCGATAAATCCCGGCATCACAACACGGCCCTTTAAATCCACCTCCTCGAGCCCTAGGGCATCCGCAATCCTCAACGCCCTTGCTTCATCACCGACATAAGTAACCCTATCACCAACTACAACCATAGCCTCAGCCCTAACCAAGGGCTTGAATGACGAATAAACCAAACCATTAAACATAACAAAGCCGCTAACCATTATCTAGAGTTACTAAAGCGCCTATGTAAGCGTTACTCAGGGAAACATTAACCACTGCGTATTAAGGGTTAAATTGAGATTTTAATTTACGTAAATAAATCAGGGCGATCGACCAAGGTACGTTGGTGGATAACCTTGAACAAATTCATTATCAGCCAGGTCTCATTAAACTCGACACTGGGCGTGGGTATGGCGTATGCCTGACCGTTATAATTCACGTAACTGATGCCAGGAATAACATTGTAATAGATATACTGCCCAGAAGAAGGGCTTTTTGGCGCGGTAATTCATAAAAGCTGTTCAGAGAAAACTGAAGGATGTACCACTCATTCAGGAGGAGGATTTATATACTTATGGCCTTTATGATTTAATGAATGAGTAATATTGATGAATTAATCAGGAAGTTAATGAGTAAGGGAGTAAACGTGGCCGATTTATTACTTGATGCCTTAAGTATTCAAGACCCTGAGGAGAGCATGAGGGAAAGAATGAGCATCGCGGAGAAATACTTGAACGAGGCCAGGGAATACATTAATAAGGGTGATGCTGTTCAGGCCAGTGAGAAGCTTTACAAGGCTGCTGAGGAGGTTATCAAAGCATTAGCCGAGAAATATAAAATACCCGAGTACCAAGAGTTTATGAGAGGGTAGATGGCACACGTACTTACTCGGCATGGCTAGTAAGACACTGGCGAAGGAACTCGGTTATTGGGTACTTGATGGCTGGAATGCTGCATATGATCTACACGTATGGGGATTCCACGAGAGGAAATACACGATTGAATATGTGAAGGTAAGCATGGCCAAAATAGAGGAGATGGTTAGGGAGGCTAGGAGGATAGTCTCGTGAGTATTGATTGTGGTGGACCGGCCGGGATTTGAACCCGGGATCTCCCGCGTGCAAGGCTTATGCGGGGCGTTAGCCCCCCCTGGGCATCCTTCCAGGCTAGACTACCGGCCCAAGGGAAAGCCGAGAACCAAGAAATTTAAGCTTTTGCCTGTGCTTGGCCTAGTTCCTTCTCGTAAACAATGAACCTGCCGTAATAATTCTCGAAATCGCCATTCTCCGTGGCCAATACCTCGGTTTTGGTGGGTATTGTCGGTGGTCCTACCGAGAATTCGCCGAGGCCTATGCCCCTACCAATATATACTTCGTCTATCATGGTCATTACGAAATCCTCGGTTGCCCTCGTACACATCCAATGCTTCTTCGTGGTGCAGAAATAACCATTGGTTCTTCCCAACGCATTTCTGATTACCTCCCGCATTGCCTCTCCACGGACTGTACTTACCTGGCTTGGTCTCGCCACGCCTGTGAATAGGGTTAGCACCTCGTGGAATCCCAGGGATTTTGCCAGGCGTTGGCTTGGTTCATTCCAATCAGCGATCATCAACATTGCGTACTTGATACCGTTTTTCACGGCCTCATTGAGTACGTACTCCGTTAATGCCCTACCAATTCCCATCCGCCTATAGCTGGGGTGAACCCTTAATCCCTCGAGCCATGCCGTGCTCATTTCCCTTATTAATACCATGTTCACAACACCCACCACTCTGTCCTTGATAATTGCGACGTAGGCCGTGCCCTCACTAACCCACTCATTAATAGCACTAGGTACGTAATCGCCCCATTGAAACGTATTCCTAGTGAACCCTATTACCTGCTCTACGTCGCTCAGTATTGCCCTCCGTATCATTAACTCGTTCATTACAGCCGTAAATGCTAAACACCGCTATTTTTGCCTTTCCTCACTTGCAATAAAGCACTTAAACGCATCTATGGCTTACTCCCCCGTGGGTTCCTTAACACTGAGTTTTAGTGATGGTACTTTAATCGTGGAGGGCCCCGCCACGGTAAATGTGGTCAATGGACAATGCGAGGTATTGGGTTGCCCCCCCGTGAGTGGTTCCCTAAGTGTTGAGAGGTTTAGGGCATTGCCCATATTTGCCAGGGGGGGTTCATGCACATTGTCCGTTAATGGTGGCTCGGTTAGGTATGTTGATGGTAGTACGATACCGAGTGATTGGGATGGAATTAGCCTCGAGGGTATTGCCTTGATCGTAGGCGATATTGATTCCGGCAAGACCACGCTAACAACGTACCTATTGAATAAGCACGTGACAAAGGGCTTGAGCACATGCGTCGTGGATGCCGATGTTGGTCAGTCATCAATAGGGCCTCCAGGCGTCATTGGGCTTTCATGCGTTGGATTACCAACGCCGACACTCGAAGATCTGCACATGATGAGTGGATTCTTCATTGGCTGTAATAGTCCATCGCAATGCGTTGGTAGGTTTATCAGTGGTGTTAGCGCCATGGTTAGGGAGGCCTTCAGTAGAACACCTGGTCTCGTGCTAATCGACATGCCTGGCTGGGTTGAAGATGGAGGTATCGAGTTGATTAGAAACGTGGTTGATGCCGTTGGCGCGGATTACGTCGTGTCCATAGGCATCAACCTACACCTGCGATCAGGCGTTAAGGTGATTAATGTTTCTAGGCCAAAGTACGTGAGACCTAGGACTCCGGACGAGAGGAGATTTCTG
Source organism: Vulcanisaeta distributa JCM 11217 (assembly GCF_001316005.1). Taxonomy (GTDB): domain Archaea; phylum Thermoproteota; class Thermoprotei; order Thermoproteales; family Thermocladiaceae; genus Vulcanisaeta; species Vulcanisaeta distributa_B. The sequence goes on from NZ_BBBJ01000004.1 coordinate 76,837, forward strand.
AGGAATCAAGCCTTACGTAGGTACTTGAGTAACGAGTTAATTAGTGTCAATATAGGGTTGGACAGGCTCATTGGAAACTCGGTGGTTGAGTGCGTGGTTAATAATTGTGGTCATTACGTAATTGATAATGTGGCCGAGGTCACTAGGCATGGTGGCGTGGTTAAGGTGCCGTCCAGGCTCTTTAATAATATATTCATTGGCTTAATGCGTAGGGGTTTCCTGGCGGGTTTTGGCGTGATTAAGGAATTTAATCTTAAGGAGGGTATAGCCAACGCCCTCGTCACCACTGATTACTTTGAGGAGGCGGTCATGGGTAGGCTACGTGTTGACCCGGAGAAGCTTGAGGAGATTGAACCATTTCCACTACTTTAATAGCCCGAGACGTAGATTGCTGTGACAATGTTTAGGTTACTGCCCGTCCATCCGGTACGTATTATGGTGCTTGATCTTTCGAATATGACCGCGGTATTGTTATTACGTAACTCATTTACTGGGTCAATGCCCAATTTAATGGCTTCATCAATTAAGTGGCCATCGGCGACGCAGCCCGCCGCATCCATGTTTCCGTCAATTCCGTCAGTTGCCATGGAAATCATGGAGATCCCATCAACGCCCCCCCTCACTGATAATGCGAAGCCCATGCACATTTCTGTCGTCCTACCACCCCCCCTACCGTTACCCACCACCGTAACCGTCGGTTCACCACCAGATAGGATTAGGCCGCGCCGAATTGGGACACCCCCCCTAAACCTGGCCTCTAGGGCTATACTCGCCAAGTACCTACCAACCTCCCTGGCCTCCCCCCCATCCATCCTAGACGTGAGTATTAAGGACTCCATACCAAGTGACTTTGCATAATTTGCCAAGTCAGTGAGCACGTCCATATTACTCGCAATCACGTAATTCCACGTATTAACCAACTCCTTAGGCGTCTCCTCAACCATGCCCTTCAAACCCTGCTCAAGAACCTCCCTAACGGTGCTAGGTACCTTATCCCAAAGACCCCCCCTATTCCTCAGTATGGTTATGGCATCCTTATACGTGGTTGGGTCGGGAACCGTTGGCCCGCTGGCAACTGTTGCCGGGTCATCGCCAGGTACATCGCTTGCTATTAACGTTATTACCCTACCGCCCCTCTTAATCACCTCCTTGGCTAGTCTTCCTCCCTTCGTCATTGATAGGTGCTTTCTCACGGTGTTTATCTCATGAATAGTAGCTCCACTCCTCAGTAGCAGGTTATTTACCTCTTTAATGTCCTCGAGACCCAGACCCTTCATGGGTACTTCAACCAGGCTGAGCCGCCACCGCTTATTAGGAATAGTACATAATCACCACCCCCCCTAACATTACTTAGTAAATCAAGTATCTTCAAGCCAGCATTAACACTCGCCTCAGTTGGTAATGGATGCGTTGACTCTAGAATCTTTATTTTCCGTAGGTTGCCCGGAGTTCCCTTGGGCACCACGGCAATGCCATCAATTATTTTGTCGTAAGCAGCATCCTCAATGGCCTTGGCCATCCCAATCGAGCCCTTGCCAATGGCTACCACATAGAAACTATCAATTTCATGCCCCATGATCCTTACCCTACCATTACTAATGCTAATGGCCTTCGAGGTCCTGAGATACAGGTCCGAGGACTTAAGGATAAGGCCTAGTAAATCACTTAATAAATCGCCACCGAATACGGGAAATACCACATGAATTATTAATGGCAATTGATTTTTAAGGTTTGGGCTAATGCCATAACCGTATGATTGACACCGATGGATTGAGGACGAGGTTGAGGGAGCTTGAGGAGGTTAAGGATGAGGTTATTGAGACTGGGGTTAAGGTGAATAGGCTTTCTAAGTCCGTAATATACTCATTGATTAGGGATGACATTGAGACTGCGCGTAAATACATAAGAGAGATGCAGGATCTCGTTAATAAACTCAGGGAATTGATCGCCAAGTACCCAATGTATTATAATAACGCAGTAATTAGTCTCCAGGAGTACGTTGAGGCCATGACAATGTGGTTCTTCATGACCGAGAACAGAATACCAAGCCCGGGCGAGTTAGGTGTCGATGCCGAGCCCTACATAAACGGTATTGCCGACTTCACGGGCGAGCTCAGTAGAAAGGCAACTGAGGAGATGATTAAGAATAACTTGGACTTCGCGTTAAAGGCTAAGAGGGTTATGGAGGAGCTTTACCTGGATTTACTCAGTCTAGAGCCCAGGGATTACGAGATGAGGAAGAAGGTTGATTACGTGTCCTCCAACATTAACTGGCTTAATGAAAAGATATTTTACAAGACATTAAATATTAAGGTGGTTCAGGAGCAATCATCGAAAAACTCCAACGTAAATAATTCACTGGAGTAAAGCTTAAAAATTTTCTAAATATCTCGATCTCGTGACCCCCCTTCACCAGAAATATAGGAAATGAACAAAGTTCTACAGCAAATACAGGTGTAAAGCTGAGAAAGGCACTGACGTTTTGGGACCTGCTCTTCCTATCAATATCGGGGGGGATATATATATATATTGTGATAACGGCCTTTGGCTTACCATTACTAATACTAGGTTGTAGAAAGGCCATTGGTATGGGCAATGGCGAGGCCATGGCTTTCTCAGCGATTTTCTGGATCGCGTTAATTATGGTGATTTATTACGGATTCGTAGTCGGCGCACTACCGTTTTACGAGTATTGGTCTGCGTTCGCATTAATATTGATTGGGGGTATTACGTATCTATACTATAGGTCGAGGAATGATTACGTTAGTAAGGAGGTTAAGGCGAGTACCTGGTTCATTGGCTACATGATCGTGTTTGGCGCTTTATCCTACATGGGCTCGCTGGGAATGGGCTACATTCAATATCCATGGGACTACCTAATTGCGTTAGCCGTATCAATAGTATTCTTCATAGTATCAGTGAAACAGGGATTTGAGACCAAGGAAATAAGGCAGGTTAAGGAGGGTAACCTGCCTATTGAGTAGTCATGTGGTAATGCAATGCTTAGGGTTTAAATCAAAACAATGAATACCTATTGTTGAATTCCTTATGTGTGAGGATGAGGTGTTGAGGGATGTAATACCCAGTGAGGCTTTGTTTATGTTCAGGAAACTCATAGGTAAGGATGTCGGCGCTGCCTGTGACTTCCTAATGAGGCATTATAGGGATGAGTACTGGCCCAGGAGGGCTGGCGTAATGCCTCCATTGAGGATGGTGAGGAGTAGCCATGTGATTAAGTTGCCAAGTCCCAAGGGCATAACAATGACTGTAAGCAATGCAATTACCATAAGAAGAAGTGCGGAGGACTTCATCGATGAACCGATAAGTATTGATGACTTAGCAACAATATTGTTCTTAGGGCTGGGTATTACGGGCTGGACCCAGGCCTATGGGCTTGATAAATACCCACTTCGTGCATACCCATCCGCGGGTGCTTTACAGCCCATTGAGGCTTACCCAGTGATTCATAACGTGACGGGGTTAAGGGAAGGGCTTTATCACTATGACCCATTCAGCCACGCATTAGAAATCCTTAGGTTGGGTCGGTTTAATTCATTAATGGCTGACCTAGCCCTTGGACAGGACCATGTCAGTAGGGCGTCGATAGTAATCATACTCACGGCATTTTACTCACGAACACGCTGGAAATATTGGAAGAGGGCCTTGAGGTATGTCCTTATTGACGCTGGCGCGGTCATGGAGAATATGTATATTGCGGCCACTGGTTGGGGCTTGGTGTTAGGGCCGTGGGCGCCTTCTATGATGAGGAATTGTGCAGATTCCTTGGTATTGACTGTATTGAGGAATTTCCCGTACTCCTAATGCTTATTGGTAAAGAGGCACGTGGTTTTTAATTAAGGGCGGATTATTCAATGCTCATATCGAGCCTATTATGCTCCTTATCTTCTCAATCTTCCTTTCCAACTCACCGCATTTCTCATCAACAATCTTACTCACTTCATCCTCCGTGTATAATCTTTCAATCTTCAAATCAGAGAAATTAAGCTTATTTGCCTTTTGATCGTATGAAACCACGACGCTTATCCTCACGAGAGCCAGCTTATCAATGTTCCTCTTAATCATCTCTCATACACAGCCTTATTCAACTCCGCTATATCCCTAAGTATAACGTCTTCAGGAACCATCTTCGAAAAAGCCGCGAATGCCGCACGCCTTAACTTATCCGCGAACCTAGCAGCTATTATAATGCCTGTCCTTAACTCAACGGTTAATGGTCCATGGAATGTGAATCCGCTGTATAGTTTTTCATATTCTGCAGCTCGTTCCTTATCTCGTTCTATATCCTCACTTGGTTTCCAAGACATATTACACTATTTAGTTGGGCTTCATTTAAAACTTATTTTCCGATGCTGGGTTAAATACTTAAGTAGGGGGGGTATACTCTATTTGTTTTGATCTAAATTGGGTGGGTTACGTAGGGTTGTGCTTGATGTTGATATACCAAGTAGTGTCTCTACCGTGGAACTTGCGGATAGGTTGGGCAGAGTTAGCGGTGTTAAGGCCGTTAACGTCACCGTGACCGACACGGACGTCGAGGTTCTCGGCCTGGTTATCGTTATTGAGGGTGACAACATAAATTATGACGATGTTAAGAGGGTTATTGAGGACCTGGGTGGTGCAATTAGGAGCATTGACCAGGTGATTGTTGGTGAGTACATACTTGAGCTTAATCCTCAACTACTTAAGGAGAGGTGAGTATGGTAAGTATTGACGGTAGGTACCTAGTGCTTGGTTTCCTGGATAGTGTTTTGACGACGCTCGTGTTGGGCGAGACCATGCGAAGTACCGTTAAATTAGTGGTTATAGTTACGACGATAAATCTAATAACGGCGTTCATGGCTGAGTATATCGAGGAAAGGAGCTCATTAAGCCATATCGAGAGAGCATTATTGATGAGGAGGGGTTCGTTACTGAGGACGAGCTTGCATAGGAGGGCCATATACGATGCGTTAATTAAGGGCTTGGTATTTGGCGCCGTGTCGCTGCTGGGCGCCTCAGTTACGAATTATACGATGTACCTGGTTAGGGTGTTTTGGATACCCGTGATTCCGGTGATCATTCTTGGAGTCTTTGGCACATTAATGAGTAGGTACTTTAGGGGGGGTAATGCCGTACTGTGGCTTATCCTCTATGTAATGCTTGGTATTGTAATGTCATTTATAGGAACCGTTGTTTAATGATGAGCGGTAATTCATGATAATAATATTCATGATGATAAGTTAACTGGTTTGCCCTCCTTCAATATCTTATTTCCAAGCTCAGGATTAACCTTAACTAGTTGATCCTTAACCCTGTCAAGGAAGGCCTTATCCTCCTCCTTATTCCTGAGCTCGTCAGGTAGTAATATCGGTATTTCATCCTTTATTGGGTACCAACGACCGCACTTGGGGCAGTACAATATGCCCTCGACGACCTCCCTCTTGATGCATTCATCGCAGGGTAGTTCCTGCGGGTTTGGGTAATTCTTTATGAAGACATTCTTAAGGGCGCAATACTCCTCACAAAACGGTCTCTTATTCCACTCATACTTTCGTTCAGGGTATTCCTTCTCCCTGAGCACTATTAATGTTAGTGGGAATGTCTTGTCGTATGGACATGCCAATACATCCATTAACCTGTACTTCACGAGAAAGCCCTGTTAATACCCTTTAATTACTTTTACCTTTAGTGAATTTTGAGCGCCTCAGTACTTCCTCTCCTCGGGTTTCCATCTAGTTATGCGGACGGGTACGTAGCTAAGCCTTGGACCGTCAGTCGTGTAGAAGTACAGTGTGTGCTTCAACCAATTAACATCATCCCTCTTTGGATAATCAAGCCTGTAGTGGGCACCTCTTGACTCGGTCCTCGTTAATGCACCAACTATTATCAACTCCGCCTGCTCAAGCAGGAAGTCTAACTCAAGCACATCCCTAAGGTTCGTGTTGTAGTACCTGCCCTTATCCTCAATCCTAACATTCGGGAATCTCTCCCTCAATCTCTTTATTGTTGAATAGGCCTCCTCAAGCCCGCTCTTATCCCTAAACACGTAGACGTAGGTGTCCATCGTCCTATTCATCTCCTCCCTAATGGAGTACGGATTCTCGGCACCAACCTCCTTATGCAATAACTTATCGAATATCCTACTCTCCTCATTGGCTACCTTCGTCGCTATATCACCAGTGTACTCCAGCATTGAGTCTGGGGGGGCAGACATTGCATACTTAGCGGCAGCCTCACCAGTTAACCTACCCCAAACGAGACACTCACTCAGCGAGTTACTACCTAGCCTATTGGCTCCATGGACGCTGACATTGGCAGCCTCGCCGGCAGCCCATAGGTTTGGTACCCTGGTCTTATCCTCATCAAGCATTACCTGGCCGTATAAATCAACGTGTATGCCACCCATCATGTAGTGCATTGCTGGTCTAACTGGTATTGGCTCGTCGACTGGGTCTATACCCAATGTTTTAATGGCTATTTCCCTAATCATAGGTAACCTCTTGTTGATTCTCTCCTCACCAAGGTGCCTTAGGTCCAGTAGGACGTAGCAGAGCCCGGATTCCTCATCTATAAAGCCTCTACCCTCCATGCACTCCGTAATTATTGCCCTACTAACTATGTCTCTAGGAGCAAGCTCCATCTTACTCGGTGCGTACCTCTTCATAAACCTCTCGCCCTCCTTATTGATTAAGTAACCACCCTCGCCCCCCCTTGCACCCTCCGTTATTAAGATGCCATTGGGTACTAAGGCTGTTGGGTGGAACTGTGGAAATTCCATGTCCTTAAGTGGTATTCCAGCCCTATACGCCAGTGAGTAACCATCGCCTGTTGATGACCAGGCCATTGTCGTGAACTTGTAAACCCTACCATTACCACCCGTTGCTATTATACCCGCTTTAGCAAGGATTACCTTAAACTCGCCAGTCCTTAGGTCAATTGCCGTAACGCCTCTAAATACCCCCCCATGATCCATCAATAGCGATGTAACGAAATGTTCATGAAGCATTTCAACATTATCGAATCTAAGTACGTTGTCGTATAACGTACTCATGAGGAAGAAGCCACTCTTATCCTGGGCGAATGTCGTCCTGGGTATGGACATACCACCGAAGGGTCTCTGTAATATCCTGCCCTTCTCATCCCTGGACCAAGGAACTCCCAGGTGATCCATGAATATTATCTCCTTAGGAGCCTCTCGTACCAGTAGCTCAACGGCATCCTGATCCGCTAAGAAGTCGCTGCCCTTAACCGTATCGTATGCGTGTAAATCAAGGCTATCACCCGTCTCCTTTGGATATAAAACCGCGCTTGCACCGCCTTCGGCACTCACAGAGTGGCTTCTCATTGCGTGAACCTTTGATAGAACAGCAATCCTGATTTTGCCTGAGAAACCCTGGCAGCCTCAAAGGCAGCCCTTAAACCAGCTAAGCCGGAACCAATAATTACTAAGTCGTACTTAAGTACTTCAGTCATATCCTAACTCGTTTTACATAGGTGGTTTATATTTTCTTCCCTTATCGAGATCTCAGGACCGGGATAAGCATTATTAATACCTTCCTTAGTATGGCTTATTTTGAATGGCGTTTTTAAATGAGGAGGAGCTGGAGAGCAAGATTAAGGAGTTGAGTGGTGAAATTCTTAAGATTAGGAGCGAGATTGAGAGTAGGGAGAAGGAGCGGGAGGGTCTTCGTAATGAGTTGAATAGGGTTAGGGAGGAATTGAGCGCGTGATCAATCAACTTAATAGTAAGAGGGCTGAGTTGAAGGGTGTTAAGGATGAAATTGCTAGGTTGAGGAAGAATAGGGATGATATAGTTAGCACATTGAAGCAGCTTAAGGATAGGAGACTCGAGTTGCTTAATAGGATTAAGGAGTTGATAGATAGGGTGAGGAAGTATAGGGAGTTAATGAAGATGATTAATGATTTAGTTGGCGGTAAGCCTGTTGATAAGGATAAGCTGAAGGAGTTAATCGATAAGCTTGAGTTTGAGCATGAGATCTCGCCCACAGACCCTGAGAAGGAGTGGGAGTTTTTCAGGACGATACAGCAGTTGGAGAGGGAGTTGAATGCGGCCGAGGTCCTCTCAAGGATTAAGGAGTACATAAGCCGTGATTCTCAGGAGATTGAGAAAATGCGTAAGGAGAGGATGGAGTTAGGTCAACAAATGAGGGACCTCTACAGTAATGCCCTCGCCAATATTAAAGCTCAGATACAGGAATTGAGGAAGAAGAGGGAGTCCATCGTGAATGAGATCATTCAATTAAAGAGCAAAAGGGATTCGCTTAAGGCTAGGAGGGATGAGTTGAAGAAGGCGATATTGAGTAAGTCGGCTGAGATAAAGGAGTTGAGGGCTCGTTTAAGGGAATTGAATGACGAACTAAACAAGTACCAATTATTACTAGCCGCTGCGCGCAAGTCAAAGAACTTAGCCATAAAGAGGCAGGAGGAGGCGAGAATTAAGGAGGAGTTGAGGAGGAGGGCTGAGGAGGGTCTTCAGAAATTGATGAGGGGGGGCGAGAGGGTATCACTGAATGATTTATTAGGTCTGGAGTCTGATGAAGATAATGAGAAGTAAGCCATGTCTAAGCTCGTAAGAAGACTAATAGTGTTGTACGTTGATAGGGATAATGACGTAGGCGAGAGACTTGGTGTCCCAACGCCAATAATTGGTAGGGATAACGTGCTTAAGGTGGCTACGGAGTACATACTTAGGTACCCAGATGACTCCGATGCAAATGCCATGTTTGGCGCAATACAACTCTATGACACGTTGATCTCCACGTTCGGGATTAACAACGTGGAGATAGCCGTGGTTACAGGAACAAGTTCTGAGGATGTCACGGCCGACATGAAGATACTTAATGAGGTTGATAAAGTACTCCAGGTATTTGATGCTGATGGCTTCGTCGTAGTTTCAGATGGACCTTCTGATGAGGTCGTCGTCCCGCTTATTCAATCGAGGAGGCCCGTAGTTTCAGTCAGAAGGATTGTCGTTAAGCAGACAAGGGGTTTTGAGGAGTTTGCGGTACTCGCCAGGTATTATATTGGTAAATTATTTAGTGAGCCCAGGTATAGAAGGTATGCACTTGGTGTGCCTGGAGCTCTATTACTCATTTACGGCGCATTCTACAGCGTGTGGCCGTACATACCCACCATGATTAGGACTATGATCGTGGCGAGCATAACGATTTTATTGGGCGTCACGTTTATACTTTACGGCTTTAATCTCCATGAAAGTTTGCTTAGATTTCTTAGGATGTATGAGGCCACATTCTTCATATCGGCACTATCAATATTCTTCGTAATAATATACTCACTATCTACTTATTATATGCTACATCAGACCATACCACTTTGGGGTGCGTTGAATTTATTTGACTTAATCGGGCTTGTGGTTGGTGCAATACTCACAGTTAATGCGATTGAAGTTTACATAAAGTTTAGGGCTAGGCCCTTCGGTAGGATAGCCGCTGATGTTCTCCTGACGGTATTCCTATTACTGGTGGCGAGCGACTTGGCTGGTTATATGCTTGGTAAGGTAAGTACATACACATTACTCTCCAATTTAATGATCTACACTGTGGTAGGGTTAATAACGTTGATCATACTGGGTATTTTGAGGAATAGGTATGGTAAGGTTAAGGGTGGAGGTAAGCCAGGACCTAAGGGCGTTAGCGTACGGTGAGTTGGAGGCATTGAGCGAGTTATCTGGAGGTTCCCTGGACCTTATTGAGGATTCCAGGGATTTGGTGGTGGAGTATAGGGGCGATCTTGAATCGTTAAGGAGGAGGATCTGTAGGGCCGCATTAATTAAGCGTGCCTGGATTAGTAACGGTGCTGGCGAGAAGCTCTTTGCCGAGCTTGATAGGTCGAGGTATAGAGTCTTAAGGAGGGGGGGTAGGTGGGGGGGTGACACCGTTGTTATTGACCTACGCATTGCGAGACTTCTTGTTAATTTGGCGAGGACTGAGGAAGGTGGGGGGGTCTTCCTCGACCCATTTGTTGGCTCTGGGATAATTGCCCAGGAGCTATGTTAATAGGCGCCCACGTAATTGGGGGGGTAGATATTAACCCTAAGTACCTGGGTTTCTTAAGCAATAATGTGTACGTTGATTCTGTGAATTCAGATTCCCTATTGAGCCCCCCCATTAGGAGTGGATCCATTCATTCAATAGCAACGGACCCACCATACAATAGGTTATCAATAAGTGATGTTGACCTTGACTCATTATACAGGGGCTTCGCCGAGGAGGCCTTTAGGGTTTTGAGGAGTAACGGTTATGTGGCCTTTTCACACCCAACATACGTTAACTCTCTTGATTGGTTTCTAAATGCCGGCTTTGAATTAGTAATTAGCGGTCTGCAGTACGTTCATGGCGGATTAACACGGTTAATCTATGTTTTTAAGAAGCCTTAGTCAATACCGAGTAATCTCCTGAGGTTCTTGGCCGCCACTACGGGGTCTGGGGCCTGCGTTATTGCCCTGCCGACGATGACCACGTCGATGTTCGTACCCCCCCTGATCTTGGGTGCCACCCTCTCATCAATGCCGCCGGCTATTGCAACGGCTAAACCATAACTATTCTTAATGCTCACAGCCTCACTTATCAAGTCATCAATCGTTAAGCCCCCCCTACTCCTCTGAACGTCAATCCCAAGGTGGAGGCCGACGTAGTCGGGCCTTAACCCTGCATTGAGCAGTTCCCTAATCCTAGCCGTAGGTCCTTAACGCTTATCATATCTACCAATGACTTACCACCAAGTCTCCTTGCCTCATTGATAAAATCGCTGATTGTCTCATTGGCTGCGGCGCCCAGGACACTGACTATGTTGGCCCCCCCCGCGTTAATTGCTAGCCTGGCTCGAGAGCACCGACATCCATGGTCTTGAGGTCAGCCATTATTTCCATGTTTGGGCAGGCAACCCTTAATGCACTAACTATGAACATGCCCGCTGCCTTTATCAGGGGGAGTTCCTGCCTCAACAATATCCACAGCCCCCCCCGCACTGCACAGTCTACGTGCTAAATCAACAGCTAAACTAGGCTCTGTTAAATCTAGTGCCACCTGTAGTTTCAATTAGACTCACCAACTCCTAAATATTATCTTAACTGGAACACCCATCTTTAACTCAACGAGTATTGGCACCTCAGCCTTATCACCAAGTTTATTAACAATGACATCAAGCACATCCCTAACCCTCGTTAAGGCAGCCAACCTATCCGCCATGGCCTTCCTACTCTCGTCAAGGGTCTCGTACTCATCAATGGGCCTTGGGTCAAAGATTATCTTTAAACCCGTGAGCTCTATTGCCGTGGATAGCGGTAATTGCTGACCCTTACCGACTATCTCCTCTATCATCTTCATGAGCGCCATATACTTATCGGCCTTAACCTTCAACTCACTCATCATACCCTCGATATCCTTAATCCTCCTCTCAAGGTCACTTATTTGATTGTTTACATAGTTAAGAAGCTCCTTAACTCCATTAAAGGTCATTAATTCGAGGTCGGGCGCACTTGACATATCATTGATGTATTAACGAGGTACTTTAAAAAAATATCGCTTATGAAAAATTGAGAGTAATCTAAACCAACCACCAGGGCCGTGACCAAAGAAACTCCTCAATGACGGCCTTCTCGACCTGTCCAAAGTTATTTAGGTCATTAAGTGATCTTATTTTTACGTATTGAGCATTATTAATGGAATCCCTTAAGTGCTTTAATGATACCGCGGACGCTAGGTGTTTAATTGCGTCGACAACGTCATAAAACCTCCTTCTCCTGACCACGAACCAACGTGAACCCTTTATGAAGGGTCCAATAACGCTTAGATCATTAACGTACTTCCTGATAAATCCCTCAGCAGCATTTGAATTAATGGGAGGACCCTCATGTAATTCGTATGGAGGAAGCTCAAGCTCGTTTAGGGAAATCATTAGGAGAATCGTTGATTTATCATCACTCCAAGCCATTAATCGAATTACCTCAAAATCAAGTTTCTTAAGGTTCTTATTCAATGATGACATTAACTTCCTAATTTCACCCCCCCACACGATATCTGGCGATGTATTTCCTGGGTAGGGAATCCTCATAACCACCGTGGGTAATACCCAGGTCGGCTTCACAGTCTTATGTACTCTCATGAAGAATTCTATTCGTGGATTCCTAAGGAATTCCCGTGATGCCGCTATGGCAGTAGACAGCGCATCCCTACTTATTGATGCTGCAGCATTTCGATTTGGATCAACAGGGTCTATTATTATAACCGGCGACTTAAACTTCTTTACGGCGTCTTTCTCGTTATACGTGCCCGTCATGTCTATGAACACGTGCCTTGTTGACCAATTACTGATGGCTTTAACCGCGTTAAGGAATGAACCATAGTATATTATTAGTAACTCGCTTACGTAACCGCTGAATCCCTGAACCTTAATCTCAGCGCCATAAACACCCACCGACTTAAGGAATGCCTTCAATAACCTAACGTCGGTAGTCCTCTGACCAAGCTTACTATTTACGAACTCGGTATGTAATGGCGTTCTATCTGCCGCGGTTAATGGCTTCTCACCAGGCTTATGCGTATGCATGGTACCACGTCGATCTCGAAATCATTAATTAGCAATTGAATGTATGGATGCTGGGCATACTTAATGTTCCAATTAAGGTTATTCTCAACGGCTATGCCTATTAAATCATTAGATATACTACCATCCCTAATCCTGCCGATGTAATCCCTGGGCAGGATAATGAAGATATCAATATCCCTATCACCAGGTAACCACGTATCCTTAGCCACGGAGCCCTGAACCGTTACATTAAAATCCCTGTAACCACGCTTTGATAAACCATCTATTAACAGCTTAACAACCTCGTTCGCCGTATTTACAACCCTGGCTCTCTCCTCAGGGCCTGGCGTAACAATCCTCACGGCCTCCGACAAAACCTCCTCAATATTCACAATGTATATTCAAATTACTAATGAGTTAATAAAGCCACCCTTAATAACCGACATTACCTACCAATGATGTTATTAAGCCTATCCTTAATCTTAATCAATAAATCCCTGACCTTATTAAGGAAATCCTCATCCACAATAAACCCATGCAATTCCTCCATCATTTCGTCAACGCCCATATCCAGTGGGTTCAAGCCAAGCCCCGCCAAATAGGCAAGTACTTCAAGGGCAGTATCCTCGCTCAATCCCTCCTCCCTAACCACATCCATTATTACTTTACCAACTACGTACAACTTAAGCGTATTAACATCAGTATTAAGTACATGAGCAAGATTCTCATAATCGCCCTTACGGAACTCCTCAATAAATGCCTTAAAGTCTCCATACCTATCCTTAACTATGCCATCGAAGTACTTACTCACGGCCTTAACATACTTTGAGTATATCCTGACGGCATCATCGATCTCCTCAACATTGTCTATGGCACCCCTATAGGACATTACCGCACCCTCCGTAGTTAATTCATCGATTAGGCCCTCATTTATTAACTCGAGGAATTTATCACCGGCCTCCTCATAAGTCCTCCAATCACCCTCCTCAATGGCCTTACATAGTAGGAAAAACGCTGAGCATAAATCGCCCTTTATCTTCACGGCACTCCAATAATCCTCACTTAGACCCTGGACATTATTTAAGGCGCTCCTGCAGGTATCGTAGTACTGCATGGCCCTAGTTATATCACCATGCGTGAAGTAGTAATTGGCGAGGACCTCGGAGGAATCCATCATGCTCAATACTTCATTAGCCCTCGCCTCCTCAATGCCTACGGCCTCCCTAAAGTTCACAACAGATGATGCATATAGTTTAGAGGCATCCTCAATTATGCTCCTCTCCGCATCATGATCACCCTCCTCATGAAGCCTTGAAGCCTTAACCCTAAGCTCCTCCGCCCTGGCTATCTTCGACATGGCCTCCATAAATCGCGCCTTACTAACATTACCAAGACCCTCGTAAACCGCGGCTGCCGCACTAAACCTTGTAATGGCATTGTCGTAGGCGGCTATTGAGTATAGCGCTACCCCAAGTACCTCATTTACCCTAGCGCCCAATTCACCCTTTATATCGATACTAACATTCTCATCAATCGCGACTATGCCCGGCTCTAAATCCATATTAATTAATAATTGCACCAGGTCTGGGATGTCGCTTAAGTCTATGAGCTTGATGACCTTAGTAACGCCATCCTTAATACTCACCTCATCTAAACCCCCCCTAATAATTGAGTAATCATTAATAGGTAAGGTGCACCTCTCATTGCAGGATGCCAATTTGCGAAATGCACTATTACTGACTAAATCCTTAGGTACGAAACCCTTCAATAACTGCATAATTACTGATGCTATGGAATTCACTATGCACTCATGATCCCAATGACAAGCATCAGGTATATTGCTCACACCGATCCCTTATATTGCCAAGGCACACCCTTTTAATTCTTATTAACTTCGAATGGGGCAATAATGCAATAAAAAAATTAAAGCTAGAAAGTAAATTACCACTATATGAGAAGCTATGATGTGATTATACTAGCCGGTGGATTAGCAACAAGGCTTAGGCCTCTTAGTTATTCACGTCCAAAACCCCCCCTACTGCCAATACTTGATAGGGAGATTATTGATTGGATTATGGAGTCTATAACGAAAATACCGTTGAATAGGGTCTTCATATCAATAAGGTATATGGGTGATTTAATCAAGGAGCACATGGAGAGAGAGTGGAGTAATTTTAAGGATAAATTAATATTCGTAATGGAGAATAAGCCGCTTGGAGATGCAGGCCCAATCTCATTAATTAATGAGAAGTATGAACTCTCGGATACGTTCCTCGTGGTTTACGGAGATATACTAAGCGACATAGATGCCTCTGCCCTCGTTAATTTCCATGAGAAAATGAGTGGGATAGCCACAATAACGCTCACCAGGGTGGATGACGTGTCTAGGTACGGAGTTGCCCAATTAGATGAAACCAATAGAATAATAAACTTCATTGAAAAGCCCAAGCAGTACGTTGGTTCAAACTTAATAAATGCCGGCTTTTACGTATTTACCAAGGAAATTACTAAACTAATACCAAGAAACCCAGAGAATCAGGTCAAACTGGCCATTGACGTTATACCAAAGCTTTTGAGGATGGGTGAGGTTTATGGGTATATACACAATGGCCTATGGTTTGATATAGGGACACCCGAGGATTACATGAGGGCAAACTTTAGTGTCTTAACCAGCAGGTGTAGGGATGCCAATAGTGGTTGCATAAATATTGATTTGCCATCAACAGTAACAATACAGCCCCCTGTTTACTTAGGGCCTAACGTCACCATTGGAGGCAATACGGAGATTGGGCCGAACGTCATAATACATAGGAATACCAAGATTGGGAGTACTGTTAAGGTTGTTAATTCACTTATCTTTGAAGGATCCTCACTATGTGATGGGGCTTATGTATCGGGAAGCATCATTGGAAGTAATACATACATTGGTAAGTGGGCTAGGGTCGAGGATGGATCGGTGATCGGCGATGGCGTTTACATAAAGGATTCGGTATTCATAGCGAAGAATACGAAGATTGGGCCGTATAGGGAAATAATGGAACCGATATATAGGGAGGGCGAGATCATTCTATAGACTAAAATTTAAATACCCATAGGTGCATTAGAGCCGAATGTCCCAGGAAGTTAGGCAAATAGTGAGGATTGGCGATACTGACTTAGACGGATTTAAGCCCGTGGCCTATGCCCTAACTAAAATTAGGGGTATTGGAATATCAACGGCATACGCAATATGCAGGTACTTGGGGATAAACCCATCAATTAGACTAGGCCAACTCGATGATGAGACTGTAAGGAAGCTTGATTGGGCCGTGAGAAACCTACACCAGTTTGCACCTGGTTGGTTTGTGAATAGGCCTAAGGATCCAGAGACTGGGCGAAATGTTCATTTACTAGGTGCGGATTTAGTGTTAGCGGCTAAGAAGGATATTGACTTGATGAAGAAGTTAAGGAGTTGGAAGGGCATTAGGCATAACCTTGGGCTTAAGGTTAGGGGACAGAGGACTAGGACAACGGGTAGATTAGGCCTAACGGTAGGCGTAACAAAGGGTAAGGCAGCGCCCGGTGGCGGTGGAGGAGGTGGAGGCAGCAGTAAGTGATTCTTAATTCAATTTTTAATTTCATTTAAGCGCTACCGTTATAGCATGATCAATATTTAACGTGATTATTCATTATAGGTATTCTTAAGTATTCAATTCTATTCTATATAATAATGTTCGTGAGAATTTATCGTTATTTCTTTGTATATGATACTTCTACTGGTTATGTTTTACACTTGAAGAGAAAGAAATTTAAAAGGATTAATAGTGATAATGCGTGATCGAGAATGAGTGTCGTGAAGCCATTAGTTAAGCTTGAATTTAGGGAGTTGAAGAGTAGTGATATGAAAAAAGTTCTTGATTTATATAATTCATTAAGTAATGAAAGTATTTACTATAGATTTAGGGGCTTCTTTAAGGATTTTGAGAGATACGTAAAATCCGTCTTTTCTGACCCGCGCAATATAATTTACGGTGCCTTTCTCAGTAATGAATTAGTCGGTGTTTTAGAGGCCGTATACATAAGTGATGGTTGTTACGAAATGGCCATAGTCGTTAAGGACAATTACCAGGGTAGGGGCATAGGTACGAGGCTTGTGGCATACGCAATAAACGATTTAAAGAGAAGGGGGGGTGCCAAGACCTTGATAGCGTATACAACCCCTGACAACCATAGGATATTAGCCATATCTAGGAAGTTCAATGGAATAATAAAGTGCATGTATGATGAGTGCACCACGATATTTAATTTACAGGGCATAAACGTTGATCAGTTCTTAAATTAGCATTCACTTAACTAATTACTGTGGATAAGGTAGTACTATTACTCACCGAGGCTTCACTCGAGACAGTGCCTAAGGAATTGCTGAATGATCCCGTAATAATTAGGGATGCAAGGAGAAGAGGGGTAAACCCAAGGTATCTAATTCTTGATAGGGCTAGGCATCACAGGGCCATGACTAGGTTATCTAATGCGGAGAAGCGGGGTAGGCCCGATATTCTTCACCAAGCACTTCTCCTTATACAAGGTAGTCTACTTGTACGGAATAACATGGTTAAGACGTACATACATACAATAAATGATTTAGTAATTGATGTTGACCCAGAAATACGTCCACCGCGTAATTACGAAAATTTTATTGGATTAATGAGCCAATTATTTGAGGTGGGTAGGGTACCACCCGTGGGTAAGCCATTGATGAGGTTTGTGGGTGGAATTGATTATGTATTAAATACTGAGCTACCTGATCGCAAAATACTTCTTGATGACGTGAGGGGGTAAAGAAATATCTTTAAGGTCATTTATTGATTACGTGAGAGGTTTTAAGAGACCTTTGATAATGATTGGAGCATTTCCCAGAGGCTCGTTCGAGGAGCGTACTTACGGACTTGCTGACGATATTTTAAAAATCGGTAAGTATGTCATGGATACATCATCAATACTATGTAGATTACTTACAGCACTTGAGATTGAATTAGGATTCATATCTTAGGGCTAAATATTTATTAATTCTAATTAATTTATTTAGGATTAAGTGCTTGGGTTATGTGCGGTATTATTGGTATTACGTCGTTGCCGAATAACCTTAGGGAACCCATTGGTAAAGTGGTTAGGAGATGCCTTGAAAGGCTTGAGTATAGGGGGGGGTTATGACTCAGTTGGTATTGCGGTTATTAAGGGTAATTACATAGAGGTTAGGAAGGGTAAGGGTAAAATTGCTGAGGTTAGCACTAGGCTAAACTTCGATGAAGTCAATGGCACAACCGCCATTGGGCACACTAGATGGGCCACCCATGGAAAACCAAGCGATGAGAACGCACATCCACACACGGACTGCACGGGTAATGTTGCCGTTGTTCATAACGGAATAATCTCGAATTTCCTGGAACTTAAGGAGGAACTGATTAGTAAGGGTCACGTATTCAAGAGCGAGACGGATACTGAAGTCGTTGCCCATTTAATTGAGGAATATTTAAAGCTTGGTTACAAGCCCTTCGATGCGTTTAAGGCCGCGTTATCTAGATTGAGGGGGGGTGCTTACGCATTCGTTGTTGCGATAGCCCAGGAACCCAATAGGCTTTACTTCGCTAGAAACACTTCGCCGTTGGTTATCGGCATCGGCAACGGCGCTAATTTTGTTGCCAGTGACATACCGGCCTTTCTCGAGTTTACCAACATGGTGATAGTACTTAGGGATGGTGAGTATGGGTATATCGAGCCTGGCAAGGTCTATATTGAGAAAGATGGCATTCCCGTCAATGTTGAGGAGAGGGTTAGGCTCATTAGTTGGACACCTGAGATGGCGAGTAAAGAAGGCTACCCGCACTTCATGCTGAAGGAAATACATGAACAACCCTTCGCCATAAGCTCGACATTAGCGGGAATTAATGAGAAGGAATTTGATGATGTGGTTAATCTCCTCTTAAATTCGAGAAAAGTGCTAATAATTGGCGCTGGCACGTCATATCACGCCGGCCTTGTCGGTGATTACCTGTTCACGTCAATGCTTGGTCTCGATACGCATACAATCATATCCTCTGAGTATAAGAAGTATGTTAATGCGATCAATGAGGATGATGCCGTGATTGCCATTAGCCAGTCAGGCGAGACTATAGATACCCTGGTTGCCGTGAGGGCGTTTAAAGAGAGAGGTGCCAAGGTTATTGCCATATCGAATGTCATCGATAGTGCAATACCTAGGGAGTCGAATTACGTACTTTACACGAGGGCGGGTCCCGAAATCGGCGTTGCCGCCACTAAGACCTTCACCACACAATTGATTATTCTTACAATACTCGCCTTAAGGCTGGTATTGCCATGGGTAGGCTGGACCAGGGTGAGTATAGGAATCTCATGGACTCCCTCAATAAGGTGCCGGGGATCCTTCAGAACGTTATAACTAAGACCGAGGGCAGGGTTAAGGCGTTAAGTGAGTATATGAAGAATAGAAACAATGCGTATTACCTGGGTAGAGGTATTGGCGTCCCACTGAGTATGGAGGGGGCCCTAAAGCTGAAGGAGATAGCGTATATACATGCTGAGGCATACCCAGCAGGTGAGAGTAAGCATGGGCCAATAGCGCTTGTTGAGGAGGGTTACCCCCCCGTCGTATTCTCGATACTTGATGATGATAATGTAGATGCGCTGCTTGGTAATGTTATGGAAATGAAGGCTAGGGACGCATACACCATAGGTTTTGTCCCTGAGAAATACGTTAGTAAGTTTAAGGAATTACTGAGTGTAACGTTTGAATTGCCAAACATTGACTATAGAATCGCGCCGATAATATACGTAGTGCCTATGCAATTACTCGCCTACTACACAGCAGTTGCGCGTGGTTATGACCCGGACAAGCCGAGGAATTTGGCGAAGACGGTGACCGTGGAATGAACAGCATATTGAATTACAGGGAGGTTCTCGGGGGGGTAATACTCGGTGGTGGTAGAGGTACTAACATGGAGCCATTAACGCCCTATCTCGATAAGCCACTCATTAAGTTGCTAGGTAAGCCACTCATTTATTACCCAACGAGTAACCTGGTTCACCTGGGCTTAAGGACCATCTACATTATTTCTAGGGACCCAACTAAGGTGGGTAATGAAGTTGGTCGATACTTCAATAATGTTTCAATAGAAAATGTTGGTCAGAAGGGTGATGATATTGATAGTGCATTAAAGATGATTAATGAAATTGCCGGTAGGGGTACAACAATAATATCATTTGGCGATGTCATACTGCCCCAGGAGGCCTATGAACTCGCCTTAAACAGTCACGTGAGCTCAGGTAAGTCAGTAACCATATTAATGACCCCACTATCGGATTTACAGGGCTACTTTGAGGTTCAGGTGGATGATGTTGTGGCGATCAATAAAGTAAGCGAGCATAAATCAGGCTATGCGTGGACGGGGGGGATATTAATTGCCGAGAAGGAGTTCCTAACCTCCTTACAGGACTTTAATGGTAACATAAGCAACGCCTTAAGGCAATTTAGGGGGGGCAATATTAATGTGGCCCTTTGGAGCGGGTGGTTCGTCGACGTTAGTTATCCCTGGGACCTATTAAGCGCCATAAAATACTTAATGAACGACCTAAGGGAGGCTAGGATTAGTAAGGACTCCGATGTATCACCCAGGGCGGTAATAGAGGGGGGGCCGGTGATGGTGGACGAAGGCGCTAGGATAGACCATGGCGCAATAGTTAGGGGGGGCCTGTGTACATTGGCAGGAATGCGTACGTCGGTAACAACGCATTAATTAGAAACAACACATCACTTGAGGAGGAGTCTGTGATAGGCGCTGACGCTGAAATAACGGAGTCGCTCATTGGGTATAGGGCTACCGTGGGTAGGGCTCATTCATAGGCAGCTCAATAATCGGTGATGAGAGCACAATAGAACCCGGTGTTGTAACCCTAAACGTGCTACCGAGCGGTGTTGAGGTATCGCACTTATCACCGATTGTTATTAAGGGAAAGCAAATAGCTAAATTGGGCGCTATCGTGGGGGGGCCTAAGGCTAGGTTGGTGCTAATTCCGTGATTTACCCAGGATCAATAATAGAACATAGTAAGTACATACCGCCACTATCAATATTGAAGTAATAATGAGGTAAAGATGTACGTTGAGATATTCACATCAAGGCAGGACTACACCTCAAGGCTTGGGGGGGTGGGTACCTACTTAAGGCCTAGGTGTGATTACGCATTATGGCTATGGAACGCGTATGAATTAGTCAATGCTGAGGTGGATTATTGCGGTGATGAGTTAATGGCTAGATATCTGGACGTGTATAGGAGGTTGCGGTGGGAGAAAAGTGTTAAGTTGATTGCGGGTTTAAAGAATGAGATTGCGAGATTAAGAGGTGAGTTGAGGAGGGGTTGTGCTGATGAGCTAATATGTTTAGCAAATAGGTTATACGAGTATAATAAAGCGGTAAACATGCTATATAATTATTACAGAAAACTGAAGGAGTTGAACCCAGAGGACCTCTCTAAATTAACCATCGCGCTTAATAGATATAACATGCCCTTAATGAGCCTTAAAGTACTCGATGAACTAATGCTCTCACCAAATGAGGAACTGAAGTACCTAACATTCCTATCACTGCTTAATCCAACAACATGGCCCTCGCACATAACAATGGATACGAAGGTCATGCCATACCTCAACTGGGTTCTCATGCACATAAACAATCACTTCATAATCCTCATAGTAAGCCTAAACCGTGCGTATGTAATTAGTGATTTGGACATTAATATTAATGGTGGTAGAGTGGTTCTTAGGAATGATTATGAGGTCATGTCGATAATGCCCACGCACATAATGACTAGGATTGAGTCCTTGGATGGCCATGGGCTAATATTTATGGGTAATTGGAGCGAGTACGCAATTGACTTTAACATTGACTTTAAGCCAAGGGAGGCTCTATAAAGGCTTATCACTTGATGCCAATATCTCCCAATTAATGCCAATAATGGTGCCTCCTCATGATTACTTATCAATTAAGTATAGCGTATAATAAATTAATAAATATATTATTATGTAAATTATTCGATTTGAGGGGTTACGCCACTCTAGGCGCTAGGTAGAATTGTATTGACCCAATCGCGAAGTCCATCGTTAATTTTAACGGCTTATTATTATCAAATTCTATTGTAACAGTCTCGCTAATCTGCTTCATGGGTTTAATGAAGTCAAGCAGTAATTCGACGGAGTATGTGGAATCATGGGAACCCTGCACTGAGTATTCGTAGAAAACCTCATCGCTGCTGGAGTAGGTTGTTTCAATTGCCTTACCACCCTCGCCCTCGGCCAATATGGAGAATGAATCCTCCTTAGCTATGAGCTTCACGGAGTCGGAAACCTCATTGGCGGTGCTTAATACGTCGACAAAGACGTCCATGTCCATCCTAATCCTGACAGGGTACTCAAGCTTGGGTTCAGGGACCTCCTCCTCGGCTATGTTAATTATTGGGAGCCCAAACCTCCTGTAGAAGCCACCCTCTCTACCCTTCTTCGTGTATATCGTTATGAAGAACCTATTCTTGCAGTATCAACGCCTAGCTCCACCTTCTCCCTAGCCTTAACCCTCTTCAAAATCTTCTTAACGAGGTCAAAGCTTATCCCAACCTTCAACTCCTTAGTCACTGTGTACTCCTCAAGGCTTGAACCAGGTATGTTCAGGATTACCAGGGAAACCTTACTCGGGTCTATTGACTTCATCTTAATACCCTCAGAATCAATCACTAGGTTTGATTCCTGAAGTAGATTAGCTAAAGCCGTGAATACGTACCTAAACTCCTTACCCTTCGGGAACATTATCCTGTAATACTCCTCACTCTCAACAACACCGCCTGCACCACCCTCCTCACCTCCACCAACCTCCTCCGCTTCTTCGGTTGTTTCTTCCGTAGCCTCCTCAGCCTCAACGCCCTCAGTCTCCTCTTCCTCACCCTCCTCACGTTCCTCCCTCTCAGGCTCCTCACTCTCAACCATAATTGATTGCTATTAAACTGGTAATTTAATTTAAAAGGCTTTCATCGCCTAAATTAAGATAATTTCGGCAGGGCATTATGAGGAAGGAATTATATTATTCCTCATAGGCCTTATCGCATAAATGCCCTACTTAATGATTGGTATTGATGATACCGATTGGGAGGGCGGTGGATGCACAACTTATGTAATGTACTCATTTGTAAAATATCTAATTAAGGACGGATTGATAAATAATGTTGTTGGACTACCTCGACTAACTAGGTTGAATCCATACGTACCATTCAAGACCAGAGGTAATGCATCACTCTCAATAATTATGCAAATTAAGTATGAGGATGATGCTGTGAATTACGTTGAATTAATGAATTCATTAATTGATCAAATGGTTAAGAGGGTTGGTAAGACGAGCCCTGGAATAGCGTATATGGTGGTGAATGACCTATCGAGTATTAATGAGAAATTGCGTTGGTTTTATAGAAAAAGCGTTAGGGATGTGGTTACGCTGGACCTCGCACGTAAAGTCGCCGATAAGTCAATGCCAAGCTCATGGGCGGTAGGGGGGGGTCATTGGGGGGGCGTTAGCATCCTTAGGATTTGTTCCGGTCGACGCTACGTACGAATTCATCGCATATAGGCCTGAGAATGAGGATAGACCAGCCATTGAACCCAACGATGTTAGTGCGTGGGATGATACAACGAGACCATTCACGTTCCTAAACATGTATGGTGAGCAGGTACTCATCGAGCCCCCCCACGGGCCCGACCCAGTACTTTTTGGCGTTAGAGGTGACTCGCCTTATCACGTGTTAGCCATGGGCAATTACCTAGCTAGTATGTATAATGCCATTGGTTGGATCATCTACCTAACAAACCAGGGAACTGAGGAGCATAGATCACGTAATGGCGAGTTCATACCTTATAGGAATATTGACCTCATGGGTATTATTACGAACGTAGCATTTAATGATAAGGGTCACGCACTCATCACATTCGATCATAACAGGAAGGCCCTGGCATATAGGCACCTAGGGATTTCCAAGGAATTAATGAACTGTATTGGCTGCTTCGCCCAGGTGTGGGGGTGGTATTAAGCCAAACGGTGATTTTAGCCTTTACGTTGAGGGTATGAGGGTTCTTCATGATAGGCTTGTTGAGGTGAGGAATCCGAGGTGCCCAGTGTGTGGTGGCCCCCCATGGAGTCTGTGGGAAAGTCGGGCTTACTAAGGTGTAAGCGGTGTGGTTTTCAGGGTAGGTTGCCCAGGGTATTGATGCCGAGAAATAGGTGGTTCCTAGTGAATCCCAGGGCCAGTGAGTATAGGCATTTAATGAAGCCCAGCGAGAGGGTTGGCCTTGAGGGTCTTGCACTCTATATGCCTAAACCATTTCTATGGGTTTATTGATTACTATAGAGAAAGGTTTTTAACTAATTTAATTACGGCACTCAAGAAGCCTATGAAGGTTGAGGGCATTACTGAGTCTAGGGTCATTAACTCTCTTAGAATTGATTTAAAAGTAAGCATTAATTATGAGATTAAGTTACGGCGATTAAGCAGGTTAATTCGACTACGGAAGTTAATGAACCTTGGACTTTAAAACCGAGAGCAAATCACCGAGAAACGCGGGTAGCTCATCCTCACGAACCCACAGCAATACCGGCAGGTCAAGACCCTCATTATACCTATGCCTAATACCAATGGGATACTCAACAACCTTCATGGCTGGAATATCATTCTCTGAGTCACCCATGTACATTACCGGCCCCCTTATGCCCATAAGCTCCCTGAGCCTTACTACAGCGTAGCTCTTATCAATTTGAATCCCCCCCGGGTATACATCTATGAATGGGTGGCCCCTATACTTAATCACCCTGAGTCCTAACTCGGTTGCTAATTTAATGATGTTATTAAGGGCCTCAATGCTTATGTAACCCCCCCTATTTCTCCAGTCAATCCCTAATCCACCGATTAAATCACCAACTCGCTTAATTTCTAAGTAAACGCCCCCCCTTAATTCATTAACGCCGTTTATAGCATTGATTAAGGACTTAAGCCTATCCTGCCACTTAGGTAGGTCCTCATGCACGTAGCGGTTATTATTAATCCTTATCTCGAGACCGTTTGTGCAGGACCATGCCCTGGCGAAACCTGTCCTTGGTATTAGGAAGTCACAGTCCTTAGTGCTTATTACGGCTATTGGTATATACCTACCTATTTCACTCAATTTTTCATAAATAGGCCCAGGGGGGCTTACTCAGGCTTCTGGCAACGTCTATTGGCGCTATTGTGCATCATAATCAGTAAATAATGCTGAGACATTCCTAAATATGTCGATTTTACTATTGGGCATTATCGAGTTCGTGTAATATAATTAATTTAATAAGATTTATTTTCCCTCATAGATTTCAAGGCACCGAATGTACCTTAGTAAGTATGAGGAGGCGATGCTCCGTGGTGACTATGGAGATGCCATAGCAAGGGCTATGCAGGTAGTGGTTAAGGTCGGTGACGTGCTAAAGGCCGATAAGTTACTCGAGATTGAGACCGCGCATATTGCCGGCGTATCCTACTTAACAATAGGCGATCCAGGCCTTGAGTATCTCGAGGATTTGGCTAAGCTCAATGCCAGGTTCCGCGTATTTACGACGGTCAACCCGGTGGGTATTGACGTATTCAACGATTGGGGAATAGATAAGGAATTCATCGATAAGCAATGGAGGATAATAAACGCATTAAGAAGTATGGGCGCCAGTCTATGGTTGACATGCACTCCATATGAGTATCTACGAATTAGACCAAGGACCTACCACGCTTGGCGGAGTCGAACGCGGTCGCCTACGTAAACGCAGTCCATGACGCGTGGACCGAGAAATTGCCGGGACCCTTCGTAGTCCTATCGGCATTGGTCGGTAGGGTTCCAAGGTATGGGCTTTACACGATTAATGGCAGGATACCAACACACGTGGTTAAGGTTAATGGGAAGCAACCAATTAGTGACCCATTGATTGCGGGGGGGCTTTTGGGTAGGAAAATAGCTGAGTTGGTTGGTGATGGTAAGCCATACCTAGTGGTTAGGTTTAGTAGTAATGCCGTAATTAAGCAATTATTGGCTAGTTACGCGACATACTCACCCCCCACGCATTCATGGTGATTGACGAATTAACACCAAATCATAGGGAGTACTTTTCAATGATGGACAAGCCGGAGGTAATCGATATAGACCTAAATGACATTATTAAGAATGCAAGGTCTGAGGTGCGGGATTTCGATGCGGTATTCCTGGGATGCCCCCCACTACGGTATTGATGAGGTGATGTCGGTCATTAATTACGTAAGGAATAGGGGATTTAAGAAGCTAAGAAGCCTGTTTATATAGCCACGACCCCCTTCGTAATCAATTCATTGGGTCAGGACGTCATTAATATGCTCAGGGACTCCAATATACACTTGGTATTGACCACGTGCCCTGTTGTGTCACCATTCCTCAGGAGTGTTGGGGGTTAATACCGTAGCTACGGAGTCGGTTAAGCAAATGTACTACTTACCTAAGATGGTTGGTATTAATTATATAAGTTGTAATGGCATTGAGTGCCTAGACCTGGCATTCGATGGCTGAGGGGTGGTTATTATTAAGTACGTGTCCTTTGACATAGACGGAGTACTGGTAAATTCAGAAAATAGGTTGAGATTGTGCCTTAAACCTAATAATGAGGTTGATTGGGACTGCTTCCTTGACTGCAATAAGCTATTCATGGATAGCCCAAAGCCGAGGAACATAAACTTCCTCAGGTTACTAAGGGATAGGGGGGGTTTTGGCATAATAATAGTGACGGGTAGGAGGGAATCAATGAGGGAGTGCACGATAAAACAGCTAAGGAGTTTTGGCGTGGGTGATTTTGAGGGATTATTCATGAGACCTGATGATAATACCCAACCAGATCCAATTTATAAGTCATGGATGATTAAGAACCTGGCAAAGAGGTATGAAATACTCGTGCACTTTGATGATAATGCCGATACCGTATCAACCTGGTAAGTAATGGTATTGATGCAGTGGTAATATCCTGAGTGACCGCGCATGAAGAGGATTGGCGTATTAAGCGTTAGAGGTGCGATGCCTTATTATGAAGAATTACCATTTAATGTACGTATTAATGAACCAGGCATTATTAAGGACCTCGACCTGTTAATACTACCTCCAGGAACCCTGGTTGAGTCCCAGGTATTACAGCGCTATGGCTGGATTGAGAGGGAGATTTGGGATTACGTTGAGAGGGGGGGTGGTTTTACCGTAGGTGTTTGCTCAGGTACTCAATTATTATCAAGGGCCGTGAACCTCAACGTTAAGGGATTACCTGGTTACTCCAGGGGGGGTCTTGGCATTCTAGACATAGTCTTTGAGCCCCTAATCGTCACAGGACCCGTGAGGGTTAGGATAACCAGCGAGACCTGGGTCACTAGAGATCTCGTGGGTACCGAGTTAACTGGTTGGCAGGCTCATACGTATGGTAGGATGAGAGTCTTATCAGATAACGTTCAGGTTATTGGAGTATCACACATACCTAGGTATAATTATAGGAATGAGGAGATCAATGCACCCACGCTAGTTGTATCACGTAAATACAATGTATTTGGAACGATGGTTCACGGAATACTTGGGCAGAATTCTCCAATAATGAGGAATATACTCAGTGAGATTGGGGTTACTGAGGATGAGGTGCCGAATTATTACAGGGGGGGTTACCGTGAGAATGACTGGGTAAGTAAGAGAGGCGGTGACTCTGGAGTTGGTACAAGGGTTATTACCGTTGCATCGACAATGACTGGTGAGGGTAAGACGCTAATAACAAGCGCATTAATGCACTGCCTTAGCGGGGGGGCTGGTTATTATGTGGGGGGGGTTGCCAAGTTGGCTGGTGACATTAGGGATTTACACCCGAGCCTTTACATCCTTAATAGGCCGCTTAAACCCTGGATGAGCATTAAGTTAAGGTGGGGGGGTAGTAAGTCACTTGGTTGGGTTAATTGGCGGGAGGTGCTGAGGACCGTCAGGAGTATTGGGTTGGATGTGCTGATTGTCGAGGGTGTTATGGGACTCTTAACGGGCTCATCAAGGAGGTATAGGCGTGGCTTCTCATCGACGCTTGACTTCATAAGGCAGGTAAATACTGATGTCGTGTTGATAGCCTCCGCGAATTTTGATGGAATTGAAGGCGCACTGCTCAGGCTTAAGACCCACATCGACATACTCGCTAGGTATGGTAGGAAGCCTATCCTCGCAATACTCAACAACGCTTACACGGGGTCCCGTGAAAATAGGATGCTTAGGAACTTTGAGAGAAAAATTAGTGAATTAGGTATATTATTCGTAACAGTCGAACCACTGCCTATACACTCAAAACCTGAGGAATTGATTGACCTTGAGGATTATAAGGAGGCTTCAATGAAGATCTCCGGCACGCTCTGTAACGCCGTTATTAATGCGCTAGGTAAATCACGGTTATTATAGATAGGTAATCATTAATCCAATGAATAATTATATCAGGTATTACATTCCTCGTTGATATAAATATAACGCCGGAAATTACCCCCCCATAAACGAGTATGTAAGCAAGCGTATAAATCAATGGAGTTACGTTATTCATTCCGTAAACGGCCAGGTAAACGGGTACGTGCGCCACGGTAAAGTAGATGGCGTCTATAATCACCGCGGGCATTGCCGTGATCACACCAACGGAACCATTCCTAGGTAGTAACCTATTAAGCATGAAGCCCCTAAACACCACTTCTTCACTAACGGCTATTGGGTATAGCGTGTAAACCATGATGAGGATGTTCGTTAGTGAGACCTGGGGGGGTATAAAAATCATGAGGGTATTAAACCGCTAATTAGGAACCATATTAGTGCTAAGGCAATGATTATGGGTACGGTTAACTTACCAAATAGGGGTTTCCATGATAGGCCTAGTTCATTACGTAGCTCATGAATTCTTCGCCTATTTACTATGAGTAAAACCGCAATTACTACGTATAGGTATGGGGGCCAGGTCTCCGAGGAGGTATGTTGATAGGGCATTGATTGGGTTTTTCACGGCATTACTTAGGGTTTGCGTTATTGATGATGCAATGTCGTAGTGGGTATTCGTTAGTATGTATGGCTCGTAGGTGATGAATACAGGAATCACTATCGCTATTAGGAGTATCGTGGGCCAAATAACATCGCCTAAATACCTACTCATTGCTCGATTAACCAGCACACCCTACTTAATAATTCTACTCACACATGGGCGTGAAAGCCGTAGTACCTAAGGCAGGGAAGGCGGCGACTTAATAAGTCAGTTATTATAGCTATATTGCTGAGAAATGAGAGTTAAGGAGTATAGGGAGGAGGATGAGGAAGAGGAGGAAGAGTTTGAAGAGGAGGAGTTTGAGGAACGTGAGGAGGAGGAAGAGGAGGAAATAACGATAAAGGCTGAGACACCGCAAAACACGCCGCCATCAATAGTGCTAACGGTGACCTATGACGGGAAGGTCGGTAAAGCCCTTGTTAAGCTTTATGACCCAGTCAATGATAGAATTTACTTCTGGTATGATAACACAGGGCATAAACCCTACCTACTAACTAACGTAAGGCCTGAGGAGTTGATTACTAAGTTCACGAAGGTGATTTTACACCCAGGATTCAGCCACGTAGAGGCTGTTGAGAAGTATGACCCACTAAGTGATAGGAGGGTTGTACTCACGAAAATAAACGCCAAGGACCCACTAAGCATTGGAGGTAAGGCTGACTCAATAAGGGAGTTGCTTCCAAAGACGTGGGAGTCAAGGATTAGGTATCACCTATGCTATATATACGATAACGAGATCATACCCGGCATGTTCTATAGGATTGAGGATGGGAAATTGGTGCAGGTACCATTGAGGTGCCCGCCGAGATTGAGGAGTTCATAAACAAGTTATATGCGAATGATAAGGAATTCCTTGAGGAGGCGAGGAGGTGGATACCGCTGTTCCAAGCCCCCCCTGTACCAAACATTAAGAGGCTGTCTCTCGACATAGAGGTGTTTACACCGCAGGAGAATAGGGTGCCGAATCCTAAGGAGGCTAATTACGAGATCATAGCCATAGGCTCGCAGGTAGTGATGGGTTAAAGAAGGTCTTGGTCTTAAGGAGACCGGACATGGAGTTAAAGCCCGAGGATCTCGAGGACCTCATGTACGATGATGTCGAGGTCGAGTTCTTCGATAGCGAGTATGAAATGCTTAGGGAGTTATTCTCAATAATACTACAATACCCAATATTAATTACGTTCAATGGCGATAACTTTGACCTGCCCTACATATACCATAGGGCCTTAAAGCTCGGCTTTAAGAAGGAGGAGATACCAATAATACTGAGGAGGAATGAGGCATCAATAGCCCTTGGGATACACCTCGATCTATATAAGTTCTTCAACATTAGGGCCATTGAGGTTTATGCCTTTGGTGGTAAGTACAGGGGGGGTATGGATAGGACGCTGGATACCATAGCCCATGCAGTGATAGGCATGTCTAAGCTGAGTAGGGATAAACCCGTGTCTCAAATGAGCTATGTCGAGCTAATTAATTATAACTTCAGGGATGCATTCCTAGGGCTTTACCTGACGACGTACGACAATAACCTAGTGCTGAGGTTAATAATATTAATGTCGAGGATCTCTAAAACACCGCCCGACGACTTGGTCAGGAGCCAAATATCGGCATGGATTAGGAACATGCTCTATTACGAGCATAGGAGGAGGGGTTGGTTAATACCTGAGAAGGAGGATATCGTTAAGGTTAAGGGTGACGTAGCGACTAAGGCTATTATCAAGGGTAAGAAGTACGCGGGCGCCATAGTCCTGGAGCCAATGCCTGGCATATTCCCGAACGTCTACGTACTTGACTTTGCAAGTATGTACCCATCAGTGATTAAGCGTTGGAATATATCTTACGAGACCGTTAAATGCCCAAGCGAGAAGGAGCAAGGCAATAAGCCAATACCTGAACTACCCCCCCATTGGGTGTGTAATGATAGGAGGGGGTTAACGGCGCTAATAGTTGGTTTGCTCAGGGACTTGAGGGCCTACGTATATAAGAAGTTGGCGAAGACGGCACAAAGCGAATTATTGAGGAGCTACTATAATGTGGTGCAGAGCGCCCTCAAGGTCTTCATCAACGCATCATACGGCGTACTAGGGGGCTGAGGTATTTCAGCTATACTGCCCACCCGCCGCTGAGTTAACGACCGCCCTGGCCAGGTACGTACTATCTAGGACCGTGCTGAAGGCGCTGGAGCTTGGGTT
This sequence comes from Vulcanisaeta distributa JCM 11217, assembly GCF_001316005.1. GTDB lineage: Archaea > Thermoproteota > Thermoprotei > Thermoproteales > Thermocladiaceae > Vulcanisaeta > Vulcanisaeta distributa_B. The sequence goes on from NZ_BBBJ01000004.1 coordinate 107,752, forward strand.
AGTGCCTATCTATGGTGATACCGATAGCCTATTCATATGGAACCCTGATGAGGAGAAGCTCAAGGAATTAATTGAGTGGGTGGATAGGGAGTTCGGGATAGAGATTGAGCTTGATAAGGTCTATAAGTTGGTCGCCATGAGTGGTAGGAAGAAGAACTACGTGGGCATACTACAGAGTGGTGAATTAGACATAAAGGGATTAGTTGGTAAGAAGAGGAATACCCCCCCCGACTTCGCTAAAGAGGCGTTTAACGAGGTCGTAGGACTACTCTCGGACATCCAGGGGCTCGAGGATGTCAGTAAGGTCGTTGAGGAGGTTAGGGATAAGGTAAGGGACTACTACAGGAAATTACAGAGGAAGGAAATACCACTTAATAAACTAGCGATAAGAACAGCCTTAACAAAGCCCCTTGAATCATACACAAAGAACACGCCGCAGCACGTCAAGGCCGCACTGCAGTTGAAGAGCCTTGGTTATAACGTGAGGCCCGGCGATATAATAATCTATGTTAAGACCACAGGTAAGGAGGGGGGGTAAGGCCGATACAGTTGGCTAGGATTGATGAGATCGACCCTAATAAGTACATTGAGTACCTAAGGACGTCGCTTGAGCAGGTCCTTGACGCCTTTGGGATAGAGTTTGAGAGTATAATGGGTTCATCAATAATAGATAATTATTCGTGAAACTACGTAACAAGTACTAATGCGGAATACGAGGCATTCACTCCTCAAGAAATTCCTCACCCTCCCCCCCCTCACTCTCGGAGGCTAATGATGACAATATGTTATTCACTACTTGGTTTATGACGTCATCATTTATGTAGGGCATTATCACGACGAACCTGTCGGCCTCCATGTCCTCACCCATCCACCTATTGCTATATATTATCTCGTAGGTCGGTATCTCAACCTCAGCCTTATTACCAACCCTCTTAACGCCGTACTTCTCAACCTTCCTATAAAGCTCCTTACTCAGCGGTAGGTTTAGGCTCACGGTCTGAGGCACCTTAAGGACTATGAAGTCTGACTCCTCCGGATTCCACTTATCCAATAGCTTCTTAACGTAGCTCTTCACAGTATCCGTGAGACTCGACTTAACAATCTCCTTATTGGCTATGTTCTCATTCTCTATGTAAATAACCACATTCTCACTCTCCTCAGGCATACCCACAATTACTGTGTCTAAGGATTAATTAATAAAGCTTAACTTTCCCCCCCAACCACTAAAGCTGTTAATCTGCATTCAATCATCCCGAGGAACCCAAGGACTTAACAACAGTGACTATCCTCTCTATGGCCGTTATATTCGTTAACAACGCAAGGAGGAGTAAGCCATACAACGCCACAGCGCCTGCGCCCGTGATTATGAATATCAAGAGAATGAGAAGAATCAGGATAAGTCTCTCCTCCCTCTCAAGAAGCCCAACACCAATCATTTTAATACCGAGCGCCTCAGCCCTGGCCCTGGTATAGCTCGTCATTAGGGAACCCAATATGGCGAGTAATAACGAGACCATACTTAGTAGGTCCATATTACTGACGATCCAAAGATCAATCAACGCTATGAAATCAACATACCTATCCAACGTGGAGTCCAGGAAGGCGCCAAGCCTGGACGTCCTCCCCCCCCAATACCTCGCTATTAATCCGTCAAGCATGTCGAAGGCACTCGCAATTATTAATAATGCAAACGTTAATACGTAAGCCCAATAATGATGCAGCCACATCAGGTAGGGTGTCGGCAGCGCTATGATTAAGGACGATACCGTCAACGCGTTGGGATTCCTAGGCATTACCCTAACGAGGCCCCCCCCTCAAGGAGCTTCCTACCAACCCTTTCCACCTTATCCTTGAGTCTTCCCAGAACCACAGTCAACACCACAGTTAAAGATTTGCTTGAGGATTGAGGATATGAAGTCCCTAGCCCTTAACCAAAGCTCTACCGTTTCCGGCTTTAACCTATACATCTTGGAACCGTCACTAACATACGTCTCGACAAGGCCATCCCTCTCCATTTTATAAAGCACCACGTAAACCCCAACGTTTGTTATATTAATATTAAAGCGTTCCCTTATCTCCTTCGCTATTTCATAACCATACATGGGCCTCTCCATTAATAGCTTAACTACGTAAATCCACAGATTCTCCTTGGTCAACTTAGTCATTAACCTATTAAGCGCCTTCTGGCTCATTGCATTTCTCAATAATGGCGTTGATTAATAATTTTAAATGCTAACCTTTGACCTTAATACCCATAGTGCGCTCGTATTACATAAGCCAATAGAGAAAGATTTAATAACCCATCACTTACATAGTCTCGATGTCACTAAGGGGGGGAACTACATTCCTAGAAAGTGTGTTACAAACACTAAAGAGAGCTATAGAGCTAGGCGGGTACCCACAGGAGGTCTATGAAATCCTAAGTAGGCCCCCCCAGAGAATAATAACCGTCAACATACCCGTTAGGATGGACAACGGAAAAATACAGGTATTCACGGGTTACAGGGTACAGCACAACAACGCCTTAGGACCATACAAGGGCGGTATAAGGTTCCACCCAGAGGTCACGCTTGAGGAGGACATAGCGCTGGCCACGGTAATGACCTTTAAGAACGCGTTAAATGGCTTGCCATACGGTGGAGGCAAGGGTGCTGTTGCCGTTGATTACAAGAAGTTAAGCAAGAGGGAGCTTGAGGAGTTAAGCAGGGGGGGTTATGCAAGGGCGTTGGCACCATTCATAGGCCCTGAGGTTGATATACCGGCGCCCGACGTTGGTACTGACCCACAGATAATGGCTTGGATGGTTGATGAGTATAGCAAGATCGCAGGCCACAACGTGCCTGGCGTATTTACGGCAAAGCCTGTGGTGCTATGGGGGGGCAACCCAGTTAGGGAGTATTCAACGGGCTTTGGCGTAGCTGTCTGGGCTAGGGAGGCGGCGAAGAAGCTGTGGGGGGGTGGCATTGAGGGTAAGACTGTGGCTGTTCAGGGATTTGGCAATGTTGGTTATTGGGGGGGAGCGTACTGGCTGGAGAAGATGGGTGCTAAGGTCGTCGCCGTAACGGATAGTAAGGGCGGTGTTTATAACCCGAACGGCCTTAACCTGGCAGAGGTTAAGGCTGTTAAGGATAAGACTGGCACCGTCATGAACTACGATGCTCCAGGAACTAGGAAGATAACGAATGACGAAGTCTTGGAGCTACCGGTCGATATTCTAGTACCTGCCGCGCTCGAGAACGTGATACACAAGGGCAATGCCAATAACATAAAGGCTAAGTTAATAGTTGAGGGTGCGAATGGGCCAACGACGGCTGACGCAGAGAAAATACTGCACTCAAAGGGTGTTTGGATACTACCTGACCTTGCGGCTAATGCCGGCGGTGTCGTGATGTCATACCTGGAGTGGGTTGAGGATCTACAGTGGTACTTCTGGGATGAGGAGGAGACAAGGAATAGGCTAGAGAGGATATTGCTTGACACATTCAATAGGGTAATGAATAGGTGGAGTAAGCTGGGTACGAGCCAGGTAACGATAAGGGAGGCCGCATACGTAGAGGCTGTGGACAGGATATACAACGCAATGAAGGTTAGGGGGGGCTGGATCTAATGAATAAATTTGAATAAGAATAAATATAAAAACATAATTTTTCATATTTTAGTATATTAATTTTAATTGAAATAAAGAAGTTATTTTAAATAAACATACTATCCTTGACTTAAAATTCACATTATTTTAAGTATTGTAATGAAAATCGAGAATAACGTAGTCATAGATAAGGTGAGTAAGGATCTAATTATTCTAAGATACAATGACACATCAACTAAGTACTTTGAGGCTTTATGGGAAATACCGGAGGGGGTCACGTATAATGCGTATTTACTGATTGATGGCGATACTACGGTACTTTTCGATACCTGGAAGAAGGGCTTAGAGAGTGAGTTTCTTAATGCCCTAAATTCCGTAATCGATATACGTGACCTGAATTACGTCGTAATTCATCACATGGAGTCAGACCACAGCGGCTCAATAAGGGCTTTGTATGAGAGGAATCCAGGAATTACCTTCATTGGTCATCCAATGACTAGCAAGTTAATGAGGAGTCTCTATGGAATAAGCCTAGATTTAGGGCTGTTAAGGACGGTGAGACATTGAGTACGAAGAATTACCAGTTAATGTTTATTCACGTGCCATGGCTTCACTGGCCCGAGACCATGGTCACATACATACCCCCCCCAAATAAAGGCCTTGATAACCTGTGATGTCTTTGGTGCATATACAATACCTAAGTCGGTATTCATTGATTACCTAAATGATGAGTATGTATCGTCAATGAGGAAGTACTTCGCAAATATAATTGGCTTTTACAGGGATAATGTCATTAAAAATCTCGATAAGGTGTTGGCAGCAACTAAAGGCAACATTGAAATTATCGCACCTGCACATGGCGCGGTGATTAAGGGAAGTCTCGTAAATAAGGCAATTGACCTATATAGGGAGTTCGCGTTAAAGACTCCTGTTGACAGGAAAGTGATGGTTGTGTATTCCTCAATGTATGGCTTCGTAGATGGAATAATGAGTCATGTAACCCACGTACTCAGTGATTGGGGATTCAACGTTGGTATCTATAAGTTTACGGATAAGGAAAGAGCAAGTATTGGTGATTTAATTGGAGAGGTAAATAACGCGCTTGGCATAGTTCTTGGAGTGTCCACATACGATACCGAGCCATTCCCACTAATGGATTACGTAATCAACCTATTGATAAAGAAATTAAGGGGGGGTGGAAAGCCAGTACTACTAATAGCGGATTATGGATGGGGTGATGTGGTGCTTAGGCATGTAAAAACAAGGCTTGAGAAGGCGGGCTTCACAGTAATAGATGCGATAAGTGTAAATGGTATACTAACAAAGGAGGACTTAGACAAAATAGATATAGCATTACAAAGCTTTAAACAGGCACTTACCCAATGAGATGATCAACTATAATCAGGGCAAAAAACTTAAATTCTAACAAAGGCATCAATGACCAGCCGCCGTAGCTCAGCCCGGTAGAGCGGCGGGCTGTTAACCCGTAGGTCCCGGGTTCAAATCCCGGCGGCGGCGCCACCTTGCATTCAATCACTAAACTAAATATGCACGTGTCATTCTCGATCCTCATGCTATGAAATTATTAATGATCAATGTTTTTCGTTATTAGGAAGTTTATGATTGTTAATTGAGGCTTGTTAGCGATTACTTACCATTTATGCGGTTCTGCTTCGCCTGTGGCTATGGTCTTTAGTCTTTCTATTCCGTTTATCTTTCTTATTATTTCAGCCACTGATTTTGGTACGAGACCTTCCCACTCAGGATCATCTTTAAGCATTAATTCTCTAATCCTTGTGGAGTTATACCTCTGCCTATCATAAAGTGGTTGTTGCCTTACTTCAATGCCTGCCTCCCTGAGTAACATGGCCACGAATGGATTGCCCGTGTAAGCCACTTGGAATGGTGGTACGTATGACCTTAAGTAACCGAACCATGCCGCGTTATTCTCAATATTGGGTATTGGCACTATTATCACCCTCGACAAATCCACACCGCCCTCCCTCAAAGCCTCCCTTAGCATCCAAATCCTCTCCCCCCCAACCGTGAATGGATCCTTAATTATGTAATTGAATTGTGCAGAACCAATTACTACTATTAACTCATCAACCTCATTGAGTATATCCCTTACCGCCCAAACATGTCCCCCCCAGTGCGGTGGTTGAAACCTGCCAATGAAAAGACCCCCCCTAATCATTAAGGATTAGAAAACTCATGCAGTATTAAGCCTTTTATTGCCCACGCACATGAACAAAATTTTCTAGCCATCTATTAGAAATTCGACGCTTGACTAACACCTTAAATATAATTAAATTATATACTAGGATAGTATTTAAATAAGTGCTTGTTGGGTTAAATACGTATGAGCGAGGAGGTTAAGGAGGTTAAGATTGAGACAAGTGGTAAAGTTATTCAAAGTCCGTGTGGGCCAATAATTCACGGCCTTGAGGATGTCCTCGTAAAGACCACCACAATAAGTGATATTGATGGTAAGAATGGCATTCTTTGGTATAGGGGGTTATAGGATTGATGATTTAGCTAAGTACTCAACATTTGAGGAAGTTGCGTACTTAATACTGTATGGTAAATTACCTAATAAGAAGGAGCTGGATGACTTTAAGGCATTGCTGGCGTCATATAGGGACCTACCCAGTGAAGTTTACTCAATAGTGACCACGTTAGGCAAGGTTAAGGCGCATCCGATGCTCGCCCTGGAGGCGGGTGTGGCTGCCCTAGGCGCGTTTGATGATAATCCAAGCGATTATAGTAAGGAGGCTAATCTTAGGAGAGCTATCAAGTTAACGTCGGCCCTACCAATAATGATAGCGGCGCATTACAGAGCGAGTAGGGGCCTTGATCTGGTCCAGCCCAGGAGAGACCTAAGTCATGCCGCCAACTTCCTCTATATGATGTTTGGGAAGGAGCCTGATGAAACATCAACAAAGGCGATAGACCTTTACCTAGTCCTCCACATTGACCATGAGGTACCTGCATCGACATTCGCGACGTTAGTCGCAATATCAACATGGACAGACCTGTACTCAGCGATAGCGGCCGGTATTGCTGCATTGAAGGGTCCACTTCACGGTGGTGCGAATGAAGCGGCAATGAAGCAGTACCTGGAGATTGGGAAGCCCGAGAATGCCAGGCCATACGTGGAGAAGCTACTTGCTGAGGGTAAGAGGTTGATGGGTGTTGGTCACAGGGTTTATAAGGCCTATGACCCGAGGCTAGGATATACAAGGAACTCGTTAGGCAGTTGAGTGAGACTAAAGGTGAAATGACGTGGTATAGAATTGCTGAGGAGGTGGAGAAGGTGGTCCTAGAGAAGTTGGCTCCCAAGAAGCTTTACCCGAACATTGACTTCTGGAGTGGCATAGCGATGTACCTACTGGGTATACCCTACGAGTACTACACACCGATATTTGCAATGTCTAGGGTAGTTGGGTGGGCTGCGCATGCCATTGAGTACTTAGACCAACATAGGCTGTTTAGGCCCAGGGCGTGCTACATAGGTCCTCATGACCTGCCCTACGTACCCATTGATAAGAGACAGTAATGAATCTTCGTTGGTAAAAAGTATTAAAAGGCATTATTTCATTAATCGATTTCAATGAGCAATAATGAATTATTAAAGGAGTTGAAAAGCATGCAGTCCAGCCTAAGGGGGGGATTGGCTGCCAGGGCTGTGATTAATTACATAATGACTGAGCTTAATGAGATTGATTCAGTAGCTAAAGATGAATTTAATGCCATACTACATAATGCCCTAAGCCTAATAGAGATCGAGGAGGTTGACATCCGTAGGGTTAAGGAATTTATTGAAAAGATGATTAATCAATGAGCCTAGTATACTTAATTAAGTGGAGGGAGTGCCTTGATAACGTTATTAGGAATAGAGATGTAAACATAATCAATCTAAGTGGTGAGGGGGCGCTCGTAATGATAGATGACGATGCAGACTTTGTGAATGAAGCCCTTGATAACGGGTGCACGGCATACGCCAGGTATTACAGGTTTAGGTTAATTAAGCTAGGTAATTTAGAACATGCTCAGAGAGCGATCAAGCCCCCCCTTGATATCTGGATTGAGAATAATACACTCAACATAATCATTAACCCATTAAGACTCAGCACATTCGATATCGCCAAGATTCTTTATGAATTAAACTTTGAGCTGGAGTTAATAAGTGAGGATGATGTTGAGTATACGAAATGAATATACGGAAGAAAGTTCTTATGTTTAAATAATAAGTAACATCATAATGGATATCACAAACTTCATAAATAAGGAAGCAACACCAGACCTTGAGTACTTAGTTGATCCATCGCCGACCGAGGCCCTCAGGCTCATAAACCTTAGGAAGAGCACACATGTAATACTCATCTATGGGGGGGACATGACCGCATCCTACGAGGGCAGAGCAAAGTCCCAGCTTGAAGACTTAATGCCTAGACTGGTCATTTCGAAGCCTGATGGGACGTTTATGGTTCACGAATCCAATAAGGAGAAGCCCAGGCTTTGGAACCCACCACCGTCTACGTTATATGCCTCAATAAACCTTGGCGTGCTAACCTTAGGAGCGTTAGGGCTAGCCCAAGGGAGGTTGTTATTGTTGAGGTACCCGTGATTAGGCTCGTAAGCGCCTTGAGACTTGGCGTTACATTGAATTACAGGGTCTTTGGTACTGAGGAGGACTTGGTAAATGCCATAGTGAGTAATCCAGGCATTGTTGAGGATGGGCTACAAATAATTGCCAGGGAGTACCACACGATTGTTGGTGACATAGACCTATTGGGTAAGGACTCTAGAGGTAATTTGGTGGTTATTGAGTGCAAGAGAAGCCAGGCGGGTCCAGATGCCGTTAATCAGCTTAAGCGTTATGTCGAGCACCTAAGCCAGAAAGAGGGTAGGAACGTTAGGGGGGGTATTCTCGTTGCGCCCTCCATCTCATCCGCGGCTTATCATTACCTGAGGCAATACGGTCTTGAGTTCAGGCGTGTTGAACCAAAAGGCCTTGTTTGATTATGGTATTGCCGCGAATAGTATTAGTAATACGATGGCTAGGATTGCGGACATTATGTACCAACGTAGGGAGAGTATCGCCAGGTCTCTGAAGTTCCTATCTCTTCCGTAGTTAATTAATAATAGGGTTAGTAATAAACCGTCGGTTGAGGGTATCGCGATTATGAGTGATAGTAATATTGTCTCCGCCATTATTGACACCGCAATATTGCTGGAAACAGCATTCGTGGCGATACCCGCATAGACCCACTGCTCAGCTGTATTCCAAATACCAAACAGTGGTATTAATGATGGACCCAACGACATCATTAGGTTTGTTAACTTATATGAGAATGCGGCGATCTGGGATACCGATGATAACTTGTTTATCATTGACTCCTCCTGATTAACCTCCTGATTAACCTGGGCTGCGAATTCCTGGCTTGGCTTTACGGCATAGCCGAGGAAGTAAGCCGCTAGGAAAAGCAGTAGTAAAATTAGGTATAGGTATATTCTGAATCTCCCTATCCTACCTATTACTGATGCCCTTATTCTCTCCTCCTGCGTAAGCATTCATGACACATTAATCGCCGGCTTTAAAAATGATTACTCTCTCGCCTTAGTAATCATGACTTAAGCGTTATGTGCTCAACACCATCCTTATAGGTCCTGGTTATCACGCCCTGCCTCTCCAGGTTCCTTAGGGCTAGGTCTATGTAGGTGACCTTAACCTTGAGTATCTCATCCCCCCCATACCAATCAACCATCCTATTAATAATCTCATTTAATGTCCACTCCCTCTTACCACCCCCCCTGGACTCCTCAGTTAATACTCTCTTTATGAAGTTAGTGGTGTCCTCGGTGATGTTCCATGGATAGACGAACCACGTCCAATCCCTAACCTCAATAGCCCAATAATCAGGTTTAAACTTAGCAACGGTTGAGATCCACTGAAGAGCCGCGGTCCTCACCTCCACATTCCTATTATTACGCTCTATGTGTTCCTTGGCTAATTGAATGGAATCCCCCCCGGTATCAACGATGTCATCAATCACGAGCACCCTCTTACCACTTAAGTCAACGGATAGCGGATACTTAATGTATGCCTTCTCAGCAACCTGGGCTGTTGATGGCCAATGAACAACCTGGAGACTAATTAAGTCGGTAATGCCTAGGTAATCACAGACTAGCCTAGCCGGCGCATAACCACCCCTGGCTATCGCAACGACTATGTCGGGCAGCCAACCCGAATCCTTTATTTTCATTGATAATACCCTAGCCCACTCAGCTATTTCATCCCAACTGACAAGCCTTATTGGTACCTTAACCACGTTTTTTGATAATTCTCATGGCTAATTTATAAATTTCATGCCCACGTTAGGATTGATGTATTATTAACAAATTTAAACCTTGATTCTTGTTAATCAGGAAATGCGTTATGGCAATTAAATACTATGCAGTACTTACGGTAGCTGTGGTGGCGATATCCTGGGCATCAATATTAATACTATTGTCTGGCGCTCAACCAATAGCCGTGGCCTTTTGGAGAACGGCAATAGCCGCGGCTGTGTTATCGCCATTACTCATAATTGAAAGAAAGAAGGACGCTTACACACCGTCGAAAAATGAGTTAATACTTATGGTAATTAGTGGCGTTGCTTGGCAACGCACTTCATGACTTGGATCGAGAGCCTATACCTAACCACAGTGGCCGCGAGCACCACGTTAGTCTCAACATACCCAATATTCACATTGGCAATGGGTAAATTAATTGGTGAAAGGCTGGTAAGCGTTCAGTAATAGGCACATTAACAGCCTTCCTGGGCATCGTATTAATTACGGTACCTGAATTCTACGTGAGCATGAGAGCACTAATTGGCGACTTACTCGCACTTGCTGGTGCCGTATCTGGTGCCGTGTATTTCCTGGTTGGTAGGTTCATTAGGGTCAGGGCTTCCCTAGCGACGTACACAGTACCCGTCTATAGCGTCTCGGCAATAACAACATTAATTGTCGGCCTAATGATGCATACGAAGTTCTGGCCATACCCACCATATACCTGGTTTTACATATTAATGATTGTTCTTGGACCAATGTTACTCGGCCATACATTATTGAATTATTCCCTTAGGTATTCGAGGGCCATAACTGTAACTACATCAACATTGGGCGAACCAATTGGTGCATCGTTGCTTGCACTTGCGATATTTCACCAAGTTCCCCCCCAGACATTAACCATCATTGGCATTGCCGTGACGTTATTCGGCATTTACATGGTTGTCTCCGAAGAGGCTCATGGAGTGGCTTAAGTATGGATTAGGTAAATTAATTAGTTCCTATCTTAATTTCATTGAGTGAGGACTCTGTGGATTGCGTTATAATAGTCGATTCGCGGGAGTATGAAACGGCCGAGGAAGTTATTAAGTGGATTAAACGACTGGGTTGTAGTGTCGTTCCTCGTAAACTGGATATTGGCGATTACGTACTACCGAGCGACATTGGTGTTGAGCGTAAAAGGGCTATGGACTTCATATCATCGATAGTGGATGGTAGGTTATTCGAGCAGAGCAGGGAGTTATTACGGGCATTTAGTAGGGCCTACGTAATTATCGAGGGCGATTTATGGAGAGCCCAAAATAGGAGAGACGTGCATAGACACGCCGTGCTTGGTGCGTTAAGTACGCTGGTTGATATGGGCATTAAGGTATTGTATACGCCTGATGAGGAGGGCACGGCTTACGCCCTGAAGTCGTTAGTGGAGAAGATGGGGGGGAGTAAGGGCATTAAGCTGTGCCCGTTAAGAGGAGTGAAACGATTAGGGATGCCCAGATTCAATTCCTCTCATCACTACCCGGAATAGGCCCAAAAAGGGCTGAGGCATTATTGAGGGCCTTTGGAACCCCACTTGACGCACTAAATAATTTGGGGGGGCAGTGGACTAGGAGGGTTGATAATATCAATGAGGGCATAGTTAGCTTGTTAGGAAGGTATTGACTACGAGATATGGTGATGAAGAAAATACTGCAGTGATTCCAATAGATGAGGCTATTAAGGAGACTGAGGAGAGCAAGGGTAACACTAGTGATAGTGGGGATAAAAAGGTTGGAGATAGCATTAATAATAGGCGCAATATAATGGATTTCCTCGGTGATGGATAATGGTGATTACCTGCCCATACTGCGGCATGAATAATTGGACAATGATACAATTCCTAAGTAGAAGAGGCAGTGAGAACTTCATAATCGCATGCCGCTGTAATAACTGCGGTAAAATCTTTTACTTATATAAGACGAAATTCGCAACGTTAACCTATAAATTAGAGGATATTGGTCTTTAATACACGCTTAATTTCTTATGTGTAGAAAGAGGAAAAATCCTTAAATATTAATCCCTAAAGAATATCATTAATGCCGGAATTACCACTGGCACCAATAGATAGAATTTTCCATAAAGCAGGTGCTGAAAGAGTGGGTGAAGATGCAATACAAGCATTGAGAGATATTCTTGAATATATTGCGTTTGATATAGCCTCAAAGAGTATAGAGTTGGCGAGACATGCTGGAAGAAAGACGGTAACAGCTGATGATGTAAAAACAGCAATTAGGATTCTTAGATGTATACCTGCGCCAACATCATAATGCCATTATTTAAATAATAAATATTATTAAACTTATATTTTAAATCATTAATTACTCACTTGATCTATCTGCATAATTAACAACGTATTTCCTTGGCTTAAGAACACTAACGATGTAGTTAAATGCCTTGTCGGGCATGCTGTGGTCGCCACACGTGTATACGTCGACCGTGGCAAACCTGTAGACAGGCCATGTATGTATTGCTATGTGACTCTCCACAACCAATGCCAATACACTTACCCCCCCCTCCTTATCACCGTTAATGAACTTCCACGACTTAACCTCGACTAGATGGACATTGGCTACTTCGGCAGCTTTATCACCAGTGACCGTAGGAATTTCTCATCACTTAGAATGCTTGGGTCAACCCCCCCGTATAAATTACCGTACACGTGCTTACCGATCACCCCCCCATTTAACCTTTCATATTCCAACTGGGATGTTGTGGACATGGCTTTGGGTTCTAAGACCTCGATATGAGCACGCCTTTAAATTCTTTTCCTTTAAATAAAAGAGGGAATACGGATATGGCTGTACCCTATGTGCCCACACCACGTGATATCGCGATTGAAATGCTTAAACTAGCTAATGTAAGGCCTGGAGAGGTTGTCGTTGACCCCCCCGGTGCTGGCGAGTGCGGCATCATTACGTTGGCCGTCACCATGTTTAATGCGATTGGTATAGGTATTGAGATTAACCCAGCATTGGTTAGGTCTTGTATTGAATCCTTTGAGAAGCTTGGGTTGAGGGGGGGTAGGGCGTATGTGGTGTGGGGGGGTGATCTTTTCGATTTCGATTACTCAATAGCGGATGTGGTGACGCTGTATCTGGGTAGTGACGTTAATGAGAAATTAAGGCCGAAATTAAACAGGGAACTTAGACGTGGCTCCCGCGTGGTTAGTCATGACTTTGAGGTACCTGGTTGGCGACCCATAAAGTCAATAGTCGTTGATGGACCATTTAGAGCACACAGAATTTATTTATATACCATCTAGGGTGAGGGTGTTCCGTGGATTATAGCAATAATTTAATAGAGGTGTTAGGCGCATACCTTCTGCCGCTTAGGGATATTGAGGATGCTTTAGGCAGGAATAACGCAGGTGCGAAGATACTAGTCGAGACCCCCCCCTTGGATTTAAGAATGTTGGGTTGGAGGTTGTACGGTACTTAAATAATAAGGGCTATAGAACGTATTTAAGTGGTCAGAATGTTTGGGGCGCCTGTGATTTCTCGGTAGTGAATAATTATCAGTACGTAATTCACTTAGGTCACGCATTACCACCTAATATTTTCCGTATAATAAGTAATAACTTCAGAGTGAGGAGGAGGGGGGGTTCTGGTGACGTTATTATTATTGAGGTTGAGAATGGACCCACGGTATTATTCTCGGCCATTTACTACGAACCAAAGCCTGAATTATTGAGTAGGGCTAGGGATGTTCTTAATGATCTTGTTAAGTCAGGTATTAATCCCTTCATTGCGTATTCATTACCATACAAGCTATACGCCCATGAAATTGCGGAGATGCTTAATGCGCCAATGGCACCCGACCCAATAACCGGCTGTTTTATACAATTTTCAATACCGAATACGGTCTTATTCATAAGCTCCGGATACTTCTACCCATTGACGTTTAAGTTCCTGAGGCCTCAAACGACTGTTTATTTATTTGACGTATTTAGAGGAACGCTTGAGAATGTGGATACAGTGTACCGCAGGTACTTAGCTATGAAGGTTAAGGCAATTCAGGATTTCAATAATGCGAAGCTAGTGGGTATTGCCATCTCGAGAAAGCCCGGCCAATATAGGCCTGACCTGGTTGAGGCATTGATTAATAGGTTGAGGAGGTTGGGTAAGGATTTCGTAATTATTGATTTAAATGAGGTTTCGCCTGATTACGTTAATAACCTGCCCGTGGATGCCGTGGTAAATACTGCATGCCCGAGAATTGGAATTGATGATCTAGACAGGTTTATGAAGCCTGTTGTTAATGCTGGTGATGTTCTTAAGGTGAATAGTCTCGATTTAAACAATTTATTGGTGTGGTGATGCGAGGGTTTACCCTTCATGGGAAAGAAAGGTTTTTATAGAAGTGCTTTACGGAGTCGCCGATGAGCAGCGGTACACAGGCATATCTAGCACAAATCGGTGGTGTGCCAGTACTGGTATTGAAGGAGGGGGGGACTCAAAGGGCCTTTGGTAAGGAGGCAATGAGGATAAACATAATGGTTGCTAAGGCAGTTGCTGAGGTTATGAAGTCAACGCTTGGCCCCCCAAGGGTATGGATAAGATGCTCATTGACAGCCTTGGTGACATAACAATCACGAATGATGGAGCTACAATACTCGATGAGATGGACATTCAGCATCCAATTGGTAAGCTACTCGTTGAAATTTCTAAGACTCAGGATGATGAGGTTGGTGACGGGACAACAACGGCAGTAATACTAGCTGGCGCATTGCTTGAGGAGGCGGAGAAGCTACTTGATAAGAACATACACCCAACAGTCGTGGTTTCAGGGTTTAAGAAGGCACTAGATGTGGCAACAGAGCATTTAAAGAAGATAGCGGTTCCAGTGAAGAGGGATGATGTTGCAACGCTTAAGAAGGTTGCGTCCACGGCAATGCATGGCAAAATAAGCGAGACGGTCAAGGATTACTTCGCAGAGCTTGCGGTTAAGGCTATGCTACAGGTCGCTGAGGAGAGAAATGGTGAATGGGTTGCAGACTTAGATAATGTGCAGATCGTTAAGAAGCATGGCGGTGCCCTTGAGGATACACAGTTAGTTTATGGCATTGTGATCGATAAGGAGGTTGTTCATGCGGCAATGCCAAAGAGGGTTGTTAATGCTAAGATAGCATTACTCGATGCACCACTTGAGGTTGAAAAGCCTGAGATCGATGCTGAGATTAGGATTAATGACCCCCCCAACCAGATAAGGGCATTCCTTGATGAGGAGGAGAACATATTGAAGTCTTACGTTGATAAGTTCAAGGCGCTTGGAGTAAATGCGGTCTTCACAACGAAGGGCATTGATGACATGGCCCAGTACTACCTGGCCAAGGCCGGCATCTTAGCAGTTAGGAGGGTTAAGAGGAGCGACATTGAGAAGCTCGTTAGGGCAACCGGCGGCAGGTTAGTGACTAACATTGAGGACATGACGGAGGCTGACCTCGGCTTCGCAGGCCTTGTTGAGGAGAGGAGGGTTGGAGATGAGAAGATGGTATTTGTCGAGCAGTGTAAGAATCCAAAGGCCGTCAGCATACTAATTAGAGGAGGCTTTGAGAGGCTTGTTGATGAGGCCGAGAGGAATCTAACGGATGCGCTCAGTGTTGTCTCTGACGTCATTGAGGAGCCCTACGTACTACCCGGCGGTGGCGCGCCTGAGATGGAGGTTGCTAAGGTGGTTAGGCAGTTTGCTGCTAAGGTCAGCGGTAGGGAGCAGTACGCTGTGGAGGCCTTTGCAAACGCCGTTGAGGTAATACCGAAGACCCTCGCTGAAAACGCCGGCCTTGACGCCGTTGATGTATTAACTGAGCTGAGGCACATACATGAGAGTAAGGAGGATGGTTGGAAGTACGGTATTAATGCCTTCACAGGTAAAGTAGCCGACATGTGGTCGCTGGACGTCATTGAGCCCTTAACCGTTAAGTTACAGGCTTTGAAGGCTGCCGTTGAGGCTGCAACAATGGTGTTGAGGATTGATGAGATAATCGCCGCAAGTAAGATTGAGAGTGAGAAGAAGGAGGAGGAGAAGAAGGAGGGCGAGGAGAGTAAAAGCGGAGGTTCAAGTTCATCATTTGAGTAAGGTCAAAAGAATTAAACTCAATAAGATACTCAAAATAATCGCCGTAAGGGGGGGCATGTACATATTAATGTCAATATTAAATTCTCTCCTCATTATTCTCGCAAAGATAATTATCATGACCGATATCACCGCCTGGATTAAAATTATGAAAAGAGTATTCCAGTGGATTCCGAGGTATTGAAGGGACTTCGCCACCGCAGGTATTGCGAAAAGCAGTATGTAGTAGCTAAGCATTACCGTTCTTAAGCCCCCCCTCTTCAATGCGCTAATTGTTATCTTATCGCTAGCATACCTTAGCGCCAGTACGTACCTAGCAAGGCTTAATTCGTTCATTGATAGATTACCCTGCAACTCCCTGGATAATATGGAATCAAGAATGTCGCCATTGACGCCGTATAAGGACCTCAGCAGGTAAATCCACCTACGTGAATCATCAGCCCCCCCAAGAATGCTCATGACTAACGACCCATCACCACTTAATAACTCACTCACAAAGCCATCCTTAGAATCCATGGAGCTTAATAACTCATTATTGAGCCTAGCCCTGAACCTGAGGAACATTCTCCTAATGAGGATTGCCGTGAATGTCACGAAGAGAGGTATCAAGAGTGAGAGATATGGGTTTACTAACGTAGAGAATACGAACAGGGCTATGGGTCCTATCGATGTTATTCCAATGAGTATTGTTAAGGACTTATCAAGCGAATCAATTATTTCCTGAGCCCTAGCCCTGGCATTACCCAGTAGGTATTCATTTAGGCTCATTACCATCACCAATGCTATTCAATAGCTTGTTTAATTGAATTGAATACTCAATATAATCGTTATTAACGGCATTGCTACCCTCATTAACGCATTAATTACTGCGTTTATTTCCCATCTTCCTGGATTGAAACTCTTCGGGTAAATAATGGACTTGACCCGACGCATTGAGTTAGTCCTCTCCATCGTCACTAACACGAATTTGCCCAGGTCAATTAATTCATTCAATGAGAAGGCTCTCAACCTATTCATTAATGATTCAACACCATCAGCATGCGTGGTACCTAATACCTGAAGGCCTGCATTAACGCCGTGTATTAAGGCTTCAAAGTGATCCCTCTCCCTTAACTCACCGATTATTAACACGCCATAACCCCTATGCAATGACTTAAGTACCTCCTCAGTCTTACCAATTATTGATTTAACCTTAACACTTGATGTTGGTAATTCCAAGGATTCATCAGTCTCATCAATATATATCCTCCTTAAATTAAGTGGTAGCGCCATATCCAGTGCATTCAATAGCGTTGTTTTACCACTTGATGGTGGACCCATTATCAAGATATTAAGCCCATGACGCAGTGCCAGAATTAACTCACCAGCTTCCTCAATACTAATTGAACCTAAATCAATCAACTCATTAATTGTGAAGGGCTTCTTATGAAGCCTAACGTGCACTGACAAACCCTCAACCAAGGGCCATCTATCAACCGAAACCCTAAGTCTCTTATTACCCACCATAATTGAGAACTTACCACTTGGATTATCTACAGAAACTCTAACACCGCTTATGTTTGCGATCTTAAGGAACTGCCTCGCTATGGCCTGGGCATCGGCATTGATAACCCTGCAAACCCCCCCATACATACTATGATTAATGTATACCGAGTCCTGGGTTATGAATATATCCTCAACCTCCTGACTCAGAATGAGTGGTGCTAAATCACCCAAGCCTAAACTGGCGAGTACTAATGATGATTTAAGCGTGGAATCGTCAATTAGCATTGATAGGAATATCTCCCTTGATGATAATAGTGATGATAAGGAATACTCATTATTAGGAACAACCCTACTCACCAATTCAACCAGGTAATTCAAATAGTCATTATTAATTTTATGAAGCTCAATTAAGCACTCGCCATCCTTAACCATTGTATTAAAGGATGAGGCCATGGATTGCCTACTCACCGATTTAACGTTATCGATAACTAATGAGAATCCATCCATTGTAATGATTAAACCCTCCTTAAACGATTCTATTCTTAAATGAGACTTGGTGCCATACTTAATCAATAAATTAAGAACCCTACTTATGAATCCCTCATTACTGCCTGAATTACGTACGGCATTAAGTAATGACTTTAGATTCGTAAACTCACAGGTACTTAGTGTCTCAATGGCGTCAATGTCGATCTTACCCTCCATAGCCATGTTCGAGAGTTTCTTCGTAAACTCACACCTATTAATTAATGGGCATCTAATGCAGCTCAGGATTTGGTGGGCAATTACTAATTTAGTTAATATTACCTCCCTGCCTTCAGGTATGCCTAGTAGGGATTCGGGTATCTTCATGATACGTATCACCGGGTGTGATATTAACTTAATTGGGGGGGCATAGCCTACGTGCGTAATCTCTCAGGGTGAATTGACTGACTTGGACGGCCTTAGCCACATCCTCAACCTTAATCCTATAACCCAGTCTCTTACTCACGCAGTAAACAATGGCGGCGGCTAATATGGGTGGACTTCTCGATTGAATAACGGACTTTTTTAATGAATCTAGGAACTTTTCAGCCTCGGGATATACCGTGACCCAGGAATCACCAAATAACTTGACAAGCCCTGACTTTATGTGCGATAGTATCCTATCCCTCAGGTTATATTTAACGCCGGTGATGGCCAGGGAGTCCCTTATTGATTCAAAGGTTAGTTTATGACCCCTTGACCTACATGTGTTTATTACCTGCTTAGTACTTATGGGCAGGTTGTGTGACAATATTACATATAGCATTGCGGCGACCGCAGCCTCGTAATAGGTAGCTGAGGACAAGCCCCCCCTGCTCGCCAGCATTTTCCTAAAAATGAGCTTAGCCTCCTCGACATACTCATTACTTATACCGAAGGCTCTAGCTATGAATAGCATACAGTCATAGGCCCTATAAATTGAGTAACTCTCACGTCTCACCCTGAACAACTCATTTATTGCCCTCAACCTCTTATAGATGCTCAACCTAACCTCATTGCTTCTCCTAACACTCCTCTCTACGGATCTCCAAATTGGTGATAAGTCAATCTCTTCACCATCTATTAATGGTGATGATTGCGTATACGTATCGTAAACGTATACAGAGCCAACCACAGTACCGCAATTCATGCATACATATTCTCCATCCCTCTCAATTACTCTTGAACTTCCGCAGTAAGGGCATTGCATTGCATTGTGATTCCCATCCTCGTTATTAATAAGTCCAGTGTTTATATGCTAAACAACTCAGGATTACTAAACTCCAGTGGGGGTGTGGGAGTTTACTGAAACTTTCAGATCACTTTAATACCTTCAAACCAATGTATACCTTCTCGCCAACCCTAACATCATTTTTGAAATTACTAATGTCCATTATTAAGCCACCTATCGATATCTTAACAATACTTTCACCTACGTAATACACGACGCCATTCATGTAAACATCCCAATTCGATACGTAGTTTGGGTCCTTCTCATTACTAATGCTGACCCTGACATTATCTCCCTGCTTAATATCAACGCCAATGACATCCCTAGGGTACTCAAGGGCTAGGGATATTCCGGATTCGCTGCTCATTTCGAGCCTTACAACGCCTCTATAATCCGTACCCTTAACATCCATTACCCTGAAATCACCACTTAACTGCATCGTTCTACGGTAAGGAAAAATACTAAAAAAGCTTATCTTATGTAATCCTGATTAATTATGTCGTTACTCGCCGATGCAGCCAGGAGGTTTAATGCAGAATTACTGAACATGGTAAATAAGGAGGTTAGGGTAACCACGAGCACGGGCACGACTTACCAGGGATTGCTCGTGGGTATAGACAGCTCGTTAAACATAATGCTCGTGGACGCCGTCAATAATAAGAATGAGAGGTTCTCCCGAGTACTGATAATGAGCCACGCCATAGTGGACATAGTCCTTGTTCAGGAATTCGTGGATCTCAGAGAATTCGCCAGGTACATAGATAAGTACTTCCCTGGCATGGTTAAGTACATTGAGGAGGCAAACGTGGTGCAGGTGGGTAATGTAAAGGTGACTACGGCAGGTGTTGAGGGTTCAGGGCCATTGGCTAAGCGTGTTAAGGAATTATTTGATGAGTTTATGTCTAAACGGAGGGCCTAATCGGCAAATGGGCTAAAACCACGATGAATACATTTTTAGAGTGATTCTGTCCCTTATGGTAGTTCCCTAATGTCCTTTGAAATACTGGAGAAGGACTTGGCTGGGAGGATTGGTAGGTTAAGGACTAAGTCCGGAATTATCGAAACCCCCCCAGCCTTATTCCCTGTGATAAACCCTGTGAAACAGGTTGTGTCGCTAAGCGATATTGCGGATATAGGCTTTAACCAAATAATAACTAATGCCTACCTACTTAAGAGACATTATGGTGACCTGGTCAGGGAGGTTGGCGTACATAAACTGCTTAATTGGGGTAAGCCCATAATGACGGACTCCGGCGCGTATCAACTGCTCATGTATGGTAAGGTCGAGGTATCTCCAGACGAGATTCTTAAGTACGAAATTGACATAGGCACGGACATAGGCGTGATACTCGACATACCGACCCAGTGGGGGTAGGCCCAGGGATGTGGTAATGCTTGAGGTTGAGGAGACCCTGAGGAGGGCTAGGGCAGCCCTTGTAAAGGATAGGGTTTGGGACCCTGAACATAAAATGCTTATTGTGGGTCCGGTGCAGGGTGGTGATAAGCTCGACATACTTAGTTACTCAGCCACGAAGATGGGCGAGTTGAACTTCGATATTTACGCCATTGGTAGTCCAACAACGCTCCTTGAGGAGTATGACTTTTCAACGATAATGAGGATGATAGCGTGGTGAAGGAGAGGCTGCCACCAGGTAAGCCCGTGCACCTCTTTGGGGGGGCTGGGCACCCATTAATACTACCCTTTGCAGTCGCCTTAGGCATTGACCTATTTGACTCTGCCAGTTACGTTCTGTATGCCCGTGATGATAGGATAATCCTTAGGGATAGGACTGTTAGACTTAGTGAGGTTAAGGTTGATAGAATACCCTGCAACTGCCCCGTGTGTAGGAAGTACGGTGTTAAGGAGTTAATGAGTATGAATAAGGCTGAGCGTGAGAGGTTATTGGCAATCCACAACCTATACGTGCTTTGGGAGGAGATCCAGGAGATTAAGGCTAGGATTAAGGAGGGAACCCTTTGGGAATACCTCGAGGAGAAGGCTGGTGGTGATGCGAGGGCTAAATCAGCATTACTGGCACTAAGGAAGGGATTAAGGGCTTTATTGAAGGTGATCCCGGACGAATCTGGGCGTGTTAGGGCGCTGCACATAACATCCGTGGAATCACTGCATAGGCCCGAAATCATTAGACACATTGAGAGGCTCCTCAATAATTATGAGCCGCCCCCCCAGGGATGCATTGTCGTGGTATTGCCAGGCGAGCTCCTTGACAGGCCATACATAAGGGATTCACTGGTTTACTGGTTAATAGACCAATTATCAACCAACAACCTACTTAGTAGGGTTCATGTAGTGATAAATAACCCGGTCCTAGGCCCAATACCCTACGAAATAAGCGAGATATACCCACTATCACAGCATGAGTATCCAGAACCAACACCGAACTACCTGCGTACGTTATCTCACCACTTACTACGTAAATACCTAGTGAGATTACGGGATAGGGGGGGTTCACGGATGTCATAGTTATTATGAAGAAAAGCCATGAAAAACTGATTAATGAGTTAATGAGCCTAGGCTTTAAAGGCGTGACGGTGTTAGAGGCTGAGTCAAGGCAGGAACTATACTCATTAATACCCTGGGTAATTAAGGAGGTAGGTAGCAATCAATGTAGTAATTAAATGTAATGGGGGGGAGGTCCCTCCCTACGCTTCATGCTTTCCTGCAACTCCTTAATCTCCTTATCAATCATGTCAGCCAACTCCCTCAGTCTGCTGACGTCGACCTCTACACCCGTTAATTCCTTTAGGAATTGAATGGCGACGATAGCCGCATTCGGGTCTGCGCGGAATGGCTCGGCATAAGGTAGTATGGAGATGGCTGGTACGCCCAACCTCTCAAACTCATTCATTAATAGTGCTAATGGCCCAACCATTGCGTAGTTAAGCTCCATAAGCTTAACCTTACCCAGTGAGTGCCTATTCCTATACTCCGTGGTTACGGCAACCCTCAACTGGTCCAAGTCCTCACCCCCCCTTAACCTATTGTCAAGCCCGCCAAATAGTATGGCTTCCCTAAATCCGTTGATATATACCCAACGTGCAAGTGTCTTAACCACATCATGGGCGTACTTAGTCATGAAGTCGCCGTCCCAATGAATTATGGAAATGGTGAAGTCAGTACCTGGCAATAATAAATCTCGCCAGGTGTTGAGAGCATGTTTGTACTAATGATGTACGCACTCAATGGGGGGGGTTCCCTGGGCATCTCTATGAACCCAACCCTACGGCAATTAAGGGCATTGGATAGGTGCTGAACCACTAAGTAGCCAACCATACCTATGCCAGCGAATCCCGTTAGGAAGTAGATGGGCCTCAGTATTGGCTCCATTACATTAATCCTTACGTTACTCACGGCAGTAGTAATGCCTAAACCAGTTATTAAAAGCATTAGCATTACGTACATAACATAAGATTTTAAAGGGGGGGTTAAGAATACGGCTAATCAATGGGTCGTGTCAGGCCAAGGTACATAAAGAGCCTTGCGAGGAGGTTGCTTGAGGTTTACCCAGACAGGTTTAGTGAGGATTTTGAGACGAATAAGAAGGTGGTCGCTGAGTTGGCGGATATACCGAGTAAGGCGGTCCGTAATAAGGTGGCTGGTGAGATAACGAGGATGATCAAGAGAATGAAAGCCAGTGCTGAGGAGAGGCCTGAGGTTGAACTGGAAGGGCAATAAAGGTTTATTAAGACCATACTATTTTTGTTCTTGTATGTCGTGGTTCGAGGACATTGATAACTGGTTCAAGAGAATTCAGAAGTACTTTGAGGAACTTGAGCGAGAGATGGAGGAGGAGATGGAGAGAATGATGAGAGGAGTTACGCCAGAGGAGGAGGAAAGGCGCGGAGGTAGGGCAAGGCCTAAGTATTACTACTATGGCTTTGAAATATCCATAGGCTGACGGGAAGCCTAGGATTAAGGAGTTCGGTAATGTCAGGCCGAAGGGTGAGAGACCAATCATTGAGGAGGACATTGAGCCATTAACTGACGTTATTGAGGAGGAGGACTCAATAAAGGTTGTAATGGACATGCCTGGTGTTGATAAGGACAAGATAAGTATTAGGGTTACCGAGGATGGTAAGAAACTAATCATAAGCGCCAGGGATAGCGATAGGAAATACTATAAGGAGGTTGACCTGCCGGCTGAGGTTGATCCAAATCAGTCAAAGGCCACGTATAGGAATGGCGTATTAACCGTGGAACTGAAGAAGAAGAGCTCAGGTAAGAAGGGATTCGAGATTAAGGTTGAGTAATCCCTCTTAGTAAATCCTTAAAACTTAAATTTCCGACATGCATTGTGCCATTTGGTGGTGAGGGTGACCAAACTGGAAATGCTAAGAGAAAATGGGTCATAGGCTCTGCATGGCCGTACATATACGCAGTGCCTCACCTAGGTAATTTGATCGGTTCCGTGTTATCCGCCGACGTTTTCACCAGGTACCTTAGGCTCAGGGGGGATGACGTTGTTTTCGTGTCGGGCTCCGATGAGCATGGTACACCAATTGAGGTTGAGGCGCTTCAGCTAGGCATTAAGCCGAGGGAATTGACCGATAGGATGCATGAGATTGTGAAGAGATTGTTTGAATTATGGGAGATTAGTTTCGATAATTATACAAGGACGGAGTCACCGGTGCATAGGGAGTTCGTTAAGGAGTTCTTCATGAAGCTTTACAATAATGGCTATGTATTCACTAAGGAGGATGAAGTGCCCTACTGCCCAAAGGATAAGATTTACTTACCCGACAGGTTCATAATCGGCACATGCCCATATTGTGGTTATGATAAGGCCCGCGGTGATCAATGTGAGAATTGCGGTAGATTACTCGAGCCGAGACTCCTGATAAACCCGAGATGCGCAATATGCGGCTCTAAGCCCATTTGGGTTAAGACCAGGCATTGGTACTTGGACTTAACGAAGCTTGAGGATAGGGTTAGGAAGTACGTTGAGGAGAACACGGCACTACCTGAGAACGCCAAGCAAATGAGCCTTGGGATGCTTAAGGAAGGGTTAAGACCAAGGGCCATTACCAGGGATAATAAATGGGGGGGCATTGAGGCTCCATTCCCTGGCGCCGATAATAAGACGATATATGTATGGTTCGAGGCCGTGCTCGGCTACATATCAGCAACAATAGAGTACTTCAGGAACAGGGGTAATGAGGATGAGTGGAAGAAGTTCTGGTTTGACCCAAGTACACGGGTCGTGTTCTTCGTGGGTAAGGATAACATACCATTCCACGTAATACTACTACCCGCAATGCTCATAGCCTCTGGAGACCCATACGTAATGCCCTACACCACGGCATCGACTGAGTACCTGCTGTTTGAGGGTAAGAAGTTCTCCAAGAGCCAGAGGATTGGCATTTGGATTGATGAAGCACTGGCACTAATGCCGGTTGATTACTGGAGATTCATACTCATTTACCAAAGGCCTGAGGGCAAGGACACGAGCTTCGCGTGGCACCAAACCCTTGAGGTCATAAACTCCATATTGAATGACGTAATTGGCAACTTCATACATAGGGTACTCACCTTCATAAGCACTAGGTTCAATGGTGAGGTACCAAGCGGCTCTCTTGGGGGGGATGTCGATGTTAAGTATAGGGATGAGGCCCTGAATCACTTCAGGAGTGCTGAGGAACATTATGAGAGGATTGAGCTTAGGGATGCGTTAATGGAGGTTGTGGAGATTGCGAGAGTCGGTAATAGGTACCTAAACGAGAGACAGCCCTGGGAGTTAATAAAGAGTAATAAGGATGAGGCAGGCGCAGTTATGCTCAACGCACTGCACATGGTTAAGGCCCTATCAATAGGCCTATGGCCTGTAATGCCCAAGTCGATGGAGGACCTATGGTCAATGGCGGGCTTCGGTAAATTAACCTGGGCGGATGCCTATGAGCCGCCAAGGCCAGGTACTAGGGTTAATAACGTTAGGCCGCTCTTCAGGAAGATTAGTTATGATGAGTTTAAGGCAATGATGAGGAAGTTGGATGAGATAAGGGATGTTAAGGACAGGAATAAGTATCCATGGGAGCAGGTATACCTGCCCAATCAGTAGTGATGAGTAATACGTAGGGAATACCTGTGGCGTTTCATGGTAATAAAAATAAATCGCGAGACTCGTTAGTAATTGATGGCCGTACTAACGAGGGATGAAATACTAAAGCTTGTTAAAGGCGGGGGGGTCCTATCAATTGAGCTTCAGCGAGGATGTCGTTAGGGAGAATGGGCTTGACCTAAGGGTCGGCACTGAGTACGCGATATACGCCTTCGACGGGCAGGTAATAGACCCATGCGAACTGGAGAGTGCGAGGCATTTGTTCAGTATTGTGGAGGCTAAGGATGGCAGGATAGTAATACCACCAAGGAGCTTCGCATTACTGACGACAATGGAGTACGTGAAGTTCCCAAGGGACGTGGTCGGCTTCTGCAACCTCCGCTCAACCCTCGCCAGGTATGGCTTGAGCGTGCCACCAACAATAATCGACGCGGGCTTTGAGGGTAATGTAACGATAGAGGTAATAAACAATAGCGGTAATTACATGGTCCTTAGGCCAGGCATGAGGTTCCTACACGTGGTTTTAGTAAAGACAATTGGCGAGGCGAAGTACCTGGGTAGGTACCTGGGCCAGAGGGGGGGGTCACGCCACCAAAGGGTATGAAGGGCGAGTGCTGATTCACTGCGTATACTTAACGACTTCCATGCCGAGAACGCCGGCTATGGTCTCCAACTCCTTAACCACATTGCCGGGTATTATGACGTGGTGATTATACGGTGCCAGCCTAAGGATGATTGAGGAGTTAACGCCGAGGTCAAGTATGGCCTGTGTCCTGCACATCCTATCGCTCAGCAACCCTGACTCAACAACCCTAGCGCTAAAGATTCCCATCCTCCTGAAGTCGCTTGAGACCGAGACCCCAGTCACATCATTAAACAACAACCTGCCAGTCAAGCCATAGTTAAACCCAGACTCAAAGTGGGTTACAACCCTGGCATCTCTCACCATGTTAAGGGCTATGGTACAATGAGCCATAGTGACCTTGCTGCCCTCAATGTGGTTCGTGTTCGCGATCCAACCACTATAGCCAGTTAATTCCCTGGCAATGACCATGGAGAACAAAGCCCTTAAGTCAGCCTCGCACGCCGCTATCAACCCTCCTCATTAAGTTTAGCCAACGCCAAACATGGTGTGACCCTATGCTTAATTAGGTATGGGAAGCAGTTAATTGCGAGGGCATCGTACTTACCATAAAGACCACGCATGGCAGCGTAGATCCTACCAACATCCCTAAGCCTCTCATCACCAACCTCAAACTTAACCCTACCTTTAATGTAGTTCACGAACTCAGCGGCTAATTTCTCATCAGCATTATTAATCATGTCCTCAAGGCTCTTCATGGGTATAGCATCAACCTTCGCCTCAAACCTATCCTCAAAGGTCCTGACTACGCTGTCCTTAGCTCCAACACCAAGCAGGGCAACCCTAATACCGAGTATGGAGGCTATGGCCCTGGCAATCCTAAGCGCATGGTCAATATGGCTCAAGTCATCGAGGTGAAGTATACCTGAGTCAACCCCAACCTCACTAAGTAGGGCCCTTGCATCAAGGCTGAGGCGAGGCTATTAAGGCCTGGATGAGAAACAAGCAGTAACCTGCGTAGGCCGTAATCCTCGGCGAACTCCCTGACAAGGCGACTAACGCCGCCCGACAGTATTAATGCGACGACGAATGCGTTACTAATGTTTAACCCCCCCTTAACTCATCAGTACTTGATACGACCCTATCAACACCACTAACAGTGGGTAACCTATCCCTATGCAGTGGTGAGACGAAGCCCAGGACGACGATACTCCTCATACAATTAATAATTCTCAAGGGCCTTCATAAACAGTTCTGGGTCTATATTACCGCCGGTAACCATTACAACGACCTTCTTACCCACTAACTGGCTCCTCAACTTCATTGCAGCAGCCAATGCGGCGGCGCCCGCAGGCTCCGCGACCTGCCCGGCGTTAAGGCTAATTCCTTAATGGCCCTGAGCATCTCATCATCACTAACGAGAACCACATCATCAATCCTACCCCCCCTCAATATGCTGAACGGCAACTCATAGGCCCTAGCCGTGGCCAAACCCTCGGCTATAGTCCTAGCATAGCCCGTGGAAATCAACCTACCCTCCTTAAGCGATAGATAAACGCTTGGCGCACCCTCCGCTTGTACGCCTATGACCTTAATTGATGGGTTAACGGATTTATAGACTATCACGGCACTTGACGCTCCCGAGCCACCGCCTATTGGGTTAATCACCACATCAACGTCGGGCAGGTCCTCAACAACCTCTAGGTGCATTGTGCCAACTCCAGGATAGAGCAGTGGCTCATTGGTGCTATGCACGAATAACAAGCCCTCCCTGTTGGCGAGGTTTATTGCGTAGTCCAGGGCCTCATCAAACACCTTACCGTGAAATATAATCTCGGCGCCCAAATCCCTCAAAGCCTCAACCTTAACCCTAGACACGCCCTCGGGCATTACGATCACGACCCTGGCACCAATTAACTTACCGGCGTAGGCAACGGACTGCGCGTGATTGCCCGTGGACGCCGCAATTAATCCCCCTCCTCTGTGCCTCATCCCTCCTAACCATCGCGAAATACACACCACCCCCCCTAACCTTAAACGCCCTGGTTGGCTGAAGATTCTCAAGCTTCAGGTAAACATCAAAGCCAAGCAACCTAGATAACTGACGTGAATAAACAAGAGGAGTCCTCGGCAAATACCTACTAATCACCTGCCTAGCCCTATAAACATCCAATAACGAAAACATTAAAGGCATTTAACGTTACACCCTAAATAAGCTTTACAACCTATGGTGAAGCCTTGCCGGAATTTAAACCCGCATTAGGTGCTGCATCATGCATCACCTTATTAGTTCCTATTAATAACGAAACTGAAAGCCAAACCTACTCGTCTAAATTCTCTGAGCACTCGAAAATTTAAAATAATGATATAAGGAATTCAATGATGAATTCTCTAAAATAGGTTATTACGCAGATAAAATCCTAAACTGACGATAGAGGGGAAAGGATTGATTGTGGTGGACCGGCCGGGATTTGAACCCGGGATCTCCCGCGTGCGAGGCGGGCATCCTTCCAGGCTAGACTACCGGCCCAAGGGAAAGCCGAGAACCAAGAAATTTAAGCTTTTAGCCTGATTCCTGCCTACTCATTAACTATGCGTACTACCTTCTCATAAGGCAGCTCCTTGACTAAGGACGAGCCCTCAATTACACATACTATTAATTGCGCCATTATCGCTCTTCTTCATACTGCATATAGCCAGTGACATCGGTCTTGCATCGATTAGGAAGATTACCTAGAGACCGCTTTATACCTGCGTCACATCCTCAGCGTTCATAGCGTTCCTCTTAATCATCATGTACCTCTATAGCCTATTAGTGATTATTTAATTAAGTACAGTATCAACACTACTCCGCACCACCTAGGTTAATACATAGGTTTTTAACCCATTGATTTAATGGTATGTTAATGAGTAATGACAAGCAGTCTGTGCAGGCAGGGCAGGTTATTAATCAGGAAATGCTCGTGACTGGGATACTAGCGTCCGTTAAACCATTAATACAGGTGGTGCTGGCGGACCTTGTTAACGACCCAAACCTCAGAAAGATAGTGATATCGTCAATGCTCTCGGTAATTAATGACAGGGAGTTCAGGTCGTCACTTAAGGCATTAATAATCGAGATCCTGCGCGATGAAAATGTTAGGCGCGAACTCCGCGACTTCCTGAGGGATGTCGGTAACCCACTGCGTCTTCTATTACCTCCATAAAACTGGGATTAATTTGGGATTTTGTTATTTTTACTGGTGTGCCGGGATTCATTTATTTTGGCAATACATTAACAGTGATCAATGAGTTCGCAGGTGGACCCAATACAGATAGCCCGATTACCCGAGAACCAGCGTGAGCAGCAAATAAGGTCAATACTACAAATGCTATTCACACTTAAGGAGGACCAGGCATTCCAAGCACTCCGTGGGGGGGTCATTGAGACCCTCGCCAAAAGGGCCACTGATGATGAGTACATTAATTGGTGTAAGACGACCATGAAGATCCTGGCCTCGTACCCAGACGAGGTCGTCAAGGCGGGGCTGGCGTTAAGGAGTAGAGTGGTCTCAAGCTGGATAAGAACCTGCAAAACAGGGACCAGGCAATCGTGGGTAGGGTGTTGCAACTGCTTGATGAGGGGGTCACGGCAGAAGTTAATGAGGAATATGAAGTGAGTGCCTCCGGCTTCGTCAAAAGAATTAAATTTATCTTCATTATCCTCAAACCCGCAGTAAGATGCCCTCAGTGATTTATTGGTGCGATGACTTAAACGTGCCGGTACTCAGTAAGGACTTGGGAGCTAAGCGATGCTCATCAATGAGTATTGCCAGGATTACGAGACCTGGCGATGTTAGACCTGCCTTTCACGCTGACGTTGAGATTACTAGGAGGGCTGTGATTAATGAGTTTGGGAGTGAGGAGTTGGCTAGGTTATTAATACCCGATAATGAGGTCATCCTCCTCAATAAAATACCCGGCTACGCAGACCAGGCAGATGAGGTCATCGTGAGGGGTAGGGTAATTGGCCACAGGTTTTATGATATAGAGAGGAGAATGTGGAGGTTTAGGCCGTTGTACGAGGGTGTCACCGAGATGATCAATAGGGGGCCTTGGTTATTGGGCCTTAGTTAAATTAGATAAACTTCCTGAAAGGTACGATGTTCATAGGGAGTTGATCATTAGGGGGTAACCTACCCAGCGAGAGGTACGCGCACGTTGCCGTATCCACAGAGGATGGTAAATACCACGGCATTGCCAAGTCAATGAGGGGGGGCGGCAGACTCAGGATAATCAAGAGCTGGTTAGCAAAGGGATCGCTGCCAAGCCCCCCCAAGCCTAGCACGCTGAAGGACTTCATTGAGTTGAACAGGGATTACATAGAGCATAAGGCCGAGAAAGCCGTGGAGTTCTTAAGGAGGGTCTTCAGTGAGTATAGGAAGCCAATCGTGGTCTCATACTCAGGTGGTAAGGACTCCCTAGTAGCCCTTGACCTGGTGGCTAGGACCGGCGTTAAATTCTACGTATTATTTAATGACACAGGCCTCGAGCCACTGGAGTCCTATGATAATGTTAGGGAGGTTGCGAAGCTCTACAATGCCGAGCTGATAATAGCCTCGGCAGGGGATAGGTACTGGAGGGCGATTAGGGAATTCGGACCACCAGCCAGGGACTACCGCTGGTGCTGCAAGGTCATTAAGCTCGGGCCAATAACCGATGAGATGCTGCGTAGGTTTCCAGGGGGGGGCTTTATTAGCGTCGTTGGTCAAAGAGCCTTTGAGTCGTTCCAAAGGGCTAGGTTGCCTAGGGTCTCGGTTAGTAAGTGGGTTACTAAGGATATTGTTGTTGCTCCAATACAGGACTGGACGGCGCTCGAGGTTTGGGGCTACATATTGCTGAGGAACCTGCCCTACAACAGGCTTATGAGTATGGCTTTGATAGGCTTGGCTGTGTCATATGCCCGGCGAATGAGTTGGGGGAGTTTGAAGTTGTGCGTGAGAAATACCCCCCCGGTATTTACACGAGGCTTCACGAGGTACTTAAGGAATTCATAGCTAGCCAGGGATTGTCGAGCGAATTCATTGATTACGGCCTTTGGCGTTGGAGGAGGGGCTTACCAGGTGATATCCGTAGTCGAGTTAGGGCGAGTTTCAGGGTTAAGTATCCAGTCAGGTTTAGTGGTGATGGTGGGTCGCTGATAGTGGATGCCGATAAGCCCATTAACATGGGCACCTTCACGGAGTTCCTAAAGATGCTTGGTTCGGTGGAGGGCACTGATGGTTCATACATTGTGAGAGGTAAGTTTGGGGAGGCCGAGGTCAGGGTTGGGCAGGGTGGTAATAAGGTGCTTATCTCCTCGACCAGTAAGGAGTTGAGGGTTCATATTGCGGGCTTTGTGGCTAGGGCGTCGATATGCGGTGAGTGTAATCTATGCGTTAATTGGTGCCCAACAAAGGCATTGAGGCGTGTTGGTTCGGGGGGGCCTTCATTCATTGTTGATGAGAGTAAGTGTATAAATTGCCTGCTTTGCTCCAAGGCCTGTCCTTCGGCTCAGTACCTGGTTTATCGCCGTCCTGAGATTCGCGGGGGGGGCCTGAGTTTATTGCCTTATTAATTATTTAGTGAGTGTTTTATTGATGGATAGGGAGGAGGCCGTTAAGGCAATTTACCACTTAATTGATTGGTTGGTTAACCCAAGTGAGGAGTTTAGTACGGTGCTTCAGTACCTGAATGAGTTGTGTATGGAGTTTGGGACCTGCGTTAAGGTTGATGAGCCAACGAGGGTATCGGTCATGAAGGCGATTATAGAGGTTGTGATGGAGTTGCTTAGTAGGTGCGATAAAAATTAATCCCGGTAATACTCACTTAATCAATGGGTTGGTTGGAGGAGCTTAGGGGGGGTAGGATAGAGATAACGCGGAGAAAGATATACCTTGATAATGCTGGGGGGGCTGGTCCATTAACGAAGGATGCCGCTGAGGCAATTATGAATTTCGTTAATCTATGGCAGGAGGAGGGTGAGCCGTGGGAATTGGCCCTTGACCATATCGTGGAGGCTAAGAGAGTCTTTGCGCAGTTGATTAATGCCCCGTCGTGGCAGAGTATTGCTGCCGTGCCGAGCGCCACGTATGGGTTAAATGCGTTATTATCGGCTATGGAGTTTAGGCCCGGTAGTAACGTGGTCATTAGCTCACTCAATTTCCCAACAGGCGTCTTCTCATTCCACGCTCTCAAGTCCCGTGGCCTAATTAAGGAGGTTAGGATCGCGAGGCCCGTTAATGGTACGTACCCCTGGAGGAGTATGAGAAGCTCATTGATGATAACACCGCGGTGGTCTTTGTTGATTATGTTTCTTGGATAACGGGATATAGGGAAAGGATTAGGGAGATTGCTGAGATTGCACATGCGAGAGGTGCCGTTTTAATAAGTGATGCATTTCATGCAGTTGGCGTCCTACCAATTGATGTAACTAGGGATGGCGTTGATGCCCTAATTACAGGTTCATATAAATGGTTGCTCGGCCTCATGGTGCCGGCTTCGTCTATGTTAGTGACGAGTTATTAAATAGGCTTAAGCCATCGTTATCGGGTTGGATGGGGATAGACGATAACCAAGTGAGTAGGAGGTTGAGGGGTGAGAAGTTGTTTGAGAGGCCGATAGATATAAGCACGTACATGCCTGCCAGGGATGCTGCAAGGCTTGAGTGGGGGGGTACGTGGCCGATAATAGCGTTTGAGGGGGGGACCCTGGCATCCATGAGATTACTGCTTAGGTACGAGGTGCCTCATAGATTTGAGGAACATACCAGTAGGTTAATTAGGCATTTGGCGGATTCATTAGGGGGGGATTTGGGGGGGTTGAAGGTAACGACACCGCTCGAAAGCCATGCAGCGATACTGACCTTCGAGTACTCGGATCCCTACGGCCTTGCCGAGCTCCTCGGTAGGGATGGTATCGTGGTCTCCCCAAGACCTGGTACTATCAGGGTGTCACCGCATGGTTATAATACCGTTGATGAGATTGAGAAGTTTATTGAGGCCTTGAGAGCGTATATTAGGGCTAGGGCTTGATCAGTGATTTCTTCCTTAATAACCACCAATCCCTCCCATTACTTATTGCTTCTTCGAGTGGGTCCTTAATGCCTAGCTCATTAAATGCCCTCTTCCTGGCCAGACACCCGCTGCATTGGCCGCATGGCACGTCGTAATTATTATGGCAGGACCACGTGTATTCAAAGGGCACGCCCAATTTAAGGCCTAGCCTAACGACATCTGTCTTACTCAGCTTAGAGAGCGGTGCTATGACTCTGAGCCCCCCCTGGCCCTGCTATGTAGGTACCTATTGTTAATGCCCTCGAGATTAACCTCCTAAATTCCCTCGATGTATCTGGGAAGTACTTCGTATCATCAGCATTATGGCCCGCGACTATCGTGTCTATCCCCCCCAGTATCTCCGCGTAATACGCGGCAATCGCGTATATTATTGCGTTTCTCGCGGGTATAGTACTTGGGTGAGCACTCCTTAGGTGGCTCGGTCTTTCATTATCATCGTCCCACAGTTCATCAACCTCCCTCATGAACGGTAGATCAACCTCAATCAGTTCCGTATTTGTTAACCTGGCCAGTTCCCTCGCCGATTCCTTCTCACGTTCACCCCCCTGCCTGGGTAATTTATTGATATGGCGATCACGTCATAACCACGTGACTTAAGTAGGTACAGCGCCACGGCTGAGTCAATACCACCAGAGAGTAATACAATGGCTCTTTTCCTCATTCATTAATGGTCACGTCATTAATGTTAATAAGTAATTTGTGATTGTTCATTGAGGTTATGCATTAAAATTAGGCGTTGTCTCATTAGGTGAGTATGGTTAAGGATAGTGTTGGTGAAGCCATAATTCATTATGCACTTAATGTTAAGTTTGAGGACTTGGATCAGCAGGTCATTAATGAGGTTAAGCGTAGGGTTCTTGACAGCTTGGTGTTGCCTTAGCGGCCTTCATGGCTGAGCCCGTTAAGATAGCGAGAAGCGTCGCTAAGAATCATCGGTCGAGTGTTGAAGCTACGTTGTGGGGGGGTACGCTCGATACATCATCGATTGAGTGGGCTGTGTTTACGAATGCGCTCATGGTTAGGTACCTCGATTATAACGATACGTACCTAAGCAAGGAACCGCTTCATCCAAGCGACATGATCCCTGCATTACTCGCGGCTGCCGAGTATAGGGGATTGAGTGGTAGGGATTTGATAACGGCCATAGCAACGTCGTATGAGATAGGCGTTAGGCTTTGCGATGCGGGTAGTCTTAGGCTTCACGGTTGGGATCACGTCAATTACATAGGAATTGCAGTTACGGCAGGCCTCGCGAAGCTCATGGGCCTTAACGAGAGTGAGGCCTTGAATGCATTATCGATAGCCACGGTACCGCATGCAGCCATGAGGCAGTCAAGGGTTGGTGAACTTAGTCACTGGAAGGCGGCAGCAACCGCTAATTCCTCGAGGAATGCCGTGTTCGCAGTGTTACTGGCTAGGGAGGGATTCACGGGGGGGCCGGACGCACCGTTGAAGGGCGAGATGGGTTTCATAAGGCAGTTACTGGCTGGGGGGGAATTTAATGATAAGTTAATACTTGACCTGGGCTCAATACCGAGTCCCAAGAGGATACTGGACACGTACATAAAGCCATACCCAGTGGAGTACCACGCGCAGTCGGCCGTTGATGCGGCTAGGATGATTAGGCAGGAGTATGGAAAGGCCATTGAGCCTGACGATGTTGAGACTATAACAATAGACACGTTCAAGGCTGCCTACGACATAATAGTTAAGGACCCCCGAGAAGTGGGATCCAAAGACTAAGGAGACTGCGGACCACAGCCTAATGTGGGTAACGGCGGTGGCGCTACTTTACGGTACCGTTGAGCTATACCACTATAAGCCCGAGAATATACGTGATCCTAGGGTACTCTCATTAATAAGGAAGATGAGGGTTAATGTGGATCCAGAGCTTGATAAGCTATATCCATCGGCAATACCCAATAGGATAACCGTGAAGTTCAAAGACGGTAGGGAATTAACAGCCCGTGTAGATCATCCAAGGGGGGGCCACCCAAAGAACCCGATGACAGATGAGGAGGTTGAGGATAAGTTTAGGAGATTAACCGACGGCCTATTAACACCTAGTCAAGCCAACACCGTGATAAATCTCGTAAAGAGCCTCGAAAATATAAAGGACATGAAGCAAATCCTCAAGGCCATAGTTATATGAACTCATGTAATTAATAGTTTACTCCCGATCACTTCATTTTTAAGTCCCCCTACATAAAACACCTTCAGCGTATCAACCCTGTTCGATAATCACTTAATACATGAATAATGATTATTTTAGTCATGAATGCAAAATACCGTGTGCTATTCTTTCAATTACGGTTTACATGATGCGTTATTGCATCATCGTGATTTTATCGATTATTAATAACTTTTGCATATTATAAAATGCAAAAAGTTTAAATTGGCTCTCGTTTCCTAGGCTTTAGATCATGGGTAGTAACGATATTGTTAAGTTTGAGGCTTTATCGCCGGCTGAGTTCTTTAGGCGTAATCGAGAGATAGCAGGATTTAGTAATCCGACTAGGGCTGTTTATCAGACGATTAGGGAACTTGTTGAGAATAGTCTTGACGCGACTGAGACGTTTAAGATACTGCCGAGCATAAAGATATACATTGATTATGCAGATCAATCTAGGAATTGGGTCAGTATTTACGTTGAGGATAACGGCATTGGAATACCTGGGGGGGATGAGATACCAAACGTCTTTGGCAGGGTATTCTACAGTAGTAAGTATAGGATTAAGCAGCACAGGGGGGGTATCTTCGGGCTTGGCGCCAAGATGGTTGTGCTATATGCTCAGTCGACCACGAATACTCCAATACTCGTTAGGAGTGCGCCGTTGAAGAGTGATGTTATTTATGAGTATCAGTTGATGATTGATATTACGAAGAACGAGCCCGTGATAGTCTCACAGAGAACGCTGGAGAATAAGTATGGGTGGCATGGCACGGCGATTAAGGTGATTCTTGAGGGTGACTGGTCAAAGGCTAAGCGGAGGGTTGAGGAGTACCTGAGGAGGACTGCCATGGTCGCGCCGTATGCCGAGTTTGTACTCAGGGGGGGTCCTGATGAGGACGACGCCATTAAAATACCTAGGGTAACCACGAAAATGCCCGATCCACCAGAGGAGGGTCTTCCGCATCCCAAGAGCGTTGATGTGGAGTTGATAAAGCAATTAATACAGAGGGACCCAAATATGCCACTGCTTGAGTTCCTTGTTGAGAACTTCGATGGTGTTGGCGAGACCATTGCTAAGACATTCCTCGATTTCGTTGGGCTGCCGCCGGACATGCCCGTGGGTAAGCTCGTGAACGATGAATTGGTTAATTTCGTAACGAAGATGAGGGAGTTTAATGGGTGGAGGAGGCCCAGGCTGATTGCTTTCGCCGATTGGTGAAGACATACTTGCTGAGGGTGTTAAGTTTGTGCTTAGGCCGGAGGTTGTGTTTACGGTCACTAGGAAGCCTAGTTCATACATGGGTAATCCATTCATCGTCGAGGCAGCGCTGGCTTGGGGGGGTGGGGGGGCTATCGAGCCCAGTGATAAGCCATTAATCTACAGGTTTGCTAATAAGGTTCCGCTTATTTATGATGAGGGTAATGACGTTGTTAGGAAGATTGTTGATGAGATTGACTGGACACAGTATAAGGTTAAGTTTCCGGCGCCGCTGGCCATTGTTGTGCACATATGCTCTACCAAGATACCATACGCGAGCGCGGGCAAGGAGGCTATTGCAGAGGTACCTGAGATAGAGTCGGAGGTCAGGAATGCGATTAGGGAGGTTGCCAGGAAGTTAAGGCTCTACATAACCAGAAAGGAGAAGGAGCAGGAGCTCCTAATGAAGTACGCAATATTTAGCATGTACGCAGAGGAGGTGGCTAATGCCCTCTCCTATGTGAGTAAGGCGGATCTGGATGAATTAAGGAGCAGCATTAATGCCTTAATAAGGGAGAAACTGAGAATAAAGAGTCTTGAGGAGTTATTAACGAATAATGTTAACAATACCGAGAATGGGGGTAATGAGGACGAGGGTAATCAGGAACACGAGCCATCATCATGAGTCCTCAGACGCACCAGCAACATCACTAGGCTACATTGAATAGTGAGTTTATATGATTATCTCTATAATGACTTATTATAATGATCATTGAATTTACGGCTATATCCGTTACTCAGTTCCTTATGAATGGCCATGCTTAATTCATGGAGAATCTTAATGATCGTTTCATCACCTGAACCCACCCTAAATAAGTGTGTTTTATCCTCCCTCTTATCGCTATTTCCAAAACCTGGAATTCCTGGGAACTTATCAAGTAATGCCTTGGCGACATCCTCCTCCGTATAGGGCAGTATCATGACAGCTACCTCATTGCATATTTCGTGCAGGTAATCAACATGCCAAAACCTATTAACGACCTTACCAAGATGCCTAACTATGCGTGCCGCGCATGCATTACCGCACGAACCCACGTACGCGTAAAACCCATCAACTATTGCAAACTTGCTACCCCCCCTGGTAATTACATCGCCACCCCCCCTACACCTGAATAGGGCTATATAGCTACGCCACTTCACCATACATAGGTCACATTAATAACGGCGTTCTCCGGTATCTCGCCATTAACTATCGTACCCGCATTCGTTGGTGGGTAATACTGAGCAACATAGCATGTAAAGCCGAGGGTAAGTACGTACGTTGAGTTTGGTAGTACTGGGATGATTAATTGCCCATACTGACCAGCTTCATAGGCGTATGCTGAGCTCTCGTATGTGTACATCGCGGTCATGGGCATTGAGGGCATCGCCTGGGCCATTACATATACGTAATACGATACTGAACCCTCAATGACTTGGGGGGGATTCGATAATCTATACGTTATTACTAAGTAACCAGGCCCCTT
Organism: Vulcanisaeta distributa JCM 11217; assembly: GCF_001316005.1. Classification (GTDB taxonomy): domain Archaea; phylum Thermoproteota; class Thermoprotei; order Thermoproteales; family Thermocladiaceae; genus Vulcanisaeta; species Vulcanisaeta distributa_B. Next base: position 145,656 of record NZ_BBBJ01000004.1, read on the forward strand.
CGTTTCAAAGTAAAGATCCTTAGTTGACTGGAGTGTGTAGCCATTACAACTCGTTATTGATAACGTGGCGCTCATGATTAGGTTACTCGCAATAACCTCTTTATGACTTAGTGAGCCCTGGTACTGAATCGAGCTTTCATTTGTCATACACTCATTCAGCTTCTGAAGGAGTGCGGTGTATTTGATGAGTAGGTTCGTGTAATTGTTCATTAACTCTTCATACTCAACAGAGTTAACGTAGGAACTACTTGCCGTAACACCATTCCTAGCCAGGTATAGTGAGTGTATCGAGTACACCAGTACTATTGCGAGCACCAGCGCCAGAATTACCATGCTCAACGTCTTTATACTGGGCACTTGCGTTTATTACTGTGGGGTAAAATAAAAGTTAATTTACCATAGCGTGGAGATAGACTTTTATAATCCATAGGTCCTGCAATTATGATTGGCGTGTCGTTACCCAATTATTGCAGTGAGCCGGAGATCCTCGTTAAGATACCTAATGAGCAGACCAACCAGAGTGGGGGGGTATACCACCGGAGAAGAGGCCCATGGACCTGTACCTCAAGTACGGCTTTGTGGTGATCGATAAGCCAATGGGGGGACCAACAAGCCACGAGGTGGCTGCCTGGGTTAAGAAAATGCTTAACCTCGATAAGGCTGGTCACTCTGGGACGCTTGATCCAGGGGGGGTTTCGGGCGTATTACCCATAGCGCTTGGTGAGTCCACAAAGGCGATGCCGGCAATAAACACGCTGGATAAGGAGTACGTAATGGTCATGAAGCTTCACGGCGATGTTGATGATGAGAAGTTGAGAGCCGTGCTTAGGGAATTCACCGGCGCCATTTATCAAAGACCACCATTGAGGAGTGCTGTCAAGAGACAGTTGAGGATTAAGCACGTTTATGAGCTTGAGCTTCTCGAGAGGATGGTAAGTACGTATTAATTAGGATGAATGTGGAGTCTGGGACCTACGCCAGGAAACTTGCCTACGATATTGGCGAGGTACTGGGGGGGTTGGTGCTAACATGAGGGAGCTTAGGAGGACTAGGGTTGGTTGTTTCACGGAGAGGGAGGCGGTTACACTCCAGGACCTTAAGGATGCGTACACACTCTATAGGGATTACGGTGTTGAGGACTTGCTCAGGACCTACGTGAAGCCCGTTGAGTACATGGTTAGGCACCTACCAAGGTCTGGATTAGGGACTCGGCAGTCGATGCTGTATGCCATGGCGCCGCGTTGGCAGTTCCAGGCATTGTTAAGTTAACGAACAATATTAACAAGGGATCGCTTGTGGCAATAATGACGCTTAAGAATGAATTAGTTGCCCTTGGTTATGCGGAGATGACTAGTGATGAGATAATGAGGGCGCAGCGAGGGATTGCCGTTAAGACGACTAGGGTAATCATGAGGAAGGGTACGTACCCCCCCAATGTGGAAGAGAAGGAAGGCTGAGGAAAAGGCTGAGAAGAAGCCACAGGGCTCTGAGGGCGAGTCGCAGCAATAGTTTTATTACTCCATTTATTGTAAATAGGCTGGCTGATGAGAATTGAGGGTCAACTGACCTGGTGAGGAACAGCGGATCGCCTGATTTCTATCTCGATATCTATAATTTAAACCAGAGCATGTAACTATAGGGATTAGGCGATTAGGTGGTTGATGATACCGAGATATACCTGGATGAGTGCCCTGCATCGCCACTCGGTCACATACTGGCTTTACGGAGTAGTGTCGAGGGTAGTAATGAACCTCCATACCTGAGTATGGATTCGATAAATGACGTAACCATATACCTAACCCACGCATGCAACCTTAGATGCAAACACTGCTATTTATCGGCAGGTAAGCCGTTAAGTAGGGAGTTGAATGTTGATGATTGGCTTCTCATACTCGATAAACTAAGGGATTTGGGAGTTAAGTACGTGTATTTATTGGGTGGTGAACCAACGTTGCTGATTAAGAGGGGGGGTTTATTGAGGATAATAAGTCATGCGAAGGATCTCGGCCTCTACGTATCGATGAGCACCAATGGTACATTGATTAATAGGGAGAACGCGCTTCAACTTAAGAGGCTTGTCTTGACCAGGTCCAGGTGAGCCTTGATGGTCCAAATCCCGCGGTTAATGACGTGATTAGAGGTTTTGGCAGCTTTAATAAGGCTATCAGGGCTATCAATGTATTTAAGGAGGTTGGTATTGCCGTGTCGTTATCATACACGGTGATTCCTGATAATGCTTATTACGTAACTGACATGGTTAAGCTAACGGAGAGGTTGGGAGTGCCCGTGCTCACCTTTATACGTGTTCAGGAATTTGGTAGGGCTCGAGAAAACGGTCTATCACTTAGCGATGAACTGGCGAGGATGGTGATTAATGATTTAATGCGCATCAGGACTAACGTCAAGCTAGTCCTAAATGGCTTTAGGTTTAGTCTCAGCGATTTATACGAGGTATATGGAAAGTCAAGGGAGAGACTTAATGCCCTTAAAATCATTAATTACTCAACGTGCCCCCCCGCAGGCAGGAGTAGGTTCGTAATAGACCCAGACGGTAGTGTCTATGGGTGTGAGCTATTAATGAGTAAGGAGTTCTACGAGGGCAATGCGTTGAGGGATGACCTTAGGGCTATTTGGAGGGATGGCTTTAGATCCTTTAGGGATAGGAGGTATGTGGAAATAAAGCCATGCAGCACCTGCCCAATGGCTGACCTATGCAACGCAGGTTGTCCTGCCCGGGCATTTACGGCATTCGGTTCCGTGAATTTGCCTGATCCTTACTGCCCAATCGTTAAGGAACTGATTAATAAATACAGGTAATGATTTACTCCCTAATTAAGGAAATGATTGTTGATGTATTCAGGGAGTTGAGTAGGGATGTACTTAGCCTAATCAAGAGAGCCTACATGGCGGATCCCATTAGGCATGCCTATCTGTTTTACGACATTACTTACTACCCGGAGTTCACTGAGGCATACCTAAACGTGTTGGTAATGAGATAATTGGTTACATATTAATATTCAGGGGGGGATTACCGCACACGGCGATTCACGTAATCGGCAATGCACCCATTAACGTACTTAATGAGGTTCCATTAAGCAATCACCTAGTGATTCATGCAGAGACCGAGCCTAAGTACGTAAACAACCTAGTCAATAAACTATCCAGTAAGGGCATGGTATCACTATCCAGGGGGGGCATAACGATGATTTGCCAGGGAAGCACATTCAGGGAGTTCGTAATCCGCGGTAATGCCGTAGTCCGCAAATTATCGATTAATAACGTTGACGAATTCGTCAAGATCAAGAGCGTTCAGGGAACACAGATAAGTAAGGCTGAGGCACTAATTAGACTGTCATCACCCCCCCACTGGCATTACTACGGCTTATTCATCAATAATGAGTTAGTGGCTATTGCAGGCACATACCTAAAGCTACCGGAAGTTTGGATCATAGGTGACGTATTCACAACACCCAACCATAGAAATAAAGGTTTTGCGAAGGCCGTGGTTTCCGCAGTCACAAAAGACGTAATTAATGCTGGCGCTATAGCAATGCTGCACGTCGACGAAGATAACATACCCGCAATCAAAGTTTATAAACGACTTGGCTATATCGCCATTCAATATTTTACTTGGTTACATTATGAGAAGCATGATCCCTGAAAAATAATGATATATTTGGTGCGGGGGGGTGGGATTTGAACCCACGCAGGCCTTCGCCAACGGGACCTCAACCCGTCCCCCCCTTTGACCTGGCTCGGGCACCCCCCCCGCCGATTATCATCTTGCGGTTTTAGTTTTAAGTGTTTTTCTGTGATTTTGTTATGGCGCATTATCTCGTGTTATGGGGAGAAAGTGTTATTAATGTTGTTTTCGATAACGGCTTCGTGTCTGCTGTTCTTTATGATCACGTTACTAAGAGGTTTGGGCGTATTGTGGCTGTTGAGGATGTTTACCTTGAGGTTCCCGAGGGTAGGATAGTGGCGCTCGTGGGTCCTAATGGTGCTGGTAAGACGACGATGCTTAGGCTTGCGGCTGGCATACTTGTTCCTGATGGTGGTAGGGTCCTTGTTTATGGTTATGACGCAATGAGTGTCAGGGCTAAGAGGAGGGTTGGGTTTATGACGCCCATGGACCGCGGTGTTTACTGGAGATTGACGGCGATGGATAACCTGGTCTTCTTCGGCACATTATACGGCCTATCGCTCAGGGAGGCTAGGGAAAGGGCTAAGGAGTTACTCGAGGAGTTAGGGCTTAGTGGAAGGGCTAATGATTGGGTTGCCACGTATAGCACGGGCATGATGAGGAGGCTCGAGATCGCCAGGGCGTTGATGCATGACCCGGACGTGCTGTTGCTTGACGAGCCGACGAGCGGCATAGACATTGATGCGAAGCACAGCATACTCAATTTCATTAGGGGGGGTCTTAGGGGGGTAGGAAGACCGTAATCCTCGCGTCCCACGATCCTCAGGAGATCGAGTTAGCCGATATGGTCGTGTACATAAATAGGAGGATCCTAAATGAGGCGCCCGCTCTTAAGATTGTTAAGGTCCTTGTTAAGGGTTCCGTGGATGGACTTAACGGTTTTAATGTGGAGAGTATTGGTGGTGATGAGTACGTCATAGTAACAACAATTGATAGATTTAATGAATTGATGAGTAGGTTAGCCATGTATGATGGTGGGGGGGTTAGGGTCATGGACATAGATGTTGAGGTTGCGGTGGCTGAGGGTAATGCCAGGAGAATGGAGAGGGTTATGAGGAGGAGGGAGGGGGGGGTGATCGTGATGGGCATTATTGATAGGCTATACAGCTTTGTCGTGATTAGGGGGGGTTGGAAGATGTGGGTTTCGTATAAGACCCAGGTTGTGCTTACAATGATTAACTGGGTCATCCCAGTATTCATATACTTCTTCATTGGCGTTACCCTAGGGTTTGGAAGGTTAAGTGCAGTTAGAGACTACACGGCATTCATGGTCATAGGCACGGCATTCCAGGGATACTTCTCAGCATCAGTAACGACGCTAGCCGGTCGTATTAGGAATGAGGAGCTCATTGGGACCCTGGAATACCTAATGGCAGCGCCACTGAGGCCCATGGCGCTGATGATGTATAACACCGTGTGGGGGGGCTAGTGATAAACTCGATAAGCGCGGTCACGGTCTTACTAATTGGGCTTGGTCTCGGTATCTCATATAAAGTAAATGCGCTTGCCACGATTACGTTCCTAATACTCTACCTGGCATCAATAATCGGTCTAAACCTAATCGCTGGTGCCGTCGTCCTAATCGTTAAGCAGGGTAATCCCATAGCCCTATTCACCTCGGTTGCCTCAAACCTATTGGGTGGTGTTGTGTTTCCCATCTCGGTACTGCCAACATGGCTTAGGTACATAAGTTATTCATTATCCCTGACCTGGGCGTTATCGGGGGCTTAGAGGCGCCATGCTCAGTGGCTATGGCATACCGCAATTACTTAATTACCTATGGCCGTTGGTTATCCTAGCCCTGGCATACATAGTGATTGGCATTGCCCTATCTAACTACGCCTTCACAAAAATACTCAGAGAGGGCTCAGTCCACATGTACTAAGCACCTATTCACTCTCCGCCTGGTAAGTCCTACGGTCATAGCGCCTAAAGAATACGTAGTAAAGTATTGGGTCGAGCAACGCTATGGCGCCTCCCAGCACCATTGATAACGAGAATTCTGCATAATCCATGAGCAACCCAGCTATAGTACTGCCCAGGCCATACGGAACCCTACGTGCGAGTCCGGTTATTGATAATCCCCCCCGTGCTCTCTCGTTCTCATCGATTAATTCCATCGATAGTGATTGGCGTAGGGGGGGTATAGTTATCATGTAAAGGGCGACCCTAATTACGTAGAGCGCGGCGTCAATAATGAATATCGGTATGAATGCCATTACGATGAATAGGGATACCGAGAGGGACCTGAGTAGTGATATGGCCCTCACACGGCCCATTAGGCCCTCGACCCTCCTAGCCAACAACGTGAGGACTATCGACACTACGTAAGACGCCGTATATACCTCGTTAATCTCAACCTCACTTGCATGAAGAAATAGCCTGAACCATAATGGCAGTAGTGGGGGGGTCACCATGCCAAGACCAAGACTCCCCCCCAGCGATCCTGCAATGGCGATCCTCGTTATTGGCCTTGAGGACCTCCTGGGTAGGACCTCATTGATACCTAAATACTTAATTCGAGGCTTATCCCTCCTGACTAGGGCGAGTAATGCCGTTGATATAACGCTCAATGCGAGGGATAATCTAAAGAGGGTCAAGTTGCCAAGGCCCATACTCAGTATTGTGTAGGATATTAGGGAGCCCATTAACGATGAGAATAGCGCTATTGACGTGGTAAGGCTAAAGACCCTGGTCCTCTCCATGGGCTCCGTATTGTCCGCAAGCAATGATGTCTGCAATGGAGACACAGGCCCACCACCGGCACCACCTCCGCCGGCACTTCCCGTGGTTGTACCGAGTATTGACGTTATGAAAAGTAGGGCCTTATTATTCGTCACGCTGAAGATTGCCATGGAAATCACGAATAGGCTCGACATTATGATGAGGGCATCCCTCCTACCTATTAAGTCACCGAGAAACCCAGAAACAAGCACTAGGGCTGCTGAGGATATTGATGCAACGAGGAAGTAAAGGCCAACGAGCGCTGCCGAGAATCCAATGGACTTCAGATACAGTGGTATTACAAATGTTAAGTAACCAAAGGCCAGGCTTCTAATGGCCCTAGACGCAATTAGCAATGCGATATCTCTACGCATTCATCATCACCTTACAGGATCACTTATTAAAGGAGTGCTTAGTCACATGCCGTGCACTCACCACCATCGATTACGATCGTGTGTCCGGTTATGAATGAGGAGTCATCACTAAGTAGAAAGACCACGGCCCTAGCCACCTCCTCAGGCTTACCAAGCCTGCCCATGGGTATGTAACTAATCAATTTCCTAACCTCATCACCACTTAGCCAATTAACCCAGCCAGTCTCGATGCTACCGAGTACCACGGCATTCACCCTAATTCTGGGTGCCAGTGAGAGGGCCATGGACTTAGTGAGGGCTATTATACCAGACTTAGCAATTAGGTAGGGTATTCCCGCAGTATCGCCGGTCCTCGCGGTTATTGAGGCCACATTGACTATGGAACCGCCATCCCCCATCAACTCAACGCCAAATTTACTGCATAGGAATGTGCCCTTCAAATCAACATTAATTACCTCCTCAAAATCGTTCCAGGTTAATTCATGGAATCCCCTATTCCAGATGGTTGCGGAGCCATGGCCTGCATTGTTGACTATTCCATGCAGTACTCCGTAATCCCTCCTAATTAATTCAAACATCGACCTGACCTCATCCTCTCTGGATACGTCAGCCCTAACTATGGCTGCGTCAAAGCCGTTCTTTCTTAATTCGAGCATTAATTCCTCGGCCTCCCTGACTGAGGACCTATAGTTTATTATTACCCTGGCCCCCCCCTCCTCAGCAACTGCCCTGCTATGGCCCTACCAATGCCCCCCCTGGAAGCCCCCCCGTAACCAGTATTACCCTATTCCTGAGCTTACCCATTAATGACTTATCAACTACCTGCGGTAAAAGGCATTCCTCCTTTTCTCACTTTTCCTGGTACCTTCTGAATCTCTCCTCTATTGTTCTCCTTATTTCATTCAATTTGTCAAGAACACCCTCACGCCTCGCCCTATCGATTAAGTAATTCCAATCCACATTACCCCCCCATTGAGTAGCCAGAACCGCTGCAGCTCTCTCGCAGTCAGCGTCTGATGACCAATAAACACAGGCGTTTAGGCTCGTAACCACGTTATCCTCAGGCGACTCAACATAAACATGCCCATCACCCACCCTTAACATCTTAACCCTACCCACGTAGGTCACCCCCCCAACCACGTCTAGGGCCAAAACCCCCCCGAAGTAATCACTAACCCACACCCTACCCTCTCTCCTTGCGTTTATACGGCCCAACTCCTCATAAAGTATGCCCATGGCTCTCTCCGAATCCCTGGAATCAATGATTACGTCGATATCCCCCCCAGTCCTGTAAATACCGCCACTATATAATTCGGCGGCAAAGCCACCAACAATTATGACTCTACCCACACCCTCAGACTCAAGCCTATTATTAACCCTGGCCAGGAAGCTCAGCAATGTGTTTCCCTGCCCTCATCAACCCTGATAGCCATTAATGTACAATCATCATTGACGCAATTAATAAGGTAGCGGGTGAATAATGACCAGTTATTAATGATTAAATATTCATTGGTAATACGTACATCACCCCCCCTCCTCATTATGGCGCGTGATAGGTCTATGATTAATTCAAGCCTATCCTTAGCTCGATCCGGCGGTAACCTACGTATGCCCCCTTCTACCGAATATTGACCTAACGCTACGCATTACAGCGTCATTATAATGGTTGGGTGGGTAATAAAGCTGAGTTTTAACTGATCATGGAATTACTTATTAAGGGATTATTGATTAAGCGCAATGATGGATGCTGTATTATTAAGAAGGAATAAGAGGGATCCCAGGGAGGTTAGGGCTTGGTTTAGGGAGAGGCTGTCAAAGCCCGGCATTGTCATTGCGCCAGGGGGGGCTTTCGATGCCTTTGTCGCCCTAATGATTCAGCAACTGGGCTTTGAGGCCCTCTACGTCTCTGGCGCGGCCTTCAGTAGTTCCCTGGGTTTACCCGACCTTGGCGTATTCACCCTTGATGAGTTAGTCAAGTTTACTAAGTACATTACAGATGCCGTCGACATACCCGTCATTGTCGATACAGACACGGGCTTTGGCGAGACGCTTAACGTAGTTAGGACCGTGAGGGAGTTCGAGTCGATAGGAGCCTCGGCAATTCAAATCGAGGATCAGGAGTTACCCAAGAAGTGCGGTCACCTGAGCGGTAAGCATGTGGTTTCTGCCGATGAAATGGTTAAGAAGATTAGGGCTGCGGTTGAGGCGAGGAGGATGAGAACTTCTTAATTATTGCTAGGACTGATGCCCGCGGTGTTTACGGCTTGATGAGGCGATTTGGAGGGCTCAGGCATATGTTGAGGCTGGGGCGGACGTAATATTCCCTGAGGCCCTAGAGAGTAAGGAGGAGTTTGCCAGGTTTGCTAGGGAGGTTAAGGCGCCATTGCTTGCTAACATGACGGAGTTCGGCAAGACGCCTTACATAACGGCTAAGGAGTTTGAGGAGATGGGTTATAAGATAGTGATATTTCCAGTGACGACCTTTAGGGTCGCCATGAAGGCCGTTAGGGATGCACTGATTGAGCTTAAGGAGAAGGGTACTCAGAAGGACCTTCTTAATAAGATGATCACTAGGCAGGAGCAGTATGAGGTAATTCATTACTGGGATTATGAGAATTGGGATAAGGATTTGAATGAAAGAGTAAGTAAGGAATTCGCTGGAAAGCTAAGGCTTAAGGAGCAATGAGGCCACGTGAGGCATGGTAATACTAAATAAACCCTTAATTAAAATCACATACTTAATATGTCAAGCTTAGGTATCAAACGGGTTGCTGTGTTAGGTGCAGGCACAATGGGTCATGGCATAGCCGAGGTCTTTGCAATGGCTGGTTTTGAGGTAAACCTCATGGACATATCCGATGATATATTAAGAAATGCCCTTAACAGGATTCGGGATAGTCTCGAGAGACTCAGCAGGAGGGGGGGTGAACTGAGGGAGAGTGTTGATTTAATAATGTCTAGGATACACACAACCACAAAGGTTTCCGATGCCGTTAAGGACATTGACTTCCTAGTCGAGGCCGTACCTGAAAACGCTGATTTAAAGAAGAACATATTCAGGGAGGCCGATCAGCATGCACCACCCCATGCAATATTCGCGTCTAATACGAGCACCATACCGATAACGGAGCTCTCCGAGGCCACGTCACGTAGGGAGAGGTTCATCGGCATGCACTTCATGAATCCACCGCCTCTCATGAAACTCGTGGAGATAACGAGAGGTAAATATACGAGTGACGAGACGGTTAACATAACGGTTCAGTTAACTAGGATACTCAATAAGGAGCCTGTTGTTGTTAATAAGGATGTACCAGGGTTCATAGTTAATAGGGTTTTGTTTAGGGTTATGCTTGAGGCTTGTCGTGAGGTAACGCAGGAAGGTGTTAAGATAATTGACCTGGACGCCATGGCGAGGAACGTCCTCGGCCTACCAATGGGGCCATTTGAACTACTTGATTACATAGGTCTCGACACAAGCCTCTTCATTGTTAAGGCGATGACAGAGAGGGGGTTCAAGGCCCATCCCTGCCCATTACTCGAGGATTTAGTGAGTAAGGGTAAGCTTGGTGTTAAGTCAGGTGAAGGCTTCTATAAGTATCCAGGGCCTGGGCAGTACGTGAAGCCCAGGATACTGCCCGAGCAGGGACTTGAGCTTGACCCAGTTAAGTTAATGGCACCCGCAATCAATGAATTGGCATGGCTCGTTAGGGAGGGCGTGGCTACCGTGGATGACATTGACAAGAGCGTGAAGCTAGGCCTTAATTACCCGTGGGGGGGATTATCGGAATTCGCCGATGAGGCTGGTATTGACAATATCGTCGACGCCTTAACACAGCTTAGGAGTGCCAGTGGTTGGGAGGAGTATGAGCCTGACCCATTACTGATTAGTTATGTTAAGGAGGGTAGGTTGGGTAGGAAGAGCGGTAGGGGGGGCTTTAGGGAGTACCCCCCCGAGGTTGAGTTTAGGAAGTACGACGAGGTAATGCTCAGGATTGACCCACCGAGCGCCTGGATAATCCTGAACAAGCCCGATAAGTTAAACGTGCTAACGCCGAGGATGGCTGATGAAATAGTCAATGCGTTGAGGAGTGTTGAGGATGATCCAAGGATTAGGGTTGTGGTTATCACGGGCAGTGGTAGGGCGTTCTGCGCAGGCGCAGATATTAATCAGTTCCAGAACGCAACGCCAATGCAGATGTTTAAGGCGATGAGGCACTACCACTCAATGACTCTTGAGATTGAGTACTACACGAAGCCTGTGATAGCTGCGATAAACGGCTATGCCCTTGGTGGCGGTTTAGAGATTGCAATGGCCTGTGACATTAGGGTGGCGAGTGAGGACGCGTTGATGGGTCAGCCTGAGATAAACCTAGGCATAATACCGGGTGCAGGAGGAACACAGAGGCTGACCAGGTTGACTAACCTGGGCATTAGTAAGGAGTTGATACTCACGGGTAAGCAAGTAAGCGCTAAGGCGGCTCTTGAGTACGGCATTGTCAACAGGGTCGTGCCAAAGCATGCCCTTGAGTATGAGGTTATGAGATGGGTTAAGGAACTAGCCTCAAAGCCGCCACTAACGCTCATGCTAGCCAAATACGCGATTAATTACGGTTATGAAGCTCCAATATGGAGCGCACTAAGCAATGAGGCCTCATTATTTGGCGTGGCAATATCGACTAAGGACGCGCAGGAGGGTGTCAGGGCCTTCCTAGAGAAGAGAAGGCCGAGGTTCACCGGTGAGTGAATTACCAAAGTTTAAACCTGGCAACCCCCCCACCACTTATTAATTCAATCAGTACTATAATTATTATGGAGATTATCAACGACGCAGATGCATAACCAAGAGCTAAGGTAGGCCATAAACCTCATATGAATACCAAATTAATATTGGCAGTGGATATACGTAATTAAACAGTGGTGGATTAACTATGTAGTAAGCAGGATGACTATTGAGCCAAACTCGCTGATTGACCTACCCCCCCATGCAAGTAGGAATGAGGATATTAACTCCTTACGCGTCATTGGAATAACAACCCTCATAAAGACACCCCCCCACTGACTAAGCCCTAGGGTTAGGCCCACATACTCATAGACTGGGTCGAGATTATCAAACACCTGTCTAAGGGCCCCCCCTATGGTTATTGGTGCCGAGACTATGAAATAGGCGGCGACTAAGCCCCCCCATATCGTATCCATGAGTGGTAATTTACGTATTATGGGTATTGGCGAGATTGGCGATACGAGTATTAAGAGCGATAAGCCAACTATTGTGTGGGGGGGTATGGTTAATGGACTCGTTAAAAGACCACCAACAATACTATCGAGGGGTTTAGGTATTAATTCACGGGATATGGCATAAGCCGTTGGTAATCCGAGCGCTAACGTTAATGCGGCTGCTATTGAGGCACCAAGTAATGTTACCACGGCACCATAAATGAATAACGTGCTCGTGAATGCACTTAATAAATTGTTTGAGCCCTCATATAGCAATACGGCTATTGGTAGTAACAACATTAACGACATGAGTACTATAAACGGTGTGAATGCATGCCTTGAGTTGTCCAACCCCCCCATCACCATTAACCGCCGTACTCAAGCAATGAGGAGTTGACAAGTATCCTAATAAGCGGCGGAGCCGCACTTACATTTCCATAAAATATTGCCGGTGTTAATGGCTTAATTCCAAGGCTCCTCATTAATTCTTGACCGCCTGGTGTCATTAGGTACATTATTAATTCCTCGGCTAACACCTTATTTGGTGCCTGGTTAGGTATTGTTAGGGCTAACTGAATTGGCGCACCTCTAACCACTAGGCTCTGCCCGTTGACCACTATGATCACGTAAGCCTCACTATAGTAATTCGAATATGCAGGGTCGCCCAGGTTGACCTGAGGCGGCAATGGGAAGTAGGGTAGCCCAGCGCTTTCGGCTGAGGATTTATAAATTGCAATGTCGAACCAAACCTTACCTGTCTCTAGGGGGGGGCCAAACAACTCACTGCCAGCGAGTACCTCATACACATTACCCGTGCTATTTGCGTAGTTAAATAGGTCAATGTAGTAATTCCTGCCTAAACCCCCCAGTAAATACCTGTTAATTGGAGCACCATTAATGCCCTATAGCCCTCAGGGTCTGTGTTTGGGTTTGATGTACCTACCGCGTAAGCTCCGTACTCACGGGCTAGGTTGAGCGTCTCGTTAGAGAATATGAGGTTTAGGAATTCCCTCGTTATTATCATGGCCTCGGTATAATTACCCTCACTCAATGCTCTCTTCTCAGTTGCCGTTAAATTGCTTACTATGCCCAATAGGGGGGGCTTGGGCATGTTTGGTGAGTAGGCAATGACCATTTGGTCACTGGCAATGGCTATGTACCAACTCGTTACGTTACTTGGGTATAAAAGTGACGTTAATATGTACGGGTCTATACTCGCATAAATCGAGTAACCACCCGGGTTTAGGATAACCTGCCTAGCAGCCTGTACGGAGCCCATGCCGGTCACAACGACGTTAATACCCAACTCCTTACCTGCCTCCCTAAATAATTGTGCATACAGCGAGGCCGTTATAACGCTTAGGGTTTGTGGAGCCGTCGGTTTAGTTACTTGTTGAGCATGTTGAATCGTCGGTATTGAATACCCTATTAGTAATCCTATCATTAGTGATACCATTACTGGAACTAATACGCCGGCCCTCATCACGTTATAACGCCCTAATGCGCCTATTTTAAGATAGTAAGTCGATGTGATCTGATCGTATAAAGTATTTTAAATTAATTAATGATGGAAGTATTGCGCGGGATGACAAGGACAAACTTTGACGCGCGTAAATCAGTGTTCATTAAGAGACTAATTGAGGAGGGGGAACCAGCATAGGGTTGATTTTGACATTTACGATTTCCTACTAGCCTTTAATAAGTCCCTGAATGATTATTATACAACGAGTAGTTGTAGTGGCCGTATTGCCCTGGCCAAAGCCCCCCCACGGCTTAGTTACTCAAAGGGTTCGGGGCTCTTTAAATTCATCGCTAAATGGCATAGACCTGTCACTTACGGTGAGATTATCGGTGTCATTAATGGAATTAGTGATGGTGATGTATGGCTGCTTGTTAGGGCACCGATAATGCATTTCGTGGCCCGGGATCTAAATGGTGCATTGAGGATTTTAAGAATAGCGAGGGAGGCTGGTTTTAAGCATAGCGGTATTTACTCGGTGACCCATGATGGTGTTGTGGTTGAGGTTCAGGGCGAGGATCGTTTTGAGGTTCCAATAATTATTAATGGCAAGCTAATAGTGCCAGCGGAAGACTTAAGGCGTATAATCGATATTGCTAATGAGACTTTGATGTTTGGTAAGTTCAGGTTGGTGCACTTAATACGGTTAATAGAGGTTAAGTTGCTTGGTAGGACTGACTAGGTGATATGCCTAGAACTTATTTCAAGGAATCTTATAGAGAGTTTAATACTGAAAATATAAGTATTGAGAGTTCCATATAATTACGTATTAAGCAATCAATGGGTTATTTCCGCAGAATAAGATTTTTAAGTGAATTTTCATTCGCAGTCATGGTGGGACAATTGCAACGGTAAAGGAACCGATCCTTGAGGTTATTGATGTTAGCTATAGCTACAAGACTGAGAAGGGTCCTATACCGGTCCTTAAGAACATAAGTTTCAGGGTTTATTCTCATGAGTTTGTTTCAATAGTTGCACCAACAGGTACTGGAAAAACCACATTACTAAGGATAATAGCTGGTTTGAGGAAGCCTGATAGTGGTAAGGTCCTCCTCATGGGTGAGGAGGTTAGGGGGGGCCAACGCCTAAACTCGCAATGATATTTCAGGACTTCGCCCTTTACCCGTGGCTTACCGCGCTCGAGAATGTGGAGTTGGCGTTACTTCATAGGAAGGACCTTAGTAAAGAGGTTAGGAGAGAAATCGCTAAGAAGTATCTGGAGCTTGTTGGCCTTGGTGGTTTCGAGGATTATTACCCAAGGGAGTTGAGTGGTGGTATGAAGCAGAGAGTCGCTATCGCAAGGGCATTGGCGGCGCAGCCGGTGGTTTTGCTTATGGATGAGCCATTTGCGAATCTCGATGCCATAACGGCCGAGGGTTTAAGGCTGAGATCTACAACATGGTATTTAATGAGGAGTCCACGGTAAAGGCGATAATTATGGTCAGCCATAACCTCGAGGAGGTTGTGGAACTGAGTGATAAGGTGATAATACTTGGCGGAAGACCTGCGAGTATCATTGCTGAGGTTGAGGTTAAGTTGCCTAGGCCTAGGAACACAAGGGATATTGAGTTTCAGGATTACCTAGATAGGCTGTACTCATTACTTTCAATAAGCCTTAAGGTTTAGGCGGTGGCTATGGACATTTGGTCCATAGCCCTTATAGCATTCTTAGCAACACTCGCCACATTCGGTAGGGTCGCATTAACGATAATGCTGAGTATAGTGCTTGGTTGGTTCCTCGGTTATGCCGCGGCCAAGAGTGGGCTCTTTGAGAGGATATTCCTATCAATCACCCAAACACTTGAGGCTGTACCTGTAATTACGTTCTTCCCAATAGTCCTGATATTCTTCGTTAAGTCAATAGGTGGTTACATAGGCACTGAACTAGCCGTGGACTTCCTGGTATTCACGGCGGTTGTATGGAATATATGGGTTGGTGAGTACGAGGCCATTAAAACAGCGCCGCAATCACTTGAGGACGCCGCTGAGATGTTAAACCTAGGCTTCTGGGTAGGTTTAGGTACCTGTATATACCCATTACGATGCCCAGGATCGCCGGTAATGTCCTCGTTAGCTTCGCCGATGCCCTATTTTACATAGTGGTTAGTGAGGTGATTACGCTGGGTACGACGCAGTACGCCGTTTTTGGTATAGGCGCATTAATAGCTTCATGGACAAGTAGGGGGGAGTGGGCAGCAGCATTTACTGGGCTTGGTATATTGGTGGTTATGGTGACTGTGGTTCTCTTCGGCGTACTTAGGCCATTTGTTAACTGGGCTGTTAAGTATAGTTATGACCCATTTATGGAGGTTACTAGAACTAGGATTAGGAGGCCTGTGATCACGAGTCGTGTTAGGTCATTAGCGGCTAGGAATATGAGGTATCTAAGGAGGGTTGTGGCTGTTGAGGATGCCATAATGCCCATATTCGTTAGGGCGTCGAGCTACGCCGTTAGACATAGATTACTTGTGAGGCCTAGACCTAGGAATATAATAACGAGTACCGAGAGGTACATAGGTATTGGGCTGGTTATTCTCATTCTTGGTTTAATTGCTTATTCAATCTATGGGACTTGGCAAACGACATGGGTTCCAATAATGATTAACTTATACAAGTACGGGTTGCTTTATCTTTATTACCTTGGGCTTGATTGGTTGAGGGTCGCCCTGGTAACTATTGCGTCAATATTAACGGCAATCCCCATTAACTACTTAATGGTAACTCATAGGAGGGTTGAGACGGTACTACTACCAATACTTGAGGATTTAGCATCAATACCCGTGTCTGCTTACCTGCCATTAATAGCCATTCCCTTTACCACGTACTTAGCCATAACCCTCGGGCTTCATATATCCCTTGAACTATTAGTGTTTCTAGTGGCCTACCTGAGCACTGCCTGGTACGTGATTTATAACATGTACGTGGGCATGAAGACGATACCCAGAAGTCTTTGGGATGTAGCTGAGAACCTCAAGTTAAGTACATGGCAGAGACTTAGGAAGTTAGCGATACCGGGTGCTATGCCAGCTACGATAACGGGATTGGCAAGTACGGTTGGTTCCACCTGGGGGGGAGGTCTTGAGGTTGCTGAATACATTCAGGGCCTTAATGGGCAGGTTTACATGGTTCACGGATACACCGCCCTAATGGACTACTACACGGCGATAGGTAACGTGGTTGGCCTTGAGGCCATGAGCTTAATACTCGCCATAAACGTAATACTACTTAGCCTCTTCCTCTGGAGGAGGCTATTTAAGTTGGCTAGAGAGAGGTATAGGCTTGAGGGCGCAATAACCCTTTGAGCTATTCCACATTAATTACCTCAATCGCGTGTAATAAGACTTATAAGTATTCTAATGCATACATGTAAATAGAAGTGCTATGTCTAAGGAGGGACAGGGAAGTGAGGAGACCTACTCTAGAACTACGATTATGGTTCCTAAGAACATAGCAACCGAACTTTCACGCGTAGCTAAGGCTAGGGGGGGTAGAACATTATTCCACGTAGCCGGTGAAGGCTTAAAATTAACCACCGAACTTATTAAGGATGGTTTCGAACCATCAGACCTAATCTACTTCTGGCGATTATACAAAATACTCAGCTCGATGGATATAATACCAATGCCCATGAAGTTAATCGAAGAGGTGTGCACACACATAGTGTCGATGTTAATAAGCTTCTCCAATAATGATAAGATACCGAGCGACCTTAGGGAAGAGGCGGGTAAGGCAGTTAATGAATTATGGAATATCTATGAGAAGTACGGCCACCAGGTTGGCGCACTGGTGAGGATGGAATTTGAAAATCTCGAGGAACTACTTGAGGCGGTCTCAAGGGTTAGTCGATTATTAGCTGTTAGGCATGTTGAGATCAAGAAATTAGGCCCCCCAACATCATTGAGTTAATGGCTATTGGGCCTAGCGGGACTTCCGATATTGGTAATAGGGCACTTCTATCATTTATAAGAGGTTTTGTTGCGCAGTATGATTATGAGGTTGTTTCTGAGGAGGCGAGGGCTAACGTGCTCAGGGTTGTGCTACAAAAGAAGACTTAATGCGATGTTTCAGTGTAGGCATTAATTTATTAGAGACAGTATTTTTCCTTATATTATTATTGTTGCTAGGTTTGAGATGCCAGGCCACCTCAGTGCTGCCTCCATGGCCACCGGGCCATGTATTTCACTACCCTTTGGTGCGCCATTCTCATCAGTAATAACCACGGCATTATCTTCAAAGGCGATCCAAGTACCATCGGGTCTCCTATACGGTCTTCTCTGCCTAATGACGATGGCTCTAAGTATCTGTTTCCTAACCTCAGGCTTACCCTCAACAACGCTGACAACGACCATGTCGCCCACCGAGGCTCCAGGTATTTCCCTATGAACGGGCTTGGCGGTATGCCCAACAATGCCTATGACTCTGACAAGCTTGGCGCCACTGTTATCCGCAACAGGGACTAGGCTGTTTATGAATATGCCAGGCGTCTTGTGAAATCTCCAACTAACACCTACTTGACGCGCACCACCCCCCCTCTTCGCCATTGATAAATGCAGGCTAGACTTGGCTTATTAAACTTATCCACTTATTCCCTAACGATTAATTGAAGACCCATTGACCTAGCGATCTCAGCTATTGTTAATCTCCTTGAAACCGCATCATTTATTATCCTAATAACATCGTCTATGCCAACCCTGACCTGGGCCTTGGTATCCCTATCCCTAATCGTTACTGTGTTATCGATGGGCGTCTTATCATCTATCGTTATTGCGAATGGCACGCCCATGGAGTCGTACTTGGCATACCTACTGCCTATGGTTCCATCATCATCATAAACAGCCCTAATACCTGCCAGTGATAATTCCCTGAACATCATCCTACCAATACTAACGTATTCCTGCTTCTTAATTATCGGCAGTATCACGGCCTTTATTGGCGCAATATCTGGCGGTAACTTAAGTAATGGTTTTCCATTAACCTCCGTGTAGGCATGTTCCAGGGTTACGTAGACGATCCTATCAACACCAAAGGATGGCTCAACATCATGCGGAATAAACCTCTCAACATGGACTTTCCTCCTCTCCTCCTTAATGAAAACCATATCGCTCGTTATGGCATATCCATCAATGACGACCTTACCCTTGTTAGTTAATTCATTAGTTAACCACCTTGGGTCGGCCTTACTAATGGCTTGCATGACCTTAGCCATCTCATTACCAAAGACCTCCCTAATCCTCTGTGGGTTTGGATAAACCCTAACCTCGACAATCTCCTTTGGCGTGGTTAACCTTCTTTCGACGGTTAAATCATAACCGCTATATCGAGCATGCCTGCTGAGGTCATAATCCGTCCTATACGCATGCCCGCTAACCTCAACCCAGCCGAACCTCTCACTATAAACCATTTGATCAAAGCTCGCCGCCGCATAGTGGGCCCTCTCCTCAGGTAATTTGGCGAGGAAGTACTGGTGATCAAGTGGTATGCCGAGCTCGTTCATGTAAATCGTGGCCAAGCCCATGAAGAATGCCATCCACTCATTAGGCACAACACCACTCTCAACAGCCTCCCTAGGCCTGAACTCCCTGGGCTCCTTAACGCCCGCGGCAACATCCTTCTCAGGTATTATCCTCAACTTAACATCCAACTCATCAAGATACGGGCACTTGGCGTTTTCCGGGTCGAAGAAGAACTCAATCTCCATCTGGGTGAATTCCCTAAGCCTAATTAAGCCCTGCCTAGGCGATATCTCGTTCCTACCAACCTTACCAATCTGGGCAATACCGAGCGGCAACCTCCTACCCACTAGGTTGAATACCTTTGGGAATGACACGAACATTCCCTGGGCAGTCTCAGGCCTTAGATAACCAACGTTATCGCTATAAGGCCCTATCGTAGTTTGAAACAATAGGTTAAAGGGCCTAACACTACCCAATTCACCACCACAAACAGGGCATCTAATGTTGTACTTCCTAATTAATCCATCAAGCTCCTCTAAACTTAAACCCTCAGTCTTTATTGAAATACCCCTCTTACCGAGCTCCTCCTCTATTAAGTGGTCAGCCCTAAACTTACGGCCACACTTCGTGCATTCGACAATTGCATCTGTGAAATGCTCGAGATGCCCGCTAGCCTCAAAGACTATCTTCGGCATTATTATCGCGTCTCCACCTCAACTATGAAGTCCTGGTAGGGATAGATGAAGACCCTACGCCACTTCTCAATAATATTCCTCTTCAACTCGACACCGAGTGGTCCATAATCATAGAAACCACCAACCTCAGCCTTACCCCCCCTATAAATCTCAAAGCTCGGGTAGAAAAATCCGCTCTCGCTCATTAACTCCAGGAATTTCTCGAGATCCATTCGTCGCGATAATTACTGGGCGTATTTAAATAATTTTCACAGGTAATTAAGTACGTCTAATATTAACTTAATAATCGTTGGTAACGACATTAACCCCCCCGGGTCATTAGGCGGTGAGTACTCAACAATATCCATAGCCTTAACCCTGGAACCACCGTAGTCAAGAACCGCCTTAATAATCCTTAGTAACTCGCCGTAATCAAGCCCAAAACCTCCGGGTTTCCAACGCCTGGCATTATTGATGGATCGAGAACATCGACATCAATACTAAGGTGGATCGGTCCAGGGTAACTATCGATTATACCTCTAATGAAAAGCCTGAGCTCGTGGTAATCCATGGACTTTATGTCCCTGGTCGATAACAACGTGGAGTCCTCGAGACTTTTCACGAAATTTATTTCCTCCTTATCATATGACCTAAACCCAAGGAAAACAAGTGACTGAGGCCTAACCTGATTAATTAGGTGCCTTACAAATGTGGCGTGCGATAAGGACTGCCCCACCGGCCACTCCTCCCTTGAATCTAAGTGCGCATCTACATGTATATAAATGCCGTATGAACCCTGGGACTCCCTAACCGCCCTAGCAACACCAAGGCTTAGCGTGTGTTCACCGCCAATATTGACCACCCTACCCCCCCACGTATTAATGGCGTCCCTAACCACTAAGCCGATCCTTTCCAAATTCCTGTCAGCCATGCCCTGCAATAACGATAGATCACCTAAATCACAAGCCTTCTCAAGCGGGTCGATGCCCAGGTCCTCGGTAGGCGTGAATTCGAAGTACTGGCTCCAGGCCCTAATAACGTCGGGTGCAAATCGGGTTCCTGGCCTAAAACTAACCGTGTCCTCCATGGGAATACCAAGTATTGGTATACCACGGCCACACTTAGGTACCCCGAATAACGTGTATTGGGAAGCGACGTAAAAATCAATATTACTACTCATGGGAAATCACCTCCATAATCCTCTCCTTAATGGCTAAGAAACTTGAATACGCAACTTCCCAGGCGTTGGCCTTATCATACTCATTGAGGTTATTACCCAATTTCTCACCAGGTCTAACCACGTAAATGCCAATGCCGGCCCTCCTAAGTATTAGGTACGAGGGGGGGTAACAAAGCGAGCCGTGTGGAGCCAATACCGCCGTTGCATTAAGCTCAACGCATCTCCTGGCAACCGTTGGCCTCTTATTCACGGAGTTCAAGGCTGGGTTAACCTCCTTATGAATTATGACCCCCATTCTTAATAAGGACTAAGTATTGAGCCTTTGAAAATAAATTAAATGTTAAATCCTCATTAACCGTAGTGCATATAACATCATCCTCCCTAATCATTAATATCAACAACGTGCCTTAAACAAGTCCTTTAAAAGCATTCGGAGTTAAGCCATAGGTCTTACCTTAAGTTGGATAATACACGTGAATTACTTTACGAAAATCTATTTAAGGGAATTAGAAAATGATGGTTTAGAGCCCATACCTGCCTTGCATTCACACCATTGGGCCACCCACGACCCGGCAAAACTGGGCCGCGGGACCCAATGGTGTGGGTGCATGCAGGGGGGGCAAAATCCTTATCGGTAATCGTGCTTAATGAATAATATCCGTATTCTCAATGGTTTATTTATGGGAATATAGAATAAAGGGTTTATAAAAGGGCTCTATAACGACTCAGTGACCGAGAATGAGCGCCTCAACCATTGAAATAACATTCTTTGGCAGGGGGGGTGGGCAGGGCGCCGTAACTGCCGCGCAGATTATTGCTCAGGCGGCTATTAGGCGTGGCCTATTTGCCAGTTCATTCCCTGAGTATGGTGCTGAGCGTAGGGGGGGCGCGCCTGTTAGGGCATATGTTAGGTTGTCTAGGGAGCCAGTACTGGCCAGGGAACCCATTGAGAGGCCAGACATATCCGTGGTCTTTGATACTAGGTTATTAAGTGTCTTCAATATACCGCAGATAACGAAGAGCTACATAGTCATCAATGCAACGAGCATTGATGATGTTAGGCAGTCAATAGGTAAGTTCGGTGGTAAGGTCGTCTACGTAAATGCGTATGAAATATCCACAAAGCACCTGGGTAAGCCCATAGTTAATACAACGATGCTTGGCGCACTACTTAAGATTCTTGATCTAGTGGATATAGAGACCGTTAAGGAATTAGTCCTGGAAACCTTCGGCAAGAAGCTTGGTAAGTCAAATGCGGAGGCTTTAGAAGAGGCTTATAAAGTGGCTGAGGTGGTCGTGCTATGATGAAGCAATTAACCTGGAAGGACCTGCCGATCGGCGGCATAATCATTGAGCCAGGTAACGCGCGTAGGAATGTGACTGGTTCTTGGAGGACTGAGAGGCCTGTGATTGACCAGGACGCATGCATTAGGTGTAGGATTTGCTGGATGTACTGCCCAGAGCCTGCAATACTTGAGTTGAAGAAGCCGTACACCACAAAGTCAGGTAAGAAGTATGACTTGACTTATGAGATTGACTACGATCACTGCAAGGGCTGCGGAATATGCGCCCACGAATGCCCAGTCAAAGCAATAAAAATGGTACCGGAGGTGACCGGGTAATGGCTCTCGCAAAGGCATTGAGTGTTAGGGAGGAGATCGTCAAGGAGAGGCTTGGATTAACGTCAAATTATGCTGCGGCCTATGCGGTCAAGGCCGTTGATGTTGACGTAATTGCGGCGTACCCAATAACGCCGCAGACCACTATAATAGAGAAGCTCGCGGAGTTCGTGGCTAATGGCGAGATAGACGCCGAGTACATACCGGTGGAGTCAGAGCACAGTGCCTTATCGGCTGTCGTCGGCGCGGCAGCCGCTGGGGGGGCTAGGGTATTCACTGCAACGTCGGCTCAGGGTCTCGAATTCATGCATGAAGTCCTCTACATAACCTCAGGTCTTAGACTACCAGTCGTTATGGCTGTTCCCGGCAGGGCATTATCAGCGCCAATAAGCATTCATGGTGATTACCAGGACATAATGAGTGCTAGAGATGCTGGTTGGATAATGCTCATTGCCTCCTCTGCTCAGGAGGTTTATGATTCGATAATCATGCCTACAGAATCGCCGAGGACAGCAGGGTCCTACTACCCGTCATGGTGTCCTACGACGGATTCCTAATGAGCCACACCACAGAGCCAGTGGAGATTTATCATGAGGAGTATGTTAGGAAGTTCACACCGAGAAACTTAAATAGGCATAGGCTTGACCCGAGAAACCCAATAACCATTGGCGTTATTGCAAGCCTGATTGGTACTACGAAATTAAGTACCAGGCAATTAAGGCGCTCAAGGATTCGAGGAGCGTGATTAAGGAGGTTCATGAGGAATTCAATAAGACTTTCGGAACTAACTACGACATAGTCGAGAAGTACATGCTTGATGATGCCGATTACGTATTAATAACCTACGGAGGCGCATCAAGCGGCAATGCTAAGGAGGCTGCATTAAGGGCTAGGGAGAGGGGATTGAAGGCGGGCGTCTTAAGAATAAGGTTGTTCAGGCCATTCCCCCCCACCGACGAGGTTGTTAACGCGATTAAGGATGTGAAGGCTGTAGCTGTGATTGATAGGCATTGTCGCCAGGTAATACGTATGAGGGCCCTGTGTTTAATGATGTGGTTTCGGCATTATATAGTAGGGGGGGTATTGATAAGCCCGTGGTTTCCGTGGTTCACGGCATATCCCAAAGGACTATGCTCGTTGATGACTTCTATAACCTTTATAAAATGCTTGATGAGTACGCAAGGACTGGTGAATACCCGAGGAAGACTATATTCATGGGTTTAAGGGGGGGTGGTGAGGCATGAAGGTGTACTTTAGGACAATAAAGGATTTACCAGTGGAGGAGTACTATGGACCTGGTCAGTTAACCTGCGCTGGCTGTGGTCCTTCAATAGCCGTTAGGTGGTTACTTAAGGCAGCTGGGTCAGACATTATTGTAGTTAACGCGACTGGCTGTATTGAGGTGACTACTACTTCGTACCCATACACCGCATGGAGTGTGCCTTACCTGCACGTGGCCTTTGAGAACTCAGCCGCGGCGGCATCTGGCGTGGAGTCTGCGTTAAAGGTGCTTAGGAGGAAGGGTATCCTTGATACTAAGGCTAAGGTAATGGTTATTGCTGGTGATGGTGGTACTTATGATATTGGTTTGCAGTCTCTCAGTGGTATGCTTGAGCGTGGTCACGGCGTGCTCTACGTACTCTACGACAATGAGGCATACATGAACACAGGAATACAAAGAAGCGGAGGGACACCGCACTTTGCCTGGACGACGACTTCACCGGTAGGTAGTAAGTTGAGGGGGGTAAGGTTCAGAGGAAGAAGGATATAATGAGCATTGTCATTGGGCACCACATACCATACGCAGCCACAGCAAACATAGCCTACCCAATAGACCTGGCAAATAAGGTCAAGACAGCCCTTGACTACCTCGATGAGGGTCCAGCCTTCATACACGTACTAGCACCATGCCCACCAGGCTGGCGCTACCCGGAGGAGATGACCGTGGAAATAGCCAGGCTAGCCACGGAAACAGGCTACTTCCCACTATACGAGTGGGACCACGGCAGAATAAGGTTCAACCCACCAAGCAACGCCCACTTCGATAAGTCGAAGAGAAAGCCAATAATTGAGTATCTGAAGAGGCAGGGTAGGTTTGCGCACTTGACGGAGGAGGACATTAAGGAGATTGAGAAGGAGATCGATGAGTACTGGGACTACCTAGCAAGGCTTGCCAAGGCCTTTGGTTAAACCATGAATTGCTTCCTAATGTCCTTAAAACCACAATTTGCATATGAAATTTTAATAGGCAGTAAGAAATGCGAGGTCAGGACCTTTATCAGCCCAATAGGTAGGGGGGGCGATATTGTCCTAGTTTATTACTCAAGCCCCGTGAAGGCTGTTAAGGGGGGGTTCTTCATAGCTGGTGACTCAATCGTAGTAAGGCCAAGCGAGTTAATGGACGTATTAAACAATAGATGCAGCGACATGCCCAGGGACAACCTGGAGTATGTAATGACCAGGTACTTAAGGTCGAGGAGGAAGATACTCATACTTGAAGTAATAAATCCAACAATACTACCAAATGCGGTGACAATGGAAGAATTAAGGAAGCTGAACATAAAACCACCAAGAAGCTACATGAAGATAAACAATAGGGCCTGCCAGGAAATAATAGCAAAAGCTTTAAATCGAAAAACACAGTAAAAACAACCGCCGGGGGGGTGGCCGAGCTAGGTCCAAGGCGCGGGACTCGAGAGCAAGACCAAGGCATCCCGTCCCCGCAAGGGGGGGGCCCGGGTTCAAATCCCCGCCCCCCCGGCACCACCATGGTGTTGGTTTTTGTGGTTTGTTTTGCCCGTGGGCTTTGGGTGGGTCTTGGCAGTTTAGGTTCGTCATTGCCATGGCTATCCTTTGTGCCCTCTTTTTGTTATCCTCATTTACTGCCTCCTCATGCATTCTCTTCAATACCTCGCAGGCCTTGGTCATGAGTTCTGGGTGCTTCTTTAACTCGCCCTGCCCTATGTAGACTTCGAAGCCCTTTTTGAGGCTCCTAAGCCCAACATCCTCATAGCCGGCTTCCTTCAACCTCTCCAAGATGCCCATGCTCCTCATAGTCCCTACGCATAACCCTAAGCTCAACAGAGCCACTATTATTCACGTGAACGTTCATTTTAACGCCAACAGCCTCGATTGATGACCTACCTAAAGGCTTAATCCTCGTGCCTGCCAGTGTAATTAAGTTCCTGAGCTTCTTGGCATCCAATAATGAGCTTAAATCATTAATCAAGGCATTGTTTAATGAATCGTTTAGCATCTTCCTAGCCAATTCAACAGCCCTCGAGGACATAACCTTATACATTACTTTGTGTCTCTCATCCCACTCCCTAAACCCGAGGCTCCTCAACCTCTCGATTATGTTGCCCCCCCACAATTCACGCTTCGACTTACCCATTGTGAGCCTAACAAACTCCTCTTCAACATCCACATTGCCATCGCCAAGCATTGCGAATAGTAGGAACACCAGGAATTCTTCATCACTGAGCTTGCTGGCTTCCCCAGCGACCACGCTTTGCCCTCGAACACGCCCCTATGGTCAATAGCTCTTAAATGCCACCTAACGCTTAAGTCACCGTCATTGAGGCTCACGCCATCTATGCGCATATAATTACTCCCGGGCCAAGCCATTAGCCAGGCGATGGCTTGCCAGAGCTGGTTCGTAACCATCACTGGGTAGCCGTACTTGTCAACCGAGCCGTCAGTCATCAACAGCCCGCACTGCATTGCCCTTAGCTTGTTTTCGCCGAATTGCTTTGGCACGGCTATGTGAGTGCCCTTGAGACCGGTGAATATAATTTCTATCGTTGTGCTTCCCGACTTAGCCACCCTCTCCACATCAATTGCCAGGTGATCCGTGTATAAGTGAGTCATGAAGTTCTTGTCCTCATTAAACGGCTCACCGCTTATGATTATCGTTGCCTTATTGCTCCTCAACTCCTCAATCAACTCCTCCAGCTCTCTTCGATAAGTACTGAACCACCCCCCCTCCCTGCCTTGCTCAGCTAGCTTGAGCATCTTCTCTCCGACATCATGCATTACCTTCCTTAGCATGATTACGTTTTCGTCACCGCCATCCTCAATCTTCGCCTTAATTTCCTGTAGCCAATCACTGAGCGATTTAATGGCGTAGTCAAACGGCGTGTTCTCATCACTCAACAGCATACTCCTGTGCTTCTCAACTCTATCGAGGAACTCGTTGACTAATTTCATCGCTTCCTCGATGATCCCTGGGTCATTGACTTCTTCACCGCATTCAAGCCTCCTCGAGCCCCCCCTTACCCTCACGCCCCCCCAGCAAATCCTTAAGCCGTTAAGAGCCATGAGACATCCATGGATCTAACTCCCAACGAGGCTAATAAATCACTACCAGGGAAGTGCTGAATGGGCTTAAGCAGGCAATTGAAAAGAGAGTCTTAGTCCACACTAAGGGGGGACTCGGTGAGGCTTAGGGATGGGAAATACCACTGCTCATGCTTCGAGACCAGTTAGGCTTATACAGAAAAGCGAGGTTTGCACCCACATAGCAGCCGTGATCCTACAGGGAGTACTCAAGGCTAATGCAGCCAGTCTATGCAGCCGTAATAACCATGGAGTGCGAGGGGGGGACTACCACCTAGAAGTCATGGACAAGGAAGTCAAGGTGATTAGGCAGGTGAAGTTAATGGGCAGTGACGTTGCTAAGCCAAGGTACAAATTCACGTACATCATAACAAGCAATAACCCAAAGACGGTCAAGGTTAGGTACGCATGCGGTGATGAGGTTGACGAGCGAGAGGTGGTCTTGAGTAAAACCATGAGGTACTTAGTCGAGTTGCTATTGGGGGGGAGTTGGTGTGTTAACGCACTTGGCAACACGCTTAAGCCGAGGAAACGAGGATCAAGACCAAAACCGCCATAAACAAAAACCAACACCCAGGAAGTAGGCAATAATACTCAACGTATCGCCGGGAGACAATGCGTACTGCATTTTACCTCCCCCCCCACAGTCTTCCAAGGCATCTTGAACAGTGCCATTACGAAGCCCCCCCTCCCACTCTCTTGACTGAACCTTTCAAGCCTTAGTAGGCTTCAACCTCCCACCCTCAACCCCCCCGTACTCCCTCCCAGCCATCCTCTATATTGGAAAGTACTGGCTTTAACAACCCAACAATCGTAAATGGCGAACAAAGCAGCGCCTCAGCCCAACCCATCACATGACTACAACACTTTAATGATTAGAATGCCCAGGGCTGACACCCCACACAAGCCCTACCAGCGGGAGGTCCCGGGTTCAAACCTCGGCCCCACACCACGGATTTATCAATTTCATATTTAGTACTTGAGCCGTTAATCATCATGTGTTTATTGAGTAGTCTGTTACGTAATCATGGCCGTATCATTGACTTTACTCGGTTCTTCTTAACTGAACTCCGGAGTAAAAAATCCAGTGAATTAAGGAAAAATCGATGGGTATGGGTTTACATAATAGGTTAGTTGCTTCAATAATAGCTATCGCCGCATTAACTTTACTATTTCTAATAAGTGCCGAGGTATTTGGCGCAGTGCCATTGATGCCGCTTCATCGTATGAGTACTACTACGTGTCTGGTGAGGATACCTTCTTCTACGGGCCTATAGCTCGGCTCCAGGCTCAATAACGGTTACCAGTAGCTCTAACTATGAGTACCCGTTACAGTTAGCTAATACTGCCGTTGAGATAATGAACATAGTAGTTGAGCTTGCCACAGCCTCGGATCTTGTCAATATCATTGAATCAACGATACAGGCACAGAACTCCGCCATTGCCGAGAATGACACGTACGTCTTTAATCCACAGAATCTTGCCTTTGGCTATGCCTTCCAGTTTGGCATTGATGATCAGATGAACATGTACATACCGAGCCTCGAAACCATTTCTGCGTACGTACCCATTGATGAGAATTTCACGCTTGTTAGTCCCGAGTACGTAGTTAATGGCGGTGTTGGTTATTACGTGTGTCAGAACTATGCTTATTACGCGATGCAGGTTCTTTGGGATGTAACCTTTGTATGGGGTAATCCATCTAATTTGAATTTCCAGGTTGGTCCAATAACCGCGCCTGGCTATACGTACAGCGGTCCATTAGCCGCAGGTCAAGTATGCACGTATTACATTGGCGCACCTTCGTAATTTACTTTCTATTTTAATCTTAAAATCATTAAATAGTTACTTAGTCTACCGTTTCTCTGACTTATATTTAATGATTAACCTCATTAATGATTAATTTTTATACGGGTAATTTGTTGGGTATTTTGTGCCCTGCAGTGTTTATCTTGATAGGAGGGTGTTTTCGAGGGGGGGTGAGCCCATCTACATCACACTCGTTAACCTGGGTGATACTCCCGTTACGATTGGTTCGTGGCAGGTAATTGATGCCAGCGGCAGGGTTGTTTATTCAATTGAGCCTCCTCAGATTGTCATTAGCCCAAGCTCCTCCTTCGTTGTTGTTTGGTTTCAGTTTGATAATGATGGTAAGCCCGTTGATAGGGGGGGTAGGTATAGGGTTGTTTGGCGGCCTATGGTTGATGGTAATGCCCTTGAGTGCTTTAGTGATTTCTTCGATGTTTTATGACTGGCTTTTCATCTTTGTTAGTAGGTATCTGGATATGACTATGTAGGTTACGGCGAAGATTACGAGGGCTGTGAATGGGTCTACCAGTGGTACCGTAATGGTTGTTATTACGTAATAAGTAGTAAATGATGCCAATAGGGATATTGTTAGGAATGTGAGTATCCACTTGATTAGGCTATTCAATGCATTGTTAACCTCGTCCTTATCATAACCCCCCCTACTGCTGAATTCCCTCATGTACCTCACGTAGTTATTATAGAGTTGAGACAGTATTAATGAGTACTCTATGATGATTATTGACCCATCAAATGCGGTTAAGCCCTGAGATGGAATGAGCGCCATGTGAAGAATGTACGGTACATAACCCTGTGACATTACTGATATTATCAACGCCATTATTAGGGCTACCCAGGACTCGGCGGATAAATTGCCCATGAGAAGTCCAATAAGCCCTATTGAGAGAGTTATGGCAATTAATATTAGGCTAATTGATGGGCTACTAAGCATTAATACTATGAAGGGTATCACGGGGGGGAGCACCAGTGATAATGCGGCTAGGACTTGCCTCATTTCATAACCACCTGCCTAGGTACGTTGATACCCTGGCTATTAACGAGCCAATGCCCTCACAGGCTGGGTCCCAGGTAATTACCCTGCATTCCTCGGCAATGCCCTATATAACTTCATTCTATTCCTAATAACCCATTGATTACAGGGCAACCCCTTTACTAAACTCCTCATTAATATTGTGTCGGGCACTATGTCAATTATAAGGGCCCTTGATGGTAACTTATTAAGTAGGGTAGTAATAGTCCCAATACTTTCCGTGTTCATGTTCGTTACAATGATTAATGCTGGGTCGGTCTCCTGAATCAACCTATACAGGGCTGGGTCCATGGTATAGCCCTTAATGGGCAGCGCCTTCACAACCATTAACTCCCTCAGTAACCTATAGTACTGCGTAGTTCCTGAGCTGGGTATGACCCTTGGGCCCATTGGTATTGTCCAAAGACCAACATTGTAACCATACCTAAGTAGCACCCTACTTAGGGATAGCGTCAGGGATATCCCATACTCAAGGGGATTATCCTCAACAGTCCCATACCTCATCCACCAACCAAGGTCTAGCAATATTATCGTTGTCCTAAGACCCTCCCTCTCATACTCATTAACCATGATCCTACGGTTAGGATCCCTGGCAGTCGCCTTCCAATTAATGAATTTATAGGGGTCGCCAGGTACGTAATTCCTCACGGATCTAAACTCCGTAGAATACGGCCCAAGCCTAGACGGCGAGTACCTGGGCAGTCCCTGCCTCGGCTTAACTATGCCAAGAACCCTCCTTACAATTTTAATCCTAGGTATTACCTGAACACCCTCCTCAAGTTTAATGAAGCCCTTAATCGGCTCGTGAACCCCCCCCAGGATATTATAGTACACGTAGTCAATACCACCCAATGAATAGTTGCCTCTTTTAACGGCCCTTAATGTGTACGTAAACCTCCTATTCACATCGCCAAATCCCTTAAAGATGACATGGACGTTATTGCCCCCCCTAACTAATTCGAAGCCCTCAACCATGGAGGTACTGGGAATTGGTGGTGCCCTGATTATTAATAGGCCGAAGCCTCCGTGAACCTTAACGTTTAATTCTATATTCAATTCCTCATCAACGTATAGAACGCTCTTATCGGTATTAAGGATTATCGATATTATGGGCTTATCGCTCAGGCTCAGGGCTATCACTAACGTGATTAAGGGAAAGAGTATAGAGAGGATGTAAAGTTTAGATGTTGTTAATACAGCGATCACGGCCATAACCATTGGAAGTAATACAAGGAGTAAGAGTATTCTCGAGATTTCCCTCATTAACAATCACTATTTAGGTATCGGTATCTTCTCAACATACTCCCTAACAATATCCTCACCACTGACCCCCTCCAGGGCAACCTCAGGCTTAAGCACAATCCTATGGCCGAGAGTCTCAATAACAACCCTCTTTATATCATCGGGTATTACGTAATCCCTACCATCAATGACCGCCATGGCCCTACCCATACTCATCAACGCCATCAAGCCCCTGGGGGGGCTTGGCCCAGCGAGTACCCTGGGATCCCTCCTAATAACGTTGAAACTCGCTATGTACTTCATGACATCATCGCTAACCGTGACATTGCTTTCCACGAAATCCCTTATCAATAGTAATTCATCGCCGTTTAACACAGCCCTTACCTGAGGTGTTGGGTCGTTACTACGCCATGAAATCCTACGCCTTAATAGCTCAACCTCATCCCTCGGGTATCCTAGTTTTATTCTTATCATGAATCTGTCTAGTTGTGCCTCTGGTAGTGGGTATGTTCCCTCAAGCTCAATAGGATTCTGAGTAGCTATTACGATAAATGGTTGTGGAAGCTTGATGGTTTCACCCTCAATTGTTACTTGACCCTCCTGCATAGCCTCAAGCAAAGCAGACTGAACCTTAGGAGGAGCCCTATTAACCTCATCAGCGAGTACGAAATTTGCGAATATTGGACCAAGCACCAACTCGAAATTACCCTTATCCGGTCTCCAAACCTTAGTACCAATGATGTCGCTAGGCAATAAATCGGGCGTGAACTGGATCCTGCTAAACCTAAGCCCGAGAACTTTAGCTAGCATTTTTGACAGAAATGTCTTGCCGATTCCTGGTACGTCCTCAATGAGTACGTGACCGCCAGCAATTATTGAAGCCAATATTTTCATGAGAACCTCCTCATCGCCGACAAAGTACCTAGTTATTTCATTAATTACGGCCCTTATCCTCTCCGTTACGTAGTCAATGCCGACCTTACTCATTACCAGGCCTAGATTGAGTATTAAGGGAGTTAAATTTAGTATTTTTGGTGCTTAATAGTTCATTGAGCAATTCATTAACGAGATCTATCCTTTCCTTAACCTCCATTTCAAGGACCCTCCTCTTAACCCTCCTGCAGGTTGCTACGCTTGAGTAATTAATCAATTTATCGAGCCTATTAATGATTGTTTCATAGTCTAAGCCGTCATTTGTTAATTCATGTACCAGGTACGCAATTAACTTATCCTTCTTCCCATTGGTTATGAATTCTTTAACAGCTTCCTCAAAGAGTGAGTACTCGGGTGATGGGACGACTTCAATCTCGCGCTTATGCCTTTCATATAATTCCTCCTCAATGCTCTCCACAACACTCAATCCACTGAGGTATAGCCTATAGCCTGCGTATATTATGGATATTGAGGCGATTATTATGAATGTAATCAATATGTATAGGTTCCATGACGATGGTTTTGGAATTGAAAGCAACGAATACAGCAAACCAATACCAAATGCCGCAAGGGCTAATGGACGTGAATTTCCAATAACTCCCTTAACGTTAATACCACGTAACCCAAGCACTGTTATTGGGGGGGCAAGTACTAAGTAAGTAATGGATATGGCCGCGAATGGGTAAAACAACGGCAGGTAAATGGCACCGAATAGGTAGCCAAGCCCAAGGAATATGAAGAAGTATGATAAGTACTTAAGCAGTAACTCAATGGGGGCTTGTCCAGGTTATTTGGCTCGTTGAGTACCTATTAATTATTATGCCGATTATCGTCAGGGCTAGGAAATTCATGATATAACCAATAATGAGTGAGTACCCCCCCTGTAATTAGTAGTGAGTATGAAAGTTAACCCCCCCAATTAATAAGTACGTGAACAACGAAGGTGACACCAACCTCCTAAGTATATCCGCGGCGGCATTACTACGGTACTTAACGAAATCGCTCACCAAAATCGTCGTTACTAGGGCTATTACGGGTATTATCACTGTAATAATTAGGTAAATACCAATGGGTCTCACTAGAAGCATTAGTAATGTAAGTGATGCGAGTATTACGTACGTAATTACGTACCTAATAATTGAGTCATGACGCGCCCTCACAAATAATCACCCTGGCATCCCTAAAGACCCTTCCCAAGGCCCTGAGGAATTCCTCATAATCACTCCTATCAACATCCCTAAGCCCATACCTAACCCTTTCAAATAACTTAATAATCGTATTAATTGATGCCCAATCACCATTAATAACGCCATCATTAACCAACCGCTTCATCAACTCCCTAATGGTTTCCGAATCCCTAATCGCGAGGTCTCCTATGTTCAATCTAACAAAATTAACAACATCATCCCTATAATCACCGGCCCTAACGAATAGATCCTCCTCCCTATCACCAAGCTTAATGCCGATGCCGTAACAACCCCCCCTTGAAGGCATTATTAACGAGCTCTCCCTGATAATGCCTGGCCTCGTTACCACGACCTGGGCATTACTCCTGACAATCATAGGTAGTGGGTCATTGAACCTCCAAATTAATGGTAAATCCCTGGGTATCCCTAAATCAATTATGTCGTTGCCACCCCCCCAACCACTAAGCCTCTTCACGGTCTCTCCAGGGAGTAACTCAATATTCCTTGAGAATTTAGGGAACTCCTCATCACCGTTTTTTGGGCCTACATTAATTCTGGGGGGGCTTATCCTTGCACTGACATTAGCAGTGTTACCTGGTTGATCACTTTTGCGAATTTCTCTCCTTATTATTGCCAATGAGCTGATGCCGATAATCGCGATGGCGGTGATGATAGCGATCATTATTAACAGCGGTGGTATTCTTAATGGAACCACAGTATTACTCACATACTGCTGACTACTCCCCCCCAAGCCTTCCTGTGAGCCTAAGGTACCTGGAGATCCACCACTTAATGCCTGAGAAGGCTTTGGCGCACTTACTGCTAGGTATTTCGTTATGTTTATCGATACGTTTGGCATTATTACCGGCAGTGGTATTAATGGTACGTACAACTCCGCATTACTGGTTTCATTAACTCGTTGTGGTATTGTTAAGTTTATTGGCGGTAATGTTATCGCTGGTTGTGGTAAACCAACATGAATATTTAATGAGCTACTTCCCTGCGAACCCCCCCTCGATTCGCTCAACTTTATTAATATGCCTATTGAGGATGTCAATAACCACGTTATTAATAATCCAATGACCAGTATTAAAATTGCGGATTTATTCACACAATAATTCGCAAACCCTGACTTAAAATTCTTAGTG
This sequence comes from Vulcanisaeta distributa JCM 11217, assembly GCF_001316005.1. Lineage (GTDB taxonomy): Archaea > Thermoproteota > Thermoprotei > Thermoproteales > Thermocladiaceae > Vulcanisaeta > Vulcanisaeta distributa_B. The sequence goes on from NZ_BBBJ01000004.1 coordinate 179,821, forward strand.
GCCTTGATTCACTTTATCAATTTCATTAATTTCATTAAGTATCCTGCCCAGGTCAAGCATTAACAATGCGGTGCCCGCACTAATGAGCAACCCGCCAATTAATGGCGCCTCTATCGTTAAAACACCGATTATCGTAATTAAGGCGCCGATTTTGACCCTTGCCACATTAAAGTCATTACCTAACCTATATAGAGTTACCATACTTAGGATGGATCCGAGGATTCCCAGGATTAACGATACGAATAGCGGTAACGGTAGGTAAAGTGAAAATACTATGAAATACCTATTATACATTAGGATGAGTGGCTCCAGCATTATTGGTCTAGGGATTAGGGCATTTCCCACGAGTTCATTAGCTATGAGGTAGCCCATGTAGGCTATGTTCATGAAGTACGACACTGTAATAATCACCGAGCCAACAAACCCCCCCATTAAATACCTCCCACTATAGCGCATTAAGTCCCTAAACCCAAGTAGCCAGAATAGCACTACGAGTACGTATGGTATTACCGTAGATATTAGGAGGAAGTAGGAGACCACGACCGTGAATATGTACGCGGCCATGGGCGTGATTAACAGCGATAAAAGTAATAATAATGCCAGAATAATGGTATCAGCGGATATTATGAGTAGTGACCAGCGAATATACACAATCCCACGCTCCAGAAGATCAATCGACATCCCTCAGTAATTTTAATCAAAGGCTAATTTAAAACATTATTAAAGCTCAATAACTAAACCAACACCGCCAAGCCTGGTTGCCTTGGGCAAGGCATTGTATAATGCCGCAATGCCTAGGATACCCGTGCAGTGCGTACCCACGACAATACTAGGCGATTTGCTGACTAAGTAGTTAGTTACCTGTTTAATTCTGTCCTCGCTTAATCCCATGAAGTGAAGCCCACCAATAATTGCGTATAGCTTACTCAACCCAGTTACCTGGAATCCATACTCCACAATATTCTCAACTCCAGAATGCCCACAGCCAGTAATTGCTATCAATCCACTTGGGTGCTTTATATATAATGCCATATCATCAGGCACCTCATCAGTAACCGCGCCAATATGCGAAGGACCCCACTTCCTGGGTATCTCACCTGATACAATAACTTCATTAGTTATTCTATAGGGTTCCCTAATCAATACTAAATCAACACCCTTACTCTCTAGGTATTCTCTCGTGAAATCCACGCTTATGTCCTCGAGCTTACCGCCTTCACCGGTGGCGTAGGCTTTCGTGAATAGGTTGGCGTGTGCGATCATTTTTATGGGCTTTGATCTGGCGTTTAGAAATGCCTTGACACCGCCTGTGTGGTCGATATGCCTATGGCTGATTACTAGGTACTCTGGCTCATTAGTCTATGCCCAATGCCTCATGTTATTTAGTAAGGCCGTCCCTGTAAGCCCCCCCGTATCGTATAATATCTTATAGTCATGCACATACGCCGCGAACCCCCCCACTCACTCAACAACCTCCTACTTAATGAGGATAGTTGTGTTGCGTAGTTATCCACTAATATTGTTATTTTCATAATTTTTACACTGGTTTACTTAAATTTTAAGTTTTAATGTATATATTTCTATATATGAGTTATATCCAGAAGTCTTATAAATCATGAATAGGAATCACTGACATGCCGTCCGAGGAGGTTAAGTCCTTTTTCTACGACTTTCAATTGACAATAGACAAGATACTTGACTATGCAGCCACTGCCTTTCCTAATAATGAGATTGTTTATTGGCCCCCTGGCGGCTCCAGGACATCAGTCACATTCACGCAACTTGCGGATAGGGTTCGAAGGGTCGCAGCCGCCTTAATGGACCTAGACCTAAAGCCGGGCAAGGCCTGGGAGCTGGGTAGTAAGGTCGCGGTGCTTGAGTGGAATACCCTTAGGTACCTAGACCTTTACTACGCGGTCCCAAGCATTGGCGTTGCCCTATTCACGGTCAACGCAATGCTTGCCCCTAAGGAGATCATATATACAATGGGTGTTGCTAAGCCTGAGGTATTCGTTGTAAATATCGATTATTTCGAGCCATTGCTGAAACCAATTCTTGATAATGTCAAGAGCATAAAGGCTGTTATTTATATGAGTGATAGGGGTAAGGTGCCGAGCCAGGATTACGGCGTTAAGATGATACCGTACGAGGAACTCCTAAAACACGAACCACTAAAGGAATTCCCTGAAATAGACGAAAGAACGCCAGCCACATTAATGTTCACGTCTGGAACAACAGGACTGCCCAAGGGAGGGTATCACACCCATAGGGGGGGTTAGTGTTGCATACGTTATCTACGGCGCTCGCCGTGAAGAACCCGCCCATAAATGCCTCACAGGATGATGTTGCTATGGTTTTGGTGCCCATGTATCATGTCCATGCATGGGGTTGGCCGTGGTCAACAATGCTTGGTGGTCATAGGAAGATTGTGTATCCAGGCCGCTTTGATTGGGGGGGTCACATACTCAAGCTAATACATGAGGAGGGGGGGATCACATTATCGGCAGGTGTACCAACGATACTTTACAATCTACTAAACCACCCAGACTCGCCTAAGTACGATCTTAGTAGGTTGAAGTTTATAGTTGGTGGTGCGGCATTACCTGAGGGCTTGTTAAAGGCCGCCCAGGCGAGGGGGGGTATGACTGTAATAAGCGGTTATGGTTTGACCGAGACAGCGCCGGTACTTACCATCGCCTACTTAAGGCCTGATCATAGGGATTTACCGCCTGAGAGGAAGAACGAGATTTACCTAAGGACTGGGATTGTGATACCTCTTGTTCAGTTGCGTGTTGTTGATGAGCAGGATAGAGATGTTCCAAAGGATGGTAAGACCATTGGTGAAATCGCGGTTAGGGCTCCTTGGTTGTTCAAGGAGTATATTGGTGATCCTGAGAAGACGAGGAATGCATGGCGCAACGGCTGGTTTCACACAGGGGGGGATGCGGCGGTTTGGTTCCCTGACAATTACGTTAAGATCGCTGATAGGCTTAAGGACGTGATCAAAAGCGGTGGTGAGTGGATACCGAGCCTTAGGCTTGAGGATTTAATAAGCACGCACCCTGGCGTTAACCTAGTCGCCGTTGTAGGCGTGCCCCATGAGAAGTGGGGGGGTGAGAGGCCTGTGGCCATTATAGTGCCCAAGCCTGGCTATGAGGGTAGGCTTACTGAGGATGAGATTAGGAGTTACCTGATGCAGTTTGTGGAGAGGGGGGGTGAGATACCGAAGTGGTGGATACCAGACAAGGTGATATTCGTGAAGGAGTTACCATTAACGAGCACTGGTAAGATAGATAAGAAGGTGCTTAGGGATCAGTATAAGGACGTGCTTAGTAAGTAAGTGCTTAAATCCAAATCATTGAATTAACTTAAATAAAATGAGGATTATTTCCTGGAACGTTAATGGTTTAAGGAGTATAATGAGGAAGGGCTCGCTCGATAGGTTACTGAGTATGGGTAATTATGATGTTGTTCTACTTCAGGAGATTAGGAGTTTAGGCGATGTGCCACTAACGATAATGGGCTTGGGCTATGAGGCATATCCATTCCCCCCCGCCGAGAGGAAGGCTACGCAGGCGTTATGACGCTCACGAAGATAAGGCCCATCTCCATTATTAAGGGCCTTGGTATTAAGGAGTTTGATGCCGAGGGTAGGGTGATTACGGTCGAGTTTAACGACTTCTATGTCGTTAACGCGTACTTTCCAAGGGCCGGTGACGACCTCAGCAGGCTGAGCTTCAAAATGTCCTTCTGCACCGCCATTGAGAGGTTTTTGGTTAATCTAAGGAGTGGGAAGCCTGTGATTGTGTGCGGGGGGGATTTCAACATAGCTAGGGACAGGATTGATTCCTCATTCTGGGATGAGAAACACCCTGGCTTAACCCCTGAGGAGAGGGCTTGGCTTAATCAATTCCTTAAGGAGGGTTTCATAGATACTTTCAGAGAGCTACACCCAAGCGCGAAGGTATTTACGTGGCGTAGCTACCGAGAGAGATGGAGGGCAATGAGGATTGATTATTGCATAGTTAGCGAGGAATTGAGGAATAAGGTCACTAAGGCTGAGGTTTTAAGCGATGTGGAGGGTTCTGACCACGTACCAGTCATGATTGAGATAAATAATGAGGATTAAGAAGAGGAAAAAGAAAAATTAAATTTTGAAATAATCGTAAATAGATTATTATTTAAATTTACTTATTTAGATTCCTGTGCTGTTTGTAATGGTTCGTAGTTCTGTACCACCTGTCCATCGACGGTCATTGGGGTCTGCGAGTAGTAAGCTGTTATGGCTAGTAATAGAAGTATTGGTATTATTGCGGTGAGTGCAACTGCGTTTGGTGGTATGGCGTAAGTTGTGCTGAAGCCTGTGGCAAAGGCTGCGACCAGCACTGTGGCTATGACGCCTATGACCATTGCAGCGGCTATGTACTTGTAGTTCTTGTCTAGCTTAGCAACCCATTCCTCAGTAGCCTTCTCATCAACAGTACCCCTATAGCTCATTTCACTGGGTGTGTTGCCGTATAACAGCCTAGCTGTGATTATGGCGAAGAGGAGGACCATTATGCCAAATAATAAACCACTATCAGCCATCTGAAGCCAGCCGCTCAGTATATGGCCAGAGGCACAGCCATCGGCCATTCTAGCGCCAAACAGCATTAGGTAAGCCCCTATGAATGAGCCAAGAGCTCTCTTAGTCCAGCTATTGCCAAACCTATTCCTCCAGCTTGGTGGTATGACAGGCTTAAAGGCAGTGAACCTCTTAGTAACTAGCACAGCCGTGAAGAATGCACCTAGGAATGTGCCTATATCACTTAGTGGCTCCCAGCCAATAGTCTTAAACACTATTTGGCTATACCTAAAGCTGGGCATGAATAAGTAACCGGCTATCCAGCTATCAGTAGTGGATTCACCGAATATCTGATGGAATATTATGCCTAAGATGACGGCTATGGCTATTAAGGCGCCTATCAGCACCATGAACCATGCATAAATATTACTTTCAACCGCATAATAGTTGTTAATCTTCCAAGCGAACGAACCCTTCTTATAGGGTAAGCCGCCCTCAGTTAGGTAATTCCTAGTATCCTCCATCTTCTTAGCCTCAAGCTCGGTTGGTCCAACTTTAATCTTAGTTACACCTACCCTAGCGGCAGCCCTGCCAAGGGCATTCATTATGCATGACCTCTTGCCGCCTTTAAACCTTGGTAAGAAGTAGGCTATCAGCATCATTATTATGCCGTAGACCACGCAATGCCAAATAGGGCCAGTGGGGGGGAGATGCCCATAATGTAGGGTGGCTTAGCGTTCCATAGCAGTATCTTGGGGGGGCCTAAATCAATTACATTGTGCATCCATAGACCAACAGGCGTCTGGTAAAGAGCAGTCCAGGTAGCTGCGCCTAAGATTGCTCCAGCCAATGCAAATACTGCATCTCTCCTACCCTCACCAAGCGCCATCCATATACTACCTGGGAAGTAGCCGCTTATGGCTAAGCCAATACCAAATAAAGCGCCGCCAACAATGTCAGTTACTGGAGTCAAGCCCTTTGGACCCCCCCAGTGCATGCCTATACCAGCCGCGTATAAGCCGAATAGTATTATTGAGCCGATACCAACACCTAGGGCGATGCAGGATACGAATAGCCTATCTTCCCACTTAGCTAGCCTTATTAGGGTTTCAGGGTTAGCTATGCCCCAGCCTCGGCCAGGGCGCCTATAGTAAACCCTACCAGAACTCCCCCCCAGAAGAGAGGTGCGGTTATATATATTATATCTGACATTTTATCACCACTTTTCGCAATTATTGCCTCTTTTTAAACATTAAGTTGTCAAAAATAGGAATTATTACGTTAAAATAAGGATATTCATATTCATGCAATTTATGCCGTTAATTACGATACGATAATTATAATGGATAAAGAATTATGTAGGCCTATAAAAGCTGAGGAATTGAATGTAATAAATCACAATATCCAGTTGACTTATTAGTGAAAAATTGTCAATATTTAAATAAATATTTCAAAAATCTTGACGTTTCGTATTACTAGGTCGTTATTCATAATGATAGAAGTATTTTAATAGCCCCTATCTACGTTCAAGTCGATGCCAACGTTTAAGTTAGTACTTAGTGACCCAATGAGTGGGAGAGCTAAGCAGTTTGAGGTTAAGGACCCAGTTGCCCAAAGGTTTGTGGGTTTGAGGATTGGTGATGAGGTTGATGGTGGAGTGATTAAGGAGGTCTTTGAGTTGCCGCCTGGTTTTAAGATAAGGATTACGGGTGGTAGTGGTGTTGATGGTGCCCCCCCAATGTTGCCAAATATCGAGGGTGCTGTTAAGAAGTACCTGCTAATGAGCGAGGGCGTTGGCTATCACCCTGAGAAGCATGGCATGAGGAAGAGGAAGCTCGTTAGGGGGGGCAATACAATAAGCGATCAGATAGTCCAGGTAAACGCGGTCCTTGTATACCCAAAGGATTGGAAGGAGGGCCCCCCCATCATACCACTTAGCGATAAGGAAGTTCAAAAGCTTAGTGGCGGTGCTGAGCAGAAGGCTGAGGAGAAGCAGTAAGCTTTTCGAGCTATTACTGCCATTATTTAATTTTTAATAATAATTAACGTAATTCCTGATTATTAAGGAGAATAGAAAATAATACTCAGACCTTATCATAATCATGGACTTTATAGATAAAAATTTACCTTTTTATGTTTGTATTATTTCTTGTTTTTGTTTCTCCTCTTTTTATCATTTTATTTTTATGGCTCTTTCTAAAGCGATATATTTATAAACCAGCGTTAAATAAAAGACAATGTATGGTAAAGCTGGAGGACCTGGCTAAGAAGGAGTATGAAATAGAGTATGAAGGTAACAAGTACAAGCTTAAGCCTACGAAGGTTTGGAAGGTTCAGCCTAAGGGTAGGAAGGGCTTCGTAATGGCACTGTTCAGGCTTCCCACCGGCAAGGTTGCTAGGAAGGTTATAGCTAAGGTTGACGAGCAGGGCAATATAATAACCTAAGCGTGTTCTTGAATTGCCATTTAATTAAAAAATAAATTAAAACGATTTTTTATTTTCCTAACAAAGGGATTAGCATGGACATTATTAAGATTAAGATAAACGTTGCGAATTACGACGAGTTAGTCCACCTAATGCTGAACTGCACTAAGTGTAAATTGCATTCATCAAGGAGGAGGGTTGTACCTGGGGGGGAGGGTCCCTTAAATGCTAGGATAATGATAATTGGCGAGGCACCTGGCGAGAAGGAGGATGAGGAGGGTAGGCCATTCGTTGGCGCTGCAGGTCAGTTACTAACTAAGTTATTGAGTAGCGTGGGTATTAGGAGGGAGGATGTTTACATAACGAACGTCGTTAAGTGCAGGCCACCTAACAATAGGGATCCTGAGCCTGACGAGATTGAGGCGTGCAGGCCATACCTAGTCACTCAAATATTAATGATTAAGCCTCAGATAATCATATGCCTAGGAAGGCATAGTGCCAGGGAGATATTAACAATGGCTGGTTATCCTGAAAAGTCTGTATCCAATATAAGCAGTATTAGGGGTAAGGTGTTCAATGCAAGGCTTGGTGATCTCAGTGTTAAGGTTTTACCAACTTACCATCCAGCCGCCGCGTTGTATAATCCGAGGCTTAGGAGCGTCATTGAGGAGGATTTGAGAAAGGTGAAGACGCTACTCGGCAAAGGTGAGGGAGGCGGAGGAATACTTGATTATTTAGGGTCTTAGGTCATAATGTACCGTTGAGTATCCTCCATAGTCCTCTCACGTATCCTGCCAGGTATGGTAGGGTGATAAGTATGTTGGTTAGGTTGAGGTGTATTATGGAGAGTATGAATGCTGTGATCACTAAAACAGTCATTAAGTACTCCGGTAATAAATTAATGCTCTCCCTGACCCACTTACGGGAACCCTTTGGCGTTGGTATCCACTCAATTCTGCCAATATTAAGTAGGCCCATTAGGTTTGCAGCGGCTATCCTGGGTAATGCCATTATGAAGGCTAGGTTTGCGCTATTGATCGCGAAGATGTCTCTACGAGGATCACCGCCAAACTCCCTATCAAGCATTAGTAGTGAGTATAGGTACATCAGTAATGGTAACACAACCAATATTAATAATGCAACAAATGCCCAGAGGGGAATGCTTATTCCGGCAATATTCATGGCCACGAGCATGAGTATCGAAGTTAATTGAAGAACATAGGCAAAATACTGCCCCCCCAGGTAAAGTAGTACCGTGGCGCCATGCCTCTTACGCATAACCTGCCAAAAATACTTCCTAACAACCCTACCAACACCAAAGCTCCACCTCAACTGCTGCCTAAGGAATCCAGTATAATTAATGGGGACCTCCACGTTAACAAAGGCATTATCGGCGTATGTAACCCTTAAGTCATTGATGAAGAATCTCACGCCAAGTTCCACATCCTCAAGAACATCCTCAGGCCAATAACCAACCCTCCTCAACGCACCAATGCTTACTAAGGAACCACTACCAAGTATTGGCACCCAGCCAATCAATTCATTGAGAGCCTTCAAAACCCTAAAGAAGAGTAGGTAACCAATCCACTGTCCACGCGCGAGTAATGAGTCGTTCCCATTACTGGCAACCCAGTGAGGGACTACGGCGCTTGCTGAATTAATGTGTTTGAGTAATTCATTAATGGTTTCTCGGTTCATTACTGAGTCTATATCAAGTACAAGCATGTAGTCGCCGTCCCTCATATCAGCCCTCCTAATTACATGGTTCAATGCACCACCCTTATAACCACTCGGCTTTTCCCTATGAATTACCCTGAAGCCATACTTATTACCTAATGCCCTTATTACATTTAAGGTACTATCATCGTAATTATCGAGGATATAAATTACATTGAGGTCAGGTTGTAAGGATGCTAACCTCCTCATGGAGACTTCCACGAGGTCCAGCGGCTCAGATTTAACGGGAATTACCAGGAATACCCTCCCTCCAGCCCCCCCTGAATTGATTCCCCCCCCTTGCCTTATCTTCATGAATATTTCTAGCCATTTTAATAATAATTAATTGGTACATTATTGGGTAAAACGATGCTATCGTTACCACGAGGTATATTATTACAATTACCGTTTCATAATTCATAATCATTATGTTGTGTGTAATCGTGATAATTTAATAATTTATTCTCAATTTCAACTCCTCAAATCGCTCAAATCCAGGATAACATCAACACGTACATTCCTATCTCTTAACTTATCAATCCAAGACTTACTCATAGAGATCAATACTGAAACACCCACCAACCTGGCTCCCGCACTATTTACTAGCTCGATTAACGCATTCAATGTTCTGCCTGTCCTCACGATATCATCAACGATCAAAACATCATCACCCTCTCAAGTAAATGCCTCGGTAGGTATAGGGATACTCTACGCGGTGGTGAGTCAACTATGTAACTAACCTCGTAGAAGTCCTCCGAAGCCACATCCTTATACTGCTTGGCAATGGCTAACCTGGCATTTAATGCGTACGACGCCATTACCGATAGGGGGGGTATTCCATCCGTGGCCGCCGTTAATACCTTATTAACCGGTAGGTCTGAGAATAGGTCCTTAACCCTCCTTTGATAAAGTCTGAGGATGTATGGATTAAATAATACATTATTTAGATCAATAAACCCATCCTTAATCACCACATTCCTCCTCAAAACCTCCGTCAGGTCAAGCATGGGTCTCAACCTCTCCTTAATTATTCCAACGGTGTCTAATGACGGTAATAAATCACCATTGGCATACCTACAAAGCAAGCTCTCCGGTATGCTCAGTATCTGCGATAACTCCCTATACGAGAGGTTATAAATGGACTTTGCTGAATTTAGCAGCTCAACGGCTTCTAATTGCTCATCAACCTTAGCGAGTCTCCTGCCTGCACGCATTTAATTAATTCTTTAAACAATTGTTTAAAAAGTTAATTAGTAGAAATGTTCCGTAGATCATATAGACACGGTAAAACTAAATATATAACTAATGAGTATGTGGTGAAAGGTTTTTATTAGAAATTAGTTATTTATTTAGTGTATGAGTGGCGAAGAGAGAAGGGAGGAGGTTGGTAGTGAGGAGGAAATTGAGAGAGGAGGCGCGACAGCAGAGCTTGTTAAGGGTAATGTCCTAAAGATTAGGTGGGTTACGGGCAAAACCTCGGCAGCAAGATTATTTGGTAAGTACGGTAGGGAGGGCAGGCCAGACTTCTTTAGGCTGCTCTTCGGAGCCATTGGTGGTAGTCTTAGGTCGCAATTCCCTGAGGATAAGGCCAATGAGTTATTCAATAATATTAGGAATTCCCAGGGATTCAAGGATTCACTTGATGAAGTCTTTGAATCCATGAAGAGGTGGTTCTTTGATGAGATAGTTCCTAAGTATAAGCTCGAGAGGGGGGGTGACGTATTTGTGATATCGACGACGCTCGAGCTCAATATCGAGACCGGCGAGCTTAGGTGGGATAAGGAATCAACCCAGGTTATTTATTGGATTAGGAGCGATAGGGTTGCCGAGAAATGCAAGGAGCTCGGCATTACGGCGGGGGGGGCTGGCGCTGAGGATGTTGATAGGCTGAGGAGGGAGAGGGATGAGTTGGCAAATAGGGTTAAGGAGCTTGAGAATAGGGTGAATGAGTTAACGAATGAGAACAACAGGCTGAAGGCTGAAAATGAGGAATTGAAGAAGAAACTAGAGAGTATTAAGCAGCTGGTTGGTTAACCGCCATAATACCCAATTAAAACTCCATAACCAACAACATCACTCACATTAATAGACCTTACTAAGTCAAAATCGCTCTCGCTCGATGGCGGTAACTCCCTGTTTAGAGCCAGGACTATTATCACGTACTCATGTGGAGGACCGGGCGGTGGACATGGCCCGCCATAACCAACCTTACCAAAATCATTAATACCCTGATAACCAATGCCAGGCACGTAGTATTGAGCTGGAATGCCCTGGGGGGGCAATTCCGTTATATTGGGCGGCACGTCATAAAGAACCCAGTGAATGAAAACGCCACCAGGTGAATTGTATCGTATATTGTTTTCTGTTCCCTGGGTTTGGGAGAACTTTGTTTGGTGGGTTGGGGGGGCTTTGGTTTTTGTTGGCTTTAACCCGCGTGCTCAATCCATATCGCCTTTTTAGCGTGTTTGTTCCCAGTCACCTCGTTAGAGCGCCATGGTTGCGTTGCCGATGTCGATGTTACCCTTAATTATGTCGCGCTCTCTACATGGCTTTGATGCCCTTTACTTGGCCGTATTCTTGGCGATTGGCTTTCTCGTCGCTGAACTCAATGCTAGGGACCAACCCATGGCCAGCTCTTATGAATCCCTAAATAACTCGACTATGAACCTCATTGTCCTGCTTAGGGTTATTTCCCGCTCATAAACCTCATCACCATACACGTACCTCATTCTAACGGATTTCGGACCATCGCTCGTTATTACATGCATGACTTTGCTCGCAGCCTCTCTTTTCAATCGCCTGCTTAAGCCCATTCAGCACTGGTTCGGCAGTGACTTATTAGCCTCGTTGGGAGTCAATCCATGGATGTCTCATGGCTCTTGAAGTCGTTAAACCAAGGATCTGCTGGGGAGTTAAGGCAAGGGGCTCGAGAAGGCTTGAATGCGGCGAGTCAGTCAATGACCCAGGGGGGGTCATTGAGGAAGTAATGAGGCTAATCAACGAGTTCCTAAACCGAGTAGAGAAGCACAAATCAATCTTGTTAAGTGACTCGGCAACGCCATTCGATGAGACAATCAAAGCCTTGAGTAGTTGGCTACAAGAAATCAAGTCGAAGATTGAGGAAAACAATGACGAAACCATCACTAACCTGAGGAAGGCGATGCATGACATCGGAGAGAAGATGCTGAGGCTAGCCGAGAGAGCACGCGAGAAGTGGCTTAAGACCTACAAGCGAGAGCTCGAGGAGCTTATTGAGAAATTGAGAAAGGGCGAAGCTAATGTAGCCGTTAGCGGTGACCCATTTGACAATAGCAAGTCATTTGCAGTCCACCTATACACGGAGAACCTAACTATTGAGGTGGCGAGGATGGCTAAGTCGGGAAGCACAACGATAGAAATTATATTCACCGGTCTCAAGGGCACTCACATAGCCGTGCCAAAGCAATTCGGCGAAAACAAGCTAAGGGCAATGCAGTGCGGGCTGTTGATGACTGACGGCTCGATTAATAAGAAAGGTTACCCAGAGATGAACACGAACCAAATATGGCAAGTCGTTATTTGGCCGATTATATGGTTTAGGGGGGGGAATCTCGTGTACATAAATGGCGTGAGCC